>CANLTI010000010.1 GCA_947494095.1 uncultured Pseudomonadales bacterium
ATGAAATCAAATCTTTTTGAACGCAATATAACTCATTAACATTAATACATGATATTACTGCAATGTGGTCACTTGCGCTAATTTTTTATGCTTCAAATTACACAAGCGCCCACACGCTTTGCTTGATCTGTCTTGTTAAAAAACGATAAGTGCGCAAAGGCTTTCTTATCTGTCCGACCGGCTTCGCCTTGTCGGGGTGGCGTATAATACGCTTTTTTCTTTACCTTGCAAGCTTTTTCTTTGTTTAATTTGTTTTTACAAAACAAATTAAACATCAAATCAACTTACTCTCAACCTTGCAGATCGAGGCGCGCATTATACTCAGCAGCTCATTTTTTGCAAGACTCAATTTTTATTTTTTTCATTTAAAAAATTGATTCACGAGAACTCTGGAAACCCTTCCCAACAGCCTTGACCCCGTGATGAGGCGCGCATTATAGGTAGTTTTACGCGCCGCGCAAGTGTTTTTTTGATATTTCTTTTTAAGGCTATTTATTGAGCCTACCCTGGCGCTGCATGACACCCACCATTTTAAATCTGAATAAGCCCACTCACCAAATAACAACACCCATTCAATAACAACAACTATTAAAAGCAGCAGACAAAACAAAGCCTTTACGCTTTAGCTTTATTCCAGGGCATATGCGCTAAGCACATTGCCATGCCACAGGTATCGGTAATACCCGCAAACATCAAGCCCGCCCCTACAAAAGCCGAAATACCGTATAAATAAGAACTAACCAATGCCCCTAACGCCACGCCCAGCACTACTAAAAAGCCTGCCGCTATTCTCACTTGACGCTCTAGACTTATAACTTTGCCCCCACCATTTTTAACGCCAACTCCAGCCGCCTTAAGCCCATTAAGCCCACCATCAATAATGACCAAGGGGCGCTGCGTCTTACCTTGCAGCTTATCCACAGCTACTTGTGCTCGCTTTCCGCTTTGGCACAGCAAATACACAGGCTCATCGGTATGGCCCACCTCATTCAGCTTAGCGTCAAACGAATCAGGCGTTAGCTCTTGCACCGGCAAGCACACACAACCTTCAAGGTACTCCCCTTGCACCTCTGCTGCTGTTCGCAAATCAAGGACGGTTATTGTGCCTTTTTGCTGATTAAATAAAGCAGAAAAGTCGACTGCGCTTTGTGTTGATATAGACATAAAAACCTCTTTATAGAGAAATAATTAAGGACAATAAATAGACTTAAGCGTGGCAATAACCTTTAACGCACTATCATCCGCGATACGGTAATACACCGCTTGCGACTCTTTGCGACAAGCCAGCAGACCCGCTTCACGCATACGCGCTAAATGCTGTGACAATGCAGACTGACTTAGCGGCACCAATATATTGAGCTCACTCACCGATAGCTCCTGCTCGGCCAATGAGCAGCAGATCATTAACCGGTTTACATTCCCCAGCTCTTTTAGCAAGTTTGCTGCGGCACTGGCATGCTGAGCTAAGGCCTCCATGGAGGCCTTATCGCTATTTACACTTGGTGCTGCTTGGGTCGTGCCTTCGAGTATCACTGCAAAGCCTCTGGTTAATTCGATAAGCAGAGTATTCACCAATAGCAAAATATTAGCAATACCTTAATTAGAATTTGCTAATATTAATTACTCATTAATAGCTATAACCCTATAACTCAATCACAACCTAAAGGCAGGAGGGGCCAATTACCATCAACCCCATAAAAGTAAAAGGCCGCAAACAAAGTTGCGGCCGATATAAACAAAGCAGAAATCAAGCAAGGTAGATACTAACCGCCCAATACCCGCCGAGTAGCCTATTAGATGATACGAGCGCGAAAACTACGACCCTTGATTTTACCGTGCACAATTTTACTTAAAGCGTCGCTAGCAACCCTGCCCTCTACCGCAACAAACGCCCAGTTATCCATGATCTGTATTTTACCCACCTGCTTGCCATCAATACCGTCTTGTCCCGTTAATGCACCTAAAATATCACCGGCGCGCACCTTTTGCTTTTTACCGCCATCAATTTGTAAGGTTGCCATACTGGGCTTATAAGCACCCGCTTTTAGCGCCTCAGCTTTAGGTAAAGGCTGCTTATCGATGACAAAGCTATGCGCTTGCTCTAAGCGCTCTAGCTTGAACTGCTCTTTACCACTAAATAATGTACAAGCTACGCCTTGCACACCTGCCCGGCCAGTACGGCCAATACGGTGTGTATGCACGGCTATTTCACGGGCAATATGGTAGTTTATTACCGCATCTAGAGCGGCAATATCTAAGCCTCGCGCCGCGACATCTGTTGCCACTAACACACTCACGCTCTTACTAGCAAAACGCACCAAGGCTTGATCGCGCTCACGCTGCTCTAAATCACCATGCAAAGCCACGGCACTAAAGCCTTGCTCGCCAAGGTAATCGGCGACCTGCTGTGTTTCACGTTTGGTATTACAAAACACTACTGCGCTTGTGGGGCGAGTATCGCAGAGCAATAAACGCACCGCCATTAAGCGCTTGGTCTCTTCGGTACCCTCTAGACTATCTATATTGTAAAAGTATTGGGTGATTGTTTCTTCGGCCTCAGCTGAGTCGATAGTGACGCGTGCTGGCGCCTTCATCACACGCTTAGCAATAGACTCGATCTCTGGCGGGAAGGTTGCACTAAACAGCAATGTTTGGCGCTGCTTGGGTGCATAACTCAAAATAGCATCGAGGGTTTCTTGAAAACCCATATCTAACATGCGATCAGCCTCATCGAGCACAAGGTTTTGTACGTGATCAAGCTTGAGCGTGCCTTTACGCAAATGCTCTTCAATGCGGCCCGGTGTACCCACAATAATATGAGCACCGTGCTCTAAAGAGCCAATTTGAGGACCAAAGGGCATGCCACCGCAAATACCCAATACTTTAATATTGTGGATAGCGCGCGCTAGTTTGCGTATTTCTGCGGCAACTTGCTCAGCAAGCTCGCGCGTGGGGCACAGTATTAAGGTTTGAATACAAAAGCGCTTAACATTTAAGTGCTGCAAAATACCCAAACCAAAAGCGGCGGTTTTACCTGAGCCCGTTTTAGCCTGCGCAATCAGGTCTTTACCTTCTAAAATGACCGGTAAACTCTGCGCCTGAATAGGCGTCATCGTATTATAATTAAGGCTTTGAAGGTTAGTTAGTAGCTCGGGTTTAAGCTCTAGCGAAGAAAACGCATCAGATACAGCAGGCATGATAAATAACTCGTTGCGACGGGCATGCTATGCATGACCGCAAAAGGTTAAGAATTATACAGCAGCAACCCCACAACACCCACTGCCCATTACATATAATTAAGCCTCACCCCAAAAGAGCGAAGCCCGTAAACTACCGAAAAATTGAGCTACTGAGCGATTTAGCAACAAACTTTTCACCAGCCATTGTATTTTCAACTCTACCCGTTTGCGCCATAAATGTATTCAATACCACACCACACGCCACATTAACGTTGATCGAGGCGCCCTCACCAAATTGCGGGATGTAAACACAGCTGTCGCATAGCGCTAAAGCGACAGCTGGCAAACCCACACCCTCATTCCCCATAACAAACACTGTATTTTGGCGAAAACTAACACTATTAATGGACTGTGCAGTGGGTGTTATTTCTACGGCGGTAATATGATAACCTTTGCCACGATAAAACTCACACGCACTAGCCAGCGTAAAGAAGTGCGCCATTGGCGTCGTACTATGAGTATTTTTATTACCATAAGAGGCATACTTTTTACGGCCCACAACACATACCTGCTCAACACCCAGTGCATTACACGTACGAATCAGCTGACCTAAATTGGTGTTTTTTTCGATATTGTGCAATATCACGACAACTTGCATAGCATGCGCGGCCTTTATGCTTAGTGATGGGCGCGCAATAATACATGAAGCCATTGACTTGGAGTAAATAATGATCACCCCTAAAAATACACTTAAAGCGGCAATTTCACTTATTGCCTTAAGCCTTACCGCAGGCTGCGGCACACAACCAATACAAAGTGAAGCCCCGTTTGCCGCTACGGCAACCAGCGCACACAGCCTCAACCAATATGACACGCAAGCTCAGGCGCTGTTTGAAACAATTTTTGAAGAAAATGTAGCCCTTAGCCCTATCTGGCAAACCTATTTAGGACGCTCAACTAACCAAGACAAATGGGATGACCTATCTCCCGCGCACGCAGAGCGTCAACTGGCTTTAAGTAAAGCACACTTAAAAAAGCTCAACAAAATAGATGTCACGCAACTCAGCCCCTCAGTCGCTTTAAGTTATCGCTTACAAAAAACACAACTACAAGAGTCCATTGAAGATTATCAATGGCGGTACCATGGTTACCCCATCAATCAAATGTTTGGTAGCCATAGCCAAGTACCTTCATTATTGATTAACCAACAGCGTATTAGCACCATTACTGATGCACAAAATTATATTGCACGCTTAAATGCAATACCCACATTTTTTGAGCAACAAATTGCCGATTTAAAAGTGCGCGAAGGGCTTGGCATCATAGCGCCAAAATTTGTATTTGAGCATGTGATTCGTGATAGCAAAAACTTACTCAAAGGGCAGCCTTTTACCCAGAGTGCAGACCAAAGCACGCTGCTTGCTGATTTCAGCAAGAAAATCAACGAAGCAGGATTTACACAAGCCCAAAAGACAGAGCTACTGCAACAAGCTAATAGCGCCCTAAAGCTTAGCGTAGCACCTGCCTATAAAAATTTAGTTAGCTACCTAGAGCAATTGAGTAAAAAGGCAGAAAAAGAAGGCGGCGCCTGGAAAATGCCCGACGGTGAAGCCTTTTACAACAATGCATTAGCACGCACCACTACCACGAGCCTCACCGCCGACGACATCCACAATATTGGCCTGCAAGATGTGAAGCGCATTCACAAAGAAATGACAGCCATTAAAAATACCGTTAATTTTGATGGCGACTTGGCTGAATTTTTTGTGCATATGCGCACCAGCCCCCAATTTACTTATGCTGAAAACGAAGAAGGCAAAGCGAAATATTTAAAAGAAACAACCGCCTATATCGATGCAATGCAAAAAGCGTTGCCAACTGTTTTTAATATTTTGCCAAAAGCGGCATTAAATGTAAAAGCCGTAGAACCCTTTAGGGAGAAGTCGGCGGGTAAAGCTTTTTACCAAGCTCCTGCGCCCGACGGTTCACGCCCAGGCACTTACTATGTCAACTTATACAGTTTAAAAAATATGCCTTGGTATCAAATGGAAGCGCTGGCTTTTCATGAGGCTCTTCCCGGTCATCATATGCAAATAGCCATAGCCCAAGAGCTAGAGGGTATTCCCAAATTTAGAAAATACGGTGGCTATACCGCCTATATTGAAGGCTGGGGACTCTACTCTGAATATTTACCGAAAGAAATGGGCTTTTATAAAGACCCCTATTCTGATTTTGGTCGTTTAGCGATGGAATTATGGCGCGCCTGCCGCTTAGTGGTAGATACCGGCGTACACGCCAAGCAATGGACCAAACAACAAGCCATTGACTTCTTAAAAGAAAACACACCCAACCCCGTTAATGATATAGAGCGCGCCGTAGAGCGTTACCTCGTTATGCCCTCGCAAGCGACGGCCTACAAAGTTGGTATGATTCAAATATTAGAGCTACGTAAAGCCGCACAAAAGGCGCTAGGCGATGACTTTGATATTCGCGGCTTTCATGATGCCGTGTTAAAAAATGGCGCATTGCCATTGAGTGTTTTAACACAAGAGGTTGAAGCTTGGGTAGAGTCTGAGCGTCGATAGCGTTACTCGCTCACTCAAATCCTGCAGGGCTTGCCATGGCAAGCCCTGCTCTGCGACTCCCACCCATTTAGAAGACACCACTGCAAGCAATATCACTTTTAGCCAAAAAAATTAAATTGCTCAGTTGTATTCAAATTAAACATATCATTGAGTACCCCGCCACTCATACCCAAATAACCTCTTAAGGCTTGATGAATGTGCTTAGGATAAATAATGTTACCGCTGGTATCGGGTATTAAGGTATTAGGGTTAACTTTTAAGATATTTTGTTTGTCGTCGGTCCCTGCAATAACACGATTACCCCAGCTGGGGTTATGCTCCATCACTATCGCGCTGCCTATTGGCCAATGATCTTTACCGTTACTACTGTTATACCAAGGTGTGCGGGCAAAGTCGCTAGCAACTAATACAGTTAAGCGATCTGCAATACCCTGCTCGGCGGCGTAATCCCAAAGATAATCTATACCCGCAGTCAACTCGGCAAGTTTTGGCATTTGCTCTGCATCGTGATCTGCATGAGTATCAAAGCCATTTAAGAACGCATCAGCACTGCAAGCCACACCTGATTTAAAAGCGAGTACCGTCATCTGCATTTGCTGCTTAAAGCTATTGTTTTGTAGCTCATCGCTAGAGGGGATGACTGCCGCAAAGTCTTCTAGGCCTGCTGCATTTTGACGCGCACTATAATAGGCATCCATAGCATATTGAGCTCGCGGCAAATTGGTGGCTCTACTACGCAAGCGCTGTAAACGTGCTTGCTGGTGCTCTTTAACGGCTTCTAGCATATCGGGGTTTTGAAACGTTTGAGTTCTATCCCACGGCAATACGTTAGGGGTCAAAACACTGAGCAATGCGTTGACATCATTTAAGCGGGTGTAACGAATTAGCCGTGCCGTTTCGGCATAACCTCCGTAATTTAAATAAGACAAGGGTAAGTGCGGAGCATGTTGAGCGGAAAATAATGCCGTGAGCGAAGGAAAGCCCGCCGAATTGCGGCCACTCCAGTTATGTAATATACCTGTAGAGTGAGAGTTCGTTTGAGCATCAATACCGTTAATCACTAGCATTTTAGTATAGTGCTTATTAAAAAAATCTGCATTGTTAGCAACCGGCGCAAAAGGCAAATTGCCTGCTGTATCCATAGCGCCAGTTGTCGCCCAGTTGTTAATAATACTCTCGCCGGCTATGTTGGCCTTAGGGTCGCAAAAACTCGCAGTATCCCACGCGCCATCAGCCTGAATTGTCATAAAAAGGCGACCCGTATAATTTTGGGGTGCCGCAAATAATTTACCTGTAGACGCAGTACTAAATGCCGCTGTAGCAGCGACTTTATTAAGACTCTGCAATAAGCCCCTACGGCTTAACTTTATATTACCCATTGCCAATTCCCCTATGTAGGTGGCTATAGAGTTTATTGGTATGATTATTCATGTAGATATAAATAGTCAGTCATTAGGTAGACCAAAAAACTAATCCATGTGCCCTGCATGTAATATGGGTCAGAAAATTCTTGGGTCATATCTAATTGCCACCAGTTCTCGATGGGTAAATCACAAGCTTCGCTTTCCCAATCATAGGCACGCTGAGCCCGATTAGCTTGTCGCCACTGCCATGTTTCAACGATAAAATTAAAGCTGGCATCGATTTCAAGGCTATTAACGTCTAATGTTTCGCCTAAAAAAAGAGCGTGCAGGCGCACGAGTTGTTGCCGTATTTGAATTTCACCTAGCGTGCCACCGTAAGGCTCCAAGTCATTTATCGCTAACGCTAAATTAACAGGGTAATCGTTTGCGCCTCGGCGCCATGCCTGCACCTCTAGCGTATAAGTACCCGATATCGCTATATTCACGGGCAACGTGACTCCGCCATACCATAAAACATAACCGGTATGGGCACTCAAGGCCTCTTCGTAAAACCGACTCCCCGTGGCACTGCCATCTTTATTTTTAGTGACGCTAAAGCCTTCAAAATCACTTAGATCTTGCCCTGCAATATTGAATACAGCGCCCCCTTGAGAATCTTTTAAGGTAATACGAGTAATAATAAGATTAGTGCTTTCACCTAAGTTTTCATCCCAATAGGGATCAACAAATTGTAAACTCACATTTTGCTCCCCATCGGGGACCTCTAACTGCAAAGTGTATACCTCAGCGGTAGCAGTATTAACACCACTAACACGGTGCTGATTTGCGGCATGAGTAACGGGTGTTATCAAACGGTCAACTTGGTTCAATAATATTGGCGACGGGTTACGATTAACATCTAAAACCACTGCACCACAAGCCACTGAAGTGGCCTGAGTTAAAGCCACATTAGCCATTAGTGTATTTAGCTCACGGGCGCGAGCGGTAATACCAAGCGAGTCCATACCACCGTAATAAATTAAATAACGGTTCATTAAACTGGTGTACTTATTACTTAACAGCCAGGGTGCTTCTAGCTCACCCCAAGCATAACCTATTAAGGATTTTGTTTTTGACTCTAGCTCTTCAGGGGTCAATAAACGGCCTACACCAACACCGGCCAGTCTATTTTTTTGTTCGCTATCAAGCGTTTCACTGGCACTCACAGCTCTAAACCACGGGCTTAATAACATTTTAGTGAGTGCGTCTTTCAAATTAAAAGCATCGCCGCTGTAAGCGCTCGAGCCCTCTATACCTATTTTAAACTCTGCCGCTAATGTATTAATGAATGTATTTTGCGCATCAAAGGCTGCAAGCTGAGCAGCATAGTTTTCATCGTCGATCACCTCTGGTGCCTCCATTAATTCTTCTGCCATAATGGCGGGCCACCAAAATTTAATTGCCGCTTGAGCAAAGCGCTCATCTTGAATAATTTGCGTTGCCAACCACTGTAAACTGGCATTCACGCTATAAGTACTATCATTGACGGCTACTGTATTATTAAACCCTGCCGGTCTTACATCGCTAAACCATGTATCACCGCGTCGATATAAGTCGGTATTTTTGTATTCCCGAGGTAGCGCATCTACCCCACCCCAGCCATCACGATAAACACCTTCGTCACCATAATTTTGAAATGATGCTGCTATAGGGTCCATTGTCATATGGCATACCGTACAGTTTGTATTATTCATGGTCGGATTGTTGGTATCAGCTAAGGCTTCGGGATCACTTGTGCGCGCCGCAGATTTCTCTATATCGACGCCTAAAAAATGGTAGCTAGCCCAGCGGGCACGTGCGCGATTGCGATTAGTCTCAGTCGTTGGGTAACGATTTAAAAAAGCCGGTTCGTTTAAAATACCCGCATGAGGATAGCTGACATAGTCGCCATGCGATGCGATGAGCGAGCCCGTACCCTCTACAAAATTTGATGAGAATTGGTCGTCATGGACTATTTGTCCACGGTTGAATACAGGTTTAAAAACAGTGTAATCATCACTATCAAAAAGATTGGTCACATCGGCCTGATAAATTTCAGCTAACTGTGGGTTAGCCATTGTGTAATTAGCGGTCAATATTTGAGTGTAAGGCAGGTCGTGCTCTACTACATGAGCAATAAGTTTTAGCGGTGAAAAAGCAACACCATGGCGCATTTTTGCGTAAAAATTATTGTAAAAATCACTCCGCAAATTTTGCTGGCTCGCTTCAACAAATTTTGCAGCAAGCGCAGGATAAAAGCTCGCATTAGGCTCGAGTACATTTAATGTTAGGCCTTGATTAAAGGCGTCAGTCAGTAATTTGTCATTAGCGCCGCGCAGTAAAAACTGATGAAAGCCGTCACCAGACATTAACCCATGCAGCGCCGTAGGCAAATCGGCTTGGGCCATGCTGAGCTCTTGCTCACTTGGTAGCCGGCCCGCAATAATTAATGCCGCTCGACGCAACGTCTGCTCATTACTCGCGTGTACTACATTGTCAAAAATATCAATTTTACCCGCGTTTGTGTTTGCACCGGTTATCAAGCCAATAACCGCTTGCAATGCTTGGTATTCATTGCTTGTAGTGCCAAAAATAGCGCCGCCTTGATGGGCAGCACCGCCTTGCACTTTAGTGAGCAAGTAGGCGCCACCTAAATTGTCATCTAATACAAAATTCTGAATAATTAAGAAATTAGCATCAGCCTGATCTATACCAATATTAAAAATTAAACGGGTATCGCCCGATAACCCGCCAACTTGATGGCAGTCGACACACCTTACTTGAGTTACTGGCTGTTCAACCTGCGCTTTATATAATGTTAATGCCTCTTGTAAAAAAGTCGCTGCACTTGATGATGCACGAGAGGTGCTCTCGGTAGACGACTGCACCGCTGAGCTCTGAGCCATACTAGAGCTAGCGATTACATTAGACTCAGAGCCATCAGATGAAGAGCTGTTAAATGCAGAGCCGCTAGAGATAACACTAGAAAGCAACCGAGAAGAAGTGCTAGCGCTTGGCGATGAATCGGCTAACGTGGCATCCTCACTTGAGCCACAAGCACACAAAGCAGCTCCCATGAAAAATATAAAAAATAGACGCCGCGCCGCACTCATACCATAAACGCCAGGCCAGCTTTTATCAAAATAATACTCTTTCACGCAGACAACCATCATTAAAAATTAACTTATCCTGATAGTTTAAGCATAGATTTGAAAAAGATCCTCTATTCATCAATAGACAAATAATCCATCAACCTAATAATAATCAATTGTTTGCTATAAGCATGTCAATCATCATGTAATCTAACCTTTGGTTATAAACAGTAATAATAAGAATTTGATAATAAATTATTGTTATAAATATAGGCCGCATACAGATTGACGACGCCATAAAAAAAATGGATAGTAAATCCTAAGAATTAATTCATAGCCTATTCATATAAGGGCTCTATTTCATAACACTTCAGCAAAGAGCTAAAAAATAGCCATATACTATCCGTTATTATCATTAAAAATATAAGAATGGTCACTCTATGCCTGTATTTACTCACCCATCTTTATTTAAAAAAAATAATATTTCTATGCGAGCAAATTTAGGGCTGGAGTGCTACGAGGCTGATCATCACTATAAAATTTTAATCGTTGATGATGAAGAATCTATTTTGCAGTCTATAAAGCGATGCATTAACGACAAGTACCATGTCGATTACTTTTTATCGCCGAGTGCTGCACTATCGAATGCCGCCCATACAGCTTACGACCTTGTGATATCTGACCAGAGAATGCCCGGTATTGAAGGCATTGATCTTTTAGCCAAAATAAAAGACATACAGCCTCATTGTATTGCCATAATTTTAAGTGGGCTCAAAGACTCAAAAACATTGCTCAAAGCCATTAACCAAGCACATATTTACCATTACCTTTGCAAACCGTGGGACAATAAAGAGCTATTAAGCCTTATTGAGCGTGCATTAGATTTTGGCGCAGAGCAAGTTGAAAACGAAAGGCTTGCCGATAAGGCTCGTGTTAACTGCGGCAGCATGACCAAGCACCGAGCTTATTTGCGCGACCTAGAAAGTAAATACCCGGGCATCACTAATGTATCGCGTGATGAAAGCGGCGCAATTATTATAAAAAGCCGAGAGTAAATTAATTTATATTCGGTATAATATAGATTATATTTAAAATAATAAGCAACTATTCAGACAAACTAAAAAAAACCTCTTAACCGGGTGCTGATGGGTTATTTTTTGGGCATTTAAGCGCTGGGCCTTGCAGGGAAAGCAAGGGGTAGACAGTACACCTGCATAGGGATATGCAAGATTAGACTTTGCAGGAGCATAAAGTCGAGGAGCATAAAGTCGCAGATGGCTTGAGCGGCCCAGCAAATGATTCATTAGCACTCAATTTCCGTACCTCTGACTCTGAATAGTTACAATAGTAATACGATAAAATTAAAAATAAAATATCGAAAATACTCAATTAAAAGGAATAACTATGAGTAATGAACCCAACAATGAAAAACCCCACTGCCCTCAGTGCAAGCAAAAAATACTACAAAGCCTATCAATCAAATGTATGTATTGCGGCCAAATACTTCCCAAACAACATCAGCCCTCCGAGGCACAAAAAACACGTATTTTAGAGCGCCATATTAAAAGTAACGAAGCACACGACCTAGCAATGGAAGCTAAAAATACAAAAGGTAAGAATAAAAAGAAAAAAGGGCCTCCAAAACCACCCGACATGCCTTTTACCACAGAATAGCTAGGCATGCATTGTGCCTATAGCAAGCGGGCATCAAACCAAAAACACCGAGCTATACACTAACGATTCATCTGTATAAGCACGACTGCCATCATTCGTTTTGCGCAATGACTACTTGATTTCGCCCTTGTGTTTTAGCCGAATACAAAGCCTCATCTGCGCGTAAAAATGCACTATTTAAAGAATCGGTTTTAGAAAAAGATGTCAGCCCAATACTAATTGTTATTTGAGTACTTTCAACCGTATTAAAATCATATTCTTTGATTAGAAGCCTTAGCTTTTCGGCTAAAGCACGCGCTTGATTTAGGTCGTAGTGCGTCACTAAAAGTACAAATTCCTCACCGCCCCAGCGTGCAAAAACATCATTTTTTCGTACGTTCCGCGCAAAAACTTGTGCAATTTCATGCAATATTTTATCGCCAGCTACATGCCCGAAATTATCATTAATACGTTTAAAATAATCGATATCAATAATCATAAGGCAACCATTTAAGGCTCCGCGACCAAAGAGTTTTTTTAGTGTTTGCATAAAGCCGTAACGATTGTACACTTCGGTTAAGCTATCGATATGCGAAAGCTCACGGTATTTTTCCGACTTTAGCTTTAAAGCCTCGGCATAATTAGTTAAGTCTTTCACTTGGCGAAAATTTTCTTTGGCGACACGTCGCCAGCGGTACATATGCCATGCCGTTTCTAAAAACAAGCCAAGCAACCACGCTAAAATAATACCCAAGTAAAGATTTTCTGCGGGAATCCAAGTTCCCACAAGCTCAACGCTCTCAAGCTCTAAGGTATGCTCGCCCATTACTGGCGGAACAGGAAAATCGATACCGAAGGACGTTATTCGATCAAACGCTGGCTTAGCCTGATGACGATCTACGTTATATTCACTTTTCCACCAATCGGCCACTTGCAGCTCACTCAGCTCTATTTCAGTTACCTGCGCCTTAGTATCAAATTGTGCGAATTCGGCCGTGGGAATATTGACCGACATAAATTTATGCGTATCGCGGTCTTCTAATGTGCCATGCTGCTCGTCAAAATTACGCATGTATATGCGCAAAGCATGCGCAGGACCTTTATATTTGAGGGTTAAACGCAACCGGCTATAGTCCTCGGCATTAATAGATTGACTCCAGATATCACTCCAATGCACTGCCAGCCCACAAACTGGGTGCGCAGGGCTTTGCTTTAAACGGCACAACCAACGAATAGCAGGCTCATCTAACCACGCAATACTCGACTCGCCACCCCAGTCACCATCGCTATAAATGGTATGTGTACTGCCCTTACTCGGGTGCAGCGTAATATATTTTGGAGGGAGAAGATAATAGCTCAGCATCACTGTAATCGTTACCACAACGGCGACGGCACGAATACGCGAAGATGAAGCTAGCGTCATTGCATCAAACCTTTTCATTTAATTAAATAAAAAAACGTCACTATTGAGCTGTAACGACTCGTAGTTATTTTATGGCGGCCCAACTATGACCCACCATAAACTATTACACTTGTTAAGTATTCACTAAACCCTCACTAAACCCTCACTAAACCCTCACTAAACCCTCACTAAACATGCCAGTAACGATTCTGTCACTTTGGCCAAGGCCTGTTAAGCAATTTAATGAATGACAAAACATCGACATTACTCCGTCTCAGTGTAGCGACTTTATTAACAATAATGCAGTAAGCATAGTTAATATTTAGCCACAATGCCGACCTGGGTATTCATATATTTGGGCTCAATAATAGCTGGAACTAAAACGCATAAGTACACTTCATTACACACTTTTTAACACGAGACATTAGGAGGGAGAGTTGACCGAGGAAGCTTTACAATAGAAGGAACAGGGGAAGCGGTGACTTGCTAATAGCAATACAAATACAAATACAAATACATTATACAAAAAGTCGAGGCCTGTCGTCGAAAATACCAAATATGCCACTACTTTAGACGCTGAAAACAAAGCCGCCATTAAATATATGGTAAATAGTGATACACAAAAAAAGGGCGCTAGGCCCCTTTTTTTGTCGCCAGAATCACCCGGCAATGCGATGTTACTTTACGGCTACCAAATACCCGCAAGTTCACCTTTGGCCAACGGGATATCAAAACTATAACCCGCTTTGCGTGCAATCACTTGTAACAAGTCAGCGTGGCTAGCACCCTTACCCTCGTAATTACCTGATCCACTAAAATCTAATGAACGACCAGTCTCAAGCCCTGTTCCTTTACCACCAGCCATAACAAAAGGAATACGCCAATGATCATGTAAGTTGCCATGGCCAAGCTCTGAACACAGTAATACAATAGTATTGTCTAATAAGCTATAGCCATCAGCGTCAGGAGTATTTGACATTTTTTCGATAAAGGTGGCAATCTCTTGCATCCACCAAACCTTGCTCTTACTATGCGTTTCGCCGTTAGCATGTGAAGCATCATGATCTGCAAGGCCACCCAAGGGGTTTTGTATGGGTGAAACAGGGTGCGAATACATAAAGCTAATCGCGCGTGTTACATCGCATGATAAGGCCGCAATCGCCACATCTTGTTGAGCATCAGAAACACGCGCCATTGCGCCTGTTGGGCTATCATCTCGCCAGTCACTACCGCCAATCCCATCGAGATTAACCATGCCGCAACTACCGCCAGCCGTACCGCTATCACCTGCGCTAGCAATAGCTTTGAGTTTGCTCTCGAGAACATTAAATGCACTCATATGCTGCTCTAGGCGCTCGCGCTCTAGACTACCAAGCTGTTGCTGCAAGCGAGCCAAATCGCCTTTAGCACGCTCAAAGGCACGAATATTATCAGCACCTGTTAGGCCCGCTGCTGCACCACTATTATTATCACCCGCATCGCCAAATAACGACTTATAAAGTGCTAAAGGGTCATCCTGGTAAGGTAAGCGGGTTGTGCCTTGGAAACTAATAGATTTATCGGACCACTTACTCGCCAATAAACCCATTTGAATCGATGGCGCTGTTGGCGTGATGCCTTTAGAAGAGTTTTCCTCTCCCATCAACACTTCAATAGAAGAGCCAGTGCCTTTTTGGCCTGCCTCGTGGCTACCGGTTAATACTTTGGCCGCACCACCTTCATGGGTCGAACCATTGCCAATTAAACCAATACCATCCATAAAGACACAATGCTGCTTGACCTTTTCTAAAGGTGAGCTCATCGCGGGCAAAGCCAAAGAGCCCACTCGTGGATGGAACATATCAGGTACGCAGCCATTCGGGTGATAGATACTCACAAAGCGAATGGGACGCGTGCTATCTGCCGCAGCGGCAGAGTTCGCTAAAATAGAGGCTAGGGGCATTGCTGCCGACGCACCGGTAAGAGCTTTTAATAAATTACGTCTTTTCATGTTGTACTCCTTACTGGCGTTTACTAAGTGATTCGGCTTTAACGATCTCTTTCCAGAGACTTTTTAGGCTGTAGCCTTGGTTGGCCCAGCGCTGAGCTGCATTTTGCACTGCACACACATCGGGTTTTTTCACGCCATGCATAAAGCTAGAGAATTGATCAACCAAACAATTAGCCGCACTCGGTGCCTCAGCCAAAATAGCGCCTAAACCTTTGGTGCCGGTGTAGTCTTGATTATCACTATCGCTCATCAAGACCAAACCACTTAAGCTACCCGAGTCATCAACTGCCACATTCTGACCTTCAAATTCACGGTAAGCACCAATGCCATCATAGCGCTCAAACGAAAAGCCAATGGGATCAATTTTTTCGTGGCACTCGCGGCAGCCATCATTATCCGTATGGGCGGCAAAGCGTTCACGCGTTGATTTGGTAGGGTCTAACGGTTCAACATCGCCAACATTCGCAGGTGGCGTAGGAAAATCTTGACACAGTAAGCGAGTTCGCACGCCTACACCACGAGCAATGGGGGAGGATTGGTCCATTTTGGCGTGAGACGCTAAAAACGCAGATACATTCAAAATGCCACCGCGCTGAGCACCTGCCGTTACTTTCATAAAGTTATTAGAAGCCACACCATTAATGCCGTAAAAGTTAGCTAATGTATTATTTACAAAGGTGTAGTCAGAGGTGTAAAGATCTGCAAATTTCGTATTTTGCCCTAACAATAGATCAGCCAATAACAGATCAAACTCAGCTTGCATCGCCTCAGCCAACTCATCGTTAAACTCAGGGTACTCACCGGCATCTTTATTTAAGCTGGCAATATCTTCCACATCTAACCATTGTGCCGCAAAGTGTACCAAGCGCTTACTGGCTCGTTGATCACCCAGCAAACGTGTCATCTGGCTATCGATCTGAGCATCGCTTTGTAAATTGTTATTACGCGCCGCTTCAAACAGGGTGTTATCAGGCATTGTTCCCCAAAAAGTATAAGACAATAAACTCGCGAGCTCCCACGGGGTTAATGTGTAATGCTCGCCATCTCGTTGGCCCATTTCACTGCGATAAATAAAGCTCGGCGACATCAACATCGAGCGAATCACTAAGCGGGCGGCATCTTCTTTACTGCTGGTCACAGAGTTAAAGAGCTGGGTGTACTCGGTTTTTTCATCATTGCTTAACGGACGGCGAAAAGCGCGCTCGCCAAAGGCTTGCGTAAAGCTGGTCGCACAGCCATTATGATCTTTGCCGTCACAAGACATGATGCTGTTTAGATTCGCCTCATCCGATAACGCTTCGGCCACACCCCAATAACGGTCAATGTGGGCATTTGCGGCAACAGAACCTGCAGCATTGTTATCGTAGCCACGCACTGGTGCAAACTTCAACAAGTTGCGGGTTGTTTCAGTTTTGCTATCGAGTGCCAACAGGTCTATCACGGTATGCGTGTATTCATCAGGAGTAAGAATACGTAAACGACGCGGTAACGGGGTTTCACCCTCTACGCTACAGTTCACCAAAACCTTCCAGCTTAAAATGTATTCGGCCACATCATTTGCACAAGTACCGGTACACGTACCAATACCGCCATAAGGCATATCATCGGCAATTTTCTTGGTGAGCGTTTGTAAGCTGTAGTTTTCAATCAGAATTTCTGAACCTAGTGGGTTAGCATCACGATCAACACCTTGACCGCGATCACCATGACAGCTTTCACACGCCACTTGGTAAATCTCTGAGCCAGTTTTACCGGCATAAGGGTTGCTCGGTGCGCTAGTACCACCACCGTTGCCAGCATCTGCTTTCCATGTGTCTAAATAGGCAGCAACATCGGCGGCACACTGATCTTCGCAAGCGGTATTAATAGGCGTGGGCATTTCTTCGTGTAAGTATTTTTGTAAATTATCGCGCGCGGCCTGTTTTGTTAACGCCGTCATATCAAACTTAAAGTTGCCGCTTGTACCTACCGCATTAGAGCCAAAAGCGTTTTTAAGCCCGTGACAACCGCTGCACAAACCTGACTCATAACGTATTTTGCCCTGTGCTGCATCACCGACAAAGGCCGCGGGTGCACTAGCGCTTGAAGCGGCTTGAGAGCTAGGCGTGCTTGAACTCATAGGTGTAGAGCTAACAGCGCCAATACTAGAGCTCGTGCTTTTGTCATCGCTCACACACCCCGTCAGACCAATAACTAAAGCCGACACAATGCCTGCTGTTTTGAATAGATCTACAACCGCCTGTACAGTAGGTACTGGCAACGAGGCATAGATACTGAGTATTTTCTTCACACGCAACTCCTTAATCATAAAACGTCAGTTAAGTTATGCATTGGGGATGCTCATTAAAAGCACGCCATGCCCAATACCATCAGTGGGTATTAGGCTTTAATAGTCGTATTTCAGCTATAGTATAAATATGGGCGATAGGCGTTGACAGGCCAACCAGCAATGCATTCATTGGCGGGCATAATGAGGCTTTAGGTGTCACAAGTAAAATAGCGATGTATCAATAAGTAACATTTGTTAACTATAAAAAAATATTTGTGCACTTGCGCACAAAACGTTATGCATTGGCTATGCATAACGCATTTCAATAAGTGTTATTTCTTACTGCTCTGTAATTATCGAGCTAAAAAGCCCATGTGTACCACAAGCTCTTGTGCATTTGCATCATTCATACAGGCACCTAAGGCCAAGCCCCAGCCGGCTAAAAATAATAGCTTTGCGCAATTGCCCAATAAGGCCCTATTTAGCGCGATGCTCACGCCAGTATTTAATACTAAAGGTCGCTTTTTCATGACCGAGCTCCATTCAAAGAATGTCACCATAGTACTGAATTTATTAGGGTAAAAATTTGCGGTTGATCAAAGTCTACGAGCACAATACAAGAGATAACTCAGCGTGTGACCTATGCCTCAATTGCTCTGTGAAGCACTCTTTAATATATCCTTCTGCAATATACTTTTTTTGCCTAATACCGTATTAAAACACTCTAAAATATTTTTTTAATAGCCTTTCAGGGGGTTATCACCCCTAATGCGTTACGGAACGAGGCTGCACCACCCATAGCGAAACACAACTACCGCACCCCAGTCGAGAGCGAATAGTCAATGAATAGCCGGCCTGCTCGGCCAATGACTTGACAATAAACAACCCCAAGCCAAAGCCTTGCTCGGCCAACGTATTCGCTTGCGAAAACGGCTGCTTAAATTGCTCGATTTTTTCTGGCGACATGCCAATACCGGTATCCCATACCTGTAACAATACACCGCCCTCACTGCGCCTTATGCTGAGTAATACACCACCTTTTTGAGTGTAACGCCCAGCATTAACCAATAAGTTATCCAATATACGCTGCACAATGACCGGCATTGCATCAAAATGCTTAACCGTACTTTTAAAGCGCAACGCCAGCTGCTTCTCACTAAATGCCGATGCATGGCGCGCCTCTAAGCTCGCAAAAAATGGGTGTGTATAGATGGTTTGCCAAGATTGCTCGTAACTGACTTTGCCGCTGTTTGTCATACTTTGCAGCAGCTCTTGCGTATAATTAAGGGTACTAACAATATGCTGTTTGGCTTCTGTGCTTTTACCGCCATCCACCAACGCTAAGGCAAAGCGAATAGCGGCAAGGGGCTGATTCAAATCATGTGTCGCGCAAGCTAAACTCAGTGCACTATGCTGCTGTTCAATCAATATTTTTGCCTTGGCGTGTTCAGCCTGTGCCAACGCCTGCGCATCACTTAAGCGCTGTTTAAGCTGCTCTTTTAGCGTTTTGCGCAATTCACTCGCTTGGCGCAACAAAGCAGTCGAAAACAAAGCCAAATCAACGATCTGCCCAACACTTAAAAAACTAAACAAATAATAGCTATAACCCAAATGCAAGCCCAAACATTCCAGCGCCAGTAAATAACTTAATGTGCTATGCAACACTGTACCCGCAAAAAACAAATTAGCCGACGTTAGAGCCTGCCTTTTAGCCCACCAAGCAATAAGCACAGGTACAGGCAAACCCACTAGCGCAGCCACCGCTAACAACCAAAAAGCATCAACAAACACATTGACTATAGCGAGCATAAACGCCAAGGCCGAAAACGCCATCGCCAAACGATAAAGCGATGCGTTTAAAGACTTTATATTGAATAGCGTTGCACTGAATAAAAAATAAAAGCCATACGTAATGCCTATAATAAAGGGCATAAAACGCTGATTAAAAACACCATGATTTGGCCAGAGATAGGCAAAGTTATAGCCAAAAATATGCCCAACCAAAAAAATTAAACAAGCAATATAGCAACAATAAAAAGCCAATGGGCGTGAAGGCGTCGCCAAGGATTGGGCAAAAAACAAAACAAAGAATATAAATAATGCGCCAAAGACAAAACCGCGCGCTAGCGTAAACGCCGACATTTTTCTTTGTAGGGTGTCACTATCTAAAAGACGTAACGTCAGAGGGTAATTAGCCATACTCCGATGTTCAAGTAACAATACCCTTTGTGTTGCTGGCGGTATTTCTAGCGGAATAAACAGCAACGGATAATTAACTGGCCGCTCATCAAATCGTTGTTTTGCCGCTAAAGAAAATATCTCTTCAAGGCTTTCGTCCACCCAATAAGCCTGTAAAAAAGGCGTGCTTGGCAAGCCGGTTGCCAAAAACATCGTCATAGGCTGCGATGTGGGGTTAGATATTTTAAAAATATACCAATGCTTTTTTGCAAAAAAAACAACTTGCCGCTGCGTAAGCGACTTAAACTGGCCGCTGAATAACGCTTGAGCGGGAGACACGCCTGATTCATCTGACCAATAAAAAACTGGCTGAATCACCGAAGAATCTGTTGTTACACTAACCACCGGAAGTTTTTCTCGCAAAGCCTGCAATAATGACCTCTCAAGAGTAGTGCCATTGAGAGCAATAGTATTGCGACTCTCATCTTGGTAATCACTCGGTAAATCAGCCAATGACGAGGCGCAGCAAGTCACTGCCCACAAAAAAAATATACAGCGCCTTAACATAGTGTCATTGTCCGTATGGCTATAATTATTACATTACTCATGGAATCAGGTATTGTGTGTTATTACTCTTTATACGGGCCAAGCCTATGATATCGCCGCAAAAAATTCTCAGTAGCAGTAACCAAGCCGGCAGCGATACCACCATTAATCATATATCTGCACTCCCTCGCTACCGTGTCGTTCTGATTGATGATCATGCGCTGTTTAGAAGTTCTTTGGCAATGCTATTAGAACACGCTTTTGGCTTTGACATTGTCGCCACTTACAGTCATCTCGCTCAGGCTCAAAAAGAGTGTAGTGACTACAAGCCCGATATTGTCATCATGGATTACCACATGCCAGATGGCGACGCCCTCACAACCGGTTTAGCGATTAAAAAACAGAATCCGCAGTGCCTACTGATTTATTTAACGGGTACTCAATCAAGTGTGGTACTGCAGCAATTGGTCGCTAGCACAGCAGACGGCGTACTCCATAAAGAAATCAGCCCAGAAGAGCTACGCACCGTCTTTGAAAAGTTGTATAGCGATGGCCAACCTGTTGTCTCAAGCCACATACAACAAAAATTACCCACACAAATACAGCACTTTACAAGCCGCGAGTTCCAAATTTTTAAACTATTAGCACAAGGGCAAAGCACCAAACAAGCCGCTGATCAATTATGTATCTCTACGCGAACAGCTGAAAAACACCGCGAAAACTTATTCAAAAAAGCGGGCGTAAAAAATCTAGCCCAATTGATAGAGCTAGGCTATAAGTGGGAAGTTTTCGACTTGCGGGCAGGCAGTTAAGCCCCGCCACAAACAAAAAACCCAGCCATTGGCTGGGTTTTACACATCAATTACAGCCTTCAAACACTAGGCAGACTCAGGCAATACATTTAAAGCCTCTGCTTTTTTGTTTGCCTCTTCATCGGCTTTCTTTAACGCATCTGTACGTGCTTTTTCAGATTCAACATAGCGCAGTAAATCTTTTGCATACTTACCGTAGCGCTCATCTTTAACCGCTTTTTTCAAGCTAGCCACAGCAGAGCCGTAACGCTTTAATTGCATTTCGGCATTACCACGATAAAAGTAAGGTTCACCAGGGTTTTTAAGGCCGCCTTTTTTAACCGCTTTATTTGCCGCTTCTATTGATTTTGGGTATTCTTCAGCATCTAGATAAATCGCTGATAATTGCGCAAACAACCGACCATCTTTAGATTTACCTGCAGCCTCTTCCATCACAGGAATAGACTTATCAATTTCTTGCGCTTGACGAAGCGCAGCACCTAAGTACTCTAAGTTTTTCTGGCTTCTCTTGAGTGTGCCTGCCTTAAAATGCTTTTCTAATACTTTTGCTGCCAAGTAAGGCGTCTCTGCCGATTGATAGAGTGACGCTAAGTTACGCACTTCAGACTCTTTACTGATTGCACCCATAACATTCAAAGCATCTAATAAACCGCGCTGCTTTGATTCATTACCGGTCATACCGTAAAGACCCGCCAATTGAGCGATGTTTTTTGCTTTTGGGTAGGCAATAACGATTTTTTCAGCCACTTTGGTGCTTGATTTAAAATCTTCTTTATCAACATACAAAGCCATTTGTAGGCGATACCAACCTTCTTTTGGCGTTTGACCTTGCGCTTCAACATTCGAAACCGCTTTAGATGCAAATTTTAATGCCGAAACCCTGTCGTCCATTTGGTAATAAACCTGGGCGAGCATATAGTCATAATCTTTTGGGATAACACGCGGGCATGTTTTTTCCCATTTTTTAAAGGTCGCCATTGCACCTTTGTAATCTTCTAGCGAAGCTTTTAATTGAGCAACGGTATAAAGGCTTTGCTGCTCTTGCGCTATAGGAATATTAGGTGATAACGCTACGAGTTTCTCATAGTAGTTAATAGCACCTTTAGTATTTTCTAACGAGTAATTAGTGAATGCCGCACGGTTATACAGCTGAGATTGCTCATAAGGGTTACAATCATCACAACGGTTAACAATTTTTTGTAACCGCGCCCAGCCTTCTTTGTAATTAGGCTCGGGGGTAATACCAGTCTTAGGGTCTTCGATTGGGCTGATCATTTCATCAACCGGAGCCAATTTTTTAAAGAGCTTTTGGCTTAATGCGGGTAAGCGACGCGGCTTGGCTGGCTCGCCACATCCGGGAAAAGACGCAGCATAGCCTGTTGCAGGCACAGCAACCAAAGAGCCCAACAACAACGCTGACGATAATGAGCCAAAAATAAAAGGCCGAGCTAAGGTTTTTTTTAAGAACATATGAATCATCTTTATTTATCCTTTGCCAGCTGGAATATAAATTTATTCAGTACGCCAGGTACTCTCACAGCCACATCATCAACGACTCTGGGCTTATACTTAAATTTACTGGCAGCCTTAATAGACGAGCGGCCAAATACAGACTGAGGACAATCATGAACAACGATGTCTTCTGTAGTGCCAATTTCGGTCACTGTAAATTTAACGGTACAGTAGCCTTCAGTACCGCGACTTGCTGCACGCGATGGGTACTGTGCGGCAATTTTAGTAATGGGGATCATCTCACCATCACCGCCAAATCCACCAGGACCTGTAATCGTTGGCTTACCAATTTTAGGGCCAACAATGCTAATACCTTCATTGGTTAAATCAGGTGCAATTTGATCAAAGTCAGGCATTTCCGGTGGCGGCTCATCCACTTCATCTGGACGGTTAGGCTTACTGGTATCGTACTCCGTTGTAATCTCACGCTCAGGCATGACAATATCAGGGATCTTATACTTTTTAACCTCGCCTGGTGGCTTGATATTCGTCTGAATCAAAATGTGCATCAATAGGACCAGCGCGGCGGTAACCACTGCACCCAATGCACCTGAAAATATGAATCTCACCATACTCATGGGCTTTGTCCTTATTGCTTATTAGTTGCGATAGAAATGTCAGCCACGCCCACTTCGCGCGCTTTTTGCGCCACGATATTAAGCATCTTAATAGTAGATTTACTATCGGCTTGAATCACAACAGGGCTTTTGGGGTTTTCAGCGATCAATAGTTCAATCTGATCTTTCACCAAAGACTCGTCAATTTCATTTTTGTCGATCCATATTTTATCGTCGTTATCCACAGCGATAAGGATCTTGGAGTTTTTATAGTCTGATGTTGTTGCGTCAGGGCGTTCAACCTCAACACCAGGCTCTTTAATAAAGGTCGCCGTCACGATGAAGAAGATCAACATGATAAAAACCACGTCAAGCATTGGCGTTAAATCAATGGCGCCTGCGTCATCATCGGTAGCGGAATTTTGTCTGCTCATGGCTACTCTCTTTTATATCGGCTTGTAAACAGGTAAATAAAATCCTGTTTACAAGCTCTGCTCAATGGCTCGAATAACTAAAACAACAATGGCTGTCTTAGTGATCCATTGTCATGTGATCTTCAAGCAGCTGGCTTTCGCGGTTGGCAATTTGGTTCACAATTGTGCTACCAAATACACCAGAAATCGCCGCTACCATGCCAGCCATAGTAGGAATAGTTGCTTGTTTTACCCCGCCAGCCATGGATTTCGCATCCGCGCCGCCAGAGGTTGCAAGAACGTTAAATACTTCGATCATACCTACAACCGTACCTAACAAACCAAACAAAGGACATAAAGCCACCAAGGTGCCAATTACATCTAAATTGAGTCGAATTTGTTCAGTCACACGCGAAATCATCGCGGTACGGATCTGGTGCGCGTTCCAAGATTTACGCTCGGCACGCGCATCCCAGTGCGCAATGGTACCGTCTACAGTTTTACGCAGTGTTGCTTTGTAAAACCATAAACGTTCAAAGATCAACGTCCACATGACACAAGTAACTGCTGCAATTACCATCAAGATGGGTCCGCCTGAATCAACAAACGTCTCGACGGTAGATAATGCTGCTAGTACATCATTCATTGTGGAGTCCTCAAATTAGCGCTCAGATTTTTCGGCGATTAGGCCGGCACTTTGCTCTTCGAGGGTATGAATAATACTCTTCGCTTTACCACTCAAGATGGTGTGGAAGAATACCGTTGGAATAGCCACAACCAAGCCTAATACAGTCGTTACCAACGCGCCCGAGATACCACCGACCATAAGCTTAGGATCGCCAGCACCAAAGTCGGTAATTGCCTGGAAGGTTTGAATCATACCAACAACCGTACCTAAAAGACCCATTAAAGGCGCAACCATGGACACAATCTTAACCATGTTTAAGCCACTTTCAATACTTGGGCGCTCTTTGAGTACTGCCTCTTCAAGCTTAAGCTCAAGCGACTCGGTATCACAGTTAGGATTATCTTCTGCGATTTTAAGTACGCGACCTAACGGGTTATTTGTTTTAGCACTGCTAGCTTTAAGCTGGCTACGTACTTTAGCGCCTGTTAGCGTTAATGAGATCAGCTTCCAAATACTTAATAAGAAACCCACGCCACCCAAGCCAAATAGGATGATTTTACCGACTAAACCACCTTGCTCAATACGCTCTTTCAAGTCTGGGCGGTCAATCATGATTTGCATGATTTGGCCACCTAATGGCAATGTGGGGTCAACAGAAGCTGCCACTAAACCACCGGTTGCATTTTGCACAGCAAAGGCATCAGCTAATTCGCTAGGTTGGCGTGGTGGTACGGTGATAGCGCCTTTTTCGAAGAATAAATATTCTCCGTTAGAAAGCACACCGTAGTTACCTACACGTACAACTTCACGCTGACTGACAACACCCGCTGCATCAGCAACGCTAGTGGTAAATTTAACCACTTTGCTAGCTTGTACAGTTTCGAATTGAATTTGATAGAACAAGTTTTCGATTTCAGCAACCGTAGGTAGCTTAGTTTCGCTGTTCATTTTCTCGATCAAATCAATGGCAAACTTATCGCGACCAGGATATTGAACACTGACCAAAGAATTACCTAAACCTGAACGGTAATCATCAGCCGCTGAGCTCAAGTGACCGAAGAGTTCTTTGAGGGCACCTAGGCTATTATCTAATTGCTCACGCTTCGCCTTAATTTCCAAGTCTTGCTCGGCATATTTAGCTTCTAAATCAGTTGAGCGTTTTTCTTCTGCTGCGCGTGTTGCATTGGCTTGCGCTAACAAATTGGAGCGATTGTTCTTTTGTGATAAAAAGTCAGACTCACGTTTTTTGTGTTCGCGGCTTTCAGCCACTTTGCTGTTTTTCATCATTTGCAAAAGCTGATCAAGCGAGGTCGCTTTGTCGTCTTGCGCAAAAGTGGTGGCAGTCATTGCACACAAAGCACCACCGGCCACTACAGCCATTATGTGTTTGTAAAGTGATTTCATTGTGCGGCCTCCGGTGCAGAAACAGGCAGGGCAAGGATACCGTTAGACGCTTTTTTCTGCGCCATACGAACACCGTTATGAACAGTTGCAGCATATTCGTCTGCAGGCAGTACAACCCACTTATTTAAGCTGCGATCCCAAGCGCCAGTCACAGACATATCAGCAGTTTGGAACATTAAAGAAACGCGACCAATGGCTAAAATGCTAACGTCAATATCTTGACCATCAACATTAATGCTATCGGTGTAGGTATCGACTTTACGCGCGTATTCAGCTTCGATATTGTACAGCTCAATCACTTGACGGAATTTCTCCGCAACAGTGACCTTTGCGCTATCGAGATTGGCACGTTGGTTAGCAATACGCTCTAAACGCAATTCTTTTTTGTACGGTGCATCAAGCTCAACAAATTGCTCCATAGCATCAAGCATACGGATAATCAGTGGTGGTACTTCGCGCTGAATAACGGTGACGTTAGAAATAGCATCATCCAACTCAGTCAAAGCAGCACGCTGCGCACTTAGTTGTTTTTCCATTTGCTTGTTATAAACACGTAAACCATCAATTTGCTTATTTACAGTTTTAAATTGTGAAATAAGGTCTGCGGTTTGATCTTGTAGTTTGTTGATACGCACTTGAGATGCACGAGCAGCATCTACTTTAGTTTGTCCAACAGACAAAATACCATTCAGGTTTTGATCGGCCTGGGCGGCGCCAGCCAGAAGCGCTCCGGCTGAAATTACTGTGGACAGAGCCACAGCTTTCATTCGCTGCTTTTTCATATTCCCCCCAATCGGGCGCATGCATGATTTGAATTTTGGTGCAACAGGGTTAGCCTGCTAGCTCAATAAAGCTAAAACAGGCGCAATTACACTGAGCTGAAAATCGTGTAGCCGATTTGGCAACAACTAATCGTTTGGCATTTTAAAAGGAGCGCTGACCTTTATTCAATGTGTTTATGGCTTGTGATAAAAGTGTAACAATAATGATAACCTTTAGTAACACTTTTGAGCATATTGGTAACACCGGCGCAATTGAAATAGTATTGTCGCGTTGATCCTCACGCTACCGCATCGGCTAATTGTTTATTTTTTGTCCCAAGTCTCAAAGCTATAAGCGTATGGATTACGGCTATCGGCGGCATATTTATGCGTAGATTTCAATTGCCACTGCGTCTCATCATACTTAGGAAAGAAGGCATCGCCGTCCACATCGGCATGCACACGCGTTAAATACATGCGACTCAGCGCCAGCGCATTCTGCGCTAACGGCTCATTAAGCACCTCGGTATAAACTTGCGCCCCCCCCATTATTACAATTTCTTCGGCAGCCATAATATCGGCGGCAACCAACCCTAACGCCACTGCATCAGCCAAATTGGCAGCCACTTCCACACCTGGCGCTTGCCACTGAGCGTTGCGTGCAATCACAATATTGGTTCGATTAGGCAGTGGACGCCCGATAGAATCATAAGTTTTACGGCCCATAATCACAGGCTTACCCGTGGTGGTTTTTTTGAAGTGCTTTAAGTCTTCGGGCAAGTGCCACGGCAAAGTGTTATTGACCCCAATGCAGCGATTTTGAGCCATTGCTACCATTAAGGCCAAACGTGGAGCTTTATTCATTATGTATACCTACTTAACCATTAAACGGCAATGGGCGCCTTGATTGCAGGGTGACACTCGTAACCGCGCAATTCAAAATCATCAAAGGTGAAGTCAAAAATATTGCTCACAGTGGGGTTAATATGCATGGTCGGCGAAGCAAAAGGCTCTCGCGCTAGCTGTAAGTCAACTTGCTCCAAATGGTTAAGGTACAAATGCGCATCGCCTAAGGTGTGCACAAATTCACCCAGCTCCAGCCCCGTCACCTGCGCCACCATCATGGTCAACAGCGCATAAGAGGCAATATTAAACGGTACGCCGAGCAGAATATCAGCACTGCGCTGGTACAACTGACACGACAATTTGCCCTCTAAAACGTAAAACTGGAACAGTGTATGGCACGGCGGTAGCGCCATTTTGCCTTCGGCCGCATTTTGGCTAGGCTGCTGCCCCTCTTCGGGCAAATACGTTGGGTTCCAAGCCGAGACAATTAAACGACGCGAATCAGGCTTGGTTTTAATTTGCTCAATGACGTCGCTAATTTGATCAATCGTGCCGCCATCGACTTTGGGCCAGCTACGCCATTGCGCGCCATACACAGGGCCCAAATCACCGTTTTCATCGGCCCAATCATCCCAAATACGCACACCGTTTTGCTTAAGGTAGGCAATATTGGTATCGCCTTGCAAAAACCACAACAACTCATGAATAATCGACTTAAGATGGCATTTTTTAGTGGTGACTAACGGGAACCCTTTGGCCAAATCAAAACGCATTTGATAACCAAAGACGCTTTTAGTCCCCGTCCCTGTGCGATCTGATTTTGTCACACCACTATCGCGCACATGGCGCATTAAATCTAAATACTGCTTCATAACAAAACCTTTACCGCCCTTCTTTAACAATGTGCCCAAACAGCCGCCTGATGCAATACCAGAGCGGCATAAACGCGCTTAAACGCTGGCTTTTTCTTGTGCTTTCATCTCAGGCTTGCCTGGGCCGTATTTTTGACGCTTCATCGCCCAAATAAATACGCCACCACCAATAAGAATCATCGGCACCGATAGCATTTGCCCGCGCGTCATCCAGCCAAATAACAAAAAGGTAATATGGGCATCGGGTTGGCGTACAAACTCCACTCCAAAACGCACGCAGCCGTACAGCAACAAAAATAACGCGCCTACGGCAGCGCGTGGGCGCGGCTTACGCGAAAACCAGAATAATACTGTAAATAATACCAGCCCTTCAAAAAACATTTGATATAACTGTGATGGATGACGCGCCAATTGCTCTGGATCTTTAGGGAAGACCATGGCCCACGAGACATCTGTCGCGCGGCCGTACAATTCACCGCCAATAAAATTACCCAAACGCCCAAGACCCAATGCGATGGGGACAAACGGTGCAAAAAAATCAATCACATCAAAAATATTTTGATCAACTTTACGGCAGTAGAGTAAAACGGCAGTCACAACACCTAACAACCCACCGTGGAACGACATACCGCCCTCCCAAACCCGAATAATCATCGCCGGATCAGCAAGAAACTCTTGGAATTGATAGAAAATGACATAGCCCATTCGCCCACCCAAGACCACGCCCATTGCCACATAAAACAATAAGTCGTCCATTTGTTTACGATAAACCACATTATATGACCTACCCGCGCGATACATCCCAAGCCCCCAGCACGCCGCAAAGCCCAGCAAGTACATCAATCCATACCAATGCACCTCTAGCGGGCCAAATGTTTTACCAAATACCTCGAGCGACTCAAATACCGTGAAGGCAACAGGGTCAAGTTGTGGATAAGTGAGCATGATGCATCCTTATTGAATGTAATGACTAAATTGAATGTAATAACGGCGTAAACGCGATGACTAACACGTCAGAGGCAGCCATCATATAGAGGAAAAGCGAAGAGAGCATCACTTACCACAGCCGAGTCGCTAAAGTGATTAGCTCTTAACGGTTGATAGGTGCAATCGGCTTAAGCATTCGGCTCAAACCCACCTCTTTAAAGGCATTATCAAGCGCGGCATAGACTGATTCGGTATCAGGCAAAGCTAATACTTCGAGCATCAACTCATGGGCATCCACCAAGCTTACACTGCGGATCACCGACTTCACCTTCAACAGGTTAGTCGCGCTCATAGAAAGTACATCGTAACCCATGGCCATCAGCAATAATGCCGCTGTCGGGTCGCCGGCAAGTTCACCGCAAATACTCACCGGCTTGCCTTGGCTGTGCGAGGCGTCGACCACATCTTTTAGAGCCCGCAAAACGGCAGGATGAAAAGAGCGATACAAATCGGCAACGCGTGTATTATTGCGATCAACCGCCAAGATATATTGTGTTAAGTCGTTGCTCCCGACCGATAAAAAATCACTGCGCGCGGCTAACTCACGCGCCTGATAAACCGCCGAAGGCACCTCGATCATTACCCCAATGGGCGGCAAGGCTATTTTACGCCCCTCTTCAACCAACTCTTCATAAGCTCGCATAATCAACATTTGAGCAATTTCTAGCTCGGGAATGGCCGAAATCATGGGCAATAGTATGCGTAAATTATCCAAGCCTTCGCTCGCGCGCAGCATCGCTCGCACTTGAACTAAAAATATCTCGGGATGATCGAGTGTCACACGTATGCCACGCCAGCCCAAAAAGGGGTTTTCTTCTTGAATGGGAAAATAAGGCAGCGCTTTATCGCCGCCAATATCCAAGGTGCGCATGGTGACAGGATGCGGAAAAAACGCCTCGAGCTGTTCGCGATAAACCTGCCGCTGCTCTTCCTCTGAAGGAAAGCGATCACGTAACATAAAGGGGATTTCGGTTCGGTAAAGCCCAACACCTTCTGCTCCTCGCTCAAGCGATAGCACCGCATCGGCCGCTAAACCGGTATTCACCCATAACTCAATAAGGTGCCCGTCCGTTGTTTCGCAGGGCTCATCTTTAAGGCTTTCAAGCGTACGAACAACTTGTAAGTCTTCATCAACGATATCTTGATAATGCAGTAATAAATTACGCGAAGGATCGCTATACACGCTGCCGTGGTAACCATCGACAATCATCTCGCGGCTATCGAGCTTAGTAAACGGTAAATCCACCGCCCCCATGACCGTGGGTATACCCATCGAGCGAGCAAGAATGGCGACATGAGAGTTGCTCGAGCCTTTCACAGAGACAATCCCAGCGAGGCGCCCGGCTGGCACTTCGGCCAACATAGAAGCCGTTAGTTCTTCACCAATTAAAATTGTATTTTCGGGGAAGAGCACTTCTTTTTGGTTGCTTTGCTGCAATACGGCTAACACCCGCCCGCCCAAATCTTGGACGTCACTGGCGCGCTCACGTAAATAGGGGTCGCTCATGCTTTGGAAGTTTGTCACATGCTCCATAATGACTTCACTCCACGCGTATTCGGCCGATATATTTTGTCGAATGCGGTCCATAACCTCACCGCCAAGCGAGGCATCGTCGAGCATGCCAACGTAGGCATCAAATAGCTGGCGCTCTTCTTTGTTGACACGGTTAGCCAGTTCATCACCGAGCAAGCGAACATTGGCACGCACTTGCGCTAAGGCCTCTAAAAAAAACACCGCCTCTTGTTCGATATCATCACAGCGGCGATAGGGCACCGCACGCAAGTCAGCCGGTGGCGCCGCCACAACCGTTCGCCCAATAGCAACACCCGGTGCACCTGCAATCCCCATAAACTTGGCTTCAGTGGGCCCTGCATCCGAGTGAATATCGACCAGCGCCCCAGTGGCTTCGGCATGCGCAATCACCCCCGATAGCTGCGCTGACATCGTGACCAAAAAGGCCTCTTCGCCCTCATCAAAGGTGCGACCCTTTACTTGCTGAACCACTAATACGCCCATCACTTTGCGCTGATGAATAATAGGCACACCCAAGAACGCACTGTAACGCTCTTCGCCTGTTTCAGGGAAGTACTCAAAGTTAGAGTGTGTTTCGGCTTGATCTAAATTAACCGGCTCTTCGCGCGCCGCCACCAAACCCACAAGCCCCTGACCTTTCGTGAGCATAACGCGCCCAACGGCCTCTACGTTTAAGCCATCGGTGGCCATTAATACAAATTCTTTGTGTACATTGCGCAAATACACCGAGCACACATCGGTCGTCATAGTCTGCTTTACACGGGCAACAATAATACGCAGTACCGCAGGGAGATCCCGCGCTGAATTAACCTCCTGAACAATACTCCGTAAAGATCCCAGCATTAGCCTTGCTCCGTTCGCCACTTATGCTCTTGATAATTAGCATGCGCAGGCGCCAGTTCACGCATTGCGCGCCGGTACACGTCGCGCTTAAAGTTAACCACGCGATCTAACGGGTACCAATAGCTTACCCACTCCCAGGTATCAAATTCTGGGTGGCCATCACCGCTCAAATCGATCGCGCTATCAGCACCGTTATACTCCAGTAAAAACCATTTTTGCTTTTGGCCAATACACAAAGGTTGCTGCTGAGGACGTACATAGCGCTTAGGTAAACGATAGCGTAACCAGCCCCGCGTAGAGTCAATAACCGTCACTTGCTCGGCCGTTAAACCCACCTCTTCTTTAAGCTCACGATAAAGAGCTTGCTCGGCTGACTCATTGGTTTTGATTCCACCTTGCGGGAACTGCCAAGCATCTTGGCCGCCAATACGCCGCGCCCAGAGCACTTGCCCCTTAGGGTTCATGAGGATTATGCCCACATTAGGGCGAAAACCTTCGGCGTCTATCACACGAGCTCCTTAACGATTTGTTGTTATAATGATCAGGTCATTGTTTCACAATTTATACACTAACAGCAATTTGCGATTCAGCTCTTATTCAGCTTTATTTCGTTATTGAGTACCTATTTACACGATATACTAAGATTATTCACCTACCTAGCGCGTTTAATGGCGCGTAGAGCCACTTATTCATGCCAACCGTACTTAAGGAGCACCCTTGACACTTGCCTTGTTCGACCTAGACAACACATTACTTAACGGCGACAGTGATCACGCTTTTGGCGAATTCCTATGTCAGCAAGGCATAGTCGATCGCACAGTTTTTAAACATGCCAATGATCAATTTTATATTGATTATCAGGAAGGGACTCTCGACATTGCCGCTTACATTAAGTTCGCACTTGCGCCACTGACGCGGCTCACTGCAGCCAAGCGCTTAGCGCTACAAGCGCAGTTTATGACCGAAGTGGTAGAACCTATGATTTTAAAAAAAGGCGTGAACCTGTTAGCCAAGCATCGACGTGAAGGCCACACGATTGTCATTATTACAGCGACTAACCGCTTTGTAACAGGCCCTATTGCACGTCGCTTGGGCGTACAGCATCTTATTGCTACTGAGCCCGAAATCATTGACGGTCAATTCACCGGCGCCCATAGCGGCACGCCCTGCTTTCAAGAGGGTAAAATCACCTGCCTTAATCAATGGGTCAGCCAGCACGACGAAACACTAGAGGGCAGTTATTTTTACAGTGATTCAGCCAATGACATCCCTCTTTTGCAGTGTGTTAGTCACCCCGTAGCCGTCGACCCTTGCCCCAAGCTAGCAAAATATGCCGCCATCCATAATATGCCCGTTATGAGCTTGCGTTAACGCTACGATGTCTCACTCAGCAAGCCTTAACAGGCGCCGACTTAACGGCCATCTATGGCGCGCACTTGCACTTTGCGCCATAACGTCTGTCACCACAAGTGGCTGCAACAGCAATGGCGACCCTCAAGGGCCGCCACCAGCGCCTACGGCAACCCAAACAGCGCTCCCTATGGCTACCGCCGACACACTGACACTCACTGTATGGCAAAGCCAGCAAATACAGCTAGAGCGCGCCATTAAACAAGCCACCGCACTACAGCGTAGCGTCAGTACATTACTGGCCAACCCCAACACCACCACCTTGCAAAACACCCAGCAACTTTGGCAGCAACTCGCCCTGAGCTTAGAGCCGCTAGCCATAGTGGGCGCATTGGCAACTACCCAATACCGGCACCAAGATCAACAACTGCGTTCAGATTCAGATTTAGACCCACAAAATACCGCCAATTGGTCTACCATCAGCCTACACCATGAATACATAGCCACCTGGCCCGCAGAACTTGGCTTTTTAGACAATAACGGTATACATGGCAATACGGGCTTAATCTTTAACCTCGACATCACACTCAATGAAGAGACCTTAAAAACAAGACACCGCCAAACAGATCGACAAGAAGGCGTATTGGGGCTTTACCCCTTGGGCTTGATGCTACAGGGCGCTCAAACCCCGCGCCAAGCGTCGCAACTACGCGCCGTCACAGCACTCACCCCAAAACATAAAGCCCTAGACTTACATTCAATCGACGAGCACCCACACAATCGACGCCGTCAACTAATTGCACAGCAAGCACAACTACTTCGCCACCACCTTATGCAGCTAAAGTCTCAGCTGTTCCAACGCGATAGCCACTCAGCACTCAATGCCTTTAGTCAGCAAACCGTGGCGCAGCAGCAAACAGCCCTTGTGCAAGCCGCTCAACAGCTCACCGCCCAACAACTACAAGAGCTCACGCAGTATGACGACCTCCCCCTTTGGCAACAGCACTGGCAATATCAACGCCTGCATGCACAATTAACAGGGCTTGAGTTATGGCTGGGCATTTTAGGGCACAACCAACAAGCGTCACTGTGCCAGGGTTTACTGGGCCTTTTGGCCAGTCACATCGCTGTACTTTCTACAACCACCACAACCCCTACATCGCCCACATCTCCCACATCTCCCATTACGGCCACACACCACACACCGGAGACTCAAGCAAAAAGTGACGACCACACGCTAGCCCCGATCGACAACACAACGCTGCGCCAACAGCTCGCAGGGTTAACCGTCGCATTAAAACAAGCCATCCGTATTTCTTCATCAAACACAACAAAATGATCCAACGCACAACACTTTATCAGCTAAGCTTTTTAACAAGAGTCACTCAAAAACGCCTAGTGGTTACTGAATGAGCCAAGATCTATCGGAAGAGCAAATACAGCATATTTTGCAAGGCATTGCCATACCACCTCAGCCGCAGGTTATGGTCGACCTGCAAATGGAGCAGTGCTCGCCCTCTTGTAATGCCGACACCATCGCGGCACTAATCAGCCAAGATGTCGGCTTATCGGGTGCTATTTTAAAAACCGTCAACTCGCCTTTTTTAAAGCTCGCCAATAAGGTGACCTCTATTGCGCAGGCTGTTAGCTTGCTAGGCATTAATAGCGTGGTTAACTTGGTCAATGCGCAATCCATTAAAGGGGCGCTATCTGATGAAGAAATTATTGCACTGGGCTCCTTTTGGGATACCGCCATGGAAACAGCCATGACCGCAGCCGTGATAGCCAAGCAGCTTAAGTATCAAAGCCCCGATGAGGCTTATATTTTAGGCTTATTTCACAATTGCGGCATCCCTTTATTAAGCAGTCGCTTTGATAACTATGCGCAGGTTCTGCAAGAGTCTTACAATCGCGATACAGCCTCTGTCACCGATACCGAAAACAAGCTCATACAAACTAATCATGCCGTTGTTGGTTACTATGTGGCCAAAAGCTGGAACTTACCGCCGCATATTTGCCGCGCCATTCATGACCATCATCATGTCACCAGTCAATTGCTAGATGACCCCAGTACAAGCCGCAGCAAAACGTTACTCGCCATTTTAAAAATGGCCGAACATATTAGCGGCCTATACAAAACAATTGGGCATAGCGAGCATGACTATGAATGGGAAAAAATAAAGGAAGCCGTTTTACTGTATACCGGCCTCTCTGATTACGACTACGAAGGGCTTATTGGGCATATACAAGAGCTAGGCTTGGGCAATCATTAAAATATATGCCACTAATAAAAACGGCCCCTAATAAGGAGCCGTTTTTTGATCACTACTAAAACCGTAATTATTCAGTGGCTTCTTGGTAGGCTTCAGCATCTAACGCGTTATCCAACTCTTCGAGCTCGGTAGGGCGCACTTTATAAAACCAGCCATCATCATAAGGCGAAGAGTTAATGGTTTCAGGAGCATCTTCTAGTGCTTCATTTACGGCAATCACTTCACCGCTAATAGGCGAGTAAAGATCGCTAGCGGCTTTAACCGACTCAACAACACCCGCCTCAGAACCCGCAGTGACATCACTACCGACTTCAGGTAACTCAACAAATACCACATCGCCAAGCGCCGCTTGTGCGTGATCACTAATACCCACAGTAACGGTACCGTCGGTTTCTACACGGGCCCACTCGTGGCTCTCTAAGTACTTTAATTCAGCGCGAATTTCGCTCATGGATTATCCTCACATCTGTCAAAAATTTGGAGTATTGTATGTGCTCGCGCCCGCTTAAACCAGCGCAAAAAACACAGTGTTTAACAAGGTTTTAGATTAGCGCTTTGCCATTGCGCACAAAGCACGGCTTGACCACCTCTACAGCAACACTTTTACCGCGAATAATCACCTGCGCATCGCTCACATTACCGGTAGGCACACGCGCAATAGCAATAGACACACCAAGCGTTGGCGAAAAAGTCCCGCTGGTAATCGCACCGCGCTCATCAGTACCGGGCACAACCACCTCATAACCATCGCGCAGTACGCCGCGGCTACGCATCACTAAGCCCACAAGTTTTTGCTTGATACCGGCGGCTTTTTCGGCGGCAATCACACTGCGTCCAATAAATTCTCGGTCGGTCGGCTCCCAGCCAATGGTCCAGCCCATATTAGCCACTAAAGGTGATGTTTCATCGTTCATTTCGTGGCCGTATAGGTTCATGCCAGCTTCTAAACGCAACGTATCACGCGAGCCTAAACCGCAAGGAGCAACACCCGCATCCGCCAACTGCTGCCAAAAAGCATTCACATCAACAGCCGGTACAATAATCTCAAAACCATCTTCGCCGGTATAGCCTGTGCGGGCAGCAAACCACTCTGTGCGCTGACCGCTGAGCGCTTTACCATAAAATACACCTAATTTATTCAGTGTTTCAGCGTCGTCGGCTAATACTTCACAGACTTTTTCGCGGGCTTGCGGCCCCTGCACTGCAACCATGGCCAGCTCTGGACGCTCTGTAATCTCCACCGAGAACTTTTGCGCTTGCAGGTTAATCCAGGCCAAATCTTTTTCGCGTGTGGCGCAGTTAACCACCAAACGGTAACCTAAAGGCATTAAGTAAACGATCAAATCATCGATCACTCCGCCATTATCATTCAGCATGCCGGTATAAAGTGCTTTACCTTGCTCGGTCAGCTTCGCCACATCATTGGCCAACAAATACTGTAAAAATGCCTGCGCTTGCTCACCGTGCACATCGACTACCGTCATATGCGAGACATCAAACATGCCTGCACTGGTACGCACCGCATTATGCTCATCAATTTGCGAGCCATAATTAACCGGCATCCACCAGCCACCAAAGTCAACCATCTTGCCGCCCATTGTTTCATGCAACTGGGCTAGCGGAGTTTTATGTAACATTCTAAATTCCATCTGTCAGCTTAAAAACACATTGTAACGAGATGAGATAATAATGTAACTAATCTCGTCACTATTGGGCCAAACTAACAAGCCTCTTTTGACTCGGTGCTGATAGGTTATTTTTTAGGCATTTAAGTGCGGGCCTTGTCGAGAAAACAGAACTCTACGCTTAATGAGACAAACTATTATTGCCTCGCCCTTAGCGCAAATGAATATTATCGAGATAAAACTCACCGGCCGTAATAGGCCTTATGCTGTAATACATCAGCGTTTTAACGCCAGCTAAGTCAACAAATTTAGCCACCTCACTCAAAGCAATACAGACCTGATTGGCACCAGCTTCAAGAGCATAAGCCCGATCAAATTTTTGACGTGTTTTGCTAAAGTCTTGATCGTGAATATGCACCCCCAGCTGCCCTGCCGTTAAATAGGGCCAGTACACCTCGGTGCATAGGGTATTGTAGCCTTGCCAACTCACAGTCACTCGGTCAAACCCACCACCAGGAAAAGCCCCCGCACGGTAGCCTACGCGTAAAATCGACGACTTATTACCGCGCCATACAATGGCGTGTTGCTCTGGATGTATACTGGTATTACTGACACTCAGGTTAATCACATCAAGTTGACCCCCGTCACTACCGCTGAGATTGGGGCAAGCCGTATCAAAGTTACACACAATTGGCAGCTGTTGCTTTAATTGAGCCGCCTTGAGCAGCGCGTGAGCCGGACCGGCAAAAGCAATCGCCAACAACACCAAAGCTACGCTGCACAACAAAACTCGCCAATAGCCACGCACATACACCGCCCAATAGGTACACAGCGCCGCGCCAATACCCAGCGCATCGAGAAGTACATCGCTAACGGTTGCCGAGCGACCAATAAAGGACTGCACAACCTCGATGGCTATACCCGCAGTTAATAACAAAAAAACAAAGGCAAGCCAAATGAGTGCGCTCTTTTGGCTAGGCCGAGGCAACTCAAAAATGACAGCAACACTTAAGCCCATCACAAAAAAAAGCACCGCATGCGCCGAATTATTGAGCGCCTCCCAAAACGGCGTAGACGCGGGAATATAAAGCCACAGCGGAACGGCGCACAAAAAAGCCAATAGCCATACTTTTAACATTAACCGCAAGCCCGCCCCCCCCCCCCCACACATTCTATAAAACCAACCATTTGATAAAACCAATCATTTGGCCGTCTATTCAATTTAAAAAAACGTCGGTATTTAGGCATAAGCATCTCCGCAAATGCTGCATGCCCAAGCTGCGGTATGACTCAATACGTTAGTCACTATTCAGCTCAGCTGACCAACCTCACCTGATAAGGTGCTGATGGATTATTTGCTGGGCATTTAAGCGCCGGGCCTTGCAGGGAAAGCAAGGGTTAGACCGTGCACCTGCATAAGGATATGCAAGATTAGACTTTGCACCTGCATAGGGATATGCAAGATTAGACTTTGCACCTGCATAGGGATATGCAAGATTAGACTTTGCAGGAGCACAAAGTCGAGGAGCACAAAGTCGAGGAGCACAAAGTCGCAGATGGCTTGAGCGGCCCAGTCAATGATTCATTAGCACCCGATTTCCGCACTTCTGAATATTACATCCGTTACAGGTTTACCGCCGACTGCGCCGAATCATCATTACCACCGGTACAACAGAAACCAATACTAAAACTAAAGCAGGTAAAGCCGCTCTTTGCCATTCGCCTTCGCTGGTCATTTCGTAAACCCTCACTGCGAGCGTATCCCAACCAAAAGGGCGTAGTAGTAATGTAGCAGGCATTTCTTTCATGACATCGACTAAAACCAAAACCATTGCGGTTAACGTTGCAGGGCTAAGCAAGGGTAAATAGACTCGCCACACCACCTGCCGGCGGTTACACCCTAATGTACGGGCAGCCTCTTCAAAGCTTGGGCGTATGCGCTCTAGCCCCGATTGAATGGGGCCAAGCCCCACCGAAAAATAACGAATAATGTACGCCAATATTAAAGCTGTCACGCTGCCCACTAAAATTTGACCGGTGTGTGTAATGCCCAAAAAAGTATACACAGGGGCCAGCAACTCACGATCCAAAAACGTAAAAGCCACCATCACACCAACGGCTAATACTGAACCGGGTAAGGCATAACCTAAAGATGTGAACTGCGTTAACCAAGCACTACTATTACCAAAACGCTGCGCCAAGCTCACCCCTAAAGCGGCCGCCGCCACCAGTATTGCAGCAATTAAACCCAATAAAAAAGTATGCTGAATTAATTGAACAAAACGCGCATCAAAGGCACTTAAACCGGTTTGGATCACCCACACCAATAACTGCCCTACAGGCACCACAAACGTGACGGTAAAAATAAATAGGCAAAAGCCGCTCGCTAAAAACGCTTGCCAACCTCGTAACTGAATACGGTCGCGGGCTTTGTTTGCACTGTTATGCACATCTTTTTTGCCACGCAACTTTTGCTCGGCCATTAACGCCAACGCCACAAACAATAATAACAACGAGGCCAGCTGCGCTGCCGCTTGCAAATTAAAAAACCCAAACCAACTTTTGTAAATAGCCGTCGTGAATGTATCGTAATTAAATACCGAAACCGCACCAAAATCGGCCAAAGCCTCCATAAGCGCCAGCGCCATACCCGCCACAATGGCAGGGCGCGCCATAGGCAACGCGACTTTTATAAAGCCTTTAACCGGCCCCACACCCAACGTGCGAGCAGCATCTAATAAGGCGCGGCCTTGCTGCAAAAAAGCGCTGCGCGCCAGCATATAAACATAAGGGTACAGCACCGCACTCATCACCAAAATTACACCAATAGGTGAGCGGATATCAGGCTGCCAACTGTCGTTACCCAATAGCTCGCGCCACAGCGTTAGGATAGGCCCGCTATAGCTCATCAAACCCAAACCCACAAAAGCCACCACATACGTCGGAATGGCCAACGGCAAAATTAACGCCCAATCAAGCCAGCGCCGCCCAGGAAACTCGCACACCGCCGTTAACCAAGCCAACGTTACCCCCACCAGCATTACCAAGGTGCCCACACCTAGCATTAACCACAGGGTATTTTTGAGTAAACGCCCAAGGCCTGTGGCTATTAAGTGCTGCCACACATCGACCTGTGCATGGCCCCAGCTAAAAATAATCACAAACACCGGCAAAGCCACCATCAATGCAACCGCCAAAGCCGGCACAGACCACAGCGAATGACGCAAACGAGAAAGCATATTGGAAGAAATAATCACAAGCGACTCAATCTAAAAGGTAGGCGCACATCATGCCAGAAGTTACCGCAGCGGCAAAAATATCCGCGCAAAATCACGCAATATAAAATGCCGTAAAAGCTCAAACATCCCGTTTCCTCACCTATACTCATCATTACGCAGTACGTTTTGGCATTAAATGCATGGCAACAACCCCTTATATTCAACACTTAATTGCTCTACCGAGTGAACACCAGGTATACGCAAACGCACGTCTTACCACCCGCAATGGCGAGCTCATATGCGAGAGCGGCTTGCGCATGGCCGTGCATCAGCTCGAGGCTCTCGATAAAGCCCAGCTAGCACTCCCGCCTTTTGCTGTTACCTCAATTGATAATACTTTAACCGCTGAGCAGCTGTATCAAGACTTTTTACATTACCTGCAATCAAACGCAAGGCTTAAACAGCTCAGCCAAACCCACCTCAATCACGGCGTACTCAAAACGTGTTGCACACTCGCGTGCCGCTACCCTGTTATTAAGCAACACCTTACCGTGATGCGCAGCCAGTTATCGGATACTTACCAGCAAAGCCTATTTTGCGCTTGGCTCAGTACGGTTGTAATGCAGCATATTAAAAAGCAAGGCGCCGAAATAGGTAGCATGTTTATTGCTGGCTTGTGCCACGACATTGGCATGCTACACATTAACCCCGCCACCTTAAATAGTACGGGCGAACTCACCGTTGAGCAGTGGCTAGAAATCAAAACCCACCCCCAGCGCGGTCATCGGCTGCTGGCGCAAATACCTAAACTGCCCACCAGCATTGCCCAAACGGCGCTCGATCACCATGAGCTACCCGATGGCAGCGGTTACCCTAACGGTAAACTCGCCAACAGCATTCACGAATACGCACATTTTATTCGACTACTCGATAGCCTATTTGCAATTGCTCGCAAGCACCCAGACTGTAACTTAGGCGATGTAACACCTATGCTTGAGGTGAGTTTAAATGTCAAAAATGACGCGGTAGGCCGAGCCTTAATCGAGCTATTAAGCCCACTCAAAAGCCCGCAACCGCTCGTACCCATCGAGCTGATGCCCTACTTTACAGAGGTCGTAAAAAGCGAGCTAGCACACACACTAACCTGCACTCAAATTCTCCATAAATGCCTATTAAGCTTTGGCTTTAAACATCAACACAAGGGCTTGCACGCCTTGCAAAATGGCATGTTCCATATTGTGTCGGCCATTGACCGCTCAAGCATGATTAACTCAGCGTATGTGCGCTTTTTAGAGCAGACCGCTCAGCAACAACTTAGCCATTACTACACCGAAATAGAGCGCGCTTTTATTATGAATAAAGAAGTGCTCTTTCAGCTCAATAAACTGCGCCAAAACTTATGGCAACTGGTCACCAAAGAGCATGGCGACCTCAGCCTAGAGCTCACCGACTGCCTAATGGCACTAGAAGATGTGCCAGAGCCCGCCACAGCAAGAGAGCTAAACGACCTCTGGGTAATGAGCTTATAGCGCCCATAAAAGTGCTGCACCTATTAGCGATAACCCGCACGGTCCATCAGCTTAACGGCGGCTGTTTGCAAGCGGCCCGCAGAGCTCATATTCACTTGGTCCGCTTTAAACTCGCCCCACGATAAAACCTGCGCGCTAGGCTTAACGCCAACATGCACGGGGTACTCTTGGTTAAGCTCGGCAAAGGTGTACTGCGCCTCGGGGCTGCTTAACCACTCTAGCAATTTTTGCGCGCCTTCTGGATTTTTAGCATGCTGAGTAATGCCGGCACCCGATATATTCACGTGTACACCACGGTCGTTTTGATTAGGCCAAAAAAGTGCGAGCTTAACGTCGGGCTTGTCCTGTTGCATACGGCCAAAGTAGTAAGTATTGACTATGCCTACATCACAGCGGCCAGCAGCAATATCTTCCATTAAGGATGTATCGTTGGAGTAAGGCTCTGTTGCTAAATTAGCCACCCAACCCTTAATAATCTCCTCAGTTTTGGCTTCACCTTGCGTGGCAATCAGCGTTGCTACGAGCGATTGGTTATAGACCTTTTTAGAGGTGCGCAAGCATAAACGTCCCTTCCACTGGCTATCAGCCAGCGCCTCATACGTGCTTAATTCGCTGGGCTTAACGCGATCGGTGGCATAAATAATAGTGCGCGCGCGCTGCGAAAGGCCAAACCATAAGTTGTTTTCATCTTGTAAATTTGCCGGTACGTTAGCCTCTAAAATGGGTGACTCTACAGCACGTAAAACACCCTGCTCAGCCGCTTGCCACAAATTGCCAGCATCAACTGTAAATAGTATATCGGCCTGTGTTGATGCGCCCTCGCTTTGCAAGCGCGAAATTAAAGGCCCAGCCTTATCGGTAATGTAACGCACCTGTACACCGGTTTTTTGCGTATAGGCATCAAACATGGGTTTAATTAAGTGCTCTTTGCGCTCGGAGTACACTGTGATAACACCGCCAGCCTCTTGCTTAGGCACTGCCGCCACATCACTCGATGTCGCCTCTTTACCACAGGCCGCTGTCAACAATGCGCCAACCACCAAACCAAGCTTTAAAAATGTGCCCGCCTTAAGCGGAGCGTTCAAAAACGATGAAACCGTGTAATGCTGCGTCATGTAAAAGCCCTTATATTTGACCATAAAACAAACGCAAATAATAAGCATTCTTATTTGATAATACAATGATGAAGATCAATAATAGGGCAACCTGTCATTAATCAGCCAAAATAACAATAAAACAAAACGCATAAAGCCCGTAATTTGGGCACAAAAATGAAGACTTAACGTGCCTCAATACCTTAGGCGCATTACCATGGCTCCCCTATTTTTTAATACAGAACATTATTGTGAGCAGCTCAAATACTACAATCCATCACAGCCAAGCCAAAAGCTTTGTTAAGCGTGTATTAGCGTGGTACGCATTACATGGGCGCAAACACTTACCTTGGCAGCAAAATATTACCCCTTACCGCGTATGGCTGAGCGAAATTATGCTGCAGCAAACGCAGGTCGACACCGTTATTCCGTATTTTGAGCGCTTTATTAACCACTACCCTACGGTACAAGCGCTGGCCAAAGCCCCCCAAGATCACGTTTTGCATTTATGGACAGGGCTAGGTTACTACGCACGTGCGCGCAATTTGCACAAAGCCGCACAAGTAGTCACCGAGCAGCTAAATGGGCAGTTCCCTGATACCGTAGAAGCACTGAGCGAGCTACCAGGCATTGGCCGCTCAACCGCAGGCGCCATTGTGAGCCTAGCGCACCAACAACCTGCCGCTATTTTAGATGGCAATGTAAAGCGCGTATTAGCGCGGCATTACGCCGTTGAAGGCTGGCCCGGTCAAAGTGCTACCGCCAACGCATTATGGCAAGTGGCCGAGGCACTTAACCCCAAGCAACCCATCAACGACACTAACGGCAAAGCCCAAAACTACAGCCGTGCCTACACTCAAGTCATGATGGACCTTGGCGCTACCGTGTGTACCCGCAGCAAACCCAAATGCACCGAATGCCCACTCGCCTCAAGCTGCCAAGCCTATGCTGCAGGCTCATGGGCTAACTACCCCGGCAAAAAACCCAAAAAAGCGATCCCCGTCAAACAAACCTTTATGCTATTGCTACAAAAAGACGGCCAAACCCTTTTAGAGGAACGCCCAGCCAGTGGTATTTGGGGCGGACTATGGAGCCTGCCAGAGTTTGCCGAGCTCAGCACCCTACCGAGCTTACTCAAACAGCGCTGGCCGCACCTTAAAACACACGACAAAGCCCAACAGCACCCCACCGTGCGCCATACCTTTAGCCATTACCATCTCGATATTACACCTATCACTCAAGCTGTCACCGCCCAAGCCGTTGCGCAACCCAAAGCCCGCTACTCAGCAGGCGACACAACCGCACAACAAGCCGAGCAATGGTACAACCCAAACCAACCCGCCAGTATTGGCCTTGCCGCACCGGTTAAAAAGCTGCTGGGCAAGTTACAATAGCGTTATTCACCTGTTACTAAGCGAGCACACCATGACCCGTACTGTTTTTTGTCAAAAGTACCAACAAGACCTCCCGGCACTCGATATAGCCCCTTTACCGGGCGCAAAAGGCGAGCATATTCTTAACCATATTTCAGCCAAAGCTTGGCAAGAGTGGCTAGCCCACCAAACCCGCCTTATCAACGAAAAACACTTAAGTCTATTTGACCCAAGCAGCCGCAAGTATTTAAGCGCCCAAATGGAAAACTTCTTTAACGGCGGGGAGTTAGATGCCATCGAAGGCTACGTGCCCGAAACACCAGCACCTGAAGCTCAAAAAAACAGCGATAAGACAGAAAAGTAAAAAAACCTCAAAAAGACGCTTGACTCAACACCGCTTTAACGGTTTAATGCGCACCTCTTTCGGGGCAACCTGAAAAGCCCGGTTAGCTCAGTCGGTAGAGCAGGGGATTGAAAATCCCCGTGTCCGTGGTTCGATTCCGCGACCGGGCACCATATCTTAAACCCTCGTATCATAAGGCTTATAGCCAGATTGATACGGGGGTTTTTTATTGCCTGAAATTTAATATATAGCTATAGGTGTCAACGAGGTGTCAACGCAATTCTGGCAGTACTATTCTGGCGAGTAACTCAAAGGGTTCTTTTTCACAGCCTCCAATAAATGGTTCGGCGCTAAGTGTGCATACTCCATCGTCATTTGAATTGTCTCGTGCCCCAGTATTTTATTGAGCACCAAGAAGTCACCACCATTCATCATAAAGTGACTAGCAAAGGTATGCCTAAGCACATGCGTGCATTGGCCGCGAGGCAGCTCTATACCACTTTTATCTAGTGCAGTCTTAAAGGCGCTAAAACAAGGAGCAAATAACGCTCCCCGCCTTGCTTTCCCCTCCATAACCTCATTTCGTAACGCTTCACTAATAGGGATCGATCGGTTGCGACCATTCTTACTATCAATGATGTCTATTTTACCGTTTCGCACATGCTCAGCACTCAAGCCATTAGCCTCCCCAAAGCGGCAACCCGTAGATAAGCAAAGCTTAATAACCACGGTCAAATCAAGGTTCGCACTATCGCTAGCGGCTGCCAATAACAAGCCTATCTCCTCAGTAGTCAAATATCTAAGCTGCTTTTTCACCACCTTCAGCTTTTTAATATTGTCAAACGGCTTTGCTAAACTCCACTGATCAACCCGCGCCAATTCATTAAAAATGCCCTTTAAGTAGGTCAACTCATGATTCATATGATTTTCAGTAATGCCAGCCTCTATACGCTCCTGGCGATAATCTAAAAAAAGCACCGGTGAGCACTTAGCAGCAATAGGGTCGCCCATCGCCAAAATCATATTTTTGGTAATTTTCAGGCGCTTAGCCCCACTCGCCAGCGTGTGCCCGTGGTACTGAAACCACAAATCAGCCAGCTCACTCAACCGGCGCTTATCATTCGGCTTACTAAAACCCTCATCATCCTTGAGCCGCGCCTGAAACCCCCTTTTAGCCTGTCGAGCATCCGCCAGCGTCTTCAACACCTTTCGTTTACGCTTACTACCTCGCCCATCCAAAACCATATCAAATAGCCAACGGCCATCCTCAAGCTTCCAAATACCAGGCTCTATGTGCTTTTCTTTTTTAGCTATTGCCATAACACCTAACCACGCACGTTTATATTTTTAATACCCCTTCAGGCAATGCTTCTAGCTTTTTATTTGACTCAATCGCAGCAACCAATAAGCGCTCTAGCGGCTCATCACTCACGCGTAACGCCTCTAAGTCGAGCTCCCCGCCATAAGTAAAAAAATGCACTAACCCTTTGAACTGACGACACAACGGCTCGAACTCCAACTCGCTGACGCGTGCCTTTCTTTGCTCAATATTCTTATATCGAATGAAATCAATACCTAATAAATCTGCCATTTCTGGCTGGCTGTAATTAATGGCCAACCTGAACCACTTAATCCTATCTGACGCGCTCTGCATTAAAACTCCAAAGAATAATTATTACCCCTAAAGGATATTAATTAGATCATAAAGGCGCATAAAAAGCACCCATTGCGTAAATAAGAGTTGACAGGCGGTAAATAAAGACCTTAAATAACCCGAACAAGATAACTATTACCCGATAGGAAATAATAATGACCTTACATACAGAACCTAAAAAAGCAGCAGACACATTAGATACCCATTTCGAGACAGGCCTCTTTGTCGGCCCGCCGCTCACAATCGAGATGTACGCAAAAATACAAGGCGTTTCAACACGCACAATTACAGAGCAAATACATAAAGGTTACTTACCCACTATCAAAATCGGCAAGCGCCGGCTAATCAACACCTACAAACTCGCTAGCGATTGCTTAAAACCAGAAATTAGCAGCAACGACTAGGAGCACCCATGCGTATCCCCGAGCACGAAATACACGACAAGCTCTTAAACGATCCGCTCTTAAAGCTAATTGATAAGGGCAAAATACTGCGCGATGGCACATGCCCCGAATGCAGTAAAAAAACCGTATGGATCGGTAAAAGTACACCTTGGATGCTGCGCTGTGACCGTGAGGCCAAATGCGGTTACACCGAAACCATCAAAGAGCGCTACCCCGAGCTATTTAGCAACTGGCAAGAACGCTACCCCACAACCCCAACCAACCCTCATGCCACAGCCCAAGCGTACATGATGTTTAAGCGCGGGCTAGATAAGCCAGGCGTCAGCGGCTTATACACCCAAGGCAGCCACCGGCTAAAAAATGGCGAGTATGCACCCACCGTCAAATTCGACTTATGCCCTGGCATAACATGGGAGCGTTTAATAGAAGACGCCCACATAGCCATAGACGGCAGCGGCAAAACTCGCATTAAAAAGCAAAACAAAAACGCGACATATAAAGGCCAATTCTGGGAGCCGAGTTTTCAGCGAATAGAAGACGGCGACGAAGTGCATATTGTAGAAAGTCTATTTTGTACGCTCGCATTAATAGCGCTGGGTAAAAAAGCGGTTAACGCCATTAGCTCAAACAATATACCCACGGCATTATTGGATGCGTACAAAGGCAAAAACATCACGTGGATTATTGCCTACGATAACGACCAAGCCGGTTTTAAACGCATTAAAGCGTGCGTTGATGCGTTTACTGCAGCTGGCGAAAAAACACAAGTGCAGCTCACAGAAGAAGGCGAAGATTGGAGCGATGCTTATTTAGCCGATAAAGTTAATGATAACTATTTTATTCAATGTGTATGGCGCGGTCGTATTTTTATGGCCCCCACAGCGGTTAAACGCGCCTACGCTATTTTTGGCCAAAAGCCTTTTATTCGCCAAGTCTTCGAATTTAATGGCCGCGTGTACAGCGCCGCATTTAATAGCGAAGCCTTTAGCAAAAGCATGGAAGGCGAGCCCTTTGATTACGGTAAATGCACAGAGGAATTTAGCCGCGCAACCACCATTGCATGCCTATCCAATTGCACCATAGATTTTTGTTATGTCGAAAAAGACATCTTCACAGAAGAGCGCCTTTATGCATTCAAAGTTAAAAAGAAAGACGAAAAACGCCCTACTATTTGCCGCCTAACTAGCAGCGCCATTAATGATGCTAAAGCGCTATCTACCGCCGTACTCGCCACCACCAATGGCGCCAGCATAGACTTAGCCGCCAGCGATTTAAAAATACTGCATCGGCGCTGGTTAGATGGCAAAACAACCATGATCGAAGCCCTACAATTTATTGGTTTTGATGAGCAATCACGCACCTATATATTCCCAAGTTTCGGTTACAAAAATGGTCGTAAATACTCGCAAGAGCAAGACGGCTATATAAAGCTAGGCAGCCAAGCCTTACGCTCCAATTTACGCGGTATTGATATTTGTAATAACGATGACTATTGCGGTGCCAGCTGGTTTAACGATTTTATTAAAGTATTTCATTTTAACGGTGTAGCGGCACTGGCCTTTTTTACTGCCAGCTTGTTTGCACGGCAAATAAAAGAGGCCCAACAAAGCTTTACCTTTTTTGAGTTAACCGGCGAGCCAGGCGCAGGTAAATCAACACTGTTACGTTTTTTATGGAAGTTGCTAGGCCGCGATAATACCGAAGGTGTCGATATGCTCAGCACTAGTGAGGCAGCCTATGGCCGGCACTTGGGTAAATTATCAAACATGCCTTTTGTCATGATCGAGTCAGACCGTGACGGCGGCGAAGGGGGCGGCAATAAAGCGTTTAACTGGGATATGTTCAAAAAGATTTATGACTTAGACGGGGTAATTGATGCCCGTGGCGTAAAGACCAATGATAACCAAACCAGTGAGCGGATTTTTCGCGGTACATTATTAATTAGCCAAAACGCACAAGTGCAAGCCAGCCCCGCCATGATGCAGCGCATCGTGCATATGCACTGCACCACCGCACACAAAAAAGCAGAAAACATCCCTCTGGCTAACAATTTAAAAACCTTACCCGTAAAGCAGCTATCAGGCTTTTTACACAACGCCTTAAAAAATGAAAAACACTTTTTAGAATGCTTTTTTAATGCCTATACAAAACACAATAACGCATTACAGCAAATAGGCACGCCCATAGAGCAACGAGTCATTGATTGTCACGCCCAGGTCATGGCAGCAGTAGAGGCACTCACAACATTAATTAACGGGTTTACATTATCGCGTGCTGCTACGGTCAATGCACATATAACTCAGTGCGCCATAAATCGCCAAACCCGCTTAAGCAAAGACCACCCCATACTGCAAGAGTTTTGGGACACCTATCATTATATAAATGATGACTACACGGTAATAAATGATGAGAGCGGCGAGCGATCGGTTAACCGTCAGCTACTTAATCACAGTAAAAAATCAGCCTACATCGCCATAAATCTAAATCAGTTTGTCGAGCTGTGCCGGCTAAAAGGCCAGCGCCTACCCGACCTACAAAAGCTAAAAGAACTCTTCCCCAGCAGTAAGCGCTACCCCTTTGAAGGCTCTAAAAGAGTGCGTTCACGATTAAAAAGTGATGCCTCTATACGTTGCTGGGTTTTTGCTAATCAACCCAATGAAGGAGAAACCAATGCCTAATCTCATATCCACACTGTCACTTATAGATTCACTCACAAACACCATCGAGCAACTCACTAAAGAGCGTGATCACCTTATCGAATACTACGCCATCGAGCGTAAACATCTACCACGCCAAAAGCCAGACCATCCATTGCTGCAGCAATTTTGGGATGTGTACCACGAGCTAAACGGCTCACCTCAGAATCCACAATTAAATCACAGTAAAAAATTGAATTTGATTGCGATAAATCTTAATCAATTTGCAGAGCAATGCCAATTGAGCGGAAAGCTGGTTGTTGATAACGAAACACTTAAGGAGTTATTTCCTAACAGCAGGCGGCACGTTTTTGTTGGCGTTAAAAAAGTACGTTCACGAGTCAAGAGCGGCGCGATAGTGCGGTGCTGGATTTTCGCTAACACCGAGGCACACAAAGATGCTGAGTAGCCAAAACAACATACGGCCCATAACTCTACCTAAGGCCAACACTATAAGCCTTACTATAAGCATGGATATTATCACTGAAAATAACGAAAAAGTGGGAGGGGGGTCAAAACAGCGGCATTTTTGGACACATTTTTTACATAAAGTATATATATACATATTAATCAATGACTTAGAGAGGTTTTACACTCTTTTTTATTGGACACATTACTGGATCATACTGACATGCACTGGACACATCGCAGAAGTGATTTTTTGTGTGTGTCCAAGCACTGGACACAAATTTAATAGTAGAAAATCGGCCTACACCCACCGTCATTACTGGTTTTTGTGTGTTTTAGGCAAAAACTCGCATGCCACGTGTGTCCAAATGCTTGGACACATTATTTCGCTCTACAGCCCGCGCCACATCAGGGGTTTGATAAGAAAATACCGCTTGTGTCCGTTGTGCCCGCTGTTTTGACCCCCCTCCCACTTTTACACCTCCCCAAGGAGTCCTTATGTCTACAGCAAATACGATAGGTCACTTTGCTTGTGCCGCTAATGTGGTAGGCGAAGTCATCAATTTAAACCAACCTAAGCCGCCCTTTATTACCCACCCAGACGACGAAAACAGCTTGCAGCACATGCGCAATTGCATGGCGTGGTGGTTAGCCAGCACCAAAACCCACGCGCAAACGCAAGAGTTTTTAGCGAGTCAACGCCCAGCCACACAACAAGCCTTACACGAGCCTATTTCTCAGTGTTACGCCTGGCTATGGCTAATCACCTTACCCGCGCCCGCTATTCACCAACGCTTACAAAAATTGCATGGCAGCGAGGTCGTTAAATTCAAACAATATTTAAATCACTATCGCGCACAAGCCAAAGAAGCCACAAAAAATAAACGCTAACAACTCAATACAAACATCACGCTTACATTAACTGCCAATTAATAAAAGGATTAAACATGACAACATTTAACCACACCGCTACTCAGCAAATAGAGCAAGCCATTCATTTATCTAAAACCTGCTTACTGTGTAAGGACGTGCCCAGTGCACTTAAAGAAGAAGCCATAACGGCTATACGTAATGCTCAACTTGTTTTGGCTAAGGCCAAAAATACAGCGCCCAGTCCGCGCGGCCAACGCACTGTACGCAACAATCCAGTGGCGGAGATTAATAATGCAAATTAGGTATACAACCATTGAAGGCAACATGTGTTTTCAAATAGACCCACAAAAGCATGCCAGTAAAAACATATTTTTACCCATGATTCACGTCACCGAGCGCAACAGCCAATTCAAAGTGCAAACGCTGTTTTGTGGTGATTTAAACCCCTATCAAGCCTGCGATTTTGGCATGGCATTAATTGCAGCGGGCTCATTGAATGCACTAGGCCAAATGGATCGCTTAAACAACTTAATTACCCATATGCAACAACAGCCTGTGGTTGATGTTGGCGGTATCAAAATGCACGTAGTCAATCACTAAAATTACAGACACTATTTATAAAAGGTAAAAACATGAAAATTAAATTTGTAAAAACTCAAAATAAAACCAGCCTACAATTCGATCCTCTAAGCGACAGCAATAATAATGACTTTACACCCTTATTTAGTGTGTGTTGTTACAAGCTAGTTGAAACCAATTATCTTATTGCCCCCTCTATTGCAACAGCGCAACTACCGCCGGTTATGGATGGCTCAACAGCCAAACGCTACAGTCTTGGTCTTAGTTTTGCGGCCAGCATTGTTGATAGAGTGGCCGACGAATACGGATTAGAAAAGGCATATCAACAGTTAAAGCACTCTAGTTTAATTAATGATGTGTCGAGCCAACAAGCATTACCCGCCGAAATTGTATGCTTACATTAATCAATATTTGATCACATTATTATTGACTGGGGGTCAAAAATGAATATAGCAACTCAACGTATATTATTTAGTTTTACTTTATTAGCCGGCTTATTATTAAGCGCGCTATGCATTGCATTACCGGTTTTACAGTGGTCAAGCTTAGCTAACAATACCCTAATTAAATATACCGTTAGCTGTGCGGCATTGGGTTTAGGCATTTGTAAATTAACGTTTTTTCCGTTAGCCGCATGGCATCTTAATCAAAAAACCTATTTACCAGCTATTGTACTGTTTAGTATGGCAAGCATTGCGTTAATAATGAGCATACTCGCTACCGCCTCGTTATTAACGCAGCTTAATGAACAAAAAAAACAGCAGGCCAAAACAGAGAGTGCCGATTATCAAATGACAATGCGCAGCATAAACACACTTGATAACCAAATAAACAATATCAACACCTTAATTACGCACGATATTGCTAACAATTACCGCACTCGCGCCTTACAACAACAAGCATCGGTTAAAGCCCTAGTGGCTCAACGCGCACAACAAGTGGCGGCATTAGAGCAGCAAAAGCACAGCAACCATACCCATATTAAAACCGGCTTAGATGGGCAATGGCAATTCAATGTAGCCAACACGCTATTGACGCTCAGCAGCACCCATATAGCCGCCGCTGCATTGCATGTCACAGGCGTGCTCGCATTACTATCCATATCATCGTGGTGGCCAGCAACAACGACAACGCACAGCAACATAGACGTCAGCATGCTTGGGGTCGTCGAGCACCAAGCCGTTAGCGAGCCTGCCGGTGAGACACTAACGGAACCGGCTAATAAGCCCACTAACGAGGCGCTAATTAACGCCCTTGAGGCTGATCAAAAAACACTCGCACACAAAATCGCACACGGTGAATTTGGCCCCGCGCCAGTGCTGCGCAATATTATTAACGATAAAGAGCGCGGTATTCGGGGGGGCTATAAACGCGTAAAACCTGTTTTTAATCACTTGATCGAAGCGGGCATATTGAATCGCCAAGGCCGTTGCTATCAAGTTGTCCAAGTAACTTAAAAATACGTTATTCATAATAATTTAGCGCATAAAGCGCCATTAAGGCACGCAAAACCACACAATTAAGCTGTTAAGCATCGTTGACAGCTTAATTATTGCACTAAATAATGCCGCCCCACAGCATTTATACCCAGCGCTTAGAGCATAAATGCTAGGTAAAACCCTTCACTGATGTACTGATTATGGGTAGTAAACCACCGCTGCCTAGCAATGACAGTATTCAACTTCTCGATATACGCGAAGCGCTCGCGCAACAACGATTGCCTCATACCATTAAACGCATCTATCAATTACAGGGCTGGTCTGCTGGGGCCCTAAATCACTTAGTGCCCGCCATTAGTGAAAACCTATGGCGTCAATACGGGCAGGCGTCATGGACTAAGACACGCATGCTACATGTTATTGCCGCTTTTGCATGGGTTTCACAAACCTCAATGTCTGCGTTTTATCAAACTCATCACTCAAGTATAAAGCGTACTTTAGATGACCCCACGCTTGAGTGCATCGCATACAGTAGCACGCTACAAGCGGCCAGCTTTGATGCTTGGGTCCGTATTTTATTAGCCGAAAACCACATTAATAACGCCACCATAGAGCAAGAGCTGAACGCTCTAAGGAGCTTTAATGATGGTGATTTTTTAGCCCCTGAACCGCTCGATATTATTGCATTTAAAACCGATTACTACCGCTCAATTGCAATTAACCTACAAAAGCTCCGCCACCAAAATAATCTAACGCAAAGGGATGTGGCGCATGTACTCGGGATAACAGTTCAGCGCTACAAGGGCTATGAAAACGAAGATAAACCCATAAGCATTCCTGCCACTTTGGTATTAAGGTTACGGTTAGGCTTTCACAAAACAACCACGATTAACTTTGTAAAAGATATGCATAAATTTAAAGGCTTTTATTTATCTCGCGTGTTACAAGACCGCCGCGAAAGCCTTGTTATACAAATCATGCAATTAATGCCGCTCAAAAATCGCTACCATGCCGCTAACTACTCATTGCATACCGCTAATTATTCAGCGCTAAAAAGGTTGAGTTTTAAGGGTTAAACTCAACCTTTTTGAGTATTGCTAATCTCATAGGCTTACATACAATAGTGCCAGAAATTTGAATGTCATAAAAATTTCTAACAAGCGCTTAACGGCGATATATGTAATAAAGGAGAGATAACAATGGCGCAAAATATTAGTAGCAAAACCGATAATAATAACGATAAAAAACAGGTAATCAAAAGCTCAGCATTAAAGCTTTCGGTTTTAGATTCTGTGTTAGTTCATAACGGGGAATGGATTAGTGATGATGCACGCGCCGGTGCGCGGCTGATACTCAGTGATGTTATAGATGAGCTTCAATCGATGAGTCATTAACGCTTAATTATTACTTAATTATTGCTTAATAAAAAAGGAGGCCCAAGCTTCCTTTTTTATGTGCTTATCAATTTAAGCTCAACGCATTAATCCTTATTACCCCTCATTAGCGGAAAAGAAAAGGCTTGACACAACCCTCGTGTTTATTTCACACTGTTCACGCACTGGTAAAATCCAGTGTCGGGATTGAAACCCCGCATTTCTAGTAACGGGCACAACACGCACCGGCGTGTTTTTTTGTGCCCAAATATCCTATGCTTGCCGTTATGGCGGCTTGGGTGAGGCCGCGTTTACGTGGGCCGTTGGTTACTAGCGGTGGTTTCAACCTTACTCAAGTCGCCTCCAAGTTTGAAACCCTTGGAGGTGGTTAAACTACCTAGTAACTGGAGGCATTTATGCCATCTAATACCCCTACCCCTAAAACCACCACCACGCCACAAGCCGTACCCGATCTAGTCGTTATTACGCTCACGCCCATTCAAGAGGCCCTGTATAAAGCGGGCAAGAGCATTATTTTAGAATCGGACGCCACCAGCGAAACCATTGATGTACTCCACCAGCGCCAAGCCCACGACACTATTAGCGACGTGTGTGATCGCGCCACCGAAGTCTCTGCCAGCCTCAACGCACTGGCCACGCTATTTGGCAACCAGTCAAGCGACCCTCTTTACGAAAGCCCCGAAGTTGGCGTAGGCCTTGCTGAAATTCTCACCAGCCTAGCCGATAAAATCACCCTACCCCGCGACTACCCCAATTAATAAAATTTTATATCAGGCACAAAAAAAGCCCTAACAAGGGCTTAATAATTGGCGTAGTCAATGCAGTACTGAACAACCTAGGCGAGCATCTTAGTAATGATGCCCGCCTGGGCATGCGGCATAGACTGAATGATGTAACAAAAGATATAGAGCCTACTCGCCATCAAACGCCGTAGTATTAAAGGTGAGTTGCGTTTTCAATTCCAAAGTCTTAGTCATATCCGCTACGTTAACTAACCTAAAGGCCACCTCTGCCACCCCTTCTTTTTTATCCGCACTTAACGTCTCAAAATTTACACTAACATGCGTATCATGCTTTGAAGACAACACAAAATTATCACCATTATGCCAGCAGTCAATTGTAATATTAGCGGTGTTTTCACGTCTGCGCGATTGCACTTTGTACAACGCATCGACCAAGTCTAGCGGTAGTGTTAGGTCACACCACTCCCCCTCGCCTTCCGTGTTATCACCAAACGCCAAAGCCCATGCCATCCGCTCTGGTGCAAACTCAAACTCACCCACACTGCCTTTAACAACCTGGTTAAACTCAACAACCATTGCTGTAGGTTTGGGCTCAGTAGGTGGAGGCGGGGCTTTGGTGCTACAGCCACTTGTGATTAAAGTAGTTATTAATGCAATCGTTACCTTGGTTTTCATGCTCTATCCTTTCGTATCATTGGTGATGCGCTGACACTAATATAGAACATATGACATGGCAAATCAGATGAATAAACTTAGGCTGTGCCTATCCCACTTAACAACCGGCTTCGCTCCTCGGGTTGTAAGTTGCTTAATAAACTGCGTAATAAGTCGAGGGTGTCGTTTTTACACGGCGATAGCGTATGCTTAAACGCTAACGATACAACAAACGTATGGCCACAGTGTGGATCTTTACAGCTGCAATAGAGGTCGCTCACCTCATCTGATAAGACTTTTCTTGAATTAATGATTGCGGTTTGGCCACATTTACAATGTACTCGCACCTTGCTACTCCATGAAGGGTAATTATTACCCCTAAATATTACCATGTTAATTCCCTACTCGCTTATTTTTGGTTCTGTAAATGTGAGCCATTTAGAACGTGGTAAGTACTCGTTTAACTGTTTAAACACATCTTGCAGCGGTGCCACTTCGTTTTCAAAATGCACTTGGCTAATTTTTTGAATGTCCCCAAAGCCGCCGGTGTTCTCGGGCATTATGCCGGCAAGGGCGGCGGGCATGCGCCACATGCTTAAAATATCGTTGCGGCTTATATCTTTAATACGCTGGAATTCATCTTTTGTGGCTATGTCACCCACGGGAATAATCTTTACGCTGTCGGGTCGGCCGCCTGGAATGTTTAAAAACATGCTTCTAAAGTTGCCCACGCCTTTACTGCTTTTTACCTTTTCCTTTAGCAGCGCTTCATCTTCTGGCGAAAGTTTGGCATCGGCGGTGTAAAAGATATAACCCATATGCGCGCCGTTGCGGTAATAGCGGCGTCTAAATAGCGTGGCATCCTCGTTGAGTAAAACAGACTGAATACCACCCATGTATTGCGGTGTGCCGTAAATTTCTTGGTTGGGGTCATACTCTTTCAAATGCACCACTTCGCCTGGCTTAAAAATGATCGGGTCTTTGCCTGCCCGTAGCCGGCAGTATTGGTTATCGGCTTTCATGCGGCGCATGTTGATGCCGGGCAAATGCGTAAAGCCTAGGGTGTGGCCATAGCGATTTTGTACACGCTGCAAATAACATTGCCCCAACACCATAAAATCGTAACAGGCATTGCCGGCGTGCTCGGCGCTTAGCGCTTTGCTGGGCACAAAAAACTTGCGGAATAAGTTACGCTTAAAAAATGGAATGGTGCCATGGTGGGCATTGGCACGGGTGAGCTTGATTAAACCCGCTTGCGATACCGGTGTTTCGTAATAGCTGTGCTCGTCGTGGGCAAATATGCCTAAATAGTCCGCAATATTATTGCCTAAAACACTCTCGGGCTCGCCAAAGCTAAAGGTTTGAATGTCGCTTTGTTGTGGGGTGTTGGTGGCATTATCTAAGTCGCTCATTATTTATCCTATTGCCAGCGTGGCAGTGCGCCCACCGCCGTTAAGTGGTTCGTGGCTAATGCCGTTAAGTAGTGCCCAGGCGCTATCGGCATGGCCGTTGGCGGCGTCGCGGCTGCTATCGAAAGTGGTCATACCGCCCCGTGTTGTGGTTTGGCGTATTTGTATTAAGCCTTGCGCTATATCGTTATTCTCGCTGTCCCATTCAATGCGCTGGTTTTCGACAACGTCCATGCCCTTGAGCACCAAGCGCGTTTTACTTTCTATGCCGTAGTGTATGCCGGTGGCGTGGGGGTAAAACTCTTGCACTTTCTCTAATACGCCTAGGCCCATGCCGGTGCTGTCTATGCCTATAAATTGCACGTTAAAACGCTGGGTAAGCTCTTTAATGCGGTTAGCTTGGTGATGGAAACTGCCGCTTAAATACAGGCGTTTTAATACGCGGAATTTACCCCCTGGCTTCATTGGTGGTGCCACAATAACAACGGCGCTTTTATCGCCTTTGCGTGCGGGGTCGTAACCTATCCATACCGGCATATTATTAAAGGGGCGGTCTGCATTAGGGTCATAATCGGGCCAGCGCTCTAGCGAGCACACATTGCTACTAAGCAGGTCATCTAATTTAAATACACTCATGCCCGCTTCTAAAAAGTGGCACATAAATAAATTACTAAATTCTAGCGTTGTGTATTCGTCTTTTAATTGCTGTATGTCAAATAGGTCACAGCCTTGGTTTTGCGCATCTTCTATCGTGACTTTGTTACGCCAAATACCGTCGGCACCCACAATGCCGGCTAATAATTGTTCGTCGGTAAACTCAAAGTTGGCTTTTTTTCGTTTGTTCTCGTTGTACTTTTCGCCGCTCCAAATAGGGTAAGCGCCGTGGCTTTTAACGCTGGGGGTAGATATATAGGTTTTACGCCACTTTTTTTGGCTGGCCATAGCACTAGCTAATTTGTTGACGCGTACAAAATCGGGTATCCAAAAAACCTCATCAATATATAAGTGCCCATGGTAGCCCTGTGATGTGCGCGCATTAGTTGATACAAAGCGTAGCTCGGCGCCGTTACTCAGCGTAAATACATCGCCGCCTTTTAGCTCAACATCAAAGTATTCCATTGCAAACTTTATAATGTAGGCTTTAAAAGCATAGGCTTGGGCTTTACTGGCGCTTAAAAATATTTGGTTGTCGCCGGTTAATACGGCATCTTCAAAGGCTTCAAAGGCGTAATAATAGGTTGCGCCTATTTGCCTGCTTTTCAAATTAAAACGGGTACGCTGATGCTTGTTTTTATGCCAGTTTTTTTGGTACTCAAAAAACAACTCTTCGCGTATTTGGCTTAAACGCTCTTCGGTTATTTCGCTAATATCGTTTTTACGCTTACCACCACGTTTTTTAGCGCTGCCCTCGTTATCACCTTGCTTACCCCCACCATTATTTTGTTTAAGGGCTTTGGCTTTACGTGCATCAATTAACGATAATTTATCGAGTAGGTTACTAAGTTGGTTAATTTCTTTGTAGTCGGCATCGGTTTTGGTTTCTTTTTCGATTAATTTAATCAGCTTGCGGGTGGTGGCTTCCTCGACTGTTTCGTGGTTAAGCATATCGTCCCACAAGCCTTTTTCGGCCCATTGGTAAACCACACGCCCATTATTTAAGCCCAGCTCTTCGACGATGGCACGTACCGAGCAACGGCGAACGTACATCATTTTGGCCGCCATTTTTATTTCATCTGAATATGTACGCGACATTAATACACCGTTATTAACTGTAGGTGTGGCTATGCTAGGGCATTTTGTACGTTGAATATTGCGGCTATGTTTCTCATTATTTCTAAATAAACAAACCAGAAAAAACGAGTCTTGCTATGTGTTTGTTATCGGGTTTTTGCGGTGTACTGTGGCGTTATTGAAATATACAACGCTAATCAATAAAGGGGCTATCAATGCCGCGCAAGCTTGTTACTGAATTTGTAAAAATTGCAACCGCCGGCGAAACAATCGACGGGCGCAATATCTCTGAGCAACAAATACACGATATGGCCGAAACGTACGACCGTAATGATTACACCGCGGTCATATCCTACGAGCACATTAAATATTTTGGCAATATGGGTGTTGTACAAGAGGTTAAAACCGATAAAGACGGTAAGGGTCGCGTAAGCTTGTACGCAAAAATAACCCCCTCAGAAGATTTGATTTACATTAATCGCAATGGCCAAAAACTATTTACCTCTATTGAACTAAACCCCGATTTTGTGGGTACAGGTAAAGCCTACTTAGTAGGCCTTGCTGTAACCGATACCCCCGCCAGCTTGGGTACCGAAGAGCTGCATTTTTCTAACCGCAAGCAAGCGCCTAATAATGTCTTTTCGAATACTGTGGAATTACAGCCGTTGCAATTTGAGCAAGAAGGCTCATTGCTAAACCGTTTATTTGGTCGCACCCAACAAACCGATAACCCGAGTGATGATGAAATGTCAAAAGAAGCGCTAGAAAATTTAACACAAACCGTAGCCAACTTGGCCTCAAAAGTAGAAGCCTTTACCGCTGCCCCCATTGCGCCAGTAGTAACAACGCCAGTAAAACCCGAAGAAGTACCCACTGATTTGGTTGAAAAGTTCAATACCCTTAGCGCGGCCAATACTGATTTGAGCGAAAAATTTAATACCTTACAAGCAGAAAATGCCGAGCTAAAAACTGAGTTTGCAGTGCTTAAAGAGTCATTGGGGGAGCCGGTGCCAGGTACTAACGGCGGGCAAGATTTGGGTGATGAAAGCACCGAAGCCGATATCATTTAATTTTTATGGGGGGGTACAAGTACTTTTAATTATCGCCACATTCGGGATTTCGAATTATGCATAAGAATACACGTATTAAGTTTAATGCATCTTGTAATGCAATCGCAAAAAACTACGGCGTAGACACCGTAGCGCAAACGTACTCAGCCACACCGACTATCGAACAAAAGTTAATGGATCGCGAAGAGGTTAATTCCAACTTCTTGCAAATGATCAATGTATTGCCTGTAACCGAGCAGCAAGGCCAAAAAGTTTTGGGTGGTGTTTCGGGTATTGTGGGTAAACGCACCAATACAGCTACTAAAGATCGTGAAACACAAGACCCTTTAGGTTTAACCTCCGGTGGTTATGATTGCCAGAAAAGTGAATTTGATATTCATATTCTATACGACACATTAAATGCTTGGGCTAAGTTCCCCGATTTTTACCAGCGTTTTGATAAGTATGTGCGTAAAGCTATCGCACTTGCCAAAATTAGCACAGGCTTTCACGGCATTAGTCGCGCAATAGAAACCGACCCCGCTACCAACCCCAACGGTGAAGATCTACACAAAGGCTGGATTCAAAAGTTACGTGAATACGAAGAAGGCTCACAGGTATTTAGCGAAGGCAATACAGCTGGTCAAATACGTTTAGGTGCGGGTGGTGATTTTGTTAACTTAGATTCAGCTGTACATAGCTGTTTACAGTTAGTTGGCGAAACCATGCGCGACGACGGGGATTTGATTGCCATTGTTGGCCGCGATTTGTTAGCGTTGGATAAAGCCAGCCTTTATGCCGCGCAAGGCCAGACTCCGACAGAAAAAGAACGTGTCGAAAATAATGCTGTCACCAAAACATACGGCAGTTTACCCGCAATGAACTTTGGAAAAGTCCCCTCTCGTTTTTTGATGGTCACCTCTCTTGATAATTTATCTATTTATTATCAAGAAGGCAGTGTTCGCCAAAAGATCGAGGACAATTCAAAGCGTGATCGCATCGAACACTACAACACGATTAACCTTGATTATGTTGTTGAAAACGAAGAGAAATGCGGCGTCTTTGATTTTAAAAACATAAAACTTAAAGATGCTGAGGGCGATTGGGGCTAAGCGCTTACCCTTTACATCTTGGTTTTATTAACACTATTAACTTGCTGAGTACTGACAATGACCATTCATTTAATTATGGCGCACAAAAAAAAGTGCCAAGCCAAGCACGCGCTAGCACAGGCGCATAAAAAAATGGCGGGCAGTAGCGCAGCAACTGCCCCTGTACACGACGGCCCACGTCAGCAGGAAGTTAATATTCAAGTAGCCGATAGCAGCCTAAAAGGCGACTTAGAGCGCTTGAGCGATCTAGAAAATATCGACGATAAAATTGCTTTAAAAAAATCGGAGTTAATCCCCAAGTACCTACCCATTGTGCAACACGCTGTAGAGTCGAATGTGGGTTATCACAGTGAAGTGTATTTTGCCGTAGCTTTGTGGTTGCTTGATGCGCAAATGTTCGAAGAGGCTTTGCCTATTTGTGACTTTGTTATACAGCGCCATATGCCTGTATTAGCCAGCTTTAAGCGTGAGGCTGCGACTATTTTTTGTGATGAAGTTTGGAAGTGGGCAGAGGCAGAATTTAAAAAGAGCCAAAGTAGCGAGCCCTATTTTAGCCAAGTGCTTGAGTATGTGCAGAGCCAACAATGGCAGTGCCATTTGATTGTACATGCGCAACTATTAAAGTTAGCTGCAATGCAAGCAGAGCTTAAAGACGACTGGGCAAAAGCGGTTGCGTTGTATGAACAATGTATGGCTACCAACCCTGAAAAACACGGCGTTAAAACCAAGCACCAGAACGCCCTAAAAATGCAAAACCCAAAAACGTAAAGGCTCCCCCAGGGTCATGGGCCGGTGTTTTACCACACGCAATTTGGCGTTGTTGCTAAACCATTCGGCCCCATGATCCTCTCAGAATTTTAAAAGGTTGATTATGTCATTCACTGGGCGCAATAAAACATTTGATGAAACGGTCGTGTCTAATAATGGTTTTTATCCTGATATTGCCTTGGGCGATGTACAAACCATATTTCGCGTACCGACAACCCTAGCTACGCAAACAGTGACTCATGAATTAACCGTTGCACTCTTTGACATTAATAAAGCGCTAATGGCTAAGCAGCAAGAGTGGCTAGCAGCGGGCTTTAATACGCTAGCGCAAGTAGATGAATACGACCAAGGCTTTCGCAGCACTTTGTATTTAGAAGCCGTGGCTTGCCGCACTAAAGCCTTTTTACTACGCGACTATCAAACATTTAGCCGGCGCGATGTTGCCGAAAACCTAGCGGTAGATGGTAACGATACCACCGAGTTTTTATGGACTAAAAGCGATGCGGCTTTACGTGCATTACTGGGCGTGCCCGCTATTGGTGTGGACTTACTGTAATGGCGTTAAAAAAGCTCAAACAATTAAACCACTTTTTACTACAGCAAAATTTTGTAGACGAAAACAAAATAGCAAGCTGGATGGAGTCGGGCAAGTTAGACCCTGCAAATAAAAACGAAGGCGATGCACTGTTAGTTTGCCGCTGCCATTACACCGCAATTTTTAGCATAGAAGGCTTTACGGGCAACCCCGATTTACTGTTTGTATTAGTGTGTACCTGGTTAATGATTAACGATGCCCAGCGCGATAATTACGAATTACCCGCGCCCGATATCGACATAGATATTTTAGATAACGACAGCGCCGATATTGAAATACAAATAGAATTTAAAGAAGACATACACATAGTGCCAGATGCCGCCGGCACCATTGAATACGACGGCCAGCAATGGGCGTTAGGCGCTAGCGAAGTACGCACGGTAGATGAAATAGCGGTTAATGATAACGCTGCACGCGCAACCGATTTACCCGTGAGTAACACCTAGTGCTAACGGTTGATGTAGCCAGTGGTTTAAATGCCTCACAGCGCTTGCAGTTAATTGCAATGCCGCCGGCTAAGCGGCGCAGGGTATTGGCTAATATTGGCCGCAAAGTACGCGTAGCTAGCCGCAAGCGGTTACGCACGCAACGCGATATACAGGGTAAAAAATGGCAAGGCCGCCAAAGCGGTAAAAGCCGCAAAATGTTACGCGGTATCAGCAAGCGCATGGTTGTACTCAGTAATAGCAGTCAAACCGACGTGACGTTTAAGCACACTAAAACCGGCCGCATTGCCTACGCACAGCAATACGGTATAGCGCAAGAAATGACAGCCGCCCAAGCGGCTAAACAATACGGCACACCCGATTACAAAGCGCCAGCAAGCGCCAGCCAAGCCAAAGCGTTACGTAATGCCGGCTACAAAATAAGACGCAAGCGCGGTAAAGGCTGGAAGTCGCCCACGCTTAAATGGATTACGCAAAATATAAGTAATGGCCAAGCCGGTTTTATTTTGCGCCTACTACGCGATGAGACACCTAAAAAAAGCTGGACGATTAATTTACCCGCGCGCAGCTTTTTAGGCGCAACGCAAAACGACATTAACGCAATGGCGCAAACCCTTTTTAACGCGAACGCATAGGTAAAAATTATGGCACAAGGCAAGGTTACGGTTAACAACCTCAATTTATCCCAAGGCGCTACGCCAGAAGTTGAGCGTAAGCTGTTATTTATTGGCACCTGCGCCACCGGCGTTGGCTCGGTTATTTCACTCAATAGCCAAAGTGATTTAAATATTTTATTGGGCGCGGCTAAATCAGAATTAAAAACTCAAGCGCTGGCAGCTCAGCTAAACGGTGGTGAAAATTGGCAGGCCTATGCTGCCCCGCAAAAAAATAATACAGATTGGCGTATTACTGCCAGTGATGCGTTTAGCAGCGTATCGGTTGAGGGGGTCGTCATTTGTAGCCCTGCGACGACTAAAGCTGCCGTGGTCGCCATTGGTGATGCCCTAGAAAGCTTTCGCACAACCAAAGCTCGCCGCTTATTTGCCTTAGTGGCCACCGCTAGCATAAGCGGTACTCAAACATGGGCCACCTACGAAACCACCCAAGCGGCTATTACAAACGGCGTAGCGGCGTACCGCGTAGCCTGTGTGCCGTTATTGCACGGTAACGATGTAGGCGCGCTGGCTGGGCGCTTATGCAACCGTGCAGTATCTATTGCCGATAGCCCCATGCGCGTTGCCACCGGCCCCGTATTGGGCCTAGGTACTAGCGTATTAGATAAAGACGGCAACCCGCTAAGCGATGCCACTTTAGCCGCGCTAGATGCTAACCGGCTAAGTGCTGTACAGCGTTACGTTGATTACCCAGGCACTTACTTTGGCGACTGCAATTTGCTTGATGCCCCAGGTGGCGATTATCAAGTGATCGAGCATTTACGCGTGGTGGATAAAGCCGCCCGCGCTGTACGTGTTTTATCGATTGCACGTGTGGCTAACCGCAGCTTTAACAGTACGCCTATTAGCATTGCTGCGAATAAAACCTACTTTGCACGGCCCTTGCGTTTAATGAGCCAAAGCACCGTATTTAATGGCGAACACTTCCCTGGTGAAATTAAACCCCCGAGTGACGACGCCATAACAATACAGTGGCTCAGTAAAACCCAAGTGGTTATTTATTTAAAGCTAAAGCCGTACAACAGCCCCAAAGATATTACCGCCAATATCGTGTTGGACTTAGCCAGCCACTAAGCGGCGAAATTTAATGTTTTAAATAATGATGACGGGTGATTGATATGGGTAAAAAACTAAGCGGGCAAGATGTAGACGCGATGATTGGCGATTACGCCGTAACTTTTAAGACAGTGTCTATTAGCATAGAAGACGGCAGTAAAGCCGCGATGGATAAAGGCCGCCCCAATGGTTTTGTGGACGGCAGTATTAGCGCCAGTGGTGACGTTACGCTAGACACCACAAATTTTAATTTGATTATTACAGCAGCCAAGAGCGCCGGCAGTTTTATGCAATTAGAACCGCTCGATATTGTGTTTAACGCAGCGAGCAGTAATGACGAACTCAATATTGAAGCCTTTGAATGTAAGCTAAAAGTGAGTGACTTATTAGATGCCGAAGCCGAAGGCGGCGAAAAGCTTTTTCACAAAATTGGTTACGAAGTGACAGGCAAAGAATTTGTGCGCATTAATGGCGTGCCTTATGCCAACACCGATCGCATCGAGTACTTGCGTTAATGGATGAGCTGGACAAAGCCAATAAGCTCATCGAACAAGCGTTAAGCATAAGCCTGGCTCACCAGCACGCAAAAAGCACAGCAGACCAAGTAAGCCTGGCACAGTGTAAAGATTGCAATATTGATATTCACTTACAGCGCCAAGCGCTCGGCGGCATAACACGCTGCGTAGAGTGCCAAGGCTACGCAAACCAAGAACGCCACTTAAAAGGTTTTGTATGAAACATTTAACCTATGCACGCTTACGTGATATTTGCTTAAAAATGAATTATGCCTTTTTTGAAACAGGCGATTACAACATTAATATTGTCGGCGTGCGCAGCATAGATACCCACGCAAACACCTTTAACGATGTTATTTGTGTGGCGTTTAAAGTGGGCAACGCCACTCATGTCATGCAATTTAAAGCCACTACTGATGCCGGCGTATATTACCGAAACAATCCCGTTAATGTAAACGGTACAGCGGTCATGCTGGCCGGCCAATATCGTGGCTTTTGGCAGCTGGGCTGGCATAAAAACAAGTATAAGGCGCTGGTACAAAAGTCACCTATTTGGGTGGGGCGTGATAACAATAAAGATTCAAAAATAAAGACTAACGGCAAAACTGAGCATGGCATGTTCGGTATTAACTGTCATCGCGCCAGTGTTAATACCACTAGCAAAGTCGTGGATAAATTTAGCGCCGGTTGCCAAGTACTGGCTAACAGTAGCGACTTTGAATTGCTGATTAGTTTATGCCGTATAGCCGCCGAACGCTACGGTAATAGCTTTACTTACACGCTAATCGATGAGGCCGATCTATGGAACCTATAACCGCCATTGCTTTAGCTAAAAGTATTATTAGCGCCACAGGCCTTGGGACATGGGTACGCAATAAGCTCGGCGATACGATAGGCCATAATACCGCTAATGCCATTGTCGATATTGCGACTAACGCCGCCGTGCCTACAGCGGGTAAAAAACTTACTGAGTCTGAGCTTGTAAACAATATTGCACACAGTACACGCCTTAAAACGGAAGTTAAATTGCGCATCATGGAAAAAGAGCACGCGCTGATTTTTGCCGAGCTTAAAGATGTAAAGAGCGCACGTGACATGTACAGCAATAAAAACGAAATGGCCGACAAAATAGCTAACCGTATTATCTCGATTAATCAATGGTTGGTTTTATTGCTGATTGCCGCTAATTGCGCAGTCGCCACCTTTGTCAAAGATTCATCATTAGCCATGACGCTAGGCAGCTTAATTAGCTTTTCGATTGGGGCTTTATGGCAAGAGCGCCAGCAAGTGATTGGCTTCTTTTTTGGCTCTAGCTTAGGCAGTAAACTTAAAAGTGCTATGCAATTTAACCCGAGTAGCCACAGTATTGACACTCAAAAATAAAAGGTTTGCGATGTCTGATAAAAGCAACTTAGTGACGCATTATTCGTCAGTTTTTATGGGCGCTATAGCGAGCTTATCATTTAGTGAGTTTGTATCACTGTGCTTTTTATTGATTGGCCTAGCCACTTTTATTATGAACTGGTACTACAAACATCAAGATCATCAATTAAAAATACGCAAGGCTGTAGTGCTTGCCCACAACCCAACCAAACCGAGTCAGTAACATGCAAGAATTAACCGATTTAAATAAGCAGCATATTGAGCTAACCGTTTTAGGTTGCGACCTAGCCTTTAATGTAAACCGAACAATTCATAATGATTACGTGAATGCGGTAACGCAAAACAGCAAAGTAGCGCCGAGCCATAATTTTTTAATGTGTGCCGTGACCGAAGACAATAAAGACACCCTGCGTGATATTTTAAAAAAAACCCCTGGTGCCGAAGTGCATTTAGCCGGCGCGGTATTAGAGCAATACATGCCGGACTTGGACATTGTTGTAAAAAAGCCCAAGCCTACGCCCAGCAAATAGAAAACAACGGGTATGAGCAATTGTGCGCGATTGCTGACAAGTACTTACCTGGGCACACGCACCACGCGCAAACCTTTGGGCGCGCACTGTATTTGGATAAAACCTACTGGCAAAACATGAGCACCGCCGTGGCTAACGGCATAGCAAAATCATTTAACGGTTAATGAATGGGTGGCGGTTAATAGTATGAGTACACGGCTAGAAAGATTATTGTTCCGCGTAGGGTTAATAGACCGCGCCAGTGGCCCTATTAACCAAATCACAGCCCGCTTTGACCGCATGTTTAGCAATGCCCAAAACGGTATGACCAAGCTAGCGACCGGTGGCGTGGGTTTATATGGCGTTGGCCGATCGCTACAAAGTATATTGTCGCCGGCGATAGAAATGGATCGCGCATTAGGCGAGGTTAAAAGTTTAGATGTGAGTAGTAAGGCGCTTAAATTATTGCAAAAAATGGCCTTAGCGACATCAATCACATTTGGCATGAGTGCCGCTAATATTGTGAGTGCGTCTTACGATATTCAAAGTGCCATTGGCGGGCTACAGCCTGCCGAGCTGGCCAGCTTTACACAATCCAGTGCCATCCTTGCGCAAGCCACCAAAAGCGACGTCGCTACCATCACTAATTACGTGGGGACTATGTATGGCATTTTTGAAAAGAATGCGACAGCGATGGGCAAAGGCGCTTGGATAGAACAGCTCACAGGGCAAACAGCAACCGCTGTAAAAATATTTAAAACCACCGGTAGTGAAATGGCTTCTGCTTTTTCTAATGTGGGGGCCGCAGGGCAATCATTCGGTATTAAAACCTCTGAGCAAATGGCAGTCCTTGGCATGCTCCAAGCAACCACAAAAAGCGGAAGCGTCGCCGGCACTCAGTATGTGGCATTTTTGCAAGGGGTGGGTAAGGCGCAGGAAGAAATGGGCCTAAAATTTACTGACAGTTACGGCAAGATGCTGCCCATTACTAATATTTTACAAAAAATAGAAACCAAGTATGGGCATTTAGGTGATGTTGCTAAAGGCGATTTACTAATGAAGGCGTTCGGTAGTAAAACGGCGGTATCTCTCATTACATCGCTATCAACAAAAACAGAGGATTTAGCCAGTAATATAGCCAAACTTGGCAGTGTTAAAGGCCTTGGTCCTGCATCTGATATGGCTAGTATTATTGCAGATAAATGGGAGCAATTAGCCGCTGTAGGCAATGCCGTGCGGACGGTATACGGTCAAAGTATGCAGCAAACATTAAACCCACTATTGGATAAATTAATTAGCGGGGGTAATACGTTAACTCGATGGATACAGCTATTCCCTAATATAACGCATTTAGCGGGGTTATTTACGTTAGGCATTTTAGCGCTCATTACCGTAGTTAGTATTTTTTCTATAATTGGGGGGTTAGCAATACTGACAAGCGCAGGCTTTGGCGCGGTGATGAGCATAGGCACAGGTATAGCTTGGTTATACAGCGCGAGTATTCGCGGTGTAGGCGCTAGCATTAAGCTCCTGCGCGCCTTAGCGTTAGCCAGTGCTATTTACATTGGTGGCTTAAGTGTGGCCTTTAAAAGCAGCACGCTAGCCACATGGTTATTTAATAGCGCGCTATTAGCCAACCCTATTACATGGGTGGTGCTTGCCGTTGTAGGCTTAATTGCGGCACTGGCATTATTAATTTACCACTGGGATGCCGTAAGCGCAGCGGTTGGCAGCTTTATTAGTAGTAGCGTTGATGTGCTCGTACAAAAATGGCAATGGCTGCGCGGCGTGTTAGAGGGTAATACATTTTTAAAAATGGCCTTTGCACCTTTGCTATTGGGCATGGATATTATCGAGCTGTTATTAAAAGGCTTTATGCGTATACCGGAGTGGTTTGCTAAATTTAAAAACTGGCTGGGCGGGTTAAATTTATTTGCGATGTTGGGCGATGCGATTGATTGGCTGCTAGCCAAAATCAATTTAATACCCGGCATTAATATTGATTTAAGCCGCAGCGCTAGCGATTTAGTGACTAAAACCGAAGCCGATAAAAGCGCCAGCTTTGGCGGCGTAAACAGCCTAGCCACCTTACAGCCTACAGCAATGCCCACCGGTGGCTTAATGCAGCAAATACACAACAATAGCAGCACCAGCCGCAGCGGTAATTATGTCGAAAAAATAGAGGTGCATACCAACCAGCCTGTTAACGGCTTTGCCCTAGCCGATGAACTAGCCATGGCGGGCGGTTAATGCCATACCGCGACTTACATATTATTGATAATGACCTAGCGTTTATTGATGACGATAGCGACAGCCAAAACACGGGCCTAGAGGCCACGGTTGATAATAAAGCGAGCATAGCGCAAGACATTCAGCACATGATCCGCGAAAGCGGTTTGCTGGTGCAAATGATTGGCCAGCGCAATAGCGAAGCGGTAAAGCTAGGTATGCGGCGCATAGAGCTACTGGCGCAAGATGATGTGCGCTTGATTGCCGGCACGGTAGAAGTTGAGCGCACCAATACCAACACCTTTTATTTAAGCGCTGACACCCGCGAGTTTGGCGCGCTTAAACTGGGTTTGACTGGGGCTAATGTATGAGCGAACAATTTAAAAAACTAGTAGCCGATAATGGTATTCCTACGACCAAAGAAGCTTTAAAAGCCGAATGGCAAAAGCAGCTAACAGCCCAGGGCATACAGTTTGATAACAGCAGTATTTATAGCCCCTTTTGGAAAGCCGTAGAGCTATTAATTACTACGCCAGCATTATGGCTGATTAATTTATTAATTAATAAAGTGCTCCCGCAAAGCTTTGCCAAGTATGCCACAGGCCCTTTTTTAGATGCCTTTGCTTGGGCGGTAGGCCTAAAGCGTAAAGCCGCAAGCCATGCGCAGGGCATTATTTTATTTACCCGCACCAATACCGCCACAGCGTTAGAAATACCCGCTAACAGCGTAATACAAAGCCCTGCCATTAACGGCGTTATATACAGCGTAAAAACCACCAGCACACTCACCATGGCAGCAGGAGTGGCGAGTATTCAGGTACCTATACAAGCCACCGGCACCGGCAGCGCCTTTAATTTGGCCGAGGGCTATTACAGTATTTTAGCGACACCCATAGAGGGTATTGCCACAGTAGTGAATGCGGCTAGCTGGCTAACAAAGCCAGGCACCGATACCGAAAGCAACGACGATTTGCGCGCGCGTATACCCACCCAATACAGCGCCATTAACCAATGGCATACCGATGCGGTATACCGCGCAATAATTACCAGTGTGCCAGGCATTAGTAACGGTAGTGTGTATTTTAAAGGCAATGCGGTACGCGGCCCAGGCACTGCCAATGCCTATATTTTAATGCCCACCGGCAATGCCAGCGCCCACTTTTTAGCCGCTGTGCAAAACAAAATTACTGCGCAAGGCAACCACGGCCACGGCGATGACTTACAAGTGTTTGATATGCCCGAAACACAGCACACGGTTACCGCCACACTGTACGCCATCGCCGGCACAACCGAAGAGGCGCAAAACGATTTATTAGACGACGTGGCCAATTTTATACGCTGCGCCTTCCGCGAGAATGAAGCATTCACCTGTACTAAGACGCTACCGAACACCCGCTTTAGCTTTAGCCGGTTAAGCAGCGAACTACACAAGCAATTTGATGCTGTTGAATCAATTAATTTTGATCAAAGCGAAATTAATAGCGAGTTGAATATCCCAAGATTACAACGCTTAAACATGAAGTTTCGCGTATGAGTGAAGCACCCCAAATAAAAGGCCAGCTACCGTTTTGGTTAAGCGGGCCGCGTATAAATAAACTCGCTAGTGCGAGCGAAGGCTTTTGGCAAACGCTACATAGCGCCATGGCATGGCGTAGCACCCAGCATAATGCGCTTGAGTGCGACATGAACATTGTTGATTTATTAGCGTTTGAACGCAACATACAGCGCTTTAATGGCGAGCCAGAAAGCTTATACCGCAAGCGCGTGCATTACGCTTTTGTCAACGCCGTCGATGCCGGCAGTGTAGCGGGCTTTAAACGTATTTTTGAGCGGCTAGGTATTGGCTATGTACAAATACGCGAGCGCTTACCCGAGCGTGATTGGGATATTTTAGCGATTCGTTTATCTGACCAAAAAATATGGTTTAACAACGATTTATTAAAAGTGCTAATACGTGATTATGGCCGCACCTGCCGACGTTACGAATTTGAAGCCATTGTATTTTTTGATGCGAAAATAAAGGTAAATGTAGCGAGCCACGGCATAAGCATTACCGCACACAGTGCGGCAATTAATGCTACACCCACATTAAAAGGCACGCTAAAAATAAGCGCAATAATGCAAAGCGCCGACGCATTAAACCCACCCATTAACGTACATTTTTAGGAGCGCGTATGAGTGACTTTATAGGCCAAATAACCCAAGCCGGCATTAATGCCGCTGCTAATGCCAGTAACGGTATACAGCTGCAAATTGGCTTTATATCGGTAGGTACCAGCGGCTATACGCCCAGCCGCAATGTAACCCGCTTATTAACCGAGGTAGACCGCGTAAGCGTGCACAGCGAAAAAAAGCTAGGCAATGGCCAGCGCGAAGTGGTGGGGCAATTTACCGATGGCGTTTATAACGCACGCGAAATTGGCTTTCATTTAAACGATGCGGCCAAAACACTATTTTGCGTAATCAGCCACCCCAGCGATGTCCTGTTTTACAAAACCGCCACCACCACAATTTACCAGCCCTTTACGCTGGCACTAGGTGCATTTGATGATGCCGTGCAGTTTGCCAGCAATACCGAACACAGCTTTATTAATATTACCGAGTTTTTAAATACCGCCATTGCCACCACACGCATGAGCACCGTGCAAATAAAAACTGTGCACCAACAAATGCAATTATCCGAAAAAATACGCGCCTTAATGGAGGCCTAATTATGAGCACAACACAAGAAGCCATTACCGAGTTAACCGCCGAGGTGGCGAGTAATACCAAGGCCAGCCAAGCATTGACGGCGGAAGTTGCGGGTAAGATGGGGGCTATTGATCGCCATGTTGAGATAAAGAAAAAGCAAGTTGATAGTTTTATTGCTAATGCTAACCCTGAAAAGCGTATTGTAACCAAAATACGAATTGAAGGCTCATCAGATTTTTTTTACCCTGTGTGGTTTCGACTCCCCGATAGCAGATTTGGCGTGGGTAATCTGACAATATCTAGGCACTACAGTGAGAATAAAGGCACTCTACATGCAACACATGTTGGGCAGTTATTATTGCAGCTAGAAGGAAACGGACACTCATGGAATGGTGATGCTAATTTCATGGAAATAAAACGCTTTCATGAGCGTTACAACACCCTATGCAGTCACATAGCATTTAGAATGTACTGCACCTTTACTGCTGGCGATGATGCAGAGGTAAAGGATTACCAACCTGAGAATCAGTTACTGAGTAACAATCCCGTGTATTCAGGCTTATATTTACGCGGCGGCGGACTGGACTATATATTTTCAAGTAATTTTAATGCAAATATAAAGTCCACTATAGATGAGGCTGTTTCATTCAAAGACGAAAGGTTTGGTAAATGGCATGTCAAACCAATCCCACTGACTGAGCAAGTTAAGTCTGAATATACATTGGATTCGTTTGGTGCTGGAGTTTCCTCTTAGTCCGACTTTAATTTAATAATATATTTGTGAGAGTTTTATGCATATCGAGAATTTAAATATTAACGGTTTAGATATGGTTAATATACCGTGTGATGAAAAAATACTTTTAGATTTAGGCCTTGATGCTGTTGCAGCGAAAAAAGTAGTTACTGAGACAGTAACTGCACATAAATGGTCAAGTATCCGAAAGTTACGCGATGCCTGTATGGTATCCACAGATTGGACGCAAATGCTAGACTCACCCCTTAACAATAAACAAAAAGATGAGTTTGCCGCTTACCGTAAAATATTGCGCGATATACCGCAAACATTTGACAACCCCGATGATGTTGTATGGCCAGCTAAGCCCGAGCTATAACCATGCCCTGGCAAACCACCCAGCCCAACCCGCCCGCTAGTGTAACCACGCTAGCGGGTATGGTTAATGCCAGCGTTAGCACTTTACAAGAAGAAGCTAAAGGCACCGCTACACGCTTAAACACTGCACCTAATCCAACCTTTACCCAAAGCCCCAGTTTTGCCCGTAGTGCAGGCAGTGGCGATGCGTTAACCGCACTGGCCGATTTATTGGGTGCGCCATATCATTTTTTAGTGGCGCACCCGTGGCAAGAAGGCGTGGGGCAAAGTGTTGTGCATAAACACCAAAGCGCGCGCGATTATTTGCGGTACTTATCGGCGGCTAATGCGGTAGAGGCGATAGCTAATAAATGGCGTGATATTAACGACACGCAATTACCCCAGCATACTGTAGAAGCGGTGGTTATTGTTTTAGCGGCGACTAATCTGCGCGAATTAAGCGATGTATTAACGCGCTTTTGTGCTGTATTTCCATTGCCCGAGCTCATAGCATTACAACAACGCTGCGCGCAATTAAATACGCTCAGTAGCGATAAAAAAGAATTACCCGAGCCCGCCATTAATACACCTTGGCAAACACGTAATGCCTTGCAGTTTGGCGCTGCTAGCGCCAGCTATAACACCCTAACGCAAGGCTTAACTTTAGCGCACGCGGCAGAGCAGGAATTAAACCCCGTTGATGAGCTTACGCAATTAGCGGCTAAAAAAGGGGCTGCTATTGAGCAATACCAACAAGCCGTAAGCGCCCTGACTAACACCGCCGCTAGCGGCCAAGGCCAAGCATTATTTTTAAATGCCGACAGCCCCAGCAACTTAGCTAATACATTACATGCCAGCTTAAGCGAGCCACAAGCCCCCGCGCACAATAAAGCGCTAAGCGTGGGTGTATTAATAGCTGCCCCTGCCGGTGGCTTAACCTTTGTTAAACAGGCGCTAGGTTTATAGCAATGCAATTAAATAATTACACTGTGCCTGGGCACAACGTAAAAACGCGCGGCACTATGATGATTGATACTCAAAGCGTAGCCGGCAACAGCGCCGCCACCGAGCGCACCAATAACGGTATTAAAGCGAAAAAATTTACCATTAGCGTTAATATTAAATTTGATAATGCCCGCGACTTAAAAGGCTTAGTTGCCATAGCCGAAGCGACTAACGATAACGGCGAGTTAGCACTATACGACGTGGTAGACGACACGATTAATGCCGGCAATGTACGGCAAGTACAATTTACCGACAAATTCACTTGGAAAGATGACGAGCTATTACAGCAATGGCTAGTCAGCTTTACGCTAGTGGAATACAAAAGCGTGGCCGAGCGTACCGAGCAGCGTACAGAAGTGGCACAGGCGCAGCCACAGGCCAGCGAAGGCCAAGCAGTAGCCGCTAGCAATGACGGTAGCGATAGCAACGCAGCAGAAGCCGACACCGAGCAACCCGCGCAACCACAAGCAGGACAACCACAAGCAGAGCTAACCGGCTTTGAGGCTTTTTTAAGCCATGTCGATAATGCCCTAGCACCCGAGCCGGCAGCCAATAGCCGCCAAGATGCGCCGGCGCAAAACTCATGAAATTACACAAGCAATTATTGATCAACGGGCAACCGATAGCTTTAATTAATGATGATATTGCCTTGCATTTATTCATGCCTGGCACGGCATCATTTACGGTAAAAAGTAGCCAGCCATTAACCGGTATTGTGCAATATGCGCTAGGGTACGATCACACCGCGTTAGTGCCGTTTTTTACGGGTTTTATTTATAGCAGCAATGCCATTGATGGCGTACAGCACAGCGTATTGTGTCGCGAGCTAGGCGCGACTTTAAATAGACCCATCACATTAAGCCTACGGGCACCAACACTGCAAAACCTTTTGCAAAGCGTCGCTGGCGAGACAGGCTTAAACTTTATTACCCCGCCAACCGATTACGCCAACACCGCTACACCGCGCATAGACCACCACGGCAATGGTTATCACTTAATGGACAGCCTAAGTGATACGTTCGGTATTAATCAGCTTATATGGCAACAGCAAGGCGACAATACCTATTTTGTAGGCAGCTGGGCCGATAGCTTTTGGGCAAGCCGCCCCACAACACTCGCCGCCAAATGGCAAAGCACCGTAAGCAAAAGCGGTGGCGCGCGGGTACCAGTATTGCCACGCTTGCGCCCAGGGGCACGGATAAACAATCAATATTTAACCAGCTTGCGCTTAGCGGGTAATAACTGCGATTTAACTTGGCACCCAAACCCGTGGGGTAACCATTAATATGCTTCAAAAAATAAAAAACTTGGTAAAGCGTGCCTTTCCCGAATTGGCCAGTGGCTACCACTTACCCATGCTAGCGCGCATACACAGCATTAGCGACCCCACTAGCCAGACACAAATATGTGATGCCTTTAGGCCGCGTTACGCAGTCGATTTGGTCATGCTAGATGCCCGTGGCCAAGTAGCGCCCAACCAGCCCATTTATAAAGCGGTACCGTTGCCGGTCAATGGCGTAGGCCTAGCACGCGGCACCTTTGAATACCCCGAGCCTGGCACGCTGGTAGAGGTAGCCTTTGCCTATGGCCAACCCGATCAAATATTTATACGCACCATTTTGCCTTACGGCCATAGCTTGCCGAGTGTTAAGCCTGGCGAGCACCTACAACAAACCGCCCCAGGCATCTTTGATAAAACCGATAGCCAAGGCAACAAACAACGCACCACGCACGGTAGCATTACCGATACCAGCACCGCGCATACCATTAAGACCATTACCGCAACAACCAACGCCAGCCACCAAACCCACACCATCGCCGGCCACAGCCTTGAGTCCATAAACGGTATTAAATTAATCGAAGCGCTAGGGGCCATTAAATTATTAAGCGGCGGGCATTTAAGTATTGGTGCCGTAGATAATTTAAACCTCACCACCAGCCGCAACCAACACACAACCGCCGGTAATAATATTACCGAACGCATAGGCCACACCCGCGATAGCCTCGCAGTAATACTGCAACGGGTACAAGTAAAAGACGGCGGTAAAATATGGCTAGGCAACGAAAGCCATAATGTATTGCGTTTGCTGAGTGATTTAATGGGGGTTGTTGAAGGGCTGGCTAATGATTTGGCCAAGCATAAACATTTGGGCGTTACGCCTGGTAGTGGGACTACGCAGGCGCCTGATATTGCTGGGGATTTTACGGCGGCCGGTGGTGAGGTCGGTGGGCTTAAGGGGGATTTGGATGGGGTTGTGGGGTGATCACCTCGAAAAACGTATAACACTCACATTAACTTGCGCTGAGCAAATCCTAATTTTCCGCTTAAAATTTGACAAATCATCATTGGCTTCTCTAAAAGAATTTTTAATATTTTCTTTAATATTTTTTTCTGCACTGGAAGTCTCACAAGCATCTAACTCTTCCAAGCCCCGAGAAAATGCGCTTTTAATACCCCAAAAAGCCAGAAAAAAAAGTTTTTCTCCGCCTTTAATATCTATTAAATTAATATCTTCAATGAATATATGGTTTTTTAGATAGTAGTCGATTGAGTCACACAGCATAATCACCTCACTTTCAGCACGCCTAAAGAAGTGTGTCTCTTGAATTAACTTTATCATTGCATCTTCTTTACTCAATTCGCTTGCATAATAATTATTCATACAGCTACTAATATATTCTTCCATCTTTAAAAAATTATCAAACAAAATTAGCGTATCTAAAAGACTATCATTAAGTTCTCGCCAGTTATTGAATATTTCAAAATTAATTTTTATTGAATCCCTTGACGCGTTGTTAAAAAATATTCCCTGCGTAACAAGCTGCACACCTATAGTACATGCGCCTATAAACACCACAGCTACTAACTGCATTAGCTTGACTGTTTGATTGTGGTCATGCCCTATATTATCAGTAAAAAACTGATAGGCGAGACCGCACAGCACACAAAGACAAATAAGAGCAACCCCCGCTGCAATGGTTAAAAACATTTTTCTCATTTGAACACCCCAATCACATCAATAATTTCCTGCTACACGCGCCCCGTTAAAATCAAAAACTTACGCCGCACCCCGCAAGTCTTGACGCCCTTATCATCATTAAAGATTGTTATGCACCTCTTCGTGCTTACTAATTCCATCTGGCTCTCCTACTATTAGTATTACTAGTCAACTGTATACCCTCTGCATAGATTTTTGACTTAAAGCTTGCGCTATTACGGAGTGTAACCTACTTTTAAATTACTGACTTTCGAGCACGTCGGTACTTCCTTGTTGAAAAGCTTGCAGCTCGTCGAAATACCCCGCTATGCGGGGTATTTTGGTTTGGAAGCGGTATGTAAGATACATAAGACATGTGGCACTGACTACTGATTAGTAATAGATTTAGCTGAAACACCCTTTAACCCTTCACTTGCACGGGGTCTGCGGACATCCCTAGCCCCTAGTTTATTAAACATACTAAGCGCCAAAAATCGATAAAGGATGACAAAATTCACCTATGATAATTAACAATGACATCACTTAACGCTTCTCTACTGTAATCTATCTACTTACTGCGGATAAAGTCGCGTTATTCAATAGACGTATTTTGCGTCGGGAAGCCGCTTAACGGGGGAGCCGCCAAACCAGTCTATTTAAGATCAATAAGAATAGTCACTTACATAGCTTTAAGCGCTAGCGGGGAGATTGACCTGTATACAACAAAACACCCCGCCGCTGTACATTGCGTCGCAGCGACGGGGGTTTAAATATCATACAAAAATCAGAATGGTGAGCCAATGTGTTCCTACCGAAAGGTTTTACATGGATAAAATAACTCAGGGAGCATGGATTGTACATCATGCTGAAAAGCTTAAAACAGTTACAAATGCCGATAACGAATTTGTGCAGATAAATTTTGCTGGTAAGTGTGGTATTTTGCTTTCTAGCCTTGCATCAGATAGTCAGTATCAGCTTGATAACCAGCGAGTAAATGCTTTAGCACAAGCTGCCAATATTAATTGGCGAACAGAATTACCAGTTTTTATTGATGAGCTTGAACGCCAGAAACTGATTTCAAAGGGGGCAGAGGCAATCGAGGTTTTGGGGATGGGTGCTGGAAGTGTTCTCGAGCATACTTCGAGAATATTTGATGAGGCGAACCCAGAAACCAAAGAGCTTGCCGCTATTCAATTGTCAGAAGACTGCTCCCAATCACCCATGGATGAGGGTGTTGCCAAAGAGTCTATTTCTGATACTTTTCTCCTAAATATTCAGCAAGCCGATGATCTATTTCACAACGTTGAGTGTATCGGATTGGTGGATAGTGAATTAACTTATGATAATAACAAGTTGTTGTTTAATGGTAATTTGTTTAGAGGCGGCGATACAAAGAAGATATATTCCATTATTAGTTCAATGAGCGAAGCGGAATCTTCAAAGCTTAACGAAATCAATCAGGCGCTTTCCAAGGATGGTTGTTTAAGCTCTACCTTTGTAAAAAAAATACTCGGGGAACAGCTTTACATCAAGGCTCAGTCTATAGGTCTTTTTGACGTTAATGCCATTGGCAATGAGAGCGGTCAGCATGAGTTTGTGACGAAACCATCTGCTTTCAACAAATATTCAAATTCAACTATTGAGGATGCTTTTGATTTAGCTAAAGCTTTTGTTACTTCTTTAACCTACGGAATGACTTCTAGTGCTTCTGGGCGGGGTCGAATACAAATGGTTACTGCTTTAGTATCAAAGTTAATTCGAGGAGAGTGGGTTGGGCCTGCAACCGCAATTGGAAAAGACTACCAAGTTTTAGAGTTTAAGGGTGTTGTTAAAGTTGAGCAGGTAACAGGAAGCAGGTGCCGAATGAAGCTCCTTAAGAAGGAAGTCGGTCAGCTAGCATTGCAAGTCATAAATGAGGGTGATGCTAGTCAAAGCTCTTTGGCGTCATTACCAAGTGTTGCAGTTACTAGTTATCAAGGACCTGAATTAAACAGGCAACTAGCAAGGAAAAACCAAACTACTCCTATGAAGAGGAATGTCGGTGAGTTTCTAAATCAATTAAGAACTGGTGCATTTTAATGGCTAAAACAGAGTTAAAGAAAGGGGAGCATGCTGAGGAAAGACTTAGATTATATTTTCTTAATTTGGGATACTTTGTTGTTAGGTCTATAAATGCCGAATTTCAGGGCTACGATGTAACCGATATTGATCTTTTTCTGTATTCCCGTACTTCACCAATTTCACGAGAAAGAACTAATGTAGATGTAAAGATGAAGCAGCGGCCTCAGGCATTAGAGAGAATCTTCTGGACAAAAGGCTTAAAAGAAGTTTTAGGCCTAGAGAAATGCATAGTAGCCACAACCGATAAACGCAGTCATGTGGGAGAGTTTGGTGCTATAAATGATGTTCTTGTTTTAGATGGTAATTTCATGAATAAACTTGACTCAACAGAGCGGTATACCGACGATCGTTTAAACGAGGAAGGCTTTCTACATATTCTATCTGAATCAGTTGTGAGTAATGGAGATGGCGAATGGAAAAAGGATTATGAAAGATCAAAGTCCAATCTAATTAACAAGCTTAACTATGACGGACTGAATGAGCTTTTAAATAAAATTAGAGTGTACATGGAGCAGTTATGCTCTGGACATGTCAGCGAGCCTTGTTACCGTATTCTCTATTCATCCATATCGTTTTTTTTGGTGACGCTAGATTACTCCATTAAGGATATTAGTTATAAAGACCAAAAAGATCGAGTTAATCTAATTTCCGAAGGTATTAGATTTGGAGAAAAAGGACGCCAAAAATCAGAAGAAGTCGTTGCAATGTCGACTGCACTTATGACCTCATTTATGAATAGAGATGAATTCGATACAGAGGCAATAAAAAATGAAGTGTATTCTCAATTCATGGATATTTCCGCGGATTATATCTCTAGCTATTTCGGAAGTGCGAGAATGTTACAACAACTTTTGCCTATAGCAGTTGCAATCGAATCTTTTGCGTTTAATAAACGGTTTTTCTACCCCTCCAGTATGCCACTTGAACTACAATCGGTTATTGGGCTACTCTGTGATTTCTATTCGCTTGACAGAAAGTCAGTTTTGTTGTAAATCGAAAATATGGTGACACTCACTCAAAAAACCACCTAATTTTTGATCACCGCACACTTAATCTAACGATTAATAAGCACCGGTAAGGACATGCATTCGTTTTAATTATCTAAAAGTATAAAAAATTCGATTTAAAGAACACAGGCAAGGACATGCACTCGTTTTAATTACCTAAAAGTATAAATAACTCGATTTAATAATTTTGAGTGATAAACAGATTTTTCAGAGCGCCTGCCCTTGTGTTGTTGGTGCCTGTTTTTTGGGTGGTGGGTTGAGGTGAGAATGTCGGTTTGGGGGTTGGTGGTATGACGTGGCTTGATGTATTTCGGAAATTATTAAGGGTTGGCTTGTTTGGCGCGTACAAAGAGCGACTTAAGAGTTGGTGGGATAGCGCAGGCATCGAGGAGAGAGCTTTCAAGGTATCCAAGTGGTACTTCATAATTATAATCAGCCTGGCTATGGTTTCTCTAAAGCTGCCTAAGTTAATAATCTTTGGAGGGCTTAATGAGTGGGGCGACTTTTTAGCCGGTTTATTCGGCCCAATGGCTTTTGCTTGGCTTATTGTTGGGTATCACTTGCAGCGGACAGAGTTAAAGCAGAATACTGAGGCTTTGAAAGCACAAGCTGAAGAGCTTAGGGGTACGCTTGATCAGCATAAAAAGATGGTGGAGCTGGAAACTCAGACACTTTATTCAACTTTTTTACCTGTGTTTGTATTCAAATGTAACAAGAGAAGTGAATCTGGCCGCGATGAGAGCTGTGACGTCATCTATTCCAGCCTCATTACCTTTGAAAATATTGGGCATGCAGCTCTATCGGCTGATTTTGTTAAATTTGAAGCAACGTACAAAGGCCACTTAATACCGGATACGGTGGTTAATCTTAAGCAGGCGCGTATCGAGACCCCAATAATGGGAGGTGAATGTGTGAAGTGCACAGTGTTAGACGGGTATGGGCAGCCCCCTATTTCCATTCAGCTTGTCATACGGGCTCCTACTGTTATTGGTAGAACTCAAGAAACAACCATTGAGCTTGTACACGGCGCCGAGCCTGGTAATTATTACTGCAAGAGCCAATGTAGTCACCTGTTGGATCTGGACAGTGATCTAAAGCCAGCGCTCTAATCGATTGCTTCAGCAGTTATGGCGGATATATGCCTGCTAGGTCATCCCTTGCCTTGATTTTCACTCCTCCCCACGCCTGCGCAAAAAGCGGGTTGTGCGGGGTAGTGAAATCAAAGTTAAACATATAGCCCGCAACAGCAGGGCCTCAGAGAAGCTAAGCCTTTCGCCTTTTGAAGGCATTCGAAGCAATATGAAAGCCCATTTCACCCGCCCTACCCCGCTAGCTTCAACCTCCGTAGGTGTCAACGAGGTGTCGACGCAATAGCGAAAGAATGAGGGAAGCAGCGTAAAAAGGGGCGCTACAGCCCATAAGCTGTACGCAACGAGAGGTAAAGAGGGGCTATCTTAGGATTGAAAATCCCCGTGTCCGTGGTTCGATTCCGCGACCGGGCACCATATTTAAAAAAACCTCAACAGCAATGTTGAGGTTTTTTTTCGTTTGTAGGTTTGTAGGTTTGTAGGTTTGTAGGTTTGTAGGTTTGTAGGTTTGTAGGTTTGTAACTATTCAGAGGCACCAACCTTGGATGCTAATAAGCATTGGCCAAGTTCATCCGCTTAGCGCACCCCAATCGTTGCCACCCCCCCCCCCTCTGTTGCTAGCAGTTGACTCTTGAATATATAACCAAATCACTAGATTCACCGACACAAAAGGCCTCTCCTGTCAAAAAAGCAAGGGCAGGCAAACCAAAAATATGATCGCACACGCTTAAAAACCTACCTAATTTTTATCATCCCTAGCACCCCAAGGGCGTCGATCTTATTAAATCCAATAAACGCCATAAGCCGACAAAGGGTGACAGAATTCACCCAAGATCATTGACGATGGCATAGTTTAAAACGATTCTACTGTAATCCATCTACTTGCTGCGGATAAAGGGACGTTATTCAAGAGGCGTATTTTGCGTTGGGGCGGCGTGTAACGGGGGAGCCGCCACAGCAGCCTATTTAAGATCAATAAAAACAGCGGCTTATATAACTTTAAGGCCGTAGAGCGGAAGGCGGATGCTCGTCGTTAAGATGTTATACATAAGGCTATACTGAGACGGGTTTGATCTAAGCTTGACGCTTTAAGGGCTCCCGGGAAGATTGACCTGTATAGAACAAAATATCCTGTCTCTGTACATTGTGTTGCTGTGACTGGAGATTCAAATGTTACACATCAACGGATATCAATAATGGCCTCTAATAGATTCTGTGTTTTTTGTGGAAACCAACCAGAAAAACAAAATCGAGAGCACGTACTTCCTCAATGGCTGCTTAAGCTAACTGGAGATCCGAAACGAACTGTAAATTTTGGCACCAATTTTAAAGAGGGGCGAACTCTTAGGTTTGATTGGTTAAATTTCTGTGTTCCAGCATGTGAGAGTTGCAATACAGAATACTCAGCTCTTGAAGCAAGAGCTAAATCTTATGTACTGAGGTTACTTGGTAGAGGCGCACTCACAAGTATTGAATATATTGATTTTATGGATTGGATGGATAAGGTTCGTGTAGGGCTTTGGATCGCATATCATTTTATCCAAGGCAACCCTACTAATATCGAACCAAGCTTCCATATAAAGACAAGAATGAGCCAAAAAGATCGAATGATTGCTATTTACCCAATCGCTAATGACGAGATAGGTTTAAATGCCTTGGGCGTAGAATCATTGATATTTCATCGTCAGCCTTCCTGTATGGGCTTAAAAATAAACAATATCCTTATCATAAATATGTCTAATGATTATTTTTTTCCTCTCGATGTGGTTTTCCTTACCCTAAAAGCTGTTTCACTATGCTTGATGGAGAAAACCCCTACATGATGCATGCAAGTGATTTTTCAATCACAAGGAAAATTAAGCACCCACTTATAAGAAAACAAATAATTAAACCTTCTGTACACCTTTACCAACCAATTATGGCCAAGTCCGAAGATAAGAGGTTCCAATCAGGCTTCGTAGGCGACTACAGTATCTTTGATTCATATTTGGCGAAACATACAATTTCTCCACACCCTTCAGGAAAAGGTATATTGTTTTTTCAGCATTTGGATAGAGTTGAACCAATTTATGATACAAATCAGCCGATAGAATTCCAAAACTGCACAGGAATACACTCAAAGCCAATGTATAGACTCGTACAGCAGGTATATGAATTTCAAAAATTAATCTACAAAGAAAGTAAATTTGTCGCAAAAAATAGAGCGCTAGAATTGGATCATGCTAAAAGAACGAAGCTACTCCTAAAGTTGAACGACAATCTTATTACACATTACTATGCCATGAACACCGGAGTTAATACAGGGACAATCACCCCAAAAAACACCTACTTGAACAACCCAACAACGGATACCGGCAAGCACTAAAACACGCGAAATTATGGCCTTATTACTTCCAGCTATCAACCCAAGTTATTTATTGCGTTAGGGCATATACCCACGCAGGTCGAATTCATTTGAAGCGCGGTAAACGTGAAGGGTAATTGTTAACCGAAGAGCAATTTGCAGCGCTGCCGGTTGGGTGTGCGCTTATAACCCAACTGCAGGGCCGCGCTTTCTATGTGAGCCTCGGCCCCGACAAAAGTATTAGTGTTTTTCTCGAAGGCGGTGGTTAACGCTATCCAGTTTTGAGGATCGATACCTATACGATCCAATATGAGCGGAAGATTGCCATCAATCGCGCCCCGTTTATTATCACCACTTTTGAGTGAGTGTCCCTGCAAGTAATAAAGTGGGCGGCTACACCATGCCTATCCTAGCTATTCAATCAATGATGCTTTTTATTTGTAATAATACGGCTGCCACTCTTCGTTTTTTTTTCAATTAGCAATATCATCTTCAGTAAATTCTTTGCCATCTCGACCTAAGGAATAAAGCTCATATTTAACTATACCAATACGCTCACCCCTGGGTGGATAATGATATTCAAAACGACGCCCCCAAGTATCCTCCAACTCAATTACGCGGTCACCCACCTTAGACCAGGCTAAGCAATTCGATTCTTCCAGTAGAGATTCAAGGCTTGCTGGGTATTTACCACATGTCAAATAATACTCATTAACTACATTAACAAGCTTAATATAGCGAAGATGGAACTCCGCCCTTTGCGAATCATCATTGGCTTGACAACCAATCAGCCCTGACAGAAAAAAAATCTGTAAATATTTCAACATGAAAAAGCCTAATGCAATTGAATTGAAGAATTAAAACTCCAAGGATGGCGGGTATATGAAGGAATCGACCTCTCCGTCATTATATAACCAGCAGCGCTCACGTGATTTAAACCATAACGGTGGCCCAATTCATGATTCCCATAATTTCCTACAGCAATACCAGCTTCACGGGCATTAAAACCTCTCATCGAAATAGGGTCTGAAATATCACCGTTTCGAAATGTAAAGACAGGTTGCATACCAGCCCTGATTTGGCCGACATATACAACAGTTTTAGGAATAAAGAACAATCCAACGCCATCGGAGCCGTAGTAGCATAAAACAGGGACAACTATCTTGAAAAACACCGACCCTAAAAAACACCTACTTGAACAACCCAACAACGGATACCGGCAAGCACTAAAACACGCGGGATTATGGCCTTATTACTTCCGGCTATCAACCCAAGTTATTTATTGCATTAGGGCATATACCCACGCAGGTTGAATTCATTTGAAGCGAGGTAAACGTGAAGGGTAATTGTTAACCGAAGAGCAATTTGCAGCGCTGTCGGCTGGGTGTGCGCTTATAACCCAACTGCAGGGCCGCGCTTTCTATGTGAGCCTCGGCCCCGACAAAAGTATTGGTGTTTTTCTCGAAGGCGGTGGTTAACGCTATCCAGTTTTGAGGATCAATGCCAATGCGATCCAATATGGGCAGAAGATTGCTATCAATCGCGCCCCGCTTATCATCACGAATCGCCCTACGACGTGAAGGGAATCACTAATGCAGCGAGAGCAGGATGCTCGGGAGCTGCCGATCCAATCCACCAGCTCGATATAATCCATTAATTTAAACGGTAAGCCTTGTGGCATGGGCTCTCTGGGGTTACCGATAAAACAGGCCAAATTTAATGGTATTTCGTTGCATTTAGCCGCTTTAATGCGCTTTTTAATCGACGTGTGGTCACTGCTTTCGGGGCTTTCGGCCATCTTAGCGCGCACGGGGTTGAGGTCAACATAGGCCATGCACGCTGCCAGTGCGGCCTCATCACAGAGCATTATTCTCACGCCTGTCCTAGCTTACATTATTGATTTAACAGCTGTTTGTTTTGGATGTCCCCGATTATGCGCGTTTGAGTGAGTGTCCCTGCAAGTGACTTTGTCTGATAACATTATTAACCGCCGTTTTGGTGTGTTATAAACCACCTAAATGGTGTTGAATAAGCCGTTAACTTTAAAGGTATCCAATGAGATTTATATTAATCGTTTTATTTTTTTTAAATTCTACTCAAGCTCTTGCGCAGTATGACCGTTTGAGTCTAAATTCTGAATTCCTAGAAAAAGACGTTACTGTTCAGGTATCGTTACCAGGCACTTATCGACATTCTGATAACTTTTCATACCCTGTACTGGTTGTATTAGATGGCGCCACTCAATTCAATCACGCTGCAGCTAGCGCGCATTTTTACAGCACTTATGCAGCAATACCGGAAATGATTGTTGTAGGTGTAAGTCTAAAAAATAGATTAGCATTTTTTACTCATACTGAGCCTGAAGCATTTGTCGGTCGAGCCGGTAAAGCTGACTTACTCACGCGTTTCCTACAAGAAGAGTTATTAAACCAACTTAATAAGCAATATAGAGTTGCGCCTTATTATGTTATCGCAGGCCACTCACTTTCTGGTCTATATACCAGTTACCTTGCAGTTAAAGGTAATACTAAATTTAATGCTGCGATATCGATTAGCCCAAGTCTTTGGTGGGATGACGCTACAATAGTTACAAACTTTGAAAAGAAGCACTCAACCAGTGGAGCAAAAACTTTTCGATGGTTTCTAAGTATGGCAAGTGAGTCGAACGAAATGCCCGAAGCTTTTGAACGCATGTTATTGGCATTGAAAAAAAAATCAAAATCAAGGCTTTATTATAATTACGCAAGGTTCCCCGATGAAACACACGACACCACTCCTGTAGTAGGAATGGCAAAAGGGTTACAAGCTATTTTTTCTGATTGGAATGCGGTACCTGAGATTGATATCATGCATCTGTCGAACCTAATAAAGTTTTATGAGGGTAAAGCTAAAGAGTTCGGTTATGCATTTCCTTTATCGGCACATCAGTATAATGTTTATGGGCTCAAAGCTACGTATGAAGGTAAGCCAGCATGGGGCATTGAGATTTTGGAAAAAGGTACTGAGACTTTTCCTAATTCTGAGATACTGTGGGATAGTTTAGCAACAGCTTACAGTTTGAATAAGAATTTACCCGATGCGTTAATTGCATCTGAGCGTGCGCTGAAACTGGCTGTCGCCAATAATTCAATTTTTATTACTGAGATCAAGGCGCAAAATATGGACTTGAAGCTAAGCAAAAAATAGATGGTCATTAAGTTGCCTGTAAAGTAATACAGCTAACAATCAAATCTGATCGCCAGCAAATAGCGCTGGCGTGACCTTAACCCGCTGAGCGAATTCTCACGCTAAATTTAGGCCTTGCTGAGTGACAACAATTGATACGTGCCAGACTCTAACTTCGAGTCTGGCTTACGTAATACAGGGACACTCACCCTAAATAACACCTATTGGAACAACCCAACAACGAATACCGGCCAGCACTAAAACACGCAAAATTATCGCCTTATTACTTCCAGCTATCAACCCAAGTTACTTATTGCGTTAGGGTATATACCAGCCCTTTCAAGGTGATTTTTTGATCAGTTTTGCTTTCGCCAATAGCTTTGCTGTCGATACGTGAGGTATCTTC
>CANLTI010000011.1 GCA_947494095.1 uncultured Pseudomonadales bacterium
ATTGCAGGAGCATAATGTCGAGGAGAGGAAGCAGAAAACAAGTATTATTGGATAATGTATTTTTTCCTCGTCCCTTACACTTTAATACCCGTATTATCCAATACAATACCCACAATACCCTTAAGCTCGGGGGTAGGTGGTTCTTTATGCTGCATCAGCCAGCCAAACATGTCTTGATCTTCGCAGGCCAAAAGGTCGACGTACCAGCTTTGCTCTTGCTCGTTAAGGGTTAGATAAATATTTTCTAAAAAGGGCATTAGAATCAAATCGAGCTCTAACATACCACGGCGGCTTGCCCACTTTAAGCGGTTGTATTCCATAAAAACACCTCAATTATTGTGCCTTAGCACTTTTTACATTAATTACTGACTGTCATTGATTGCAGTATTATACGCTGTATTTGCCAGTTCAATTTACAGGCTTTATTCAATAGGTATATACCATGACTCACCCTTGGGCGCCTTTTTTAAACCTCAATACGCCACTAATGGCCAATACCGCTCACAGTGACGTCTCAAAAGAGCTGAATAACCTAGGTCTAATCCCCCTGAGTGATTACCGTATTATTACCCTTACAGGGCCCGATGCACTCGCCTTTTTACAAGGGCAATGCACCTGTGACTTCACGCTCTTGGCGCAAGGTCAGTGGTTGCGAGGCGCCCATTGCAATCCCAAAGGCCGTATGATCAGTAGTTTTACCGCCGCGCAAATAGCGCCTGAGATCATTGGCCTGCGCGTACACCATAGTATTGCAAGGCAAGCGGTCGATGCGCTAAAAAAGTATTTAGTCTTTTCTAAAGCCAAGTGCGCGCTTAGCGAGCGCTTAGCGGTAGGGTTAACCCATGCCACCGCCTTAGCACTCGATTTAACTGCGCCACCATTAGCCTCTCCAACCCCTCCAGCCTCTCCTGTAGTGCGCACTACCGCGCACGGTTTACTGCTTGCCAATGCCAATAATAGTATTACCGAGCTCTGGCTCGAGCCCGAGCTCTGGCTCGAGCCCGAGCAGCTTCACGTATTAGTAGACCGGTTAACCCAACAAGGTATAGCGCAACCTTTACTGGCGCCGGCGCTATGGCAGCATATTATGATTACGCAGGGCATTGCTGAGGTCACCGAGCACACGACACAACGATTCTTACCCCAGGCTTTTAATTACGATACGATTGGTGCGGTAAGCTTTAAAAAGGGCTGTTATACCGGACAAGAAATCATTGCGCGCATGCACTACAAAGGGCAAAGTAAACAGCGCCTACACCGCCTGCAAAGTCATGATATTACACTGAGCCTCGGGCAATCGTTATTTAATGCGGCAGGCAAGACCGTAGGAGAGGTGATTAACCTCAGTGGCAACCAAGTCCTTGCATGCACTAGTGCTTACTCGGGCGATGAGCCACTGCACGTACAAAACGCAGACGATACACCGCTGACAGCCCTCGCGCTGCCCTATTCTTTAGTACAATAACAACCGCTCAATTCACAGAGAAGGGCGCTTAAGTACTGCAACAACACCAGCTGTGCTATACCTTAAGAGAGCGACAATTCTTTTGAGGGAGCACAATGTCTATTCAGTCACTATCACCGATATCGCGAAAGGTTTATAAAGCGATATGTGACGCCATTGAGGCCGATAAACTCGTCTTACCTACCATGCCAGAGATGGCTATTAAGGTACGTGATGCTACCGATGATCCGGAAACCGACATCAAAAAGCTTTCTGGGATTATTGGCCATGATGCCGCGCTGACCGCACGCATCATTAAGGTGGCTAACAGCGCCCTATACCGAGGCAGTAAAGATATAGAAGACCTCAATATGGCGCTTATGCGCTTAGGCCTCGCCACTACCTCATCGCTAGCCATTGGCTTGGCCATGGAGCAAATGTTCCAAGCCACTACTGATATGGTTGATCAGCGCTTACGCCAAGTGTGGACGAGCTCTTCGGAGATGGCTGGCATGTGCAGTATGATTTGTAAGTTTCAAACCAAGCTGCGCCCTGATATGGCCACTCTAGCAGGCCTGACTCACAAAATTGGTGTACTGCCCATTTTGCAATTTGCCGAGCACTTTCCTGCATTATTACGCGACGGCATGACACTCGACGGGATTATTCAAGAAATACACAGCTTACTCGGCGCTAAAATATTAACCGAATGGTCCTTCCCTTCAGAGATACGCAATGTCCCTAGCAGCCACCTAGACTTTGGCCGCATGGTAGCTAAAGCTGACTACTCGGATATTGTGACTGTAGCAATGCTGCAAAATATGGCTGCCAATGGTCAGCGCTACGGCGACCTAGACTACAGCACGGTCACAGCATTCGACCGTTTAGGCCTAGATTTTGACATAGAATCTGCGATGGCTGAAGGCGTTAACGAGGATATAGCTGACGCCATTAAACTGTTCAAATAAGCTTATTACAGATAGGCTTAGGGGCGAGGCAATAATAGTTTGTCCAATTAGACGTAGCTTTCTGCTTTCTCGGCAAGGCGCTCGAAGGGGCGCATGCTGGGGCATGTAACGCTTTGAGCAACGCATCGGGGCAGGAGCCCCTTATTAGACATTGCAGGAGCATAATGTCGAGGAGAAGAAGCAGAAAACACGTATTATTGGATCATGTATTTTTTCCTCGTCCCTAAAGTCACTGATAGCACTACTCATAACGCCAAAGCCCTTTGTATGGTTACACGCCCTACAAAGGGCTTTTTAGGGAGTAGGCCACTAAAGAGCCCCCTTAAAAGTATTGTTACAAAAAAGTTAGAAATTAACTGTAAGAACCCTGTCACACTAGCGACTAATACAACAAAGGCTCAATCAGCAAGGCCTAATAGCTCTCGAAGTCACAGCGGCTTTGCCTATATCGGCAGCCAAGCCCGGCATCGCTTGCCAAGCTCAGCAGTATACTTGATACGCTCAGCAGTACGGCTGACAACAAAGCCGCTATTAAGCTTAGAGTCAGCTAAGCGCACTACACTTGATCATGCGCCATAGAACTTTTTACGCAAACAAGAGCCATAGGCTCACCCAATTTTACGTTGAATATCTATTAATAAGGTACTTATTATGAACAAGCAAATCAAAAACGTCACTATTAGCTCAGCTGTTGCCATTGTTCTTGCCGCCGGTAACGTTAGCGCCACCGAAAACCCCTTTAGCGCCACAGCCTTACAAAGTGGTTACCAAGTTGCCGCAGCAGAAGGGACCTGTGGTGGTGACGCTAAAAAAGCAGACGGCAAATGTGGCGAAGCTAAGTGTGGCGCTGAAGCAGCCAAATCACACAAAAAAGCTGACGGCAAATGCGGCGAAGGTAAGTGTGGTGGCGATGCAGCCACATCAGACAAAAAAGCCGAAGGCAAATGTGGCGGCGACGCTAAAAAAACCAGCAAAAAAGCTGACGGCAAATGTGGTGAAGGTAAATGTGGTGGCTAAGCGCTGCTAGCATCGCCGATTAGCAGGCACCTTGCGTGCCTGCTTTTTACTAGCTTTTCCCCTCTTACAACAGCCACTTAACACTGTATTTTATGAAAGAAATTCTCACTCAAAAACACCCTATCACCAAGCAATCACCGAGCGGAGCGGGCCTAGGCTTTAGGCGCGAAATGCTTGATGAACTCAAAGCCGGCGACTTAAGTGGCATCGACTTTTTTGAGCTGGCCCCCGAAAACTGGCTGGGTTTAGGTGGTCGCTATGCCAGTGATTTACGCAGCTTTACTGAGCGCTTTAATTTTGTGTGTCACGGTTTATCATTGTCGATTGGCAGTGCCTCAGAGCTAGATACTCAATTGTTACGCAATATTAAAGGGTTTATGAAGCACCACAACATCAGCTTATACACCGAACATTTATCGTGGTGCTCTGATGATGGTCATCTTTATGACCTACTGCCTATCCCCTGTACACATGAAGCAGTTAAATGGGTAGCCGATAGAATCAAGCAAGCGCAAGACATTCTAGAGATGCCAATTGGCATCGAAAACGCCTCTTATTATTTTGCCCCAGAAGGCGCGCAAATGCGCGAAGAAGAATTCATCAGCGCAGTGGTACAAGAGTCTGGCTGCATGCTGCACTTAGATGTTAATAACATTTATGTAAACAGCCAAAATTTTGGCTTTGATGCACATAACTACTTAAAAGCCTTACCTCTTGATAAGACCTGCTATTTACATGTGGCTGGCCATTACGTAGAGCCCGATGGCTTCATTGTGGATACCCACGGTGCCGATGTCATCGACCCCGTCTGGGAGCTACTAAAGCAAGCCTATCAGCTCATTCCTAATGCGCCAACCATGCCTACATGCCTAGAGCGAGACTTTAACTTCCCAAGCCTTAATCAGCTGCAACAAGAGCTCAACCATATTAAACACTTACAAAGCCAAGCACCTAAGGTATCACAATCCATTATTAGCGCGGCTCAATAGAGGCTACTATGACGCAATTTAGCCCTAAGGCCCCTAAAGGTTTAGTTGATTTTCAGTCAAGTTACGGTAAGTACCTACGTCAACCTAACGCAAGCCAAAAACCTAAAAACATTCCCGCTCGTGCTAGCAAAATTTATGAAGAGTTATTTTTTAATAATATTTGTGGTTTTATTAGCAACTGTTTTCCTGTCGCTAAAAGCTTATTTACCGCTGATCAATGGCTTAGCTTTAGCCGTGCTTTTTTTAATGACTGGCGCTGCCATACCCCTTATTTTAGCGAGATCCCTAAAGAGTTTGTGAACTACATCAAGCAAGGCAAACACACATTACGCTTACCTCCTTGGTTTTGTGAGCTTATTGAGTATGAATGGCTAGAGCTAGAAGTGGATATTTGCAATGCGGTGCCACTCAAGGCCCCAACAGCACAAGCCAAAAGCCAATCAGCCCAAAGTAGCACGCTGTACGTCAACCCCACACTTCGCAACCGCACCTTTGAATGGCCAGTACACACCATAAGCCCCGATTGCATACCCGATACACCAGAAACTACTTTTTTAGCCATATACCGCGACCAAACCCACCGCGTACAGTTTATGGCCATGAATGCCATGACCTGCGCACTGCTCGAAATAATAACCAAACAGCCAAGCACCGCAAAGCACGCACTACTACAATTAGCAGAAGCTATTAATCACCCTGACCCAGCTCAAATAGTCGCCTTCGGAAACCCAATAATTGACGATTTTTTACAGCGCGGCATGCTCATTAGCATGCACCCAACTTAGTCGCCTACACGCCAGTCACCCTTAAATCACTCCTTAACCTGAGCCAAGCTATGAATAAAATACTCGGTCTAAGTCGTTGCGCCCAACAACTGCTCGATAAAACACGCAAGGCAGACTTTTTAGCGCCGCTTTTTTTACGTCTTTACCTTGCCCCTATTTTTATTTCGGCAGGCTTCAATAAACTCAATAGCTTTGAAAGCACAGTGGCGTGGTTTGGTAATAGTGACTGGGGCTTAGGTTTACCGGCTCCTTTTTTGATGGCTTTGTTAGCGACTGCCACCGAAATTATTGGCGGATTCGCCTTGTTACTCGGCGTCGCAACACGCTGGTTTGCAGGCCCCTTAATGTTCACAATGATTATTGCTGCAACAACAGCGCACTGGGGTAACGGCTGGTATGCCATAGCCCCCTCAAGCACACAAACGAGCATGTCTAACGTGCTTGCTCCCATCGGGTTCCCAGGAGCTGAGGCTAGCTTACAAAATAGTGAAGAGGTCGGTGCAAGGCTAGGAGCGGCTAAAGAGCTATTACGTGAAAATGGTAATTATGAATGGCTAACCGAAACGGGTAATTTTGTTGTACTAAATAACGGCATTGAGTTTGCTATAACTTATCTTATTATGCTACTTGCACTATTTTTTATGGGTGCTGGCCGTTACGTCAGCATAGATTATTGGGTCAGAAGAAAGCTTAACCCAGCTTAGCGCTGAGGCTAAGCCAACAAAAACCCATGATCTCAAGTAACAATTTGCCATAATCAATCATTGACTGGGCCGCTAAAAATAGCGGCCTTTTTTATGAGTGACTCTTAACCTTTATTTTTGAGTTCTGGCTTTAATTTCATGTTTTTGAAGGACCAAAATATGCTCAAAAAAGTTTGGCGCCATGCCAGGCTTCATAATAAAACTACTTTCATAGCTGGCATCGCCTAATATTTTGAGCAAGCGAATAGCCGTTAGTGGTAGATGAGTACTATTGTAGTCTTGCAGTTCAGGTAAATGCAGTGTTTGAATATTTTTAATGTAGTATTTATCGGGTGCCGTAGGCTGAGTGTAACCGGCATAAATAACCACATGAATTTTTGTACCCTCATGAATATGCGGCAATAAGCGCTCTTTTAAGGCAACCAACTGCTCTTGCGTACAATACCCTAACAAGCCCCAAGCAAAAATAACATCAAACTTTTCATCGGGCTCACAGTTTAATAGTGACTCATTCACTCGAATTTCTTCAGGAGTGATATTATTTTTAAGGTCATCATATAATTGTGCAAACACAACATGACTAGAGAAATTATTATAAAATTCTAAATTTGTCGCAATATTAGCCCCTAAATCTAAAATACGCGGCTGCTCTATATACGCTAAATGATCGCACAGTACCTCCAAGGCATAAGAGCGATGCGGCTCGCCCGGCAAAGACTTTGTATCAACTTCTGGCATATCCAGTTTAGCACTATGGCGCAGCACATTTTTTTTAGAGGGCAAAAAACGAAAAACATCTTCGCTGACGCCAATAGGCATGCCGCTTTGCTGAGTAAAACAAGTATCGAGATGATAAAATGGTAAATTGCGCACCAAGTCGGGTAAGCTATGCGGTGCCCGTATAGCCACTTGATGACGGTCGATCAGTGTTTTAACTTCGTGATCGCTAACTATTTGAAACTGCACAGGCATCAATGGCGACTGATCAATATAGCGCACACTGTGCAATAAACTATTATCGTGGCAAAAGTGCCCCAACATCTCCATTAGCCACTCAATGGCTTCTAAATCTAAAAAGCTAAATAGGTCCCACGTCAGTACCACATCAAATTTTTCATGGCTGCGAAACCCACTTAAATACCCTTCAAGCTGTGCCCGAATAGTCTTAGGGTCGTGCGACTCTACGGGGCCTGAAACCTGATCAGCCACAAACTGGCTAATATTTTCAAAGCGCACCGTACACCCTTTACGCATAAAAAAATTAAAACTTGCCGCCGATGCGGAGCCCAAATCGAGTACACGACGACTACTATTAGTATTTAAAGCTTGCGCGATAAATGTAATGCCTGGATAACGATATTTGGCATCTTTATTTTGTGAAGCATTCAAAGCTGTAACCATGGTCAAGTCTCTTGCGGATAGCCGAGCAACAAACCATGTGCTTCGTCCATCATCTCCTAAACCGATTGAATTTAGGGGTTTTTAGGTATTATTTAAAGCGTTGTATTCAGTATTTACATCCTTTAAAAATAAAAAAGGCGCTATCTAGCGCCCTTTACTAGTATGCAGGCTAAAGCCTAATACTAGGTATCTCAGTGATCACAAGGTTTATTAGCCTGTGTTGCGCATACCTGCTGAGATCCCTGTCATAGTTACTTTAAGCGCGCGCTCTAAATCAGCGCTAATACTACCTGCTTTACGCTCTCTTTTTAATAGCTCAACTTGTAAAAAGTTTAGCGGATCGACGTATGGCTTGCGTACGCTCAGTGTTGTTTGCAATATCGGGTCATGATCGAGCAACTGCTTTTGCCCTTTTATCGATAAAATCAACTCTCCCAATTCAGCGAGATCTGCGCGTAATTGCTGGCCCAACGGGCGTACACTCGCATCGACTAATTGGTTTTCGTAGTGAGCATTGACTTGTAAGTCGGCTTTGCCCAAGACCATTTCGAGTAAATCCATATAGCTTGCAAAAAACGGCCAATCGACCAACATGTCATGAAAAGTATCGGGTGATTGCTCTAATGCAAATTTAAGTGCTTGGCCTGTGCCTAACCAAGCCGGTAAATTTAAACGTACCTGCATCCACGCAAACACCCAAGGAATAGCGCGTAAGCTCTCAACACCACCTGTAGACTTGCGCTTTGCAGGACGGCTTCCCAGCGCTAACTTATTGAGCTCTTGCTCGGGCGTTAAGCTTCTAAAATACGGAACAAAATCAGGGTTTTCGCGCACCACACTGCGATAAGCCTGCAAGCTGACTTTAGACATTTGCTCGATCAACTCTCGCCACTGTGGCTTTGGCGCGGCATCGGGGGCTAATGTTGCCATCAGGTTGGCTGTGACATAGGTCGATAAACTATTAAAGGCCACGCGCTTGCGACCAAACTTATAGCGAATCATTTCGCCTTGCTCAGTCACCCGAATCACACCTTTCACAGAGCCTGGAGGCTGTGATGCCATTGCCTTTTCGACTGGGCCGCCGCCTCGGCCTACAGTACCACCACGGCCGTGGAATAACACTAACTTCACACCGTATTTATCGGCGATACTCACTAATTGCTCTTGCGCCTTGTATTGCGCCCACGTTGCCGCCAACTTGCCCGCATCTTTGGCTGAGTCCGAGTAACCGATCATAACTGTTTGATCACCGGCGCTATAAGTTTGATACCAGTGCATTTGCCATAAACGATTCATAACACTGGGGGCACGATCTAAATCATCGAGCGTTTCAAACAAAGGCACCACTGGCATATTCCAGCGCATGCCGCTTTCTTTTAATAACAATGCCACAGCCAGTACATCACTGGGCTGCTGCGCCATAGAGATAACATAATGCGACAGCGCTTCGCGCGGCTGTTCGGCAATAACACGGCAGGTCTCCAAGACTTCTTTTGAGTCTTCACTCATTGGCCACTCACGCGGCAATAGCGGGCGCTTGCTTTCTAGCTGCTCTAGCAAAAAAGCTTGGCGCTGTGGTTCATCCCACTGGCTATAACTACCTGCATCGCGATAGCTGGGTATTTCTAAATAAGCCGTCAGTTCATCTAATACCTTAATATGGCGCTCGCCATCTTGGCGTACATCTAAAGGCACTAAATTAATACCAAAACAATTTAAACGGCGAATAAAATCCATTAATGGACCGTCGGCAATTTCTTGCAAGCCTTCACTGCACAGCGAGCGATAACACAGCTGCGCCGCTTCAAGTACTTGCTTGCGCTCGGTAAATAACTGACTGCTATGGGTGTAAGCGTCTTGGCCGCGCAGCTGGCTATCGGCCCACTCCATGGTGTTTTCTAATAAACGAATCGCGGGCATAAGCGTATCGCGATATGGCGTTTTGCTGGCGTTTGGCAACAGCTCAAGTAGCTCGTGCGAGGCGGTGCTCATGCTGAGCTCACCGGCCAGTAATTTTAAATCTTTAAGGTAGAGCGTCGCGGCCATCCAGCGGCCTAATAAAATCACCTTTTGGGTGACATCGTGAGTGACATTAGGGTTGCCGTCACGGTCGCCACCCATCCACGAATAAAACGAAAAAGGAGCGGCATTTAACGGTAAACCAGCGCCTAAACGTTTGCGCGAAAGCCCATCAAGGTGACGAATAAAATCAGGGACTGCCTGCCACAAGCTGCTTTCAATAACGGCAAACCCCCAGCGCGCTTCATCAACCGCCGTTGGGCGCTCGTTGCGGATCTCATCGGTGGTCCAAATTTCTTCGATCAAGCGACTCAGGCTGTTTTGCTCTTTGCTAATTTCGTGCGGGAGTAAATCTGCGCGGCGAAGGCTACTTAAGCTGTCAGCAATTTTGTCATATTTATGGATTAACGTCCGGCGCGTTACCTCAGTAGGATGCGCGGTTAAAACCAATTCGATTTTTAGTGTATTGACTACCTCGGCGAGTTTATCTTTACCGAGCTGGTCGACTTGCTTGATCAATAGCGCATCTAAATGATCGCCGATATCGGCTTCAATACTGGCGCTGTATTCTTGTTCTGCAATATTAGCAAGGTTTAAAAACTGATTAAAAGACCGAGCAATCGGTAAAACTTCGGCATCTTCAACACCACTTAATAATGACAACAGCGGCTGATCATCTTTGACGCCCGCAATCACATTTTTACCTTGCGTGCGAATATCCTCTACCTTTTTGAAGATTTTAGCGCCTTCATGTTTAAGCAAGGTATCCCCTAAAAGCTCACCGAGCAACCTCACATTATCACGGAGAGAATCGGGTAAATTGATTGCGCCCGCCAGCTCGGCAGGCTGCGAAGAAACTGGGTCCGACATAGTATTGCCTCTTAAAAGCCTTAACATAAAGGTGAAAACACACAGTGAAGAGCCATTCTAGCACTTAGATGAGTACTGACTACAAGCCTTAAATGTATTTAACAACAGAAGCAAAATACGGCAACCTCGACTAGTCTTAATCTATTAAGCCATAAGCCACTAGTGAAAAGAGCTATGAAAAGCGCCCCTTTACACAAAAATGAGCAGCAACGTTTACTCACACTCAAGCATTATGAGGTACTCGATACCCCGGCTGAAAGCATGTTTGATGACTTGACCGATCTGGCCAGTCGCATTTGCGGTACGCCCATTTCGCTGGTTAGCTTAGTCGATAGCAATCGCCAATGGTTTAAGTCCCGTGTAGGCATTGATGCCGAACAAACAGACCGTAGCATCGCCTTTTGCAGCCACGCTATTTTGCAAAAAGATGTTTTTGAAATACCCAATGCACTTGATGACGAACGCTTTAATGATAACCCTTTAGTCACTAACGCGCCCGATATTCGCTTTTACGCTGGTGCACCGCTTATTGCCCCCGATGGCTCACCCATTGGTACGCTGTGTGTTATCGACAACAAACCCCATCAACTGACCGAAGATCAAAAACAAGCGCTGCGTATTTTATCTCGTCAGGTGATCACTCAATTAGAGTTGCGCCTTACCAACCGACAACTCAAACGCGCCGCAAAAGAACGCGAGCATTTTTTTACCTTGCTCGCACACGATTTACGCTCACCTTTTAATGCCATTTTAGGCCTATCCGAGCGCCTCGCCAATACTGCCGAAACCCTAACTCCACAACGCATTATTAAATCGGCACACGGTATTTTAAGCTCGTCAATTAGGGCGTTCACTTTATTAGAGGAGCTACTACAATGGTCACAATTACAAATCGATCAAAAGCAACTCACCATAAGCTCCGAGCAACTGCGCCCACTCGCGATTCAAAGTATCGATTTCTTAAGCGATGCCATTAACCTAAAACAGCTCACCATTGACAATCACATACCCAGAGATCTACTCGTGTTAGCCGATGGCACACTCGTTAAAACCGTATTTCGTAATTTATTGTCTAATGCCGTTAAATTTAGTCCCGAAAAAGGCACTATTACCTTGTGCGCAACAGGCGATGAAAACACTATAGAAGTCAGCGTGCAAAATACTGGGGAACCCATTCGCCCTAGCGCTGCCCAACAGCTGTTCAAAAACGCGGTTGATAGTACGCAGGGCACTCAAGGCGAGGACGGCTGTGGGCTTGGCTTAATGCTGTGCCAGCAGTTTATCAACCGCCAAGGCGGCTGTATTTGGTTAGATTCCGATTTTACAGCGGGCACCAAAATATGTTTTACTCTGCCAAGCCCAGCTAAACCGGCTTTACATTAGTGTCGCGCTTATCTCAAGTGCCGCCTAATAATCGTTTACAATAGGCTCGGCCCGTAGGCCAATCAACACCCGCTTAATTATGATGAAACAACGCTGCCTCACCTATTTACTGCTCTTACTGGTTGCTCTGCAATCGGTTATGGCTGTGGCCGATACGCACTCATTTCATCAACCCGCCAATCAACGCCATCAATCACAAAACCCGCACAACGACCACCTTCACTCTAGCGGTAACCCGGTCGTTACAAATGCGCTATTAGCGCCATCCAACACGGCAACCCAACAAAACGCCCCACTAAACAATACTCGCACGGCCAGTTTAAGGCTAAACACTAAGCAAAACTGTAATACCAATTACAAGCCAAGCAGCAGCTTATCTTGCGAGTTAAACGCTCAACCCTCCAGCAACGATAACGATGAACTTAACACATGCCAGCACTGCTGCCACTGTCACGGCACAACATTTAGCGTACTGGCCTCTTCGTTATTATTAAAACTCCCTCTTGCAGAGCATCAAGACGATAGCCGTTATTTAAAACGCGCCGTTATCACACCGCCCTCATCACTGTACCGCCCTCCTATAGCTTAAAACTTAGTCACTATTCAGAGCGACCGAAATTAGGCGCTAATGAATCATTGACTGGGCCGCTCAAGCCATTTGCGACTTTGTGCTCCTGCACTGTCTACCCCCTTGCTTTCCCTGCAAGGCCCGGCGCTTAAATGCCCAGAAAATAATCCATCAGCACCCTATGAAGTGAGTTTTATCAGCTGAGCTGAATAGTTACAAAACTTAATACCAAACACCTTACATCGCCATATGCGTATCCATTGCACGCTAATACAGCGATTTTACGTTAATATTAAGATGAGCTTACAGCATGAAAAGTATAACCCTAAGACCGGTATTGCCGGCCTTAACTCTCGCCATATTCAATATCACATTATTGAATATCAGTTATTCGCCCACCGTTTTGGCTGATGAGCCTATCGTCGCAGCAGCCGCTACTAAAAGCACTAAGGCGCACTCACAGACCTTAACGCTTAAAACCGCTTTAGCGCGCACGCTTGCGCACAACCCAGCGCTCTCACTGTTTGAGTTTCGCAAGCAATACCTGCAAGCACAAAAAACACAAGGGCAATTGCGCCCTGCACTAGCGCTTGATGTGGCGCTCGATAATGTTGCGGGCACACAGCAGTATCAAGGTTTTGACTCTGCTGAGCTTACTGTGGCTTTATCATCGGTCATTGAAATGGGCGGGCAGCGCCGTGCCCGTAGCGCACTGAGTGATACGTATTTAGCTAAGTCGCGCTTAAACCAGCAGCTAGAGGCCCTTGATGTATTAGCCAAAGTCACTCGCCTCTATATAGATACCTTAGCAGCACAAGAGCGTGTTGACCTTGCCAAGCGCTCACTCCTTTTTGCTCAAAAAAATGATGCGACTGTACGCCAGCGCGTAGACGCCGGAGCCGCGCCTAGCGCCGATGCCAGTCGCGCCCAGTCGGCCGCACTTCAAGCGCAGCTAACCGTACAGGCCGAGCGCCAACATTTAAGCACGCTTAAAGTGGCATTGGCCGCACAATGGGGCAGCTATAAACCAGACTTTAACACGCTTACCGGTAGCCTTTATCAACAGCCTTGGGCACAAGCATTTGAGGCATTATTTGAACATGTCAAAAAAAGCCCTAACGTGCAAATTTATACCCAACAGGCACGGGTTAATCGCGCGCAACTGCGCCTAGCCAAAGCCGAGTCGGCCATCAACATTGGTTGGTCAGTGGGTGTTAAACAGCTACAAGATACTAGCAGTAATAATAACCAAGCCTTAACCGCTAGTGTCAGCCTTCCACTGTTTAGCGCTCAACGCAACAAGGCCTCAATCGCGATGCTCGAAGCTAACCAGGCGCAAGATGCTGTTCATCAAGAGCAAGCACTATTGAATTTTTATAATCAGCTATACCGCGCCTACAACAATCGCCAACAAGCGCTGCTCACATTAAAAACATTACGCGATCACATTATTCCACTGCTTAAGCAGGCGCGCCAACAAACACAACAAGCCTATCAAAAAGGGCGCTACAGCTACCTCGAATATATCAGTTCAAATACCGAGCTCATTGCGGCCGAGCGTGCGCAAATTGATACTGCCGCCGCCGCTTTAAAATACAACACAGAAATAGAGCAATTAACCGGTCAATTGCAGCCTTAATTTACCCCCGCATTAATGGCAAATTTTTGTACTTTTACTCTATTTTTAATTCACAAATTTTGGATGTACCCCATGACATTAAAAACACAATTAGCCTTGGCATCGTCAGGTTATAGCGCAGTACTTAACCGTACAATGAACAGCATCACTCACAATACCATGCAATATCGAGCAACTTGCACCGTGCTATTTATAGGTGTACTACTTACCCCGTTAACACACGCCGGTAGTGGTCATGGCCACGAAAAACCTTTAATGCTAACGCCTCCAGCAGCAGACGCGCATGATGAAGGCCATCACGATGCCACAACAATCAGCGATAACATGGCTAAAAAAGTGGGCATTAAAACCGCTGTTGCAGGCACGGGGACGTTGCATAAAACAACACAAGTTTATGGCAAAGTTGCGCTCGCTCCCAATAAAGTAAGCCATATACGGGCTCGTTTTGCTGGGGTGATTAAAAAGGTGAATACCACCATTGGCGACCTCGTCAAAAAGGGCGACATACTCGCCGAAATAGAATCGAACGAGAGCTTAAAGCGCTACACATTAAAGGCGCCGTTTGATGGCATGATCACCGCACGTCACGCCAACGCCGGAGAACTTATTCAAGATACGCCATTATTTACCCTAACCGATGCCAGCCAATTATGGGCAGAGTTTAGTGTGTTCCCCAGTCAAGCTGAGCACGTTGAGGCCGGCAAAAAAGTTTCCATCAACCATAAAAATACACCCATCAATACCGTGATTGCTCACATTTTACCGAGCGAATCGAATCAAGCCTATACCGTGGCACGCGCGCCTTTACCTGCCAATACTCACTTAACACCCGGGTTATTCATTGAAGGGGCAATAGCAACAAAAACAATCACTGTCGCATTAATTATTGACAATAATGCCATCCAAACAATGGAAGGCAAGCGTGTTGTTTTTGTTAAAAAGGGCGAGCGCTACGAAGCGCATGCACTCACACTAGGCCAAAATGACGGCCAATATGTCGAGGTCCTTAAAGGCCTACATGCAGGTGATGAATATGTCTCGCATAATAGTTTTTTAATCAAAGCTGATATTGAAAAATCTGGCGCCGAGCATTCGCATTAATTGGGGCACACTATGATGACATTAATTTTACGTACCGTTATTGCTCGCCGCGGAATAATACTCGCTTTATGTTTATTGATTATTGGTGCCGGCTTATTCAGTTTTAAAAAATTATCCATTGACGCTGTACCCGACATCACCAATATCCAAGTACAAATCAATACTGAAGCCCCTGGTTATTCGCCCTTAGAGGTTGAGCAACGCATTACCTTTTCAATAGAAACCGCCTTAGCTGGTATTCCTAAACTCGATTATACGCGCTCTATCTCGCGCTACGGTTTATCGCAGGTGACAGTTGTATTTGAAGAAGGTACCGATATTTATTTTGCAAGGACACTCGTCAACGAGCGCCTTGCCACCATAAAAAGCACCTTGCCACAAGGCTTAGAACCCGCAATGGGGCCAATGGCAACAGGATTAGGTGAGATTTTTACCTACAGCATACAAGCGCAGCCCAATGCCCTACAAAGTAATGGCAAGCCCTTTGATGCGATGGCTTTAAGGGAAGTACAAGACTGGATTATTAAGCCGCAATTGGCGCAAGTCAAAGGCGTCACCGAAATCAACACGATTGGCGGGTTTGATAAGCAATACCACGTCACGCCTAACCCACTCAGTATGCAAAACTTTAACATTAGCTTACTGGATATTAACCAAGCACTTGCACTCAACAATCAAAACCAAGGTGCCGGTTATATCGAAAAAAACGGCCAGCAACTTTTAGTGCGCTTGCCTGGACAACTGAAAAACATTCAAGATATTGAGCAGGTTATTATTAAAACCATCAATACGGCACCGGTTTTTATTCGCGATGTTGCCACTGTGACTATAGGTAAAGAGCTACGCACAGGCGCCGCCACACAAGACGGCAAAGAAACCGTCTTAGGTACCGCCATGATGCTAATGGGCGAAAATAGTCGTAGTGTAGCGCTGGCTGTCGCAAAAAAATTAGAAGAAATAAAACCCTCACTGCCTCAAGGCGTTATGATTACAACGGTTTATGACCGCACTACACTAGTCAATAAAGCCATAAAAACCGTGAGCAAAAATTTAATCGAAGGTGCACTACTGGTTATTGCGGTGTTATTTTTATTACTGGGCAATTTTAGAGCGGCCTTAATTACTGCCGCCGTTATCCCCCTTGCCATGCTCGCCACTATTACCGGTATGGTACACACTGGCGTTAGTGCCAATTTAATGAGTCTAGGCGCACTCGATTTTGGCTTGATTGTCGATGGCGCGGTGATTATTGTCGAAAACGCCGTGCGCCGTTTAAGCCTAGCTCAGGCGCAAAGCGCAAAACCACTAGACACTCAAACACGCTTAAATACAGTATTCGCAGCCACTAACGAAGTGGTGCGCCCCAGTTTATTTGGCGTACTCATTATTACCATTGTGTATATTCCTTTGTTTTCGCTCACAGGGGTAGAAGGTAAGATGTTTCACCCTATGGCGGCCACCGTTGTCATGGCACTGCTTAGCGCCTTAGTGTTATCTATCACTGTGGTGCCAGCTGCCGTCGCTGTTTTTATGTGCGGTAAAATAAGCGAGCACGAAAGTCCTATTATTCGAGTATCCAAAAATATTTATAAGCCGCTTTTAACGGCAGCACTAAAAGTGCGTGGATTGGTTTTGGGGTTTGCCTTAGCACTCACTGTCATGTGTACATGGCTAGCAACCACGCTCGGCACAGAGTTTGTACCGCAGCTCAACGAAGGTGATATAGCCTTGCATGCTATGCGTATTCCAGGCACGGGGTTAGAGCAGTCAGTTGATATGCAATTTACGCTAGAGGAAAGAATTGCTGAATTTGGCGAAGTCGATAAAGTCTTCGCCAAAATGGGCACCGCAGATATCGCCACCGACCCTATGCCGCCGAATATTGCCGACGTTTTTATTATGCTAAAACCGCGTGCACAATGGCCAGACCCCAGCCAAACACAGGCACAGTTTGTACAAAAACTAGAAGCCGCTGTTGCCCCTATACCGGGCAATAACTATGAATTTACACAGCCGATACAAATGCGCTTTAACGAGTTAATTTCGGGTGTGCGTGCAGACTTAGGGATTAAAATATTTGGTGATGATTTAACCCAGCTTGTGACCTCGGCCAATAATATTTTACAGATAGTCAATACTATTGAAGGCGCAGCCGACACCAAAGTAGAGCAAGTCACAGGCTTGCCCATGCTAAGCATCGAGCCTAAAAAAGTGGCACTTGCACGCTATGGTTTAACTCTACCGCAATTACAAAGTACCTTAGCCACAGCCATTGGTGGAAACTCAGCGGGTTTGATTTTTGAAGGTGATCGGCGCTTTGAATTAATCGTGCGTTTACCCGAGCACTTGCGCACCAATACCAATACGTTAAAAGATTTACCCCTGAGCTTGCCGCAAGGCGGTTACGTGCCGCTCTCTGAGGTTGCCACGCTCAGTATCAATCCCGCGCCCAATCAAATTAGCCGCGAAAACGGTAAGCGCCGTGTCGTTGTTACCGCTAATGTACGCGGTCGCGATTTAGGCTCATTTGTTGATGAGGTTAAAAATAAAGTGAGCCAAGAGGTACAATTACCGGCAGGTTATTGGGTTGATTATGGCGGTACCTTTCAGCAATTAGAGTCAGCCAGTCAACGGTTATCGCTCGTGGTTCCGGTCACTCTCGCCATCATATTTGCTTTATTAATAATGATGTTTGGATCCTTTAAAGATGCGTTAATTATTTTTACTGGCGTACCACTGGCGTTAACCGGCGGCGTTATCGCTCTTTGGTTACGCGATATGCCTTTATCGATTTCGGCGGGCGTTGGTTTTATTGCGCTATCGGGGGTTGCTGTTCTTAACGGTTTGGTAATGCTGTCTTTTATCCGCGAGAGGGTTAGCACAATGAATCACTTTAATGAAGCCATTATTGAGGGCGCATTAATACGTTTACGCCCAGTACTCATGACGGCATTAGTGGCCAGCTTAGGATTTATTCCTATGGCGCTTAATAGTGGTACAGGGGCCGAGGTACAAAAACCGCTAGCCACTGTTGTCATCGGTGGAATCATATCATCCACGTTATTGACGTTATTTGTACTACCTATTTTGTATGGGTTATTTCATCAAAATAAAAACCGCACATCGCCCGCACTGAATACCCCATAGGTTACTCACAAAAATTAAACAAAGGGTAACTAGCCAAACTAACAAGCTCCTCTGACAGGGGAGCTTGTGGGTTATTTTATAGGTCTATAAGCCTCCCCAAAAATAAACAGTATCAATACCTTATATAATCGATGTGCCAATATTAATAAATAACGCCCTAACAACAGCTAAAAAACCAATATATCATTAATAAATACCCAAAAAAAGGTCACTCTACCCTATGGATTTATTTGATCAGCAACCTACTGGGTCATGGCACAGGCATAATAATTTAAGCGTGTACTGGTATCCAGACTATATACAAAGCCACATGCATTTAGACCCAAGTGCCACTTATGGACAGCTATTAGAAGCATTAAATTGGCAGCAAGGCGAGGTAACCGTATACGGTAAAAAACATTTAGAGCCTCGCCTAAGCGCCTACTACGGCGAGCCCAATACAGGCCATAGCTACTCAGGCAAAACTATTACCCCTCAACCTTGGCACCCACTATTACTCACGATAAAACACACGCTGGAGGCAACGCTCGATACGCCTTTTAATGCGGTGCTATGCAACTATTATCGCAATGGCAGTGATGGCATGGGATGGCACAGTGATGATGAACCTGAGCTGGGTGCGACACCCACTATTGCCTCTGTGAGCTTAGGCTGCCCACGTCAATTTAACTTGCGCAATAAACAAAACAAAATACACAAAATGACTTTTGATTTAGGCCGGGGGGATTTACTGGTAATGGCAGATAAAACCCAGCGTTATTGGCAGCACAATATCACAAAGACAACGCAGGTCACCGAAGGCCGTATTAATTTAACATTCCGCCATATTCAGCCCAGAAGGTAACATATTGCCCTTCAATCGCTCTACCCGAGAAGCTTAGCCAGCAACCGCTGAAACACAGTAGACACAACAGCTCCTACACCAAGGCCTGTAATGTTCACGATCATATCTTTGGCATCGACCATTCGCCCCGGCGAAAAATACTGCGCCAGCTCAATAGCGCAGCTAAAGGGCAATAAGCAAACAGCTAATTTAATAATGGGCAGGCGCCCCCACAAGGCCACCCAAGCAGACACGAATAGCAGTACATTACCCACAAAATGCATAGAGGTATCGGTATGGTTGCCCACAAATTGAGGTGCCGGTGACAAAGCCGCGTAACAAAAAACAATCAACGCCACCGCAAATTGCAGTATGCGTACGGGTAGCGTAAATTTTTGAAAGCGAATCAACCGAGATGGCTCAGCAATGACTAAGCCAGTATGAACATCAGGGCACAAGTTATGACTCTCCGTGCGCAGGTAGTGAAATATTGAAACTAGCCCCTCCCAAGCTGGAGCTACTAATTTGAAGACTGCCACCATAACTACTCACAATATCAACCGCAACCGATAAACCAATACCTTGGCCCGATGTGGCTGTATCGGCACGTGCGCCGCGGGTCAAAATAGTACTTTTGAGAGTATCCGCCACGCCAGGGCCATCATCTTCAATATTAATCAGCAAATCATCACCCACAATTTTTGCACACACGCGCACTTGGCTATTGCCGTACTTGCAGGCATTTTCGATCAAATTGCCTGCAACTTCCATCAAATCGGCTTCATCACCCAAAAACGGTAAATTATCGTCAATAAATACTGAGATATTCACCTCTTTTTGCTGATAGACTTTTTGCATCGCCACAACCAATCGCTCAACAAGTGGCTTAACCAGCACCCGCGCATAGACCGCATTTTGCGTGACCTGCGCACTAGCACGGCGCAGCTGATGGTCAATAATTATGCTCATGCGACTGATTTGCTCATTCACCACTGCGGTTAGCTCCTGTGGGTTACTTGCCGCGGTCTCTAATTGCCCGCGCACTACCGACAACGGCGTTTTGAGGCTGTGAGCCAAATCACCCAGCGTGTTGCGGTAGCGTTCACGCTGAGCTTGCTCTGCGCGCAGTACCTTGTTGAGGTTTTCGGTGACGGGACGAATATCGGCAGGATACTGCCCTGCCAGTGCTTGGCTTTTACCTGCCTCAACCAACTCTAAGTTGCGCGCTAAACGGCGCAAAGGCAGCAAGCCCCAGCGGGCAATCAAGCTTTGCACCACAATCAGTAGCAATGCTAAACCCACAACCCACATCAATAAGCGCTCACGATAAGCCGCAAGGCTAGCTTTTAAGTCTGCTTGGCTATGCGCCACCACAAACCTAAAGGGCCGGTCTGCACCGCCTACAGGCCAAATAGTATCGTAACTCATGACATAAAAATCATCGGCATTAAAGGCACTACTAAAAAAGTTTTTAATACCGGTATTAAAAGGCGAGACTAAAGGCGGAAAGTAATCGGCAGGAATAAGATCTGTCGAGCGCGATTGCCAAATCACCTGCCCCTGGCCATCAACAATCCAGCCGTACAAACCCGAATTAAGCTCGCCAAAGCGCGGCTCCGTTAAAGCCGGAGGCATCTCGAGAGTATGCTCATCAGGCTCGGCCACACCCAGCAATAAATACACTTGGCTGCGCAAGGCATCGCGCTCAGCGGTTTCAAGGCTCAGCTTAAAAGCGTAGTCGAGCATAGTTGCACTAAAACCGAGTAAAAACGGCAACAATACCACCGAGGCAAAAAACAACCGCATGCTCAGTGATGAAGCCGACAACCGAGGCCAGCCCACCGCCGACAACCAACGCATTAAGAGGCAGTATTATCGTGCGGGGCGTTGGTGTCACTTTTAATATCACCCTCAGCATTAGGCGCATCAACGACAGGGGTATTGGGTTCAGGATTAAAGCGATAGCCGCGCCCACGGATTGTTGTAATTAGCTCGAGCTCGCCTTTAGGGTCTAGCTTTTTGCGCAACCGCCCAACAAATACCTCAATCACATTACTATCGCGTTCAAAATCTTGCTGATACAAATGCTCGGTTAATACCGTTTTAGTAATGGCCTCACCGGCATGGTGCGCCAAGTACTCTAAGGTATTGTATTCATAGCTGGTCAAATCAACCTCATTGCCACTGAGCAACACCTGCTTGCCGGCGGTATCAATCACCACCGGGCCAAACTCTAGTTGGGGCTTTGCATGGCCAGAGGCGCGGCGAATAAGCGCGTTCACTCGCGCACGCATCTCTTCATTGTGAAAAGGTTTAACCAGATAATCATCGGCACCGGCTTCAAGGCCTGTGACTTTATCTTGCCAGTTGCCGCGCGCAGTTAAAATAAGTACGGGGTAACTTTTGCCAGCTGCGCGGGCTTTAGTAATCAGCTCTATGCCATCTATTTCAGGTAAGCCAATATCAATAATGGCCAAATCGTAATCGTATTCGGTAGCCAAAAACAAGCCTTCACGGCCATCTTCTGCCACATCAACAGCAAAACCCTGGCCACCTAAAAATTCAGCTAATTGCGTACGAATAGCTGCTTCATCTTCTACTACTAATAAGCGCATCACTCAGTTCCTTATTTTTTTTGTCGGGCATTGCCCTTGGCATCAACCACAATAATATCCACATGCCCTTTGGTATCTAAGCGCACTTCAAAAATTGTACTACCATCACTTGCTGTTGTTTTTTTGATTTTACCAAACAGCTCGCCACCAAATTTGCTTTGGGCTATTTCGGCGGCGCGACCCTTATCAATCTCGCGCCCTGCTTGGGCTTGCGTCTGCATTCCCCCCAAGGCGCTAACCATGGCGACACTCAGTACCCAACATTTTTTACAAAAACCCAAACGCGTCATATGGAATCCTAAATTAGAGGCTCTACCGCTCTTACTAATAAGTCATTGAAGCTCAACCTTAAAGCTTACATCGCCTTTTCTCAAGTCTTCGAGGGTATCAGCTCCTCATTAGAAGGTAAGAGTATAAATAAGGTCGACTTTCTAGCAAATACTGAATATAGACAATGCTCAAAAGTAAAGTGTACCCAGCGTAAACTGAACCCACGCTAAATTATCTCGGTACCTCGCAGGCAACGGCCAGCTCGGTACATCTGTGGCTCATAGTACCGAGCCAGCAACATCGAACTAACAACATTTCACTAAACACCCATAAATAGTACTCAATGAACAAGATCCGTCTCGCAAGGCACACGCGCAGACAACTGACCGTGGGCAAAGTGCTCCGTCAATTGATGATCAAGCAAGCTAAACTCCGATACCACACTCCAGGTTTCCCCTTCACCACTCATTGAGAGCTTTACCTTTAAATGCGTTGGCGACTGGCTAAGTACTTGTTCAATGACCCCCTTGGATTCCCAATACCTGATCACCCCCTCAGAAATCGTGAGCCGCGTTGCACTTTCTTTTTTGGCGCACTGCGCTATAGAGGTATCCCATACACCCAAAAAGCCACTCGCAAAGCCGGCTGTACTCGGCTCAACGGCAGTCACCGCACGACGGGCCGCCGCAGAAGATGCCTCAGGCGCCTTAACAGCAGGTATCTCGACAACAGGCACCTTAACAACAGAAGCATCCGGCGCTGAGCTCACGGGCTTTTCGTGCTCAGCCGCGCTGCACCCCAATAAAGATATCGATAACATAACCAAAAAAAAATTCAAAAAAACTCCAATCCACTTAAATTTGTGAGAAATACTCGGCACTATATCAGCCTGAGTCATAAACCTTACTGAGTAGGATACTGATGGCTATAGCGGCCACCCCAGCAGGATGCGTGGGGGTAGACTTTGCACCTGCATAGGGATATGCAAGATTAGACTTTGCAGGAGCATAAAGTCGAGGAGCACAAAGTCGCAGATGGCTTGAGCGGCCCAGTAAATGATTCATTAGCGCCCAACTCCGGCACACCTGAATAGTTACAAAATAAATAACTCACTATTAAAATTAATTGTAACTATTCAGCTCGGCTGACAAACCTCACCTGATAGGGTGCTGATGGATTATTTTCTGGGCATTTAAGCGCCGGGAGCGCTTATATAGCGACCATGGATGGCTTGAGCGGCCCAGTAAATGATTCATTAACGCCCAATTTCGGTACATCTGAATAGTTACAATTAATTAACAAATATAATAATCAATCTAATTCACTCATAAATTGAAAAGCGATTACTCACAACCGACTAGTGATGACGCGCAAGTTGTTAGCAAGCGCCTCAACAGCTTCGCCTTAGCGAGCCCTATTTACACCAAAGCCGATGTTACCGCCGGTTAAGATAAACAAGCTCTACAAAGGAAGGAAGCATGCAACAAGTATTATTGGATAATGTATTTTTCTACGCCCCTAAGACACACCCTTGTTCTGGTCTAATAATCCTCCACAACACAGCCATCGCGCCTTTATGACCAGCAGGCTCTATACTTAAAAAGTACGCTGCCAACACGCAAAACCCAAATACCACATCAATACACAAAAACCTAAAAGCGCCACTCGCCTATCAATCATTTGGAAGCTGGCGCGCGTACAGGTAGAATAACCAATCAAAAATGTTTGAGTTTTAACCCATGATTCCACGAATACAGCAAACGTCTAGCACCCAGTCACTCTATTTACAGTTTTTAGAGTCGCTAAAAGAGACTAATTTTGAAGGCGATATCTCGCCGGACTACGCCAGCCGTACCGTGTTATCTACAGATAACTCCATTTACCAGGTATTACCTCAAGGTATTGTATACCCCAAAAGTATTGATGACCTTACACGCTTAACTGAGCTGACCGCTCGCTTGCAGTACCACAGTATCGTACTTTCCCCTCGCGGGGGTGGCACCGGCACTAATGGCCAATCATTAACCGATGGTCTGGTGGTCGATATGAGCCGCCACATGAACAATATTCTCGAAATCAACGCCGAAGAAGGCTGGGCGCGCGTACAAGCGGGGGTCGTCAAAGACCAGCTCAACGCAGCGATCAGGCCTTATGGCTTATTTTTTGCCCCAGAGCTATCAACGAGTAACCGTGCAACTATCGGCGGCATGATTAACACTGACGCTTCAGGTCAAGGCTCTTGCCGCTATGGTAAAACGCGCAATCACGTACTAGAGCTCACCACGGTATTAATGGACGGCAATGTATTGCGTAGCCACGCCATTAGCGACGAACAGCTTGCCACCAACAGTGAAGAGCAAAATATTTGCGGTCTCGCCCATCGCTTGGTCAATAATATTCAGCAAGAGCATCAAGCCCTTATCAAAGAAAAGTTTCCGCCGCTTAACCGCTGCCTTACCGGTTACGACCTTGCACATATTCGCGATGACAACGGACAATTTAATTTAAACAGCATTTTGTGTGGTAGTGAAGGTACTTTAGGATTTATTGCTGAAGCAAAGATTAACCTGCTCACCACCCCCAAATATAGTGCACTTGTTATTGTTAACTATGACAGCTTTGATAGCTCACTGCGCGATGCGACACACTTAATGAAAGCTGGGCCAACCAGCATTGAAACTATCGACTCGCGCGTATTAGCACTGGCGATGAATGATAGCGTTTGGCATGATGTCGCCGCTTACTTCCCCAGCGAAAACGTCGAGCACATTAAAGGCATGAACTTAGTTGAGTATACTGCCGACACCAAAGAAGAGCTTAGCAATGGTATTGCACAATTAATTACAGTATTAAAAAGTGATGAGGCCGGTAAAGGTGCCGTTGGCCATGGCATGGCAATGGGTGATGAGGCCGTCAAAAAGATATGGAATATGCGTAAAAAAGCCGTCGGCCTGCTAGGCAATGCCAAAGGCGAAGGCCGCCCAATCCCCTTTGTTGAAGATACCGCCGTCCCCCCCGAAAACCTTGCCGACTATATTGCCGAGTTCCGTGCAATTTTGGACAGCTATAATTTAACCTATGGTATGTTTGGCCATGTAGATGCTGGCGTTTTACATGTGCGCCCTGCTATAGACATGAAAGACAGCACCGCGCTCAAAATGGTGCGCGATATTACCGACCAAGTCAGCGCACTGACACAAAAGTACAACGGTCTACTCTGGGGCGAGCACGGCAAAGGCGTACGCAGCGAATACGCACCGGCTTTTTTTGGCGAGCTATTTCCACAATTACAACGCATTAAAGGCGCCTTTGACCCGCGCAACCAACTCAACCCCGGCAAAATTGCAACACCTATTGATAGTGGTCAGCTCTTAAAAATTGATGAAGTACCCACGCGCGGGCAAAGCGATCAAACAATACCCGTCAAATTATGGGACGGCTTTAGTGAGGCCGTTTACTGCAATGGCAACGGCGCTTGCTTTAACTGGAATACCGCTGATGCCATGTGCCCCTCTTATAAAGTGACTCGCAACCGCGTACATTCACCTAAGGGCCGCGCCTCGCTAATCCGTGAATGGATCAAACAGCTCGGCGAGCATGGCTTTAACCCCGAAAGCTTTGAGGGTAATTACGACAAACTCCCCGCTGCCGACAGTTTTATGCAGCGCCGCAGAAACAGTAAAGACAGCAATATGCACAATAAAAGCGCCAACCCTAGCGGCGGTGTACAGCAATACGATTTTTCGCATGAGGTGATGGATTCGATGAGCCAATGCTTGGCGTGTAAATCGTGCGTCGGGCAATGCCCGATTAAAGTCGACGTACCCGAGTTTCGCAGTAAATTTTTAGCGCTTTATCACACCCGTTATGCCCGCCCGCTAAAAGATTACTTTGTCGCTAACCTTGAACGCTTTGTACCTAAAATGGCCCACATTGCAGGCATGGCCAATTTTATGCAAAACCTGCCACCGGTCAAACGTTTTTTACAAAATACTGTAGGCTTTGTTGACAGCCCAAAGCTCTCGCGCATTCCTTTTAATAAGCACTTAAAACAGCTAGGTATTCAATACGCCACAACCGCTAATATTCAGAGCATCCGCGACGAACAAAAAAGTCAGAGTGTTATTTTAGTGCAAGATGCCTTCACACGATTTTTTGATGCTCAGGTGGTTCTAGACAGCGTCAATATTTTACAAAAGCTAGGTTTTAATGTACTGCTGGCACCCTATAGCCCCAATGGCAAACCTATGCATGTCCATGGTTTTTTAAAGGAATTTAAAAAACAAGCCACCGTCACCGCCGAGCATTTAAATGCTCTAGCCCAAAGCGGCATCCCCCTTATAGGCTTAGATCCCGCTATGACCCTGGCCTATCGCAGTGAGTACGTCAAAGCGCTGGGCGAAAAAAATGCTCCTAAAGTGCAACTGATCCAAGAGTGGTTAGGTACACACAGAGAGTCTCTTGAAAGCAAAAAAACATTATTCACCGAAGGTGCTTTTAAATTGCTAGGCCACTGCACCGAAAAAACCAACGTACCTGCCAGTACGAGCCTGTGGCAAAGTGTTTTTAGTCAGCTCGGCCAAACCCTCAGTATTGAAGCGGTTGGCTGTTGCGGCATGGCTGGTACTTTTGGTCACGAAACACAAAACCGCGAAGCCTCGAGCAAAATATTTGACCTAAGCTGGCGCCAACCTGTCACCGCCGCACAAAACAAAGACACACTACTGGCCACCGGCTACTCCTGTCGTAGCCAAAGCTTGCGCGAAGCTGGCGTACACATCGCCCACCCATTACAGGCTTTGCTAACAAACTTTATCGGCGAAAGCCCGGCCAACAACCCAACTCAAAGCGCCGATGCAGTAGCGCCAGCACCTCACACAGCCGCCACCGAGGTAAGGCAAACCAATGACACAATCGCATCCGTGCAGATTGTAGAGCCGGCTATTGTCAAACCCATTATTGTCGAACCCATTATTATCGAGCCCGCTACTGTCGAAGACACTATTATCGAGCCAATTGCTGCTGAAGCGATCGCCGCAGAAGCTCTTAGGCCAAAAGTTCTTAATTCAGAGGCCCTTGCTTCAGAAACAATAGATCCCAAAGAAGACCTAGCCGCGCATGCACAAGCCGATGCAGCCATAGACCCCATGACTAAAGCGCTAGAAGATGAAATAAAAGCACTGCTGAGCAACTCACAAGAAGAAACCAATAAAATAAAATAAAATGGTAACTATTCAGGTGTGCCGGAGTTGGGCGCTAATGAATCATTGACTGGGCCGCTCAAGCCATCTGCGACTTTATGCTCCTGCAAAGTCTAATCTTGCATATCCCTATGCAGGTGCACTGTCTAACCCTTGCCTTCCCTGTAAGGCCCGGCGCTTAAATGCCCAGAAAATAATCCATCAGCACCCGTCAGGTGAGGTGTATTAGCTGGGCAATACAGTCTAAACTCGGCCAAACAAGCGGCCAACAAGAGCTTTACGAAAACACCATCAATCGCTATATCCGCTAATGACAAACAGGCGGCGATAGTTATCGCCGCCTGTTTATTGACCCTGCCTATTTAGTCCTCCCCGCTCATCCCGCTGACGCTTTCATCGCAAAAGCAGCTAGCACTTTTTAACCCGTAGCCTAAAACACCTTCTCGATTGCCGCGCATCATTCTACAGTGTTAGCCTATTCCGCTATTCATGCCAAATACAGTATTCAAGCTATAAACTTCTAAACTTCTAAACTTCTGTTCATATCATGAACTAATTTCTTGCTAGCAATTCTAACCCGTTGTGCATAGACTCACTTTTTATACACCTCACACCCCTACCTCACATCCAATCAAAGGTCTTCCATGTTAATGACACCCAAAGCTTTTATACGCCTTAGTGCGCCAATAGCCGTAACGGCCTTATTAGCCAGCCATAGCTACGCAGCCGATTCAACCATTAACAGCCAACTACAGGACCAAACAGGCCTTGCGGTCACTATTTATAACGGCAATCTTGCGCTAGTCAAAGACCAGCGCCGCTTGAATATACCCAAAGGCGAGCACGATGTAGCTTTTATGGGAGTCAGTGGCCTTATTAAGCCCGAAACTGCGCTACTGCGTAATACTCAAGACGCAAATGCGGTTAAGGTATTGGAACAAAATTTTGATTTTGATTTGCTTAGCCCACAAAAATTACTTGAGAAGTCGCTCGGTAAAACCATTAAAATTGCACGTACCAACCCCGCAACCGGCAAAGAAACCCTACAAAATGCCGAAGTTTTATCGACCAACAATGGTGTAATTGTAAAAATTGGCGACACCCTCGAAACCAACCCAACAGGTCGTTTTATTTTTGATGAGCTACCCCCTAACTTACGCGCCCAACCCACGTTAACTAACACGCTAAGCAACAAACGCAGTGGCGCGCAAACCTATGAATTAAGCTACCTAACTCAAGGTCTAAACTGGCAAGCCGATTATGTAGCCGAAATAACCAACAGTGATACGCTTGATTTAGCCAGTTGGGTAACACTGACCAACAATAGTAATACTGAATATCGCGACGCCAAAATTCAGCTTATTGCTGGCGATGTTAACCAAGTACAACCAAAAACCAGACCGTTAATGATGGCCGCAAGAGCAAGCAACGACTTTCAAGAGTCGGCCCCAGTAGAAGACTTAATGGAATATAAGCTTTATACACTGCCCCGTAAAACCACCTTAGCCAATGCGCAAACAAAACAAGTGTCATTATTTAATGCCAGTAATGTTCAAAGCCTGCAAAAGCTCATTTTTAACGCCAGTACGATTAGCCGTTACAATAAAGGCCAGCAGCCTCAATCACTTAAGCCGACCGTAGAGCTACACATTACTAACAGTAAAAAAGCCAATTTGGGTTTAGCACTACCTAAAGGTATTGTGCGTGTATACCAGCGTGACAGCCAAGGTAATGCACAATTTGTCGGTGAAGATTCCATTAACCATACCGCCGAAAACGACACCTTAAAATTAACCCTAGGTAAAAGCTTTGACGTTGGCGCTAAACGCAGTCAAACAGCATTTAACATACTCGAGCAAAATAACCGCCAAACAATTACCTACAGCACAAGCTACAATGTAAAATTCACCAACGCCAAAACCGAACCGGTTACCGTGAGCTATGTCGAGTCATTTAGTGGCGAGTGGGAGCTAACACAAAACAGCTTAAAGCCCCAAGAAACCGCAGCCTACCAAGCAACATGGCAGATCACTATTCCGGCTAAAGGCAGCACCAATTTAAGCTTTACCGCTAAAGTAAAGCAATAGTCATAGTCGCTATTGACAGGGTGTTTATGGGTTATTTTCTAGGTATTTAAGCGCCGGGCTTTGTAGCCAAAAAAAGGGAGCTGCATGACGCAGCTCCCTTTTAATGTTTAGCCTCGATAAGTTACATTTTATCGATGATCGATGGCTATTATTAGGCTTTTTATTATTGCCATATTAAGCCTATCATTGCTTTCTCTTATTGAGTAAGCGCCTATTGAGTACGTGTTACTTTTACTTTAAAGCTACCACTATCAAAGCGGTGTACTTCACTTAAGTCAGAGGTGCTTAATTCAGCATTACTCACAACACCTGGGTGCAAAGTGACCTGGTCGTTACCCGTGAGCTCGTTGCGCTCAGCCGCATAACCGGCACCTGCAACACCCAAACCTGGCACAGTCTCTTTGGTTTCGGTATTGGCTTCGGTACCGGCATCTAAAATATACGCATCGATCATCATGCTATGGCCGACTTCTAGACCGTCAATCGCTACGTTTTGGATACTCACAACGGCATCGTTAGTCAAAATAGGCATAGAGGCAACCGATAAAAATGTAGGCTTGCCAGCCATCATTTCAAAGGTGGCTGTATTTGTTTCGCCCTGTGACGTAAGCGCAAGTGTCGCATTGGCCAAACCAGGATTTTCATCCAGTAGCATTTGCGGAGAACCCGATTCGGCTAGCATTTCTAGCGCTTTAGTTGCCGGTGTACCAATGCTCCACAAGTTGAGTGGCTCGCTATTTAAAATTACAGCCGCCGGCGACAATTTTTGCCCTGCACTGCCGTTAATTAAGCTAACTGAATACTCTGCCATTGGCGCAGCACATAGCGGGGTATCGGTTAACGATTTAATATAGACCGCTAAGTTAATACCACAATCTTCATCACACGTAGCACCTAGTGGTGGTGGCATATTGGCACTAATAAAAGCCGCTAAATCTGTTGAGGTATTACCATTGTAAGCATAGCTAGTGGCATTCGCATCAAAAGGGTCTGCACCCGCAACACCACCAATGGCAATGCCATCGTCATCAAATAATTGATGACAAAATGCGCAGTCTTTCTCGTATATTGCCTGGCCTTTTGCGGCCGTATAAAGGTCGCAATCGAGTGCGTTAGCAGGCTCTGATGAGCTAGACATCGAAGAGCTCATCATTGAAGAGCTAGATATAGAAGAACTCATCGAAGAGCTAGCAACAGAGGATACGCTCGCAGGTGAAGACGATTGAGCAGTAACGCTAGAGCTTGAGCTTGGCGCGCCGTTACCGTTAGAGCTACTACCGCAAGCGGCTAAGGCCACTGCGCTCGCTAAGGTGAGTGAAAGTGTTCGTAAATTCATAAAGCTCTCCCTACTTAACGGTTACAGTAACGCGAGCGACAGGGTTCAACCAACGGTGGATGCGATTATCAAAATCACTCTGGCCAGCACTAGTATCACTATCGCCTAAATTGCCGCGATGAATATGAACAAAACCTTCTACTGTAGCGGCGACACCTGTGGCACCGCTACCACTGGTTGTCACAAAAGGTGGCGCTGGTGTGTTGGCTGCGCCACCGCCTACAATTTCGTTATTGGCTTCGGTGCCCGAGTCATAGGCATTAACGTCAATAGTATAAGTGCCAGCTTCGGTAGGAATCGTCCAGTTATTTAACCCTAAAAAAGCATCGTTGGTGGGCAATAACATAGCCACCACGCTTAACTGCGTATTAACGCCTGTGCTTAAATCAACCATCGGGGTGGATGCACCGGGGGCTAAAGGGCCAGCCGCTGGGTTGACTTGATTCACGGCACCTAGGCTTTTAGTGGCAATATCCAAAGGCATTACATCACCACCTTCGGCCATAGACTGTAGCTCCGCAGAGGCCACGCCGCCTACAGCAAACAAGCTATTGCCAGCAGCGTGAGACGATACAAGTAAAGGCGTAAAATGCATGCCGTGAGTTAAGTTAGTCACACTCACCGAGATTTCTGCCGCGTTAGCGGCCGTAGCTGATGCTAATAAAGCAGTTGCACAAATTAACTTTTTGAAGGTCATGGTCATTTCCTGTAATGGGTGTTGGCAAGTCGTAATGAGTGAGTTGCAAGCGATAATTAAAATTGGCGCATTAGCCGCTATACCGAACAAAACCTTTTAGTGGCCGCTCTTGTTAGCTAACATCATGAGGTCGTCGCTCATAAGCACAGGGTTAGAATACAAAAGAGGTATCACGGGATCGTCACAACAAAGTCACACTTTCATCACGCCTGTTAACAATTTTGTCACTCTCTTATTAGCCTCTAAAACACAATAGCCAGCCATAAACCAGCACCGTGCAAGTAAAGGGTCTCCCCTTTTACTTAAAACCTATATCAAAATATTTTGATATAGGTTTTAAGGACTGCTACACTGCACACCATGCAAACACCCATCACTGCGCAAAAAGCATCCGATCACAGCCCGCTTCACGGCCTTACCACTTTACTCAAGGCGGCCGGAGATGAATTGCGCCTAGGGGTTTTACAAGTGCTCGCACATGACTCTTATGGCGTATTAGAGCTAGCCCAAGCCTTTGGTGTTAAACAGTCGGGGATTAGCCATCATTTAAAGGTGCTCGCTAATGCAGGGCTCGTCAGTACGCGCCGCGAAGGCAACTCTATTTTTTATCGCCGTGCGCATGTACCTACTAACGACGCGCTAGCCATCACCAAAAATGCCATCTTTACACAAGCCGATAGCCTGGCAATGCCTGCGCAACTACAGGCCGCACTGGCCACTATTTGGCAGGCGCGCAGCCAAACGAGTCATCAATTTTTTTTAGAAAACGCCAATAAATTTAAAGCTCAACAAGACCTCATTGCCAGCTACGACGTATATGGCCAACAAGTGGTCGAGCTATTAAAGCTCACCCCGCTTAAACATTGCAATAATGCACTCGAGATAGGCCCTGGTGAAGGGGAGTTTTTAACGCCACTGAGCCAACATTTTAAGCGCGTTGTGGCGCTAGATAACAGCCCGCAAATGCTAGCCAATGCACAGCGCAATGCCTGTGCACTGCACAATATAAAATTTATATTAGGTGACACACAAAAATTAAGTACCAACTTAAGTCCGTCATCATCAGGTACACCAACAGCAGAAACTTTTGATTGCGCCATTTTAAATATGGTGCTGCATCACACACCTTCGCCAGCACAAGTTTTGGCCGATGTGAGTCAAGCGCTCAACCCTAAGGGCGCATTAATTATTACCGAGCTTTGCAGCCACCCGCAAAGCTGGGCGCGCGATGCCTGCGGTGATGTATGGCTGGGTTTTGAGCCCACTGATTTAAGCCGCTGGGCACAAGCGGCAGGTTTAAGCCCGGGGCAAAGTACGTACTTTGCCTTGCGCAATGGTTTTCAAATTCAAATACAACAATTTTTTAAACTTTGATTTTTAAGCTTTAATTTTTAAGATTTTTTAAAAATAACACTTTAACTTATTATATTAAACATCAACGCTGAGGCTTTATTATGGCGCAATACAATGTTTTTACTTCAGAGTCTGTTTCTGAAGGTCACCCCGATAAAATGGCAGATCAAATATCTGATGCCGTATTGGATGCCATTCTCACCGAAGACAAAAACGCACGCGTCGCCGTTGAAACACTGGTTAAAACCGGTATGGCCGTTATTGCGGGCGAAGTACGTACTAGCACTTATATCGACCTAGAAGACTTAGTGCGCCAAGTGATTTTAGATATTGGCTACGACAGCAGCGATGTAGGCTTTGATGGTGCCTCTTGTGCCGTACTCAACGCTATTGGCAAGCAAAGTGTCGATATTGCAATGGGCGTCGATGAAGCCGGCGATAAAGACTTAGGCGCCGGTGATCAAGGCTTAATGTTTGGTTATGCCTCTAACGAAACACCAGTATTAATGCCTGCGCCTATTTTTTATGCGCACCGTTTAGTTGAGCGTCAAGCACAGCTGCGCAAAAGCGGCCAAATCGACTGGTTGCGCCCCGATGCTAAAAGCCAAGTCACCTTGCGTTACGAAAATGACAAGCCCGTTGCTGTGGATGCCGTTGTATTATCGACACAACACAATCCCGACGTATCACAAGCAACCATCAAAGAAGCCATCATGGAAGAGGTCATTAAAGATGTTCTGCCCGCCGAATGGTTACACAAAGACACTCAATTCCACATTAACCCTACCGGACAATTTATTATTGGTGGCCCAGTTGGCGATTGCGGTTTAACGGGTCGCAAAATTATTGTAGACACCTACGGCGGCATGGCGCGACATGGTGGCGGCGCCTTTAGTGGTAAAGACCCCTCAAAAGTCGATCGCTCCGCCGCTTATGCAGGTCGCTATGTGGCAAAAAATATTGTTGCCGCAGGCCTTGCTGATAAATGTGAAATACAAGTGAGCTACGCCATTGGTGTTGCCGAGCCTACGTCTATCTCGATTAATACATTTGGCACCGGCAAAATCAGCGACACCGCCATTGCCACGCTGGTACGCGAACACTTCGACTTGCGCCCACGTGGCTTAATCGAAATGCTTGATTTATTGCGCCCTATTTACCGCGCAACAGCCGCTTATGGCCACTTTGGCCGCGAGCTACCCCAATTTACATGGGAAGCCACCGATAAAGCCGAGCAATTAAAAGCGGCACTGTAATTTTATTTATTCAATATCAGCGTAACATTAACATTACAAATTTTAATCGCGCAGTAGCGCAAGCGAGAACACAATGACTATTACCGCCGCCAATAATTTTACCGACTTTAAAGTGGCCGCCAAAGACCAAGCCCACTTTGACGAGCTAGCCGCTTACGGCCGTCGCGAAACACAAATTGCCGAAGGCGAAATGCCAGCATTAATGGCTTTGCGTAGCCAGTACAATGCCGAGCAGCCGCTTAAAGATGCAAAAATTATGGGTTGTATTCACATGACAATCCAAACCGCTGTTCTTATCGAAACCTTAGTCGCCCTGGGTGCTGAAGTACGCTGGTCTAGCTGTAACATCTTCTCAACACAAGATCATGCCGCCGCTGCTATGGCCGCTGCTGGCATTCCAGTATTTGCTTGGAAAGGCGAAACCGAAGAAGAGTTTTTATGGTGTATTGAGCAAACTATTCAAAAAGAAGGCGTGTCTTGGGAGCCTAATATTATTTTGGATGATGGCGGCGACTTAACCGAAATGGTTCACAACCGCTTCCCTCAATTACTCGATAACATTCACGGTATCTCAGAAGAAACTACCACCGGTGTTCATCGTTTATTAGAAATGATGGAAAAAGACGAGCTTAAAGTACCTGCCATTAATGTGAACGATGCAGTAACTAAGTCTAAAAACGATAACAAATATGGCTGTCGTCATAGCTTAAACGATGCCATTAAACGCGGTACCGATCATTTATTATCGGGTAAAAAAGCGTTAGTTGTAGGCTATGGTGATGTAGGTAAAGGTTCTGCCGCGTCACTTCGCCAAGAAGGTATGATTGTAAAAATTACCGAAATTGATCCCATTTGCGCTATGCAAGCATGCATGGATGGCTTTGAAGTGGTTTCACCTTACAAAGGCGGCGTTAATACTGGCAAAGTAGAAGACATCGACACCCTATTATTAGGCACTACCGATTTAATCGTCACCACAACAGGCAACGTTAATGTATGTGATGCTGCTATGTTGCAAACATTAAAGTCACGCGCAGTTGTGTGTAATATTGGCCACTTTGATAACGAAATCGATACCGCCTTTATGCGCACCAACTGGGAGTGGGAAGAAGTTAAACCACAAGTACACAAAGTTTACCGCGACAAAGCCACTGACAACCACTTGTTGCTTTTATCTGAAGGTCGCTTAGTAAACCTAGGTAATGCTACTGGCCACCCAAGCCGTATTATGGATGGTAGTTTTGCCAACCAAGTATTAGCCCAAATACATTTATACAAAGCCAAGTTTGCCGACTTACCCGCGAGCGAAAAAGCCCAAAATATTTATGTCAAAATCTTACCTAAAAAGTTAGATGAAGAAGTGGCAAAAGCTATGGTAGAAGGTTTTGGTGGTGTGTTAACACAACTCACAACAACTCAAGCCGATTACATCAATGTACCACAAGAAGGCCCTTACAAGCCCGAAAGCTATAAGTATTAAAGCTGAAATTTAATACTGACAAGCGATAGAGTAAAAGAGCTGCAAACTCTGTTACTCTATCGCTCCATACTACACCTTAACCGCCAGGTACATGCCATGAGTGATTTAGACAATCTCCGCTTAAGTTTTGAGTTTTTCCCTCCCAAAACCGAACAAGGTCGCACCAAGCTTGCCGCGGCCCATCAAGAGCTGGCTAAATGCGAGCCTGAGTTTTTCTCGGTCACTTACGGTGCTGGCGGCTCAACCCGCGATAACACAATAGGCAGTATTAAAAGTATTCATGCGGCAGGTAGCCCCGTTGCTCCCCATTTATCGTTTGGTGGTGACAGCGAAGAAAGCATGCTTGATTTATTAAATCAGTACAAAGATTTAGGCATTGACCGCCTTGTGGCTCTGCGTGGCGATACACCTTCGGGCATGGGTGGCTCTTACCAAATGGTTTACGCCAATCAATTAATTGAGTTTATTCGTAAACACACCGGCGACCACTTCCACATAGAAGTTGCCGCCTACCCCGAAATCCATCCCGAAGCTAAAAGCTTTGATAGCGATATTGCTTTTTTAAAGCAAAAATTTGATGCCGGCGCCAATAGCGCGATTACACAATATTTTTATAATGCCGATGCTTATTTTTATTTTATTGAAAGCTGTATGGAAGCGGGCATCACCCAGCCTATTTACCCCGGTATTATGCCGATTACGCACTACCAAAGCTTATCGCGCTTTAGTACAAACTGCGGCGCCGAAATTCCTCGTTGGATGCGTAAGCGCTTAGAGGCCTTTGGCGACGACCAAGAAAGCATTAAAGCCTTTGGTTTAGATGTGATTACCGAGCTAAGCGAAGTACTCCTCGAAAACGACGCGCCAGGTTTGCATATTTACACAATGAATAACGCCGAACCCGCCATGAATTTAATTAATGAACTGGGTTTATTGCCCAGCGAATAACCTCGACATAAAGCCACACCCTATTAATACCGACAAGCGCTTTGTATTGCTCAGCAATCAAGCGCTTTATTTTTTATTACTCTACTCGCCTATACTTCACTTATGCGTATTCCACGAATTTACACAACGACCCCTTTAACCAGCCAAACACACGTTAACCTCGAAGAGAGCATTGCCCATTATTTAGGTAAAGTCCTAAGAATGAGCGCTGGCCGCGAGCTTGTTTTATTTAATGGCCAAGGCGGTGAATACACTGCGCTTATTAGCGACATCACTAAAAAAAGTATTCGTGTTGAGGTGGGAGGTTTTAATGCACAAAACAGAGAGTCGCCCCTAACAACGCACTTAGCCATTGGGCTTTCGCGTGGCGAGCGCTGGGATTTAGTCTTGCAAAAAGCCACAGAGCTTGGGGTGAGCGAAATAACCCCCTTATTTACCGAAAACAGCGAAGTTAAATTAAGCGGTGAGCGCCTCGAAAAAAAAATTAACCACTGGCAAGGCATTATTGTAAGTGCGTGCGAGCAGTGCCAGCGTAATATTTTACCGGTATTAAATAAACCACAACACTTTAACGACTTTATTCAAGGCACCCACAGCGAGCTCAACTTAGTCCTGCATCATCGCAGTACACAAAAGTTTAGCGACTATAGCCAACCTCAAAGCTGCAGCCTCTTAATTGGCCCCGAAGGTGGCTTGAGTGCCGATGAGATACACCAAGCTCAAAACCATAGCTTTAATGCCCTTACATTAGGCCCGCGTGTACTACGTACCGAAACCGCACCGCTGGCGGCATTAAGTTTATTACAGCTGGCTTGGGGCGATTTTTAAAGTAGGCTTAGCCGCTAACCACAATTAAAATTATCGCCCAGAATATTCATATTCACGCAATACATCTAAAAAGGATTGGCCATATTTTTGTGCTTTGGCATCGCCTACACCACTGACTTGCATTAATTGCTGTGTGCTTTGCGGTCGCACCTCTAGCATATGCTTGAGCGAGGCATCGTGAAAAATAACATACGGTGGCACGCCATACTCTTCTGATAAGCGCCTGCGACATTGGCGCAAGGCATGCCATAACGGCAGGTCTTCGTGGTCGACTTCAATGGCTTGGCGCTTGCTGCGTTTAGTGGTATTTTTGGCATCTTTGCGTAGCTCTATATTCACCTCACCACGCAATAAAGCGCGGCAACTTTCGGTTAATAATAAACTGCCAAACTCTCTGTCTACATCTAAGTAGCCCAAGGCAGCTAATTGCCGAAATAAAGCCTTCCATTCGGTTTGCGATACGCCAGCACCAATACCAAAAGTACTGAGTTTATGATGCTCCATACTATTAACCCGCTCGGTTTTTTCGCCGCGCAATACATCAACAACATGCTGCACACCAAAACGCTGGCCAGTGCGGTATACACACGAAAGGGCTTTTTGCGCCGCCTCGGTGGCATTCCAGGTTTGCGGCGGAGAAATACAAGTATCACAATTGCCACACGGCTCGGGCAGGTCATCATCAAAATAACGCAATAGTATTTGCCGGCGGCAAGTGGCCAGCTCGCACAATGCAAGCATGGCATTTAAGCGGTCTTGCTCGGCACGCCTAAAGGCTTCGCTGCCTTCGCTGTTACTGGTCATTTGCCGCAGCTTTACCACATCTTCAAAGCCGTATAATAAAAGGGCTGTGGCCGGTGCGCCATCGCGCCCTGCACGGCCTGTTTCTTGATAATACGCCTCAATACTTTTAGGCATATCAAGGTGCGCCACAAAACGCACATCGGGTTTATCAATACCCATGCCAAACGCAATAGTCGCTACCATCACTATGCTGTCTTCACGCAAAAAGCGGCGCTGATGTTTGGCGCGTATTTCTGCTGGTAAGCCTGCGTGATAGGGCAAGGCATCAAAGCCTTCTTCGCGCAACCATGTCGCCGTTTTTTCGACTTTATCGCGCGATAGGCAATACACAATGCCGGCATCGCCGTCGTGCTCTTGCTTTAAAAATTTAATCAGTTGCTGGCGGGCACGGTCTTTGGGCTGAATACGATACTGAATATTAGGCCGATCAAAACCGCTAATAAATTGCTGCGCATTATGCAGGTCTAAACGGTCGATAATTTCTTGCCGGGTGCGAGTATCGGCGGTAGCCGTTAAAGCAATGCGCGGAATATTAGGAAACTCATTATGCAGCACTTCTAAGCGCAAATAATCGGCTCTAAAATCATGCCCCCACTGCGCCACACAATGCGCTTCATCAATGGCAAATAATGAAATTGGGCTATGGCGTAACAAGTTAATAGTACGCGCCTGTACCAGTCGCTCGGGCGCAACATAAATCACATCAAAGTCACCCGCCTGCAAGGCTTGCTCGTTATCGTATAGCTCACGCGAGGTGAGTGTGCTATTTAAATAACCCGCACGCACACCCAGCGCACGCAAAGCTTCTACTTGGTCTTGCATTAACGCAATCAAAGGCGACACCACAATCGCAACACCCGGGCGCAACAAAGCAGGAATTTGATAACACAGCGATTTACCGCCACCGGTTGGCATAATCACCAGCGCATCACCGCCACCGGTAACGGCATTAACAATAGCCTCTTGCTGACCACGAAACTTATCGTAACCAAAAACGTGCTCTAAAACTGATAAAGGGGTTTGTTTCATATTAAATTTATTTTTATGGATACTGCTATTGAGGGTTTATTGTGGCATCAGTATTGATTTCTGAGACTCGCTGTAAATACATCCTTGTACGCTTGATGTCGGCATCCTGCCTCCAACAGTCTCAAAAATAAACACTGACACCTTCTATACATCGAGTAACAATGAGGCTATGGCGTAGTAACCACCTCCGCTACGGTAGTTGCCACTTGATAATCTATATCGCCCAAGGCTTTAAAATGCGCTTTACCACAGATAATTTTTAGATTTTCTTCCACCCGCGTTATCGTAAATATCACTACTTTCGCCAAGTTCTGCTTTTAGGCGCTCTACATCTAATGCTTTAACCAGCTCGCCTTTATCGTTTTGGATTTCGGTAAATATTCCAGGGAATAGCTGCTCTAACTCTTGCTGTTTTTGCTGGGCGATATTTAAAGAGTCGCCATTTATTTGTGTTGTATTATTAGGCATTTTATTACTAGGCTCTGTATTACTAGGCACTGTATTATTAGGCTCTGTATTGTATTTACTCCGATTCTTTACTGGCCGCAAAAACCGTTAATAATAATTCGGCATCATCGACCATGCGGTATTCGGGTTCTTTACCACTTAGCGCTGTGCTGGCATTCATGATTTTGGGTACGCCTTCGCCTCGGCGTTCAATTAAGGCTTGGCGGCCAGCTTCTTCGTGGGCGTTATAATAGCGGCTTAATAAATTCACTAGTGCTTCGTTACGGGTGACGGTATTTTCCATTAGGCCATCAATGGTTAAGCTATTAGAAAGCTGACCTGGGCTAAATAGTTCTAACCTATCGGCAAACATATGCAGGCGAATACGGCGGCCCGTCATAGAATAGTCACGGTGGGCTATTGCATTCACAACCGCCTCAAAAATTGCACCTAAGTTATATTGCGGAATATCAATGCGGCCAGTATCTTTAGTCGCTTGCACGCGCATATTGCGCTTTACAAAATCTAAGGCACCATTAATTTGCTGATCGACAGGGCCTGTTTGATCTTGAGCATCGAGCTGATCATTCGCATCGCGCGCAGTACCGCTGTAATGCACACACTGTACATAGGCATTACTTAACCATTGAGTAGGCTCGGCGGTCAGCAGTAATACACCGCTTACTGACAAACCGGCATCGTAATCATCTGTTGCGGTGAGATGGAGTTTTTTACACTGTAAATGCTCGGGTGTGCCCGCTTTTAAAAAGCGCTGTTTTAAGGTGTTATCGATATCATCAATGGATGTGCCGGGCACTAAGGTTTCGTCAAAGCGGATAAGGCGCGATTGCGAGCGCTGCTGAAATAGACGCGCTAGTACTTCAGGTTTCATCTCTTGTTTTGTAGAGCCGATACGCTGGTAATAGCGACCTGCACTTTGGTGCACAGAAATACTGCGCGGCACCTCAATGTAAATAACCGTTTTTAACGCGCCATGGGTATTAGGCAATTGTAATAAGCGAGTGTGTATTTTAGCCGGTGGGCTAATCGCTTGTTGGCTTAGGTTAACAACCCACTCTTCCGTAAGGGAAACCTTATCATCTTCAAAACCAATTACCTCACGGGTTTTATCCTCTACCCCCAGTAAAAGACTACCGCCTTGGCCATTGGCAAAAGCGGCAATTTCGTGGGCGATACTATCGCGGTTAGGGCTTTTTATTTTTTTGCCCTCAAAGACTATCGCTTTGAATTCGATACTGGAATCTTCACCCAAACGCAGGTGAAACATTAATTCACGCACGAGTTTTTCGCGGTCCATAATTACCCCTTAAAAGTTTGCCCTAATGGTTAAGCTGCCAGCGCACTTGAAAAATCATTTTAGCTTCACACGATAATTCGAGCTTGCTACTCACCTCATCCAGCAAACGATCTTCTTCTTGCTCGATGCCTTTTTTGGCATGATGAAACACCTCAAAAGCATCATCGCGTTGACGCTCTAGCTTGCGTAGTGATTTTTTGGCTTCTATTTTTTCTTTGGTACTGGCCAGCTCGCGCGCTGTTTTTTTAAATTGGCGAATGTCTTCGTCTAGCTCTTTGACGGTTTGCTCTAGTGCATCGCGGCGGTCTTTGGCCCAAAACTCTAGCTTTTGAGTTTCACGCTCAAGGTATTCACCTAGCTCCTCTTCTTTCACACCCGTTTGCTCCTCCACCAGCTTACCCAGCTGGCTCGAGAGTGCACCATGATTAATGCTGTGTTGCAACGGTGCATGCTGCCCTGGTATACAAAGTAGGTGGTCGGCCACTGCAGCTGGCAGCCACTCGCCCTTATCGGTACGTGCCAATACAAAAATTTGAGACGGCCGTGTTTTGCCTTGGTTATATGAAAACGTCATATTTACTACGGCAAGGTCGCCAGCCTGACCAATGTAAGGGCGTAATGCACCGTAGTTACCTTGCTGTAATTGGTCATAACTCAGTTGCAGGCTAACCTCTGGTAGCTCGCGTGCTTTAGCCATTTTTACCAAATCCCACGCTTTATAATGCTCTGCGGCTTGTAAACGGAAAAACTCAGAGTCATTTTCTTCTGCTAGATGCCAGCGCACATCAAAACGTTTACCTTCATATACAAAGTGTGTGTCTTCAAATTGCGCACCCGGTAACTCTGCTTTTGCTAAATCAAGCAGCATATGCTCATATTCTTGCAGGAATATTTTGTTTTTATCCCGCGAATTTTTAAGATTTGCGACAACCTCACGATCAAAATTAGCCAGCAAGCTTTCACGTGCATTCGCCTCGCGCACCGATAGCGTTGCGCTCATCTCTTCTTGCAAGCGATCAAACTGATACTGCACTTGCTCATCACTGCGGCAATTTTGGTAAATATCGTAAATACGCTTTTCAATATCAAGGCTGCTGGCAACCGCACCTAAAACCTCGTCGGAAGCGCCAAAAACACCCTCAAAAAGATTGAGCTTTTCACTGAGCAATTGATAAACGCGCTGATCAGCGGGATTTTTGCGATTAACAAAATTAAAAATAACCACATCATTTTTTTGACCATAACGGTGTACTCGACCAATGCGCTGCTCAATTTTTTGTGGGTTCCATGGCAGGTCGTAATTAATCAATAAAGAGCAAAACTGTAAGTTAATGCCTTCGCCGCCCGCCTCGGTAGAGATCAGGATATCCGCTTCATCACTTTTGAATTTTTCGACCAGTGCGGCTTTCATATCAGCGGTTTTTGAACCACTGATCCGTGATGAGCCTGCGTACTTTACTTTCCATGCTTGGTAAATAGCCTGTGAGCCTGAGTCTGTATTGGAGCCATTCAATAAAACCAAACGGCCTTGGTAGCCATTTTTTTCAAGCTCATCAAACAAATATTGCTGTGTACGACAAGATTCGGTAAATATCACTGCCTTGGCTTGGCCACCCAAATTTTGCGTATTGGCCATTGCGTTTTGGAGTACACGGAGCAATGCTTCGCCCTTAGCGTTGCTCTTAATATTTTCGGCTAATGCTAAACAATCGGCCAAGACCGCTATTTCTTGTTGTATTTTACTTTTTGGGGGCTCTTTTTTTTGACAGCCTGTACCATCCGTATTTTCGTCAAAGTCCACATCTTGCCAATCATCTTTAGCATCAAGATCGGCAATATCATCATCATTCAGTAAATGATCATTTCTGAGCCGATCAACCATCACCTTTAAGGTCGCGGCCACAGCAAAAGACGATGATGCTAAAATTTTACGCAACCCCATACTCACGAGGTGTTTAGCTTTTGGATGTATTGCCATGTTATCGGGATTTTGCAGGTACTCCGATAAACGCTGGTACAGCTCCCACTCCGGCGCAGAAGGCGTGAAATCTTCGGTAAAGGCATAGCGGTTGGTAAATTTAATGCCGCCCTCTTCTTGTACCTGCCGGCGCAAGGTGCGGTGACACAGCGGTTTTATTCGCTCTTTTAATTCCTCTAATGCCAGCGTATTTTTTTTGCGTAAATAACGGCTTCTAAATGATTTTTCATCACCAAAAAAATGCTCATCAATAACTTGGCTTAAGCCATACAACTCCATCAAATCATTTTGAATAGGCGTAGCAGATAACAAGACCCGGCTAGCGGCACTGGCCGTCGCCTTAAGGATTTCTTTGGCGCGCTTACTACCATTTTTTTTATGCACATTACGTAGTTTATGAGCTTCATCAAAGACTACTAAATCCCACAGTACCAACTGTACATTTGCACACTGGCGCGCGACATAATCATATGAGCAAATTACAATTTTATCGTCATGCTCAAAGGGGTTATGCGCACCCTCTTTTTTTAGGGCGGCTGCAATCTTGCTATCAATCACCATAGACGGCAATTCAAATTTCTCTTGTAGCTCTTGCGCCCACTGTTTACGCAGCGATGCTGGTACTACCAGCAATATATTTCGCTTCTGCTCTGCCCACTTTTGCGCCATGACCAAGCTGGCCTCAATGGTTTTACCAAGGCCTACCTCATCAGCCAATAATACACCCTTCTCTAATGGAGACTTAAGCGCAAAACATGCCGCCTCGACTTGGTGCGGGTTCATATCCACGCGTGCAGATGCCACAGCACGTGTCACTTGCTCTTCAATTTTGCCTGTTTGAGTTAACCAATAGGCAAAGTAAGCACTTTGATGAGGTGTAAACATACGATTACTTTCCTTTAATAAGGCCCGGTCATCGAATAAACAATAAATAACCACTTTATATACCAGCACCCTTACCCGCTTACTTTTATCGTGAGTGCTTGTAACTATTCGGGGGTACCGAGATTAGGTGGTGTTTTCAGCTGGGCTGAATAATGACTAATTTTCTAGCCTAATATGTTCCTTTACCTGCTTTTGCGACACACAAAAATCACACATACTCCCCTCCCAAATAGCCCAGTAAATCTCCTCGTCTAAAAGTTGCCGATAATTGCTGAAGCGATATCTCTGTGCCTCCGTAAAGCTTGTCTAACGCTTCTTTAATATTATCTTGAGCCTCTTTTTGATAAGCGGGGAAATTTTCCTCAAGGAGCGCTTCAGCTTTTTCACACACACGGTGATCAAGCTTATCTAAGGTCACTCCTAGCTCTCTCATTAATATAGCCCCTAATAGCATCGCCTTATAATGCGATGCATAGGGTAAAAATGATGGCGGGGATTTCTGTGTAGGTCTCTTGCGTTCATTTTCGACCAAGCGGAAGATGAGAGCGGCAATAATAGCTTGTGTAGGGCTTAGCCCCGTAAAGATTTCACTGTATAACTTTCCAAAAATGTCCTTGCGCCTAAATTTTGCTTGATGAGGTTTTTTTCGCCAAATGGCAAGAACAGACTCGCCTACCACAGAGCTAGAAAGCTGATGATTTTTAAATGTAGTATCATCTCTTTTTCGCTTGTATTCATAGTTTAAGTCTTTTATTCCTGTTTCAAGCTGCATTTGTAAGTCATCATTTGAGCGTAAATCTCTCAAATCAACAGGGTTTTGACTATTAGTGGCATACGTTATATCGTGTACAAAGTCTTGATCATCTTCTGCCAGCTCATATAATCGTAATAAGATATACGTATCACTAAGCTGCGTCAGTGAACCTGAATTATTAAACGTCTCTTGTATCGTTTTACAGGATTGGCCACCGTTAATAATTTGTATGCCATTTAAATTTAACTGGTAGTCTTCGCCCTGTAATGCATTATGCCTAAATTTATTACAAATCATCGTAATGCCGTTATTAAAGAAGTAAAAATTATTTCTCTTTTCTTCATCCAATAACGTATCATGTATCGCCGCATTGACTCTGTTTCGATTAACGCCTAAATAACGACGAATATTGCGCTCTAGCAATTGATCACCGTTACGGTTAAATAACTCCGCAACCTCTCTAATCGATACCTTACCCACAAGTACTCGACGAAAGTTAAAATCTTCAATAATGGCTTTGCCATGTAGTTTTATAGAGTCGTCAACAGATTTAGAGCGTTTTAATACGCGTACAATTTCATCATGATTAAGGTGCACCCATGCTACCTGGTCAGAAGGGAAGTGACAATTAACAATCAAGTCATCCGCCGATTCACTCCAGCGTGCACCATTATTACATAGCACCATTTTAATCACTGGAATATACCCGTCTCGAATCAAGGAGCGAGCCTCTTCTATTTTTGGTTTTAGGCGCTCATTCATCGATGCCTTTTTAGAGGGATCGAAGAGTGTTGTTACTGTTGATATCGCAGCCTTTATTCCATTTTCGGGAAAGTTAGCCTGCCCCGTTAAATCTTTATGCTTATACTTGCCTTGAAATAAGGTAATCTCAAACTCACCATCATCAACATCGCCAATATAAATAGCATCAACACCGGTATCTCCTGCGCCTTCAGTCATCAACTCGGCCGCTTCACTCAAGCCAATGCCCAAAGCTATTTTTGCGCAAAGTAAAACAAATGCATAAGACTTTTTACGGGTCTCATCCAGTCCTTTTGGGAAAAACTCTGGGTGGCCCTCAACAATACCGCTAAGTCGTTGATCGACGATACTTGCATTAATATCCATCATTATCACCTTACACATTGAATTCACAGGCGCAAAAGGCCACTCTAATACAGGCACAAGCATAATGGAGCGCTTCAACTTTATCTACGTAATGATTTAAGACTCTATCGTTGCTTGGATTGGGCTCTGAAGTACACCCAGATACAAAAAAAGCGGCCATTGGCCGCTTTTTAATCGTGCTAAATACTATTCGCCGTAAACGGGGAACCTACTGCATAACTCGAGTACTTGGCCTTTGACTTTAGCAATAACTTCGTCGGCATTACCGTTTTCTAAGCCATCTAGAATATCAACCATCCAGTGGGTTAATTGCTCGCATTCGGCTTCGCCAAAACCACGGGTGGTAATAGCCGGTGTACCTACGCGCAAGCCCGAGGTTACAAACGGTGAGCGTGGGTCGTTGGGTACGGCATTTTTGTTAACGGTAATGTTAGCGGCGCCCAGTGCGGCATCGGCATCTTTACCGGTATACTCTTTACCAATCAAATCGACTAGCATAAGGTGGTTTTCGGTACCGCCAGACACAATATTAATACCGCGCTTAATAAAGGTATTGGCCATGACTTTGGCATTTTTAACCACTTGCTGTTGGTACACTTTGTACTCGTCGCTCATGGCTTCTTTAAAGCTAACCGCTTTAGCCGCAATCACGTGCATTAATGGGCCGCCTTGGCCACCTGGGAATACCGCCGAGTTAAGTTTTTTCTCGATCGCTTCGTTGGCTTTAGCCAAAATAATACCGCCACGTGGGCCGCGCAATGTTTTGTGCGTGGTTGAGGTCGTCACATCAGCAATGCCAACGGGGCTTGGGTAAACACCCGCCGCCACTAAACCTGCCACATGCGCCATATCAACCAGTAAGTAAGCACCTACTTTGTCGGCGATATCGCGAAAGCGCTGCCAGTCGGCGACTTGTGAGTACGCCGAAAAGCCCGCAACAATCATTTTAGGCTTGTGCTCAACCGCTAAACGCTCAACTTCTTCGTAATCGATAAGGCCGGTATCGGTGTTTAAGCCGTACTGCACCGCATTGTAATATTTGCCCGAAAAGCTCACTTTAGCGCCGTGCGTTAAGTGGCCACCGTGGGCCAAGCTCATACCTAAAACGGTATCGCCTGGGGCGCACAATGCCGCGTAAACTGCCGCGTTAGCCTGCGAGCCTGAATGCGGCTGTACGTTGGCGTAATCGGCACCAAAAAGGGCCTTGGCGCGGTCAATGGCTAAGCCTTCAGACTTATCGACGTATTCACAACCGCCGTAATAGCGCTTGCCTGGGTAGCCTTCGGCGTATTTGTTGGTGAGCTTGGTGCCCTGCACTGCCATAACCTGCGGGCTGGTGTAGTTTTCACTGGCAATAAGCTCAATGTGCTCTTCTTGTCGACGGCTTTCGTCTTGTATAGAGGCCCAAATTTCGGGGTCAAAATCGGCAACGGTTTGGTTTTTATCAAACATGGGAATCCTTAAATCACAGCGACGGCCTAGGCCAGCATCGGGTTAGTCAATAGATACGTAACGGTCAAAATAAAGGCCTAGATTGTACACTAAATGGCGCGCTGTAAAGCACACAAACCTGCGTTTAAGCCGCCAATAACCTAAAAAGGCCAACCTTTATTCAGGTTGGCCTTTTAATGTAACATCATACTAAGGGCTTAATCACTCACCCTAAGGCAAGCCCTTAAACCTCATACTTTACTACTCACCACCGTCAGCGGTTAAGGTCTTACCTAAAAACTCAACCCACATGTAGTCAGCTATTTGCGCACCACAATCACTGGGTGAAGTACATGGCGCCATAAATGGCGCAATGCCATTGGTAATAACGGCATCTAAATCATCATAACTTAGCGCTGTATTATCAATCGCAGGGAAGGTTCCAATACCGCCTTCACCATTAGCACCATGACAACCAGCACAGCCTTTATCAGCGTAAAGAGCCTTACCCGCTGCAACACGCGCAGCAATCTCCGCGTCTGTTGGCCCGCTTGGTGCTGATGATGAGCTTTCAGAACTCATTTCGCTGCTCATTTCGCTGCTCATTTCACTACTCATAGCAGAGCTGCTTGAGTTGGCATTCGCCACTTCACAGCCTACACGTGCATCCGCTACCACAATGTCATCGAGTAAAAAGGTAAACTCATCACCTTGATAGTTTTGAATACCAATACGTAGCTCAGAGATCACCGTGGGAATAGGAGTCATCGCGAATGTTTTTGTTTCGTCCACATAGCTTTTAGCTTCGGCTAAGTCGGTCGAGTTACTTTGTGTGCCAAAATTAGCCAATGTAATTTCGGTACCATCTTTAAACAAATGAAACTCTTGCGCAGCCGTATCAACAGACCACTCCATACACACCCACTCGCCGTCATAGCTATTATCATAAGGCCCTTCAAGCGAAATATCGTTAGGCTCGGTATTGTATAAATGCTGATATTTACCGGCATCTGTTGCGCTATCAGGTGCTGCAACCATATCTACAAAACGGAACTGGGCATCATTATCAAAGCCCGAAACCAACGTAGTATGCGAGTACTCACCAATAGTGGCTGGCTTTTGTGTATTTTTGTAGTACAAGCGACCCCAATGGGTGCCTGTAAAATCGGCCATCGATAAATAGCTCAGCTCAGAACCTGATACTTTAAGGGCTAAATCGCCACTATAAGCACCTTCGCCTTCAACTACCGCAACGCCTGTACCGGTCAAATTAAAACCGCTAGGTACAGCCCCTGGTGACATATCGTCAAAGTTTAAAGAAATGGCGGTGGTCATAGGTGCAGCAACCGAAGAGCTCGACATGCTCGACATATCGCTCGAGGCGGTAGCACTACTACTGGTAGCTGTTGTTGATGAGCTGGTGGCTGTAGGAGTGCTATTATTATCGCTGCCACAAGCGGCAATCATTAATGCCAACAAACCGGTCGCCGAAAGACGCGCAGTATTTAAATAGATATTTTTATTCATAATATTCCCCAAGTGTGTGTCGTTATCGTATGGTTTACTTTAATAATTATGGCTAAAATCAATTTATAGGATGTACACAAATATAGTAGTGCCAGCACAAGACATCAAGCCCTAAATATAAACAGTCATTAATATGCGACACCAATCTTTTTACAAGATTTTTTTCGCAATTAAAACGCAACTATTCAGCGAAACTACAGTTAGGGCGTTGAGAAATCATTAGCTAGGCCGCTCAAACCACCCATGTACACCCCCAAATCAAAAGTACCGGATGGCTAAATAATTACTTTAAATACACAATTTTTAACGGGCAAAACCACCAATCGGAATAATAATACCTGCCAGCGCATAGGGCTCTTTAGTATTAATGTTGATTTCAACAACATAACCAATACCCACATAACGGCCAAAAGAGGCTGTCGCCCTTATAGGAATGCCAAGGGTCGTAAATTGCTTACGGTCACACTCTTGACTCGTCCCAAAATAAAGCTGGCTACGCTCTCCACAATTAACGCCCCAATAGCCTTTTAGCAAGCTGCCACCAACCGATACGCTGGTATGGCCAAGCCTGTAGGGCCAGTGCCACAACTTAGAGACGCTGTACGTTTTTATGTCGCCGTTAATAGAGTCACCAGTGGCTCTATCCTCGTGATCCGAAAACAAAATATCCTGATCCAGATTATCGTAACCGAGCACCCAATTATGCTTATCGGTGTGAATATTCCAGTGCAATCCTAGCCCTATTCCCCCACCCGCTTTGCCCGTAAACGATGCATCAAGCCAATAATGTTTTTTAGGGGGGGTAATGACACCACCGTCTTGTGCATACGCAGGGTTGAACACACTCGTGGCTATCATACACGCACCAACAATACCCTTTAACAGCGCCATAATGGCTCCTTTTTATTATTTTAAAGTACACAAAAAATGGATTATATACGGCCAAGCATTCCAATTATAGATGCCTAGGTGTCATTGCTTTGTATTTGAGTGGTCCGCAGCATTGCAATCCGTTCTTAAGCTAAGTACCCTTCCTTGCATTGTGTTTTGTCACTTTTTAGCTGCTTGTTTTGGGCGGTGGCGGTGATTGAATCCATTCCTTTTCAACTAATTTTGAGGCTGTTTAAATGGCGCAATATGTTTATACCATGAACCGCGTGGGCAAGGTTGTACCACCTAAGCGTGAAATTTTAAAAAATATCTCACTATCGTTTTTCCCTGGCGCCAAAATTGGTGTACTCGGCTTGAACGGTTCGGGTAAATCAACTCTGCTCAAAATTATGGCCGGGTTAGATACCGACATTCAAGGTGAGGCGCGCCCTATGCCGGGTATTAAGGTGGGCTATTTACCCCAAGAGCCAGCCTTAAACCCCGATAAAGACGTACGCGGCAATGTCGAAGAAGGCGTATTTGAGGCCGTTAATGCACTCGCCGAGCTCGACCAAGTGTACGCCGCCTATGCCGAGCCCGATGCCGACTTTGATGCACTGGCTAAAAAACAAGCCAAATGCGAAGACATTATTGAAGCTTGGGATGCGCACAATCTTAATCACACCCTAGAAATAGCCGCCGATGCCTTGCGCTTACCAGCCTGGGATGCCGATGTTACTAAACTCTCGGGTGGTGAAAAACGCCGTGTTGCGCTGTGCCGCTTGTTGCTATCACGCCCAGATATGCTTTTGCTCGATGAGCCGACCAACCACTTAGATGCTGAGTCGGTTTTTTGGTTAGAGCAATTTTTGCAAAACTTTAGCGGCACCGTTGTGGCCATTACCCATGACCGCTACTTTTTAGATAATGCTGCCAGCTGGATATTAGAGCTAGATCGCGGCCATGGCATCCCTTACGAGGGTAACTACTCTAACTGGTTAGAGCAAAAAGAAGCGCGCCTAGCCCAAGAGCAGCGCGGCGAAGCCTCGCGCCAAAAAGCCATGAAAGCCGAGCTAGAGTGGGTGCGCCAAAACGCTAAAGGCCGCCAGTCTAAAAGTAAAGCCCGCTTAGCCCGCTTTGAAGAAATGCAAAACCAAGACTTCCAGGCCCGCAACGAAACCAACGAAATTTATATTCCACCGGGTGAGCGCTTAGGCGACAAGGTGATTGAATTTCATAATGTCAGTAAAGGCTTTGGTGACAGGCTATTAATCGACAATTTAAACTTTAGTGTACCTAAAGGCGCTATCGTAGGCATTGTTGGTGGTAACGGGGCGGGTAAATCAACGTTATTCCGCATGATCGCTGGCACCGATACTCCCGACAGTGGTGAAGTGGTCATCGGCGAAACCGTTAAAGTTGCTTATGTAGAGCAAGGCCGCGAAAACCTCAATAATGACGAAAGTGTTTGGGAGGCCATTAGTGGCGGCGCCGATATGCTCAAAATTGGCAGCTACGAAGTTAGCTCTCGCTCTTACGCGGGCCGCTTTAACTTTAAAGGCACCGACCAGCAAAAACGCGTGGGTGATTTATCGGGTGGTGAGCGTGGCCGATTACACTTAGCCAATACCTTAAAGCAAGGCGCTAACGTGCTATTGCTGGATGAGCCCTCAAACGATCTCGACATCGAAACTTTGCGCGCCCTAGAAGAGGCCATCGAAAGCTTCCCAGGCTGTGTGATGGTTATTTCGCATGACCGTTGGTTTTTAGATCGTGTAGCCACCCACACACTGGCGTATGAAGACGAAAGCGAGATTGTCTTTTTTGAAGGCAACTATAGCGAATACCACGAAGATTTTATTAAGCGCAAAGGCAATAACGCACAACCTAAACGCGTTAAGTACAAGCCACTCAAAAACTAATCATTGCAAATAGTGTGTAAAAAGCCTGTAAAGAGCCTGTAAAAAGGTGCGAACAAAGGCTGCCTATAAAGCAGCCTTTTTTTATTATGCCGCCACCACAATAGTCATCACACTGATAAGTACAATGGCCCTACTCAACCGTGTTAACACAAGGCTAACCGTGCGCAAAAGGCATCACTGCGGCAATATCTTTTTCCTGTAATAAACACATTAACAAGCGATCAATACCCAATGCCACACCTGCGCACTCTGGTAAACCGTGCTCCATGGCTGCTATAAAGTGGGGGTCGGGGGTGATTGGCTGCAACCCTTGCGTTATGCGTATTGTATTATCTTGCTCAAAGCGTGCGCGCTGCTCTTGTGCGCAGGTTAGCTCCCAGTAACCATTGGCAAGCTCTAGCCCCTGCCAATACAATTCAAACCGCTTGGCAACTTTTTGGCCCGCGCTATTGTTGGCAATTTTTGCCAGTGCACACTGGCAAGCCGGAAAGTCAAAAACTAATGTAGGCTTTAAAAAAGTGGGCTCTATGTGTTGGCTAAAAATTAAATCTAGCCATGTACTTTTGGGGGTATTAGGCCAGGCGGCATCAAAGTGTTGCAAGGCATATTGAGCAAGTGCATCATCAGCGCCCTCGCCGGCAGTATGCGGGTTGAGCCCTGTTACACGCTCAAAGACCTCACCATACGCGACCTGTTTAATAGGCTCGCTCACGCCAACAGCGTGCAATAACCCAGCAATATCGGCCATTAACGCCGCATCATCAAAACCGCAACGGTACCACTCTAGCATGGTAAATTCAGGGCGGTGTCGCGAGCCACTTTCATCGGCTCGGTAAGCTTTGCCCAAACTATAAATATCACCCATTCCCGCCGCCAATAAACGCTTCATATAAAACTCTGGCGAGGTTTGTAAGTACTGCGTGCTATCGCCTACCTCAACAGCCAGTGCGGCCAAGTGCACATCGGTAACACTAAAGCGGCCCAAAGCAGGGACATCAACCTCGGTTACGTTGTGCTGCAAAAAGTACGCTCTAATGGCGGCCAATACCTGCGCACGGGCTTTTAGTGTGTTTATGGTGGCTGTGGGGGTAAAACCGGTGGTCATAAAATACTCACGTATCATGCTTTAAACTCGATTCCGGAGTTTTGAGCGCTTGACTTGGCTCAGCAGGAACCTATTTGAAGGGTGCCGGTCTACAATTCACGCTCCGAGCTTCGCCATGCAAAGCACAATCAACGTCTAAAAAGCAGGCCAGCAAAGCATTCTGCCCTTCGACAATAAAAAGAACAAGCCCCTATCGTGCCCGTCCAACCTCTTCCTTGCGCTACCACTTATATCGATCAACTTTGCGAAGCTCTGCGAGAACTTAAAGCCTCCGCTAAATTTTCAATGGCACAAAAACTTTGGTTAACCACTGTGTTAATGGGTATCGTTGTGACGCGAAAGTTAAATTGGGCCGCGTTTGAGCGCAGCACGCTTAATGAGTATCGACAAGATGGATTGCGCTGGATGTTCAGCCACTCAAAAATGCCTTGGGAAAGCTTAATTTCTGCAAGCACTAAAGCATTAATCAAACATTACGGCATCACTTCCGGAACATTAACCATTGATGATAGTGACAAACTGCGCTCAAGAAACACCACCAAAATAGCCCCTGTTCACAAGGTAAAAGATAAGTCGACGGGTGGTTATGGCAAGGGCCAAGAATTTATATTTATGGTCATTGTCACGAACACCGTCACTCTCCCTGTAGATTTTCGATTTTACACACCTGACCCAGCGTTGAGCGCTTGGCGAAAAGAAAATCATAGGCTTAAAAGGCAAAAAGTACCGGCAAAAATGCGCCCAAAGAGACCGACACCAAATTTAAGCCACCCAACTAAAGAGACCTTAGCGCTTGAAATGCTAGAGCACTTTTCTCGTCACTATGCTCGGCCATCGTTTAGAGGTGAAAGCGCATGGGGAAAAACGTTTTATTATTGCATTAAAGTATGAAGGGGAAAGTGAGTATCGCTATTTAGTGGCCAGTCATTTATCTTGGCGCGCGATTGATATTGCTAGAGCTTACACGCTGAGATGGATAGTCGAGATTTTTATTGAGGACTGGAAAAGTCATTGTGGCTGGAATATGTTGAGCAAACAACAAGGTGTCGAGGGAGCCTCGCGCGGCGTGATCCTGAGCCTGCTGTGCGATCACATGTTACTGCTTCACCCTGAGCAATCCGCCCGCCTTAAAAATAAGCAGCCCGGGTTGCCCGTTGGCTGCAGGATTGAACGCATTAAAGCCGAAGCTCTAGTCACAACGATCGAAAAAGTAGCCCTCTCAGATAATCCCAGAAACGCCTTTGAATCTATTAGTCGAGCCATTCTAGAAGCCTTGCCCAATAGGCCATCCAGCAAACATATGGCAGGCTGCGATTTAGGCCGGCAAGAGCCAACCGAATCATTAAAATATAAAATGGCAGCTTAGGTCATGCTCTAGCGTTTCCTGTCAATAAGTAAAAACTTCGGAATCGAGTGTAAAAATATGCGCTTGACGAGAGATTTCAACATGTACTAGGATGTTTATCGCTAAATATCAAAAAGGAAATAATATGTCGTTATTTAGAATGGAGGCTGTTTCCCATCAAAATAAGCGCTTAGCAGGTGCTATAACCTTAGCTCAACCATTATCTATCAAGCTAACTGTGCTAATCTTAGTATCTATTACTGTGGCTATTGCTGCCTTCCTCTTTAGTGCTGAATATTCTCGTAAAGAAACAGTGCGTGGTTTTTTAATGCCCAGCAGAGGCGTTATTAAAAGTTTTGCAAGTCAAGGTGGCACTATAGAAAGGCTTTGGGTTGAAGAGGGCGACACAGTTATTAAAGGTCAGACATTAGTTACACTTTTAGTGCAAAAAAGTAATGGCGAAGGTATTGACTTAAGTATACAGATAGCCGATCAACTTAATACTCAAGAAAATTTATTGAGTGATGAAATAGTTCAGCACCAAGTCTTAAAAAGCCAAGAACTATTAAACTTACAAAATCAGAAAATAGCTTCTAATAATGAAAAAATTGCACTTGAAAGCCAGTTGATGCTAGCCCAAGAAAAATTAACACTGCTAAGTGAGCAGCAATTTAATTACAATCAACTTAATAAAAGTGGTTATGTATCTAACTTAGAAAAAGAACGTCAACAGCAAACCTTACTTGAAGCTAAACAAGAGAAAGAAAATATAGCCCGTCTGTTACTACAGCATAAAAATCAATTTAATCAGATTACTTTTAACATTAAAAATATTCCGCAACAATACGCTTTGCGTATTAATAACCTTAAGCGTCAGCAAGCAGATCTTCAACGTCAATTAGCTCAGGTTGCAAGTAATTATAATACACAATTATCGCAAGCAATAGCGGCGTGGTAACGGGCATTCAAGTTGTTGAAGGGGAAACTTTGTCGCAAAGCAAAGCACAATCTAAACCCCTACTACACATATTACCTGAAGGCTCAGAGCTGATTGCCGAACTACTATTGCCAACACGATCTGCTGGCTTTGTTCAATTGGGTAATAATACTCGATTACGCTTTGATGCATTTCCTTATCAGCGTTTTGGTTTTATTGAAAGTGAAGTTACCCGTATAGATAAAGTCTTGATATCCCCTAACGAAATTCAATTACCCATATCGCTACAAGAGCCTGTTTACCGTTTGCGTGCGAAGTTAAAGCAACAGAAAATGAAAGCTTTTGGTAAGGCGTTAGATTTAAAAAGTGGCATGCTATTTGAGGCAGATATAATATTGGAGAAACGCACGCTAATCGAATGGTTGCTTGAGCCTATCTATAGCTTAAAAGGCAGGGTTAGCTAAATAGGCAGTAAGTGATTTTAAATTTTCCCTGATGAAATGATAACTTTAGTCATATTCATACTATTGGAAAGTAGAGTGACTTAATTTAGCGAGAAGAGCTAAATTAAGTCTAACCAGATGCTCAATTTCATGTCAATTTGAGTCAATTAATTACCCGATAACAATTCGAATATAGGAACATAATAACATGCGTGAATTAAATGTAAATGAAATTAAAGAAGTGAATGGTGGTGTTTTAGTAAATTTCGGTATGGGGCTTGCCGGAGCAGCTGGTGCGATGGGTGCATATGGGCTGAGTAATTGGGGGTCAGGCATGAGCGGTTCCGGTTTTGCTAGTGCAGCAGCTGGAGGTTTTGTGTTTGGAGCTGGCGGTTTTAATGCTGCAAGCGGTACGGCAGGAGGGCTGGTAGCTGGGTATGTTGCATATAGTTTGAAATAATATAGAAATATCTAGCCTGTAGTAATCTATACTATGGGCTATTTTAAATATTAAAGGGCAATCCAATGTTAAAATTGAATAATACTACAGTAATTCTATCCTCAAGCCTAGGTGCTCTATTTTTAATGGAAACAATATCTGTTCTTATTCCTCATGGTGATCCGGGCGTTGAAAAGGTATTTATTGCATTTACTACAGCAAGCCTTACAAGTTATTTATTGCGAAAATTTTCCAATGAATTTCTTGAAAATGAGGGTTAGATTTTTATCTGCTCGAATAAAGGCCAATTATATATTCGATTTTGAAGTTTTTGGTTCTTGACAGTGAACGTGTAACTGTTTTATACAAAAGCGTTGATTTTTGACTTCCTTGTGGGTCGAAAAATGCACAACGAGTAAGTATTCAAAGGTCAACAATCTTGTCAATACATAAAAACTTCGAAATCGAGTATATATTTAAGTTAAGTCAGCTTTAGGACTTAACTATTAGTGTCGTAAACGTTTAGATCATAGGTCGGCCTTTACTTTTAAAGGTGACGCAATGATCATCCGGTATTTTTTGAGTCAAAAATCCCAGCTATTTTCTTGTCTGCAGATAATATTCGGTGCAAAATTCTATCTTTTAAAACCGTAGTGTCATTCAGTATTACCCTTGATCGCTTCATAGAGGGAATCCCAACTTCTGTCATGACTCGTAGTTTAATTGAACGAACTTGTAATGCCGATCGTATTAACGCCTACTTCTAAAATCTCAATGAAAACCCTAAATATACCAGTAAATTATTATTTTCTAGTGCATGCGAGCTAATGAGTTTGGTGGTATTACGAGTATTTTCTGTGATTAATTTTGCCTATAAAAGTAAAAGGGATGACATCCCTATATCCATCAAGGCGATGTACGATAAAATGAGTGGCAGTGGTAATGATGTAAAAGTATCCGCTTTAGTGAAAAATACTGGCGTAGAATTGGCTAATATGATTATTGATTTAAAGGGCGTTATTAGGTGATGCTCGAAGGATAGTTAGCCTTGATAATATTCTGGGGGTGGATAGAATTTTTTGTGTAAAGTCATGCTTGGCTGGTATCTAAGATATAAAGGCATCATTTATCCGTTACTTGCAGAAATAGCTTGCAATACAGGGCGAAGCGTCCATCAAGTAATGCGAGAGCCTAGTATCGGCGATATTTTTTAGCACAAGGTCGGTCTTCAAGCCGGCAGTAAAAAGGTGACTCAAAAATAACGGCTATTACAGGCTTGCCTGCTGCTATCAAAGCAAAAGTTATCGCAGAGCTATATCGAAAATACTGATCAATTGGAGCAATGTTTTAGGAATTAGGAACTCATATGTACTTCGAAATTAATATTTTGGGGCCTCCTAAGACAGCATTGTTTGGGTTTTGTGTTGCGCTAACTTCGTACAATCCAATGGCTACCATAAAAGCGTCACTGCGTAGCTTGCGCAAATTAGGAAAAAATTAATAATGGGACCTCAGAATGTTACATTGCCGGATAAATTAGCCGAACACATTAAAGGATAAGTATGGCTATTTAACTAGGGGAGTGGAGTGAAATAAATCAATTAAATCAAGAGGGTTTTACTTTTTTGATTGCGTCTTAGCAAAAAATAAATATACAAAAAGCCAAGGGGTTTCAAAGAAAAAGACCGCCTTGGAAGGCAGGACCATAGACTTATCTAAACTTCCTCTAAGTCATAAGCCGTGACGCAGCGGCTCATCTAATTCATAAGCTAGATAATTTAATATTATGTCAATAATGCCAGAAAAACTACTAGTCTTTTCATCATCGAAATCAATACCATTATTTTTGCAATCTGAAATTTCAGAATGCGGTTTAGCGTCAATGGCTATGATCGCAAGTTATCATGGTCATCAACTTGAGATGCCTGCCATGCGCAAGCGTTTTTCAGTCGGTTTGAAAGGTATGAATCTTCAGCAGCTCATTGAGTTAGGCGATAGCTTAGGTTTAGCAGCTCGTGCTTTACAATGCCCTATAGACGAAATGCATAACCTAACAACGCCTTGTATTTTACATTGGGATTTAAATCATTTTGTGGTTTTAACCAAGGTCTTAGGTAAAGGCTCCGCTTCAATGAAAGGCGCTAAGTTTTCTATAAATGACCCCGCAGTTGGAAAGCGTACATTAAATACAGAAGAATTTAGCAGGCACTTCACTGGTATTTGTTTAGAATTAACGCCAACCAGTAAATTTGAAGTAAAAGAAGAGCAAGCCAAAATGAAGTTCACCCAATTGTGGAGTTCAATGTCTGGTTTAAAAACTGGGGTTTTCAAATTAATTGCTTTATCGCTTTTATTGCAGCTATTTGCTTTAATAAGCCCGTATTATATGCAGTGGGTAGTTGACGAGGTTTTAATTAGTTTTGACAAACCATTACTGACTGTATTGGCTATTGGTTTTGCTTTAATTGCTGTTATTTCTGTAGTGACTAATGCCGTGCGAAGTTGGTTAATATTACGTATTTCTAGCTTACTTAACATGCAAATGGGCGTAAATCTTCTTAATCATTTATTACGTTTACCAATGAACTATTTTGAGTCCCGGCATATTGGTGATATAGTTTCTCGTTTTGGCTCTCTTGCCCAAATACGCGAACGTATTACCACAGGCTTTGTTGAAACTTTAGTGGATGGGGTAATGGCTATAACCGTATTGATTACGATGACGCTTTATTCATTGAAACTTACCACAGTGGTACTTAGTGCAATAATCTTATATACCATAGTGCGTTTAGCCTTGTATCGTCCACTGCATCAAGCTACTGAAGAAATGATCCAAAACTCGGCGAAAGAGCAATCAAATTTTTTAGAAAATATTCGCGGAATTCAAACCATTAAGTTGTTTGGCAATGAGTCTCAACGACAAGGTGTTTGGCAAAATCGTTATGCTGAAGTTATTAATAGTGAAATCCGTTTAGGGCGTTTAAATATTATTTTTGATTCGTTTAATAAATTGTTATTCGGTTTAGAAAATGTATTAGTGATTTATTTTTCAGCGATTATGGTAATGGGAAATACTTTATCTGTAGGTATGGTACTAGCTTTTATTGCCTACAAAGGGCAATTAACCAATAGGTTTGTCAATCTTATCGAGCAAATTATACAATTCAAAATAATGCGTTTACATCTTGACCGTATTGCTGACATAGCTTTAACTGAGCAAGAGGCTAATCGTGAAGGTGAAACTACCTTTTCAAATAGTGAAGATCAAGAGTTAAAAGGCCAACTAACACTTGAGAATATCTGCTTTAGTTACAGTGATGATCAGGTGCCAATTTTAAATAATGTTAATTTAACGTTTGGAGCTGGTGAGTCTATTGCTGTTACTGGCCCGTCAGGGGCAGGTAAAACCACCTTAATGAAAATCATGTTAGGTTTGCTGCAACCAACGTCAGGTAAAGTCTACTTGGATGGTAAAGATATTACTCAAGTTGGTCTTAAAAGTTATCGTAAAAAAATAGCGGCAGTTATGCAGGACGATACACTGCTTGCTGGCTCTATTGCAGATAATGTAAGCTTTTTTGATCCGCAGCCTGATTATTTAAAGATAGAACAATGTACTCATTTGGCAGCTATTCATGATGATATTAACAGGATGACTATGGGTTATAATTCATTAGTCGGTGATATGGGGTCTAATCTATCAGGTGGGCAAATTCAGCGCTTATTGCTTGCCCGTGCGCTTTATCAATCGTCCTATGTATTATTTATGGACGAAGCAACCAGCCATTTAGATATAGACAATGAAGCTAAAATTAATGAGAAAATACAGCATTTACCAATGACATGCATAATGATTGCCCACAGGCAAGAAACTATCAATATGGCTGAGAAGGTATATCATTTAGAAAATGGTATTTTAGTTAATTTATCAGATGAGCATTGTAAAACCGCCAGTTGATCATAACGGAAAAGATGGGAGAGGCGGTGCCCCAAGCGAAGCTGGCGAATTGCTCTGGTTGTTCTGGTAAATAATTTCGGACACATTTCTCTGCCACTTTTTGAATAAAATGAACCTGACATAAATATCAGAACCCTTTCATCCAAAAATCGCCTCTTGATGTAAATATTTACGCTCATAGGCTGCTGGTGACAGGTCATTATTTGAGGAGTGAAGGCGATCATTGTTGTAATATTTCATATACAGATCAACGTCTTTCCTCATGGCTTTACGATTATGCATCGGCACTTTAAAAATCCAGTCATACTTTAAACTGCCAAAGGAGTTGAGTGACTACGGGCTTATAGTTTCATGATAACTGCCTGCAGTTTTGTTATAGATACAATGGCCCTACTCAACCATGCTAGCAAGGCTAACCCTGTTCAAAGGGTATAACGGCGGCAATATCTTTTTCCTGTAATAAACACATTAATAAACGATCAACACCCAACGCTACACCTGCGCACTCTGGCAAACCGTGCTCCATAGCCGCTATAAAATGGGGGTCGGGGGTGATCGGTTGTAATCCTTGTTTGATGCGTGTGGCATTATCTTGCTCAAAGCGCGCGCACTGCTCTTGTGGGCAAGTGAGCTCCCAGTAACCATTCGCAAGCTCTAGGCCCTGCCAATACAATTCAAACCGCTTGGCAACTTTTTGGCCCGCGCTATTGTTGGCAATTTTTGCCAATGCACACTGGCAAGCCGGAAAATCAAAAACTAATGTAGGCTTTAAAAAAGTGGGCTCTATGTGTTGGCTAAAAATTAAATCAAGCCATGTGCTTTTAGGGGTATTAGGCCAAGCGGCATCAAAATGCTGCAAGGCATACTACGCAAGCGAATCATCACCCTGCTCGCCGGCAGTATGTGGATTAAGCCCCGTTATACGCTCAAATACCTCACCATAAGCCACTTGCTTAATAGTCTGGCTTGCCCCAACCGCTTGCAATAGCCCTGCAATATCGGCCATTAACGCCGCATCATCAAAACCGCAACGGTACCACTCTAGCATGGTAAACTCAGGGCGGTGTCGCGAGCCACTTTCATCGGCCCGGTAAGCTTTGCCCAAACTATAAATATCACCCATTCCCGCCGCCAATAAACGCTTCATATAAAACTCTGGCGAGGTTTGTAAGTACTGCGTGCTATCGCCTACCTCAACAGCCAGTGCGGCCAAGTGCACATCGGTAACACTAAAGCGGCCCAAAGCAGGGACATCAACCTCGGTTACGTTGTGCTGCAAAAAGTACGCTCTAATGGCGGCCAATATCTGCGCACGGGCTTTTAGTGTGTTTATGGTGGCTGCGGGGGTAAAACCGATGGTCATAAAATACTCACGTATCATGCTTTAAAAGAGTATTAGGTTACCCAAAGTCACCCTTAAATACTATTCTTGTCTAAATACTCTTATCTAAATACTGCGTTTGTCTAAATGCTAGCTCGTCGCTGTGTAAAGGCTTAGTCAATGGTATGATGGCAGTCCTCTAAAAACCTACAACCCCTTATGAAACTCTCTCGCACTCGCCTAGATAGGTTTGTTAGCCTGCACACTGATATCGCTAAAAACAGTATTCGCTTATTGATTGCTCAAAAAAAAATCACCATCAACGGCTTACTCGCTCATAGCGCTAACCAAACAATAACGCCCTTCGATCAAGTGATAGTGGCTGAGCAATCGCTTCCTCATAAAATAGCGCGCTACCTTTTATTTAATAAACCAAAAGGTGTCGTTAGCGCAACCTGTGATGATAAAAATAAGACTGTATTAGATCTTATCAATTACCCCTATAAAAACGAGCTGCATATTGCTGGTCGATTAGACTTTAATACCACAGGGTTAATGCTATTGAGTAATGATGGCTTTTGGACGCGCAATTTATCATTACCCGAGCTATGCATTCAAAAGCATTACCGCGTTACAACAGCAGACCCTATTACCGAGCAATATCGCACGCAATTTTTAGAAGGCATTGCCTTCGACTTTGAGGGCATCACAACAAAACCTGCCGTACTTACAATCATCAGCAGCCACCAAGCCGAGCTCGCGCTTACCGAAGGGCGCTATCATCAAGTCAAAAGAATGTTTGGGTTTTTTAATAATACAGTGACGCAGCTGCATCGTTTTGCGATTGGCCCGCTACAACTGCCTGCCAACTTGGCACAAGGCGATTACATCGAGCTTACTCAACAACAAGCCTACAGCCTACTAAAGCCTGTTACTTAAAACCGTCAATAAAAACCGTTAATAAAAACCGTTATTCACGGTATAAGTACACCCAACAGATTACAGTAATTATGACCGAATTAAACCACACGCCAAACGCCACAACCGCATTACAAGCCGCTATTAACCGTGGTGCCGAGCGCTATTTTGAACAGTGTAAAAAACGCATCCCAGGTTTTACCCGCCAACACTTTTGTTACCCCGGGGCTTGGCACACCAATAAAGTCGCCTTTGGTTGGGATTTACTCAAAATGCCTATTAATTTAATGTGGGCACCTTTTTTTGTATTACTGCAATTAACGGCTTTTATTTTGGGCAAGTGCAATCAGCCCATATGGCGCAAGCACTTACTCAAAGTGCCCAATGGCTTTAGCACCGATGTGCAAAAACACAGTGTGAATATTATTAACCAGTATTTATTAGGCAACCCACAAGACCCAAAAAAAGGAGAGCTGCACCAGTACATTGCCGATGAACTCGCCCGCGCATTGCAATGCAACATGCATAAAAGTGGCAACATTAATAATAACAGCAGTAATAACGACACAAACAATACCGAAGCGCACAATCAAAAGCTACATGCACAACGGCAAAAAATCATTCAAGCTATCGACCCGATTACCACGCAAGCACTCGAGCAATACGCCATTACACGCACCGCATCGGCAGATATTACCAATACGTTAATTAGCACGATAGCAGGAGCTTTAGCCTTTAAAAAATTTACCCCGGGCGGGCTGGGTTTAGGCATTATTGTGGCCGCGCTCAGCGCTAAGCACCAGCAAACACAGACCTTTATTTTAGGCAGCACACTAGGCGGGTATTACTACGATATGTTTCCGCCCTCACCCTCTGCGGCACTCATTATTGCTTGCAGTTTTGGCGTGATGTGTACACTGGCAGTCGTGGCTTCTTTTTCGGGCTTAATCACTGACCCCATCCAGTACTATACAAGACTGCATCATTATCGTTTACGTAAACTTATCAAGCATTTAGAGCGTGATTTTATCCAGCAAAACAACAGCAGCTTTAAACCTAAAGACCAGTATATCGCCCGTATTATGGATATATTTGACACCTTAAAAACGCAATTTTAAAGGGCTATATTAAAGGGCTGCATTAAAAGGCTACAAAACAGCGGCTAAGGCAGCAGATACGATACAGCGCTGCGCAGGTGCCAAACTCAGCGCTGTATGGTGGTTACGCCGGTAAGCTGCGTACCTTTTCGCTACCGTTTAACAGCTCATCGAGCGTGAGCTTATAGCTTGGGGCAAAAACCTCCAAAAACACATCCACCGCCGGTAGATCTGAGCGCGCTAGGCGCATCGCAATATCTTCTGCCGCCTTGGAAAACTCACTATTACCCGCCTTGAGCTCTTCTTGGCACTTTAAAAAAGCTGCAATAGTATCGGCCCCTTTAATTAATTGCTTAATGTCTTTAGGGACTTGCGAGCTGACCACTAATGGCTCAAAGTCTTTTTGTAAATCGCTGGGTAGCAAGGCTATTAACTCGCGCTCAGCTTGCACTTCAACCTCTTTAAAAGCCGCCTGCATGCCTTTTGAGTGGTATTTAATTGGCGTAGGCATATCGCCGGTAATCACTTCAGATACATCGTGGTACAAGGCGGCCGTCGCTACCGCATTGGCGTCATAGGTACCCTCAAAACGCCGATTGCTAATAAGCGCCAGCGCATGTGCAATAGTGGCTACTTCCCAACTGTGCTCCATCACATTTTCGGGGATGGCATTGCGCTTTAAGCCCCAACGCACAATCCATCGAATTTTACTAATATATGCAAAAAAATGGCTCACGGTTTGATTCATCTGTTCCATAAAAGCTCCATCATTTTATGTTTACTTCAATTGATTATCGCTGGTATCATTTTTTTTGATCTTTGCTGTCATCACCGCTTAAAAAGCTTTGCATTGAATCGCTTAATTGCTCAATATTTTTACTAAAGTTACGGCAATGCTCACACATTAAAAGGTGAAGCTTTAGGTTGATTTTTTTTGACAACGATAAAGGCTGGTCTTGTTGACGAGAGGCAAGCTCGCTAGCTTTTTGACAATTCATATCAATTACCGGCCTTTTTTGATTGTATTCATTAAATTATTTTTAATACTTTTTTGTAGTGTTGCCTGTCGATCATCATGCAGCCAGTTATTGGCCATGCACTTTTGCAAGTTCATGCGGGCTCGATACAAGAGTACATGTAGGTTGCTTTCGGTAATATCAACCTCTGTGCAAATTTCTGCACAGGCCAAACCCAAAAACTCACGCATCATAAAAACTTGTGCTTGGTTGCCTGGCAGTTTATTTAAGCACAGCTCTAGTATCACCATAAATTGCTCTTGCTTTAAGCCTGCCTCAGGGCACTGCCACGGCATAGGCTTAGCCTCTTGTTGCCAACTGCCCTTTGCGTTGAATTCTTCGGCATCTATACTTTGCGTTGCCGGTGCTCGGCCTTGCTTGCGGATATGGTCGATCATTTTATTTTTTAACATGGCAAAGACCCAGCTTCTAAAAGCAGCACGGCCAGCAAAAGCTTTAAGGTTTTTAACCGCACCCAATAAGGCCTCTTGCACAATATCTTCGGCAATTTCGGCATCGCGTAGTTGCGTCTGCGTAAAACGAATCATTTGCTCACGCAACTGAGACATAAACCCCACGTCATTAAAGTGTTGCATCACTGAGCTTTCAACGTGCGATAGTGCATTACTTTGCATTAGGTAAACTAATCATTAAGAAGCCACAAAAAGCGGGATTATTGGGTTTTAAGCTTGTATCGACATGCGTTTTCATTTGTAAAATTTGCGCGCGATAGTTTTGATAAAACGCCCAACTGGGGCTTGGCTTATACAGTAAATCGGGCAGCTCAAAGTGTGCAATAATACCTTTAACCGTATTGGGCTTCATAAAAATTTCATCGTGTAGGCGATAATAAGCTGGCACCGCACTAACCAATGTCCATTTAGCCAACTTATCACGCTTTAATAAATCGCACTGTAAACTAAACCCGGTACTGGCTTTGCCGTGTAATATTTCGTAAAGGCTATCAACCAATACTTTTCGCTCATCGCCTATCGCTGTATTAATAAAGCCTTTAAATTTAGGCTTTTCAAATAACGATATCATCGATGAGCGACTAATCACCTTAATCCAATTATCGAGCAACTCATCGGGCTGGTTAAATCGCTCTTCGCTGAATGACTCTACACAAAAATCAGCCAATTTATGCACATTGTGTTTTTTACCGATCGCCATCATATCGGGGTGACTAAAGCCACCTGGGTAGGTATTTAAAAACTGCTTTTGAGCTTGCTCTAGTTTTTGTAAATTCATACATGTATCCAAGGACGCTACCCAGCAATTTGACAAGAGGGTGTTTATTTATTGTTTATACTGGGCGCGCCTGATTGCTCTGTGCGCTTGATTATTTAGGGGCGAGGCAATAAGAGTTTGTCCAATTAGGCGCAGGGCCCTGTTTTCTCAGCAAGGCGCTCGAAGAGGCGCATGCCGGGGCCTGTAACTCTTCGGGCAACGCAGCAGAGGAGACAGAGAACAAGTATTATTGGATAAAGTATTTCTTCCTCGCCCCTTAATGCGCTTCATCCCAGTTATCACCCATACCCGCTTCAACTAACAAGGGTACATCGAGTGTCATTGCCTGGCCCATTAAATCGCACACATCGGCTTTGAATGTTTCTACCGCATCTTCTTTAACTTCAAAAACCAACTCATCGTGTACTTGCATAATCATTTTGGCAGGTTGGTTGGTTTCGGCCAGCCAATTATTCACTGTAATCATGGCAATTTTGATAATATCGGCGGCGGTGCCCTGCATGGGCGCGTTAATGGCGGTGCGCTGTGCCGCTTGACGGCGCATGCCGTTGCGATCGTTAATTTCGGGTAAATATAAGCGCCGGCCACCAAGAGTTTGTACGTAGCCTTTTTCGGCAGCATCAACACGGGTATTGTCCATATAATTTTTAACACCTGGGTAACGCTCAAAATACAAATCAATATACTTTTGAGCTTCGGCGCGGCCAATATGCAATTGCTTGGCTAAACCAAAGGCGCTCATACCGTAAATTAAACCAAAGTTAATCGCTTTAGCGCTGCGGCGCTGCTCGGGTTGCACATCGCCTAAAGCCACACCAAACACTTCTGCCGCTGTTGCACTATGCACATCTTTACCATCATTAAAGGCGGCCAGTAATGTTTTATCGCCCGATAAGTGCGCCATAATACGCAGCTCAATTTGTGAGTAATCGGCAGCCACTATTTTATAACCTGCCGGTGCGATAAACGCCTTACGAATACGCCGGCCTTCGGTATTTTTAATGGGAATGTTTTGTAAATTAGGGTTGTTAGAGCTTAAGCGCCCTGTTGCGGTTACCGCTTGATGGTAAGAGGTATGCACACGGCCTGTTGCTGGCGCAATCATTTGCGGGAGTTTATCGGTATAGGTTGATTTAAGCTTGGCTAACCCGCGGTGCTCTAAAATAAGCTTGGGTAATGGGTAATCAAGCGCTAGCTCTTGTAGTACTTCTTCGGCGGTTGACGGCGCGCCGCCTTTGGTTTTTTTAAGTACTGGCAAACCTAATTCATTAAAAAATATTTCGCCTAATTGCTTGGGGCTAGCCAAATTAAATTCGCGGCCGGCTAAATTAAAGGCTTCTTTTTGTAGCTCGGCTAAACGCTGTGTGAGCTCTTGGCTATGAATATTCAGCACGTTAGCATCGAGCAATACACCATTGCGCTCTATACTGTGTAATACATTGACAAGTGGCATTTCGATGTTATTAAACACCGATAACAGCTCGGGCTGCGCCTCTAATTTAGACCATAAAGCCAAATGTAAGCGCAAGGTAATATCGGCATCTTCGGCGGCATAGGGCGCGGCTTTTTCTAACTCAATTTGGTTAAAGGTAAGTTGCTTAGCGCCTTTGCCTGCAATGTCTTCAAAGCTGATATTAGCATGGCCCAAGTGCGCTAGCGCCAAGGTGTCCATATCATGGCGGCCTAGCGAGTTAGTGACATAACTTTCGAGCATGGTGTCGTATTTAAACGCTTTAAAATCAATACCGTGGTTGCTTAATACATTGGCATCGTATTTTAAATTTTGCCCCACAATGGGTGTATTGGCATCTTCGAGTAGTGGTTTTAATTGTGCGAGCACCCAATCACGCGTTAATTGTGCAGGCGCACCTAAATAGTCATGACCAAAAGGCACATAAGCAGCGCTACCAGGCTCTACCGCAAACGAGACACCCACCACTTGCGCTTGCATATAATCTAAGCTGGTGGTTTCGGTATCAAAGGCGAATAGCTTGGCTGTTTTCAATTTTTGAAGCCACGTATTAAAAGAGGCCTCATCAAGTATGGTGTCGTAATGCGTTGGCATGTCCTCAGCTAACACCTCAGATAATGCTTCATCAGCACCTTGAGGTGCAGTACTCGCTTCGGACTTTGGCGCTTTTGATGGGGTACCTGCCGCCTTTACCCAGCTTTTGAATTCGAACTCGGTAAAAAAGGTATTGAGTGTATCCTCATCGGGCGCCGTATTGGTAAGTTCATCTAATGTAAAATCAAGTTCAACATCTAGCTTAATGGTAGCGAGCAAATAAGACAGCTCGGCTTGCTCTTTATTAGCTTCAAGCTTTTTGGCCATAGTTTTAGCACCGCGAAAGCTGAGTGTTGCTACCTCGTCTAGGCGCTGATAAATCTCTTTAATGCTGCCTAAGCCTTGCAATAAACCCAGTGCTGTTTTTTCGCCCACCCCAGGCACCCCCGGAATGTTATCGACTTTATCACCCATTAACGCTAAAAAGTCGATGATCAACTCAGGTGGAATACCGAACTTTTCTTTTACGCCTTCGACATCCATTTTGGTGTCTGTCATTGTATTAACAAGCGTCACATGCTGATTAACCAGCTGCGCCATGTCTTTATCGCCAGTTGATATTACAAGGTCACGTGATTGCTCGGTAGCGATACGGCCTAAGGTGCCGATAACATCATCGGCTTCTACACCCTCAATACACACAAGCGGGAGGCCCATGGCGCGAATAATGTCGTGAATGGGCTGAATTTGACTGCGCAAATCATCGGGCATGGGCGGGCGATTGGCTTTATATTCGCTGTAAATATCATCTCTAAAGGTTTTGCCTTTTGCATCAAATATCACCACAACGGTACTTTGTGGATAGTCTTTGATGAGGCGGCGCATCATATTGATGACACCCTTTATAGCCCCTGTTGGCTGACCTTTAGAGTTATTGAGCGGTGGCAGTGCATGGTAGGCGCGAAACAAATAAGAGGAACCATCAACAAGCACCAAAGGCGCGGCAGCAGCAGTCATAATAAAACCTAGTTATAAAATAAGGGCAAAGAGGCCATACAGGCCTTGGAATAAGGCAATATTACCTCATAAGACGAGCACTTGCCGCTCTATGCCCTGCACTTGCCTGTGAAAATATTGCGCTGGCCTGTTAAAATACGGCGCTTGAATTTTACCCATTGCCGCAGGCCCATTATGAATCGCCGTAAAAAAGTGAATCAAATCCTTAAAAAACGCGCAAAAAAGCAAACCATTAGCCAGCTTCCCAAGCAAAAATCGGGCTACATAGCCAAAGCCGATAGAGTACCCAGCGCTGAGCAGGGTGATGCAAGCGATAGCAATACCCTTCATACCGGCACCCGCGATGAAAACACTAACGTTTAATCGCTATTGATGACTCTTAATTGACTATGGCGTGACTATGGCCAGTACTCTGACCAGTACTATGACCAGTACTATGACCAACACCCTGACCAGCACTCTGGCAGTACCATAAGCCACACTATAATAGTGGCTTCTCCCAAAATAACGCTTTGCCTAGTGTAGGGTCTAGCTCATAACTTTGAAAACCAAAATTAGCGTAGGCTTGCTTGGCCAGTGTATTACCCTCCAACACCTCTAGGGTTATTTTGCAGCATCCGCGCTCAACGGCTAGCTGCTCCACAAACTTAAACATATGACGGCTCACACCCTGCCCTCTAAAGGAAGCAAGTACTGTTATGTCATGAATATTCAATAGTGGCTTGCACTTGAAGGTACTAAACCCTTCAAAAACATTCATTAACCCTGCAGGCTTGTCATCAACAAAAGCCAACACCGTCAACGCATGAGGCCGCTTGGCTAACTGCGGCGCTAGGTTATTCAATACCGACTCAGGCAGCGCTGCACCACCTCCCATAGGGTCTTTGGCATACTCATTCAGCAAGTAACCCATGGCACTTGCGTGTTGAGCGTTGGTGTAGTCGGCCTGGATAATATTGATCATGCTGTACTCGCTTAAACATTAGATTGTAATATTCAACCTAATGAAATTAAACCGCGAGTGCAAGCTAAAACACCCTTTTATCACAACCCCAAAAACGTCTTAAGTATTCATCTCACAACTCATAAAAAGCGTAATACCGAGGAGTGCAACATCAGCGCTGCCATGTAACAGTTATTTTAACCCGTCATAGAGGCGCTGTGTTTTTGCAGCCATAACTACATCGGCGTGGTGTATGTTTTGAATATCGTGCGTCCACCACTGCACACACACTTTACCCCATGCCAGGGTAAGCGTGGGGTGATGCTGATACTGCTCAGCCAACGCGCCAACACGGTTAGTAAAAGCCAGTGCTTCGCTAAAATTTTTAAAGTCATACACTCGCTCAAGCTTTGGCACTTTACCCTCTATGCATTGCCAGTGGGGTAGCGCTGCCAGCGCTTGCCTCAGCTCGGACGGCGTTAAGGCTTGCCCGTTTTTACCACACGGTAAGCAATGCTGGTCTGCTAACGTCATGCGCTTGTTCTCCACTTGGTGGCTGGGTTTGTTTATACTAGCTGCCCACTCTACCAATCAAAGTCATACTATGGCCACTCATCAATATTTACTTATGCTCTTTGGGTTAATGGTTTTAACCGGCTGCGTCAGCCAACCTATTGCTAGCTCAGCACAACACAGTCAAGATGCCAAGGCCAACCTCGCCTTTGCTGAGCAGTATTTGGCAGGTATAAAGCTGCAACCGGGTATCCAGATAACCGATAGCGGCCTCGCTTACCGCGTATTAAAAACAGGCTATGGTTGCAAGCCTACTGCCGATAGCGATATTACTATCTATTACCAAGCACAGCTCGCCGACGGTATGAGAGTTGTTGATAGTAGCTACCAAAGAGGCAGGCCCGATACCTATCCGCTCAACAAGATGATTGCCGCTTGGCGCGAGGCTTTACCGATGATGGCCGAAGGCAGTAGCTGGGAGCTGTATGTACCACCGCACTTAGCCTACGGCAGCCAAGGCGCAGGCCGTGGTATTCCACCAAACTCCGCTATGGCTTTTAGAGTCGAGCTATTAAAAGCAGGCACCTGCGCCATGCAATTTAAACGCGGGTAATCTGGAATTCATCGTAAATTCAGCTATAGCTTATATAATACTTAGCGGCTTATATAATACTTAGCCGCCCATCTCATACTAACAGGCTGATATAATACTTGGCGCCGAAGGTCATCGATGCAGGGCTTTGGTTCGTAAAATCACTTGATCGCCCAGCTGTTATATCACCTTGTCTTTTATGCCGCTGAGCAACCAACTGCCCAAGCTCTTGCACCTACTTTCTAATAGATTTAACAGGAATTCAATATGAAGACAATTAATCACGCTATTATCGCAGCGACTTTAGCCGCCAGTGTATTTGCCACTCCCGCCATCGCCGGCGATATTGCCGCAGGCAAAGCAAAAGCCGCTGTATGCGCAGCTTGTCATGGCGCCGATGGTAAAGCCATAATCCCGACATACCCCAACCTTGCAGGCCAACACGAGGGGTATTTAAAGCTCGCACTTAAAGCGTATAAAAACGGCGAGCGCAAAGGTGGCCAAGCGGCTATTATGGCCGGCATGGCCATGCCATTATCAGATGCTGACATCGATAATCTTGCCGCTTACTTTGCCTCACTAAAGTAAACTTCGCGCGCTTATACGCGCAATAAAAAAAGCCCAAGCATTCTTTTGCTTGGGCTTTTTTATTTCCGCCACAAAATATAAACCCGACACTCAACGCTAGATATCATTTGTGCTTATGCGTAGAATGCCGCGCTCTTTAAAATGCTTTAATAGGAGCGGTATACATGGAAAGGCAATTAATTTTTTTACGCACACTAATGAGTAGTGCAGTTTTGGCGGTCAGCCTGATTGGTTGCGGTAGTGGTGGCGATGGAGGTGATGACAGCAGTAATAGCAAAACCAATGCCCCAAGTAAAATCACGATCACATCGTTAAGCGATCAAAAACGCCAATACAACGAAGGCGAGCGCGTCACATTTGACCTTAACACGCAAAACGCTGCTGCCAGTATCGTCACTTATGATTGGAAAGTGACTTTAAGCGGTCAAGGTAGTATCCAGTTTACTGGCCAAAGCTCTTCATCTATTAGCTTTACAGCCCCAGAAGTTGACCGCGATACTACGGTCTCGATTTCTGTAAAAATTGGCTTAGCTAACGGCACAATATTTGGCAATGATGAAGAAAGGACCTCGATAAGTATTATCGACATTAATACGCCGATAATCACATTTGTCTCGGGTAATGCCTTTACGCTTGCATCAACGGCTGTTGATGCAATCGATTTAAGTAATATAGGAACCGAAGGCACTTGGCTTGTCACCGAATATGCACAAGAGCAACTTACACTAGAAGACCTTGAAATCACCCGCGAAAGAGCTACGCGTAGCATTGCCTATACCCAACAAAACAGCAACGATGAAACAACTTTGCGCGAATGTACTAGCGATATAAGCTATCCATTGAGCAGCTTACTTGACGACCGCCTATTTACCCAACTACGCTGCCCCTCCGATGATATAGCTCTAAAATACTATCAAGACGGTAACAACATCATTGTCGAGCGCTACTGCGAGGGCACACTCAATAACGCCACAAACTATCAATATATTAGCTCGGGCCATCGCAATGATCTCGGTCAATTGAATATTACTTTTGATAATTACGAGACGCTAGATCAAACCACGGATGTGTGCTTTAGTACAACCCGCATTATCGGTCATAAAGAAGGCTATAGTAATATTGAGTTATCCACTGTGACTATTGAAGCCCAATACCAACAAAAACCCTTCACAGCGGTATTATCAATGGATAGTCAGCTTGGCGGACGTGGAAACTATTTTCTTGATAGCATATTTAGTGAGTTCAATGCGCTCACATTAACCAATGATTTTTTACCCACTCTCAGCGGTCAAAAAATGAGTGCCGGGAGCATTCGTTTTGATAGTGCCGACCGAAAAGGTCAGCTAAAAGGTGAGTTTGATGCGACATTAAAAGATGAAGACAGTAACGACATTGACACAATCAACGGGACATTTACCTTTAATTTAGAGATGTAGTTGATCAAGCGCACCATCGATGAGCCCTGCCCTACCCGATTAGCCACGGCAGGGCTCTATCCGCACCCGCATAAAACAACTGCCCACGTGAGCCTCCCCGTCAATTGCCGCCTCGCACACACAAAATCAGGCCACTCGCAATCGCTAGAAATTATTACATCTATTACAATTTTTAACGGTTTTACACGTAAAGGCATGGCAAACTAAAGCTTATGACTAGACCATACCGCCTTAAACCTCCCATCACTCAGATGAAGCGCTTTTTTATACTCAGCTTTTTAGTATTAAGCCTCGCACTGTCAATGACGCTATTTAGCCTTAGCGCTCAGGCCGAAGAGCCTAGCTGCCAAGGTGATTGCGTACCCATCGGGAAATGGGACATCAGCGTGAGCTTTGGGCTCGGCATCAGAACCAACCCCGTCATCAAGCAAAAGGATGAGCTATTTACCCTTGTACCCAAAATAAGCTACTACGGTAAACGATTTTTTTTCGAAGACTACGATATAGGCTACACCCTTATCGACCAACAGGCCCACCAATTTAACGCGATACTAATATCCTCTGGGTTTGAGCAGGTTTTTTTTAATAACGGGAGTATTCGCAGTATCGAGCTTGATAGTCACCCTACACATTCGGAGACTCCAAGCACAGACCCCTCGACCACAGCCCCCTCAGCCACACCACTAAAACTCCATAAACGTCGCACTGCTGGGCTTTCGGGCTTGGAATACACGTATATTCACCCTCGCTTTAATTGGCAAACACAAATTTTACAAGATGTTACTCATATTCATGACGGACACAAAATTCGTACCGACATGACAGTCCCTTGGGTTAGCCATAAAAACCGCTGGGCCTTGAGCGCTGGCGCCATTTGGCAAAGCCAGCAGCTCATTCAATATTATTATGGCGTAAACGACACAGAAGTTTACGACGCATCAAAAGCCTACCGTGCTAACGCAAGTACTGCTTTTTATATTAAAGCGCAGTGGGAGCGCCCACTCAGTAAGCATTGGGGGCTACGTGCATTGGCCAGCTATAAGTGGCTAGGCAGCAGTGTTACCCTTAGCCCTATTACGCAAGAAGACACCTTATTAACTACGTATATTGCGGGGGTGTATCATTTTTAGTCGTATCTTCCGCTTTTATCGCGTGCAAGCTTTATCAAGCACCACCCCAATATCGGCCTTTATCGCAGCCTGCAGGGCAATCCTTTTTGGCGCGTCACCGTCAAGCGTCGTACTGTTAAGCGCCATACTGTTAAGTACAATACCTGTAAGCGCAACCGCTGAAAACAAAGCACTGCCGGCTATTGAGTTCACACTTAAGCCCAAGGTTTGCGTATTAAGTCGTCAAGAGGAAACTTGTTACGATGAAATTGATATTACTTGGCAATCGGGGACGGCATTAAATATTTGCCTGTATCAAAAAGAGCAAAAAAACCCTATTGCCTGCTGGCAAAACGCCCATTACGGTAGCCACAACATGGCTTTGAATACAGCGAAAAGTCTCGCGTTTTTATTGCGCGAAATGGATAACAATCAATTGCTCGCCAGCAAAACCTTTGAGGTTATTCACGATCACACTCAGTATCGTAGAGCCCGCCGTAATGCTTGGGCATTTTTTTAAACACATCAAAGGTGCTTTCTGATAGATATCTCATGACAGGCACCCTATGACAGGCACCCTATGACAGACACTATTTTATTAGCTGAAGATGACCTTCGTCTTGCTCAGCTAGTGCATGATTATTTAACGGCCAATGGCTTTACCGTCATTATCGAGAGTAACGGCCTTAATGTTGCCGAACGCATTAGGCGCAACATGCCAGCATTATTAATTTTAGATGTTGGCTTGCCCGGCAAAAATGGACTGGACATTTGCAAGGACATTCGCAGTTATTTTGATGGTCCAGTCCTAATGCTAACCGCACGCGATAGCGATGCCGATCAAATTTTAGGCCTTGAATACGGCGCCGATGATTATGTCATCAAGCCTGCTGATCCTCGCATATTACTAGCCCGCATAAAAGCATTACTGCGTCGTAAAAATACACAAAAAACAGCAAGCCAACCTAATTTAGTATTTAATAATTTTGTCATTAAATGCGGGCAGCGAACCGTAGAGTTAGATGGTAAAACACTAGCGTTTTCAAGCCATGAATTTGATCTACTTTTATTACTGGCCAGCCAGGCCGATGAAGTGCTTAGTCGTGAATATTTATTTACTCAAGTATATCGTCGTGAATATGATGGACTCGATCGCTCTGTAGACGTTCGAATTTCACAGTTGCGCAAAAAATTAAATGGCGATGACGGCACGCCCGAAAAAATAAAAACCGTCTGGGGTCGAGGTTATTTATTTGCAAGCGAAGCCTGGTGATAAATGTGACAAGCGTTAGTAAAAAAGCCCTAACTCACAGATTATTCGTGGCAGTTACACACTCTACTCACCCTGCAAGCTATCACTCATGAACCGTATTTTTTTATCGCTCTACGCGGTCATTGTGTTGTGCGTTATGTTAATGGGCTGGGGCCTTGATGAGCTTTGGCAACACTTTAGCCCACCACCAAGACCGACTACAGCACAACTCGACTTACTTACCTTAATCGAGCAGCAACTCGATAAACCGACCGCCGCTCACCACTTTAATACACTCAACAGTCAGGTAAATATATTAGATTTAGATGATTTTGCACAATCTTCATTTAGCCAAAAACTGCAAAAAGGTGCACCTATTTTATTGCACAACAAAATAGGTGAGCAGAAAATTTATCAATTGGTACACAACAATAAAATCATCCGATTAACAATACCCAACCTCACTGCACGAAAAAATAACAACATATTATACCCATTGCTATTAAGTTTATTTTACGGCGCGATTGGTTTGGTTGTGTTTCTTTGGGTATGGCCGCTCATGCGTGATGTACGCAAGCTTGAACAGCACACTCAAAATATCGGTAAGCACAGCCTTCCCGAAGTGGTTACTGTAATGCGTGGCTCAGCGGTTAAAAACCTTGCTAGCGCGTTTAACATTATGGCTGAACGCATTAAGGATTTGGTGGCTAGCCACAAAGAAATGACCTATGCGGTAAGCCATGAATTACGGACGCCACTCGCTCGCATGAAGTTTGCCCTAGCCATGCTACAAGATACAAGCGATACACAAAACACTTTAGCCCATAATCATATGAATGGCTTAGCTCAAGATATTAACGAGATGGACGCACTGATTACTCAGCTACTTAGCTATGCGGGTTACGAGCAAAGCTGTGGCCCTTTAGAGCAGCAGCAAGGTGATATGACCTTTTTAATAAGCGAGCTTATTCAGCGAGCCAAAAATAGTCACTCTAGCCAAAACCCAAATAAGCAAATCTCAGCCATCAATATCACCCTTGATTGCAAAAACAACCAAACACATGCCAGCTGTGACTGGCAACTCATGGAGCGAGCCATCTTTAATCTTATACATAATGCACTACGATTTGCGCGCAGCCAGATAGTAGTGTCGTTTGATGCGAGTCATTCAGCGTATTATGTCATTAGCGTATCAGATGATGGGCCGGGCATTCCCAGCGAAGAGCACACTAAAGTCTTTGAGTCATTTGTGCGCTTAGAGTCAACACCTAATGCTCAAGTACGCGGGTTTGGTTTGGGCCTAGCGATTGTGCATCGCGTGCTTAAATGGCACGAGGGAACTGCCACCGCCAATACAAACGCCACAGGCGGCGCCCAGTTTATTTTACAGTGGCCGTCTAAATAATTGGGTTGTTACTTTCAATCTAAATATCATAAGGCATGCATAGGCGGCAGCATACCACCAAAAGCTTGAATAATCGGCCCGAATAAGCCAAAAGAAATGCACCAAAACCAAAGCATCAATCAGGTAAACCGTACGATGCAAAGCTATCCAACGCTTACCTAGTGCACGTTGCGCTTTTTTATTGGACGTAGCCACTAAAGGCAGCAAGAGACAAAACGCTATAAACCCTACCGCAATATAGGGCCTGTCTTTAACATCAGCCCATAAAAAACCAAAGTCGAATGATAAATCAAAAATTAAATAAATCAAAAAATGAAGCGTTGCATAAAAAAAGGCATATAAACCCAAAATTTTGCGCCAAGGCATTAAGTACTTAACATGCCATTTACGATTAAACCGCAACCACTTCACAGCAGGAGTAATAGCCAAACTAACTAGCAAAGCCGTTAAAGCCCAGCGCCCAGTTTGATGTGTAAGCGTTTCAATAGGGTTGGCACCCAACCCTCCAAATACAGTGAGCGCTACTAAATACAGTGCCGGTAAGACACCCAAAAAGTGCCCAAGCCATCGTGTGATATTTTTGACCGTCATTAAATAAACCGCGTGAGATCCATGTTTTTATACAAATGTGCCACTTGCTCTTGGTAACCATTAAACATTAATGTTTCACGCTTAAAAAGCTCACCAATGCGCCGCTCACGTGCCTGGCTCCAACGCGGATGGTTTACTTTTGGATTAACGTTGGAATAAAAACCATACTCGCTCGATTGCAATGTATTCCAGCTGGTTTTTGGCTGCTCTTTAACAAACTCTATTTTTACAATGGATTTAATACTTTTAAAACCATACTTCCAAGGGACCACCAAACGAATTGGCGCACCATTTTGATTAGGCAAGGTTTTGCCGTATAGGCCTACCGCCATAAAACTTAAAGGGTTCATCGCCTCATCTATGCGCAAGCCTTCACGGTAGGGCCAGCGAATTACTGGCCTGTTTTGACCCGGCAGTGGCCGACCTTCATCGTACAGCGTATGAAAAGCCACATATTTAGCATCACTGCTCGGCTCAAAACGCTTGAGTAATGATGCCAAGCTAAAGCCCAACCAAGGGACAACCATCGACCAAGCTTCAACGCAGCGCAAACGATAAATTCGCTCTTCAAAGGTGTGAGGCTGTAGTATATCTTCGAGATGGTATTTACCCGGCTTTGCACATAAGCCACCCACCTCAATACTCCAGGGGTCGGTTTTAAGCTTATCGGCATTTTTGTAAGGGTCTGTTTTGGCGGTGCCTAGCTCATAAAAATTATTGTACTGTGTAATATCTTCAAAGCTATTAAGCTTTTCATCGACTTTATAGGTCGTTTTTGCCGCAGCCGCTTTTTGCTCAAAGGGCGTGCTCGCTGCAAAACTAGGCATAGCGGCAACCCCTAAGGCGCCAGCCACCCCAGCACTTAAAAAGTGACGTCGCTTCAAGTAGGTCGCCTCTGACGTAACCTCGGACTCACACAATGTAGGAATAAAGGACTTAACCATAAACTACCTCCAAGAATAAATTGCGCCTAGGATGCGCTACCCATAACTATACGCAGCAAAAGTCACAAAGGCATCACAGGTTTATTATAGTTGTGCTTCAAGGCTTATGGACAGGAATAGCCAATAGCTTAGGAGCGAGGAAATAATAGTTTGTCCAATTGGGCGCAGGGCCCTGTTTTCTCAGCAAGGCGCTCGAAGAGGCGCATGCCGGGGCCTGAAACTCTTCGAGCAACGCAGCAGAAGGGATAGGGAACAAGTATTATTGAATAAAGTATTTCTTCCTCGCTCCCTAGGGAAGCCTAAAAAGAACATGGCTCTTAAGCCAAACTAACAAGCCCCTTTTGACAGCGTGCTGATGGATTATGCTCTGGGCATTTCAGCGCCGAACTGTGCAGAGAAAGAAGGGTTAGCGTCAGATTTCAGCATCTGTGAATAGTAACAGAAGCACAAACGCTAAAAACAAAAAAAGCCCCGCAATGCGGAGCTTTTTAAGTACTTAGGCAAGCCTAAGATTTTTTTGGTGCCCTGGGCCGGACTTGAACCGGCACGACCGAAGTCACTACCCCCTCAAGATAGCGTGTCTACCAATTTCACCACCAGGGCGAGGACGCGCATTCTACTGGCTTTATTACTCTGTTTCCAGTGCTTTTGCAGCGTTTTCTAAAGTTTTTTGAGTATCATTAGTGTCACCTTCTAAAGCAGTAGCCGCATCTGCCTGTAAATCAGCCGTATTGTTTTCAATATCGCCAACAACAGATTCTATTGCCGCTGACTCAGGTAAAAACTCATCATCAATGACCGAGCTATTTTTAGCAACAACGGCTAGGGTCACACTCGTAACAAAGAATAACGCGGCTAAAATACCTGTCATACGAGAAAAGAAGTTGCCTGTACCTGCAGCACCAAATACTGTTTGTGATGAACCCGAACCGAAAGATGCGCCCGCTTCTGCCCCTTTACCTTGCTGTAGCATAATTAAGCCAATAATGCCCAGAGCTAAAAGAACATGAACGACGAGAATAAAATTTTCCATAACGCTTTGCCTTTATAAAGTGCTTTTAATTTATTGCTAACAGCCAAGTTAATGAGTTAAAGCTCGGCAGCTTTGCAGATTTCGATAAAATCGTCGGCCTTGAGGGCTGCGCCGCCTACAAGAGCACCGTCGATATCCGGTTGAGTAAAGAGTGCTTCGGCATTCTCAGGCTTAACACTTCCACCATAAATTATTCGCGTAGCTTGACCTGCTGGGCCAAGTAGCTGCCGAATAAATGCATGAACTTCCTGCGCTTGATCGGGTGTCGCAGTGACACCAGTGCCTACGGCCCAAAGGGGTTCATAGGCGATCACGCATCGACCAAGTTTTTCTTGCCCGCAATAGTCGAGTACCGCACCGACTTGACGCTTAATAATAGCCAGCGTTTCGCCTGCTTCACGCTGCTCGGGCGTCTCACCCACACATAAAATGGGAGTCATTAATGCTTTATGTGCCAAATCGAACTTGCGCGCTACTAACGCATCGGTTTCACTATAAAAACGGCGGCGCTCTGAATGCCCTGTAATGACATACTGGCAACCCAAATCATGTAGCATTTCGGCAGAGACATCACCGGTGTAGGCGCCCTCTTCAAACTGACTACAGTCTTGCGCGCCTAAAGCAATATTGGAATGCGCTAAATGGACGCTGCTCGCCTGCCCAATATGAACAAATGCAGGGCATACAACAACCTCAGCTTGATGAACACCTGTCCATTGCTGGGTAATGCCTTCTAATAGCTCCCTTACAAATGCACTGGTGCCGTTTAGCTTCCAGTTGGCAATAATAAGAGGACGTCGTTTAGTACTGTTAGTTACCACGCAATTATGCCTTACTCACCCAGTGCCAACGCACTCAGTGATGACTCAAATAAATATACACAGACAAATCCTTAGCCTCTAGAGCGAGTTAAGCATTTTGTCCAGATAAAAAGGCTGGCAATGGTAGCGAAAGAGACCCGCTAACACAATAAAAATGCTCAGATAAGCCGTAAAATTAGAGCTATACGGCTTTTTTTAGCTTATCAAGGACTTATATTGCTATAAGTGTGCCTCTTCTACTGCTGCTGCGAGCTGTTCGGCAACCATTTGCACCTGCTGCTGATCTTTCCCCTCTACCATTACCCGAACAACAGGTTCAGTACCCGATGGCCGCAATAAAACACGGCCGGCATCACCGAGCTCTAGCTCAGCATGCGCTACAGCCGCTTTTACACTGTCATTGGTATTGAGCGCTGCTTTGTCGGTACAAGGGACATTGATCATCACTTGAGGCATTTTTTGCATACCTTGCTTTAAGATGCCCAATGGTTTGTCAGAGGACTTTACCGCCAGCAAGGCTTGCAGCGCTGCAATAATGCCATCGCCAGTTGTTGTGGCACAGCGGCATACAATATGACCAGACGACTCGCCACCTAAGGTCCAATCGTTTTTATTCATTTCCTCGATAACGTAGCGGTCACCCACGTTCGCGCGAACAAACGGTATGTCCAACTTTTTGAGTGCTACCTCGAAACCAAAGTTACTCATCAATGTACCGACAACACCTTTAAAGTCATCGTTGTGCTGACTCTTGTAAGTCGCTATCAAATAAAGTAACTGATCGCCATCAAGCACCTCACCTTGATCATCAACAAACATGACTCTGTCGCCATCACCGTCAAAGGCGATGCCTAAATCGGCATGGGTTTCAAGCACATGGCGCTGTAAAGCCTTCATTTTTGTTGAGCCACAATCGAGGTTAATATTTAATCCGTCAGGTGCAATACCAATCGTAGTGACATTAGCCCCAAGCTCCCGAAACACCTTAGGAGCCACGCTATAGGTTGCGCCATTAGCGCAATCTAAGGCAATATTTAAGCCCTCTAAATTAAACCCCCAAGGTACACTGCCCTTACAAAACTCAATATAACGCCCTTCAGCATCTTCAAGCCTACGAGCTTTACCCAATTTTTGAGCAGTTTGCATGGGCTTTTCAAGCTCAGCTTCGATCGCAAGCTCTACCTCGTCACCTAGCTTAGTACCTTCGGGGCCAAATAACTTGATGCCATTATCGGTATAAGGGTTGTGCGAGGCACTAATCACTATGCCAGCAGCCGCCTGAAAGGTGCGGGTTAAATAAGCAATGGCTGGCGTAGGCATTGGCCCCACCAAACCAACATCAACGCCTGCGGCAATTAAGCCAGACTCTAGCGCGGCTTCAAACATATAGCCCGATATACGTGTATCTTTACCAATAATTACCATAGCAGGCGAGCCGCCGACCTTATTTTTGGCCAATACACGACCCACAGCCCAACCTAACTTCAGAAAAAACTCAGGCGTAATCGGCGCCTCGCCAACAAGACCACGAATACCATCTGTACCAAAATACTTTTGCATAAATACCTCTCAAAATTCTTATAAGCTTAGCAGCGCTAACCTGACCGAAATCACAATGAACTACAGCCAGAGCCTCGCCGTAAACTAATATTCCATCACTCACTTGGCGTGAGTTAACTGATAAATTCTTACCATATCTACCGTTGCAGCAACATCGTGCACTCGTAGTATTTTTGCGCCTTGCTGCAAAGCGAGCAACGCAAAACCTAAGCTACCAGCTAGGCGCTCATGAACTTCACGCCCTAGCAGTCTACCCACCATTGATTTGCGTGACACTCCAAATAAAACGCCAGCCCCCAGATCTGTGAAGCTCTGCAGGCGCTTTATTAATTCTAGATTGTGCTCATCTTTTTTCCCAAAACCAATGCCGGGGTCAAGCAATACCTGACTACTTTGCATTCCAGCATCACAGCAAGCCTTTAAGCGCTTGTGTAAAAAAGTATAAACCTCTTTTGCGCAATCTGTGTATTCAGGATCATGCTGCATGCTTTGAGGATCGCCTTGCATATGCATTAAGCAAACCGGTAGCTGGGTTTGTACAGCCGCAGCCATCGCGCCCTCAAGCTGAAGTGCGCGCACATCATTAATTAAGCCGGCACCGGCAGCCGCTGCCGCTTGCATAACTAAAGGTTGGCTCGTATCGACTGAAATCACAACATCTAGGTTTTTGTGGATAAGCTCAACAATCGGCAGGACTCGCTCAAGCTCCTCCTCAACATGTACATGCGAGGCGCCTGGCCGAGTTGACTCGCCGCCCACATCAATAATTGATGCGCCCTGTGTGACCATTTGAGACGCTTTTATTAGAGCCTTTTCGGCATTGAGCCGGCCTGCACGATGAAGCGCCGCGCCATCTGAAAATGAATCGGGTGTGACATTAAGTATGCCCATCACCTGAGGTTCAGCCAAGCATAGTGCTCGGGTTGCACATTGTAATTTCATGAAACACCGTAAAAACAAATAGCCATAAAAAAGGCCAGGAAAACCTGGCCTCAGCATGACAAATATATTTAGCTTTCTTTTGCTGGGCCGCCAACAGTAGGCTTGGCTGAATCATCATCTTGCGCTTTGGAAGCACCAGAATCATTATCAGAACCACCACCAAAGTCACCATCACCCCAGCTGCGTGGTGGACGCACTTTGCGTCGAGCCATCAAGTCAGCGACTTGTTCGGAGTCAATCGTCTCATACTCCATTAGTGCGTCTTTCATCGCCTCAAGCACATCACGATTTTCTTCTAGTAGTGTTTTAGCCCGGTCATAGCAACTGTCGATAATAGCCCGCACTTCAATATCAATAGTTTTTGAGGTCTCCGATGAATACTGCGGATTGCCCGATCCCGGCATGCCGGTTTCGTCTTCACCATAATGGAGCGGACCCAGTGCTTCACTTAAACCCCACTTAGTCACCATATTGCGTGCCATCTGAGTAGCGCGCTCAATATCATTTGATGCGCCAGTTGTTACGCCATCAAAGCCTAGCGTCATTTCTTCGGCAATACGGCCACCGAATAAAGAACAAAGCATAGACTCTAAACCGCGCTTACTGTAGCTATGTCTATCTTCTTCTGGTAGGTACTGAGTAACGCCTAAAGCGCGACCACGAGGAATAATACTAACCTTATGCACAGGATCATGCTCTGGAACTAAGCAACCAATAATGGCATGCCCAGCCTCATGATAGGCCGTATTAATTTTTTCGTTTTCATTCATAACCATAGATTTACGTTCAGCGCCCATCATGATTTTGTCACGTGCACGCTCAAACTCTTCAACACCGACAACACGTCGGTTAGAGCGTGCAGCAAACAATGCGGCCTCATTGACAAGGTTGGCCAAATCGGCGCCTGAAAAGCCCGGTGTGCCGCGCGCTATGACAGAGGCTACAACCGCTTCATCCAAAGGCACTTTACGCATATGTACTTTTAAAATTTGCTCACGACCACGAATATCGGGTAAACCCACGAACACTTGGCGATCAAAACGACCAGGACGTAATAACGCTTTGTCGAGTACATCTGGGCGGTTAGTTGCAGCAATAACAATAATGCCTTCGTTGCCTTCAAAACCGTCCATTTCTACGAGCAATTGGTTGAGTGTTTGCTCACGTTCGTCATTACCACCGCCATGACCACCACCACGATGGCGACCAACAGCATCAATTTCATCGATAAATATAATACAAGGTGCCTGCTTTTTAGCTTGCTCAAACATGTCGCGCACGCGTGAAGCACCCACACCGACAAACATCTCAACGAAGTCAGAGCCAGATATAGAGAAAAACGGCACCTTAGCTTCGCCTGCGATAGCCTTCGCTAAAAGTGTTTTACCCGTGCCTGGCGGGCCACTCATCAAGACACCGCGTGGTATACGCCCACCCAAACGCTGAAAGCGAGAGGGATCTTTTAGGTAGTCCACAAGCTCTTGAACTTCCTCTTTGGCTTCATCCACACCTGCAACATCAACGAAAGTTGTCTTGATTTGGTCTTCACCTAATAAACGAGCCTTGCTCTTGCCAAAGCTCATCGGGCCACCTTTACCGCCAGCCCCGCCTTGCATCTGCCTCATAAAAAAGATAAACACACCAATAACAATCAAAATGGGAAAGCTGGCAACCAGTAGTTGCTCCCAAATACTCGGACGTGAGATTTCAGTCCCAGACACTAGAACATTTTTATCCAGCAAGTCATCAATCAGCTTTTCATCTGGAATATTGGGGCGTACAACACGAAACGATGTGTTATCTGTGCGCATACCATAGATCATTTCCGCTTCGGTACGCACTTGAGCCACTCTGCCGTTTTGCACCTCTGTGACAAACTGGCTATAGCTCAGCTCATTTCTAGGGGTGGTATCGCTAAAGTTTTGGAATACTGAGAACAGCACCAAAGCAATAACGAGCCATAAAATCACATTTTTCATCATATCGTTCAAAAGGGTTCCCCTTTAATTACCTCAGCAAATGGTAAATTTCCATTTTGCATATAATGTATTGCATCGACTGCAGTATAGCGACTTTAAGTATTTGCACTATTCATAAATATACTTGGCAGCAGACCATTTTTTATTATCCCCTACTATACGCTCAGAGCCCGTACAAAGCTTGAAGCACTAGTTAGAATGGGACTTATAACCTTTGGCGACTAAATAAACCTCTCGAGAGCGCGCGCGCGAAGCATTGGGCTTACGAGTCATTACTTTTTTAAAGCTAGTGCGCGTGTCTTGAATCCAAGTATCAAACCCCTCTCCTTGAAACACCTTACAGGCAAATGAGCCGCCTGGCTTAAGCACGCTGCGAGCCATATCTAAAGCCAGCTCAACAAGATACATAGACTTAGGTTGATCAACATCTGCAATACCGCTCATATTGGGGGCCATATCAGAAATTACAACATCAACAAGCCGACCATCAAGCCGTGCAAGTAACTCATCAAAAACGCTAGCTTCAGTGAAGTCACCCTCTACAAATTTAACACCGGCCAATGAGTCCATGGGTAATATATCACTCGCCAGCACAAAACCTTTATGGCCCACAAGCTCAGCAGCAACTTGACTCCAGCCCCCAGGCGCCGAACCTAAATCAAGAACCGTCATGCCGGGCAATATAAGTTTATCCTTTTCATTCAACTCTTTCAGCTTATAACTCGCTCTTGACCGATAACCATCATCACCCGAAGCCTTAACATAAGGATCTTTAAAATGCTCCTGTAGCCATTGACCACTACTTTTCGATTTGCTCATACTTTATAATGGCCTCATAATAACCGATTAACCTTTTTTCACCTCACATTGGCCTTTTACATTTATAAAAGGGTAGAATAAGGGAATTCTCTGCCAAAACAGGGTATGTTACGCAAACCCTTCTATAATGAGAAGCCCAACCTTAAGTGCGCAGTCATTTTCTCTTTGCGCCCAAATGCATACGAAACACTAAGGCTTGTGTATATGCCACTTTCAGCTGCTTTAAAAAAACAATATCGGACCATTGGTCACAATTTAAATCCAATTGTTACCATTGCGGGTAACGGGCTCAGCGAAACAGTCCTTGCCGAGCTTGAAAGAGCTTTAGAGGACCACGAGCTCATCAAAGTAAAGCTCGCGATCACTGACCGCTTAGCTCGACAAGAGACAATCCAAACGCTTTGCCACTCATGCCGTGCCGAGCTCATTCAAGAAATTGGCAAAGTTGCACTTATTTATCGCGCAGCTCGTCAACCTAAAGTACATAAATCTAATATTCGTTAATGAATCTTAGTCAACAAAAAAAAGGTTAAGTGCTTTATGTGCTTAACCTTTTTTATTATCTAAAAATTTTATATAACTACTTAGATATACTGATTAGAGATACTGAAGCCGGGCAATAATGAGTGGCTTGCTGGAACGGCGCTTATAAAGATATATAGTAACTATTCAGAGGGACCGTAATTGGGCGCTAATGAATCATTTTCTGGGCCGCTCAAGCCATCCATGGTCGCTATATAAGCGCTCTCGGCGCTTAAATGCCCAAAAAATAACCCATCAGCACCCTGCCAAGAGGGATTTGTTAACTTGACTGAATAGTTACGATATATAAAGATATATAAAGATATATAAGCGCTCCCGACAGCTGGCTCCTTGAACCCTATCCTGCGCAGCCTGATGCCTCAGCCAAAGGTTAGCCTACCCGTAAAAAGTTTTACCCCCCCCGCAACACCGAATACCATCCCCTAAATTTATTTCCGACTTGCAAACATAAAGATATTGCTTACCAACAGAATAAAAACACAAAGGTGAAAAACGTAAAAACCCCCTCCGAATCACTTCGAAGGGGGTTTTTGGAATAAGACCTGACAATGACCTACTCTCACATGGGGAAACCCCACACTACCATCGGCGATACATCGTTTCACTACTGAGTTCGGTATGGGTTCAGGTGGTTCCAATGCTCTATTGTCGTCAGGAAAACTGGTTGGTGATTGGGTGTCTTAGGTACGTGATGTTGATATTTCTCATCACAGTACAGCATCAATCAACCGAATAGTTGACGGTTGCGAAGTTGTCAGTTTAGCGCAATAGTGTGTTTTTCTGTAGTCTTTTTGGCGTAATAATCAGTTAATCTCGATTATCTATCCGAGTTTCATATCGTTTTTCTATCATTAATACCGAAGTATTCATTCAGTCAAACAGCCACACAATCATTTCTGTTATATGGTCAAGCCTCACGGGCAATTAGTACTGGTTAG
>CANLTI010000012.1 GCA_947494095.1 uncultured Pseudomonadales bacterium
TGGAGCGCTATTTTGAGTGCCCATCTATGCAATTCACGCCTGATATGGCACCGCCGCGTATCGATTGCTCTGGCGCGCTCAAGCCATCCATGGGCACTCCATACGCGTTCCCGACGCATAAGGGCCCGAGAAATCAATCCCCGACGGTTTTGCCGGTGAGCTTGTTAAAACCAGATGATATTAGTTTTTAGTGTTTATGCTTGGAGGTTATAAAACGAGTGTCTGTCCCCGAAACTGCGGCTACCCAACATTAAAGAGCTACAATCACTGGCTGAATATTCATGCATAAACCCAGCAATCCCTCATGACATCTTCCCGAATACCCCTCCAGTCATTTTTTGGTCTTCAACAATTCAAACCAAAGGCCTTACTACCCAAGCCAGTTGGCTTATCGATTTTCGTAGTGGGCGATTCTCTCCGGGTAGCCGCACAGAGATAGGTCGTATTCGTTTGGTTCGAGGCGGATAATGAAAAAATAGCAGGGGCCCACACTCGCTTTAATCCAGTCAGTTCCAAAAACTAGAAGGCTCTTTTCTTGAGAGGTTTAGTTTTCGAATAACACTTACAGGGACAGGCACTCGCCTTAATAACGCCTGCGTCAATTGCCGGATAAAACGAGTGCCTGTCCCCGAAACGCGCGCGAAACGCGCGATACAGAAGCCTGTCGGATATTAGGTAGCATTCCTGGTATTGGCCCCATCAACGCCACCGCGCTGTACAGTGCCATTAATTATGGTCAGCAATTTAATAATGGTCGCGGATTAGCGGTGTGGTTAGGCTTAACGCCCAAGCAATCCAGTTGATGATTTGAGTGCCTGTCCCTGCAAGGATTTGAAAGCGAGTTCTTGTCCTTGCAGGTGCTTGCAGCTTGCAGGTGTGAGGTTACCGTGTTGAGAGTTTTGGCTGTCTTAAAGCAAATTATCGACTCATAAACCAATAAGTGGCGCGCTAAGCTACATTGCTGTTGGCGGAATCTGGCAGGCTGGGTGGCTTAAATGGGCTGTTGTGATAAGTGTGGGTGCAGCACAGCGCCCAGCAGAGAAAACGCATGCCTGTCCCTGCAAGTGTGTTACGCCTTGATCTGGCACCGCCGCGTATAGATTTTTCTGGCGCGTTCAAGCCATCCATGGGCTCTCCATACGCGTTCCCGACGCATAAGGGCCCGAGAAATCAATCCCCGACGGTTTTAAACGTGTGTGCCGGTAAGTTTGTTAAAACCAAATGATATTAGCTTTGAATGTTTATGCTTGGAGGTTATTAAAAATAGTGCCTGTCCCTGTAAGTGCTTTTTAAAAATAGTGCCTGTCCTCGGGGCTTAGATAAAGCTGGCTGATGAGTCAAATAGCGGTTTGTTTTAGGTTTTGGGTTCTTTATAATTAGAATGTTTTTTTGGGGTGTGCCTGTCCCTGCTTTTTTTAGCTTTGAGTGTTTATGCTTGGAGGTTATTAAAAATAGAAAAATAGTGCCTGTCCCTGCAGGCGGGAGCGCTATTTTGAGTGCCCATCTATGCAATTCACGCCTGATGTGGCACCGTCGCGTATCGATTGCTCTGGCGCGTTCAAGCCATCCATGGGCACTCCATACGCGTTCCCGACGCATAAGGGCCCGAGAAATCAATCCCCGACGGTTTTAAACGTGTGTGCCGGTAAGTTTGTTAAAACCAAATGATATTAGCTTTGAATGTTTATGCTTGGAGGTTATAAAACGCATGCCTGTCCCCGAAACTGCGTTCCTTGTCCTTGCAGGTGCTTGCAGCTTGCAGGTGTGAGGTTACCGTGTTGAGAGTTTTGGCTGTCTTAAAGCAAATTATCGACTCATAAACCAATAAGTGGCGCGCTAAGCTACATTGCTGTTGGCGGAATCTGGCAGACTGGGTGGCTTAAATGGGCTGTTGTGATAAGTGTGGGTGCAGCACAGCGCCCAGCAGAGAAAACGCATGCCTGTCCCTGCAAGTGTTTACGCCTTGATCTGCCACCGCCGCGTATAGATTTCACTGGCGCGTTCAAGCCATCCATGGGCACTCCATACGCGTTCCCGACGCATAAGGGCCCGAGAAATCAATCCCCGGCGGTTTTAAATGTGCGTGCCGGTGAGCTTGTTAAAATTAAATGATATTAGCTTTGAGTGTTTATGCTTGGAGGTTATAAAGCAAGTGCCTGTCCCTGCAAGTGAAAATAGTGCCTGTCCCTGCAAGTGCTCCTGCAAGTGCCCAAAGGCTATTTCACTGAGAGCACAATCAAAGACATCTCAATCGCTAAAATCATACTGTTTAGTATTCTTTATGGGCTTGCTATGTTGGAGCGCTATTTTGAGTGCCCATCTATGCAATTCACGCCTGATATGGCACCGCCGCGTATCGATTGCTCTGGCACGTTCAAGCCATCCATGGGCACTCCATACGCGTTCCCGACGCATAAGGGCCTGAGAAATCAACCCCCGCCGGCTTTAAATGTGCGTGCCGATAAGCTTGTTAAAACTAAATGATATTAGTTTGAGTGTTTATGCTTGGAGGTTATAAAACGAGTGCCTGTCCCTGTAAGTGTCTTGCTAGCTTAAACAGGAGTGGTAAACTGCGCGGCTTGTATGAATATCCAGAGTTTTAACCTTTGGGAGGGGAGTCAACATTCTCGTCCCTTATCAACGATATTCTATCTAATTTTATTTAAATACTACCTGGTAGATGTATGCCTCAAAAAAAAAATAAGTATTCTATATTCTCCTTTTTTTCAGGGAGTGGGTTTCTGGATTTGGGGTTTGAAAAGGCTGGCTTTTATGTGCAGTATGTAAATGAATTTCATGTTCCATTTTTGAATGCTTACAAGCACTCGAGGTTGAAGATGAGGCTTCCCCCTCCTAAATTCGGGTACTCTAGCGATAGTATTGAAGAGTATTTGGATGTGAATAATTTATCTAAGCTTAAGTCTGATATTGAGGAGGAGAAAAAGGAAGCCTTGGTTGGGTTTATTGGTGGCCCTCCATGCCCAGACTTTTCAGTTGGTGGAAAAAATAGAGGCAAGGATGGGGAGAATGGTCGTTTGTCACAAGTTTATGTCGATTTGATTTGTAAAACACAACCGGACTATTTTTTGTTTGAAAATGTGAAGGGGTTATGGCGAACAAAAAAGCATAGAGAATTTTACGAGTCTCTGAAGGCTAAGTTAACTGTGCATGGCTATGCTCTGACAGACCGTTTGACTAATTGCATAGAATATGGGGCCCCTCAAGATAGAGACCGAATTTTATTGGTGGGCATTAGGAAGAAGTCATTTTCTGAAGGTGTTTGGGGTGTGATCTCAGAAAAATTCCCTTGGACCGCATTTTCACAATACAGCCGGGAGCAGGTGTTTCAGAATATTGAGTGGCCTGTGACTAGTCCGTACCTGGCCAATTCAAGGCGAAAGATGCCAAAAGAGCTTATAGAGTTTGAAGCGTTAACAGTTCAGTATTGGTTTGAGAAAAATCAAGTTACTAGCCACCCAAATGGCAGCCACTATTTTACACCAAGGCAGGCACTTCCTAAATTCCAAACAATTCTAGAAGGTGATACATCTAAAAAGTCCTTTAAAAGATTGCATCGTTGGAGGTATTCCCCAACAGCTGCGTATGGCAATAATGAAGTTCATTTGCACCCCTATAAAGATAGGCGGCTCAGTGCGGCGGAGGCCCTGTCTATTCAAACTTTACCTTCTGAATTTGAGCTTCCGCCTACGATGACATTGACCAATATGTTTAAAACTATCGGCAACGGTGTTCCATTTGTTTTATCACTTGGAATAGCTAAGGCTTTAAAGCAGTTTTTAGGAGAGGGTGATGAGAAAAGAAGAGATTCTAAATCTAATAGTTGACGGCTTAGATTTTCTAATTGATAAAAAACTCCCCTATATTTCGGGAAAAGGTGAGGTTTTACTGGTTAGCAATGACCGCTCAAATGAAAGGTTTTCTTTCGTTCGAGGAGACAAAGAGGAGTATGCTGCTTACTCGATCCTAGCTGAGCTTTCTTTTCATTTAGCATCGGGGCGCCCGATTCATGTTGATACCGTTTTGGGCTCAGGAGGGAATGCACGTACAGTAGTCGAGACTGTGGTTTGTTATCTGCCAAACGTGGGGTATATGCCGCGCAGTAAGGGGCGTAATGAAACTTCGCGCAAAGTAATACAGTGGTTTCCTGAAGAGGTGCATTCGGTCGGTGAGGCGATGGATGTTAGTGACGCCAGTTTTGAGGAGGTAGTAATAAGTTTATCTGACTTGACTGTTAATCAACTCCCCAAACCCTTCCTCCTCCTAGCCGGCATCTCCGGCACAGGCAAATCCCGTTTTGTGCGCCAACAAGCCGAACGCAACCCAGCGGCTCAACAAAAAATTATTTCAGTGCGGCCAGACTGGCATGAACCCTCGGATTTATTAGGTTATATCTCGCGCTTAAGCGCTGACAGCGATCAGTATATTGTGACTGATACTCTCCGGTTTATCTTCTCTGCGTGGCAAGCGGCTTTAGGTTCTGTCGAACTTTCTGATAATAAAATTAAAGGGCTAAAGTCTAATCTAAAAGCTATCCCTCCATATTGGCTAGGGCTAGATGAAATGAACCTAGCCCCAGTGGAGCAGTACTTTGCAGATTATCTATCCGTTATCGAGTCGCGTAAGTGGGCGTGGGAGGATGAAGCATTTACTTATAGCTGTGAGCCGTTATTAAGTGCGGAGCACTGCCAACTGATCAAAGATAAAAAGCTACGTGATGCGCTTGACCCCGAACTTTGGGCCCATTTTGAAAAATACGGTATGCCCATCCCATTCAACCTAATTGTTGCGGGTACGGTGAATATGGATGAAACCACTCATGGCTTCTCCCGTAAAGTCATCGACCGTGCTTTAACCATTGATTATGGTGAGTTTGCCCCTAACACGCTTGAGGATTATTTTGAGCCTAAAGTGGAGCCCCGAGTATTCAGTTACCCAACTTTATCTTCGGTCAGGCCAGTAGATCTTGAGAAAACGGATGATAAGGAGGGTAAAAAGAGCATCGCGTTTTTAAATGAAATCAATGGTGTATTAAAAGACACACCCTTTGAGCTGGCTTACCGGGCCCTAAACGAATTATTGATTAGCGTTGCCTGTGAGAAGCCCCCAGGCGATGCAGAGTTACAAGCGGTTTGGGATGACTTTTTAATGACCAAAGTCTTGCCGCGTATTGAAGGCGATGCGGATAAACTCGAGGTGGTCTTTGCGAAAGCGACTAAAGATGATGATCCTAAATTATTGAAAGTTGTAAAAGGGCTGCTCACCACCACTGAGCGTAAAGATTTATTCCTGCAGGGCAAAGGCGGTGGTGATAAAGACCCCATTGCTTTACGCAGCCCAACAAAAATAAAGCAGATGGTTGAGCGATTAGATTCGGCTGGTTTTACCAGCTTTTGGCCATAATTGAAAATAAGGAACGGATATGAGAGCAACACATAGGGATGCTGAAGAGCGGTATACCGCCATACGCAAAGCCGTGCTACAGGAGGTGACTCAAGAATTAGCGGGAAGCATGCAAGATGGGTTGAGGGCGGGGTTAATTGACTCCGCCGCTTTAAAGGCATCACAGCTTTGGCAGTGCTCATCTAGGCGTAAGGTCGATTGGGATTGGATAGACGGGTTTGGTGCATTCAAGTTTCGCTACCCTAAACGCTTTGAAATGGCTTTGTGGCAAGATGGGTGTTTGATGAGTTTAAGTTTGGGGCGGCCCACGTATCAAGGGCAGAGGTTACGGCTTGATTTTATTGAGGGAAACCCCGAAAGGCCAAAAGGTATTCGGTTATTTGAAGTGACGTTTTTAGCTATGGTGGGTTATGCAGAAGCCTTGGGTGCAAAAGAACTGCGAATTATGAATCCGATTAATGACGAGGTTAGCCGTTATTACCAGCGTTTTGGCTTTAAATATGTGGTCAGTGGCGACTATTTAACTATTTGGCTATAGGAGAGCATGATGAGTAAATCAGAGGTGGATAGCCTTAATGAGGAACGACGAAGCCAGAAGGGCCCCTCGGTAAAAGATGCGATAAAACGTGCGAAACAGCACTTGCGCAATATTAAAGCCGATGAGCTGGAAGAGCCTGAAGCTTTAGCGTCTGGAGATATGAAGAAATTTCTTGACGACCCAGAAGCCTATGAGAAGGATACGGATAATGAGTAAAGAAAAGAGTAGTAAACTATTTTGGGAGCGTGATAAACAAACGCAACCTATGCCCTCTGAAGTGGATTTGAAAAATGTGAAAGTTAAGATTTCTACTGCCATAAAAAGGGCTAAAACACGTATTAAAGCAAGCCAGTAAGCCTCTTGAGTATTATGACAGTTAATTACCAGCCCCCTTTCACGATCACGGCCAAAATCATTCGCTTAATTGCTGATATTAGCGAGCAGCTGGGGCGGCAGCAGGCGTTGCGCAAAGCGCAAGATTTGCGGCTGCGCCGCATTAACCGTATTCGCACGATTCAAGGTTCGCTAGCGATTGAGGGTAATACACTGAGTGAAGCGCAGATAACCGCCATTCTTGAAGGTAAGCGCGTGATTGCACCGCCTAAAGAAGTGCAAGAAGCTCGCAATGCCATTAAAGCCTATGAGCTGTTTGAGCAATGGCACCCTGCCAATGAAAAGCACTTGTTGTCTGCACATCAGACGTTGATGGCGGGTTTGATTGATGATGCTGGCGCCTACCGCCAAGGTAATGTGGGTGTTATGAATGGCGATGTGGTAGTACATATGGCGCCGCCGGCAAACCAAGTGCCGCGTTTAATGGCGGACTTATTGATTTGGTTAGACAGCACCGATCAGCACCCGCTAATAGCCAGTTGTGTATTCCACTACGAGTTTGAATTTATTCACCCCTTTGCCGATGGTAACGGCCGCATGGGGCGCCTGTGGCAAACGCTGATTTTAAGCCGATGGCAGCCATTATTAGCGCAATTACCGGTAGAGAGCATGGTATTTACTCACCAAAGTGAGTACTACCAGGCCATTAACGCCAGCACTAAGGCTACAGATGGCGCACCATTTATTGAATTTATGTTGCAGGTTGTTTTTGAATCACTCGATGCTGCAGTCCAAGTAAGCGACCAAGTAAGCGACCAAGTAAGCGACCAAGTAAGCGACCAAGTAAGCGACCAAGTAAGCGACCAAGTATTGCGCTTGCTTCGAGTGCTTGTAAAAGGAGAGCTGGGTGTTGCTGGTATTATGCAGGGCTTGGCGCTGTCTCATCGGGCAAGCTTCCGTAAGCGCTACCTAGGCCCAGCTTTAGCATTAAATTTAGTTGAATATACCCAGCCCGATTCTCCGCGCAGCCCCACCCAGCAATATCGCATTACATCAACGGGTCGTGATCTTTTAAGTTAATGGCAGAGTGTGCTTATGGATAAGTTGCTAGAAATCAAAACAGACCACTGGGATTTAACGATTTGGGCTAACGGCGTCGATCGGCGTAGGCACCAGCTTAAGCGCGTTATTGCTAGCCGCCCAAATGCTGAATATCTCGGTAGTGAACTACGTTTTAGCCCCGCTGTTAAATTGAAGAGTTTTACGTTGCTTAAACAAGCAGAAGAAGCATTGGAAGTCGACTGCCAGTCCCTTGCAATTGATTCACCTGTGTTTTTTGAAAATACGCAATATCAATTAGAGTGGGTGTTTGATAAAGGCGTTTGCGGCGCGGCGATACATCACAAGCTCTCTCGTATTCAAGATGGCTTTCAGTTTGCCAATTCTCGCTGTCTGGCCCGTTTGTTTGGCTCGGTGAATACAGGCAATGATATTGGTTGGTTTCGGTTGCCTTTGGAGTATTTTTTAGAGGGTAAAAGGCACAGTATTAGTATCAGTTTTGAGGTGTTATCCACCAAAATATTAATGCATCAAGATTTACCCGCAATGTATCAAGCGATTGACAAAGATTACCCGCTGTGGCGCTTTAGTGCCAATAGCACGGCCGAGCAAGAGGCTTCATCTTCTGGTGGGCGCGAGAAATTCCCGCTGATGTGGTTGGCCCAGTTTGAACAATTAAAAGCAGAGTTTGATAAGGGCCTAAAGGTTATTGCGAACGCGCCCCATAGTCGTTTACAGGCGAATCAAAACTATAAACAAGCGGACAAAATCAAAGGTCGTATTACGCCCAAATTAGCGCAAAAAATACAGCAAGATATTCACGCTAAACACTTTGATAAACGCTATTTAGTCGAGCGTAAAGTACTGAGTGTGAATACGCCAGAAAATCGCTTTGTTAAACATATTACAGGGCAAGCCAAGCGAATACTCGAACAATTGCACGGCAAATTACACGCCGCTAATCAAAAACCGGAAGTGGACGTTTATAGTGAGGATTACCTTGATCAGGTAAAGGGTTGGCAGCAACCGTTGCAAAGAATGTTAAGCCAGCCATTTATGCAAGAGGTGGGTGCCTATAAAGATCTGAATAAAGTTTCTTTGGTGCTTCAGCAAAAGGCGGGTTATTCATCTGTTTACCGGGTGTGGCAAGATCTTAAGTTGTATTTAGATTGTTTTGATCAGCAGGCTTTTATTAGCATGCGTACCATCGCGCAAATATATGAGGTGTGGTGTTTTATTGCGTTGCGTGATTTGCTGGTACAGGCGCTTGGTTTTAAAGTTGTTGAAGGGAGTAAGGCGGGGCTGAGGGAAGAGGGTTTGGAGTTTAATTTTCTCAAAAATGCCAAAAGCTGCTTTCATCTTGAGCGTGATGATAATACTCAGCTTAAACTCTGGCATGAACCAACCTATAGTTCGGGTAGTACACCGTTAAAGGTTTTTACTGAAAGTCAGCGTCCAGATATTGTATTGGGAGCAATTTTTGAGGACGGCACCCAAGCCTATTGGTTATTTGATGCCAAATATCGCATTGATAGCCAAAGCGAAGAGGCTGATGATCGCGTACCGGTTGATGCGATTAATCAAATGCACCGCTACCGTGATGCGATTATTTATTCTGTGAAAGATAAGCACCGCGATGCTGAGCAAAAAAGCCGACCCGTAGCGGGCGCATTTGCGCTTTACCCCGGTTATTTTGAGCATCAAAACAAGCAAGGTAACCCTTATAGCTGTGCGATTAAAGAAGTTGGCATAGGTGCTTTTGCATTGTTACCCAGTCAAGGTGGCGAGCACGCCAGTTGGTTGAAAAATTATTTGGTAGAGCAGTTGGGTGCTAAACCGGTGATCGAAGCACGCAACTATGCTAACAGGTACAGCGATGCGCTTTATGTTCGAGAGGCCTCGCGTATTCCATATCATGGAATGAAGCAGGTGCGCTATTCAGACTTAGTGATGACGGCAGCGCTAGCCGGTAAAAATGGACGCCAAAAAGAATATTTTGAACGTTTTAACAATGGTACTGCGCAGTATTACCATACTAAGAAAGATGTATTTGAAAGTCGTTACAAACAGCATATTGTTAATGAAATATATTTTTTAGCTTTAGCAGTCAATGATGATAGAGATTCGAAATACAAACAGATTGATTGGCTGTGGCCTGTGACTTCTGTAATGGTAGTGCCTAGGTATAAAATTACGTTGGATCAGGCAGGCTCCGCAGGTGAAGGCTCGGAGCTCTATTATTTATTTAAGCTAGATAAACCGATTAAGCTACAGCGTACGATTAAGAAAGTGTTTCATCGGCCTATTAAGCATACCTTTAAGCTTACTACGCTTAAAAAATTACAGCAGGCAGAAGAATTCAGTGCATTGGAGACAGTTTACCCTGAGGCTTTGGCTTAGGGGCGAGGGAGAAATACTTTATTCAATAATACTTGTTCCCTATCTCCTCTGCTGCGTTGCTCGAAGAGTTACAGGCCCCGGCATGCGCCTCTTCGAGCGCCTTGCTGAGAAAACAGGGCCCTGCGCCTAATTGGACAAACTATTATTTCCTCTCTCTTTAATCGGAGTCTCTTGATTCAAAATACCCGTTAGGCCAGTGCGGAATGCGTTGCCAAAACTTTTGAGACAGGATGCGGAGTCTTTCAAGCTAGTTGTCATAAAAAAGTTAATCAGTTGTCAATTTTTCAGGGTTTAGCGCTACGCTCTCGATAAAATTTCAGTTGCGGATGTCACGAGACCACCGGGTAGGGTTTTGTGCTTTAGCCGCTTCGTAGAAGGCGAGTGCCTGTCCCTAATAAGTGGTTGATTAATCAAATGCACCACTACCGTGATGCGATAACAAAAGCTAGAAAAAAGCGAGAACAGACGTAACTAAAAAAAGTAACTTAAAGACTGAATGGATACCTAAAAAGGGATTGCCTAATTACCTGTATGCTAAGCATGCGGTGAATGATTATATTCTGCGCTATTACCATTGCATCCGACCTCACAAGTATAATGACGGCTTGACGCCGCTCCAAAAAGAACAGCTTCACAAAAAAATCTCTAAACTCGTGACCAGATGGGTTGACCACAACAAGTATCCCTGTATTGCTCTCAAAACTTCGGAATCGAGTAAATAACTATAATTGAGATATAGCATCAGGTTGGTGGGTTTGCTGTGTGATACATTAAAGTTTCATTAAATAAGCGCTTGATAGCGCTTATTTTTTAAAAGGTATTGTATTTTAGTGGCCCTGCAGGGCTGTAAAGTAAAATGGTAGGAATCTTTATTATGCTTATTAGGCAATATTTAATGGCGGGGCTCGCTCTTTCGAGCTTAGCGGGTTGTGTCGCATCCGGTGAGGGTACAAGCGTATCATCACAAAATCTATCTTCACACTCTATGTCATCAGCGAGTAGCCATCCTCGCTCAAGTGCAATAATTTCTAGTCAGAGTAGCGCTACTTCTAGTAGTAGTTTAATCACCAGTTTACCGAGCAGCAGTTTAAGTAGTTCGGTGAGCTCTGTATCTAGCATTACACTGATAAGCTCTAGCTCTGTATCTAGCATTACACTGATAAGCTCTAGCTCTAGCTCTAGCTCTAGCTCTATTTCTAGCTCTAGCTCTAGCTCTAGCTCTAGCTCTAGCTCTAGCTCTATTTCTAGCTCTAGTTCTAGTTCTAGTTCTAGCTCTAGTGCCGTTAACGAAAATATTGCTTTATTAGCATTTGGAAAGACGGGTATTTTTAGTACTCAATTTAATACCGATACGCTTATGTTTTCAGGCATTAATCGTGTGAATAACGATGCGCCTAATTATGCGGTTGTGAGTCGTCAATCGATTATTTACACCAGCGAAGATAATTTAGCGCGTGCCTATACATGGGATGGTACAAGCTTAACGTTGTTAAATGAAAGGTCTACAACCGAGCGCAATTCCTATATCGCCCTTAATCCACAAGAAACGCATATTGCTTTAACAAGCTTTGCTAATGGCGATGTGTCGGTATTTGGTCTAAATGCTAACGGTAGAATTAAAAACGATGGCGTTGTTATTAGCCGTACAAGCACAACGGCTCGAGGCCATTGGATTGAATGGGATGCTAGCGGCGAAAACCTTTATGTCGTTCAGTATGGAGAAGATGCAATTGTACGCCATGGCTTTAATCCAGCAACGGGTGCTCTCGACCCTAATGGCGTTGTTGTATGGCAAGGCGCCGCTGGCAGTGCGCCGCGCCACATTGTTTTTCACCCCACTAATGGCCATGTATATATTGCTAACGAACGCTCAAATGAAGTGATTACAGCAAAAGTACTGGCCGATGGTTCATTTGATGAGGTGCAACGTTTAAGCTCGCTGGCACCAGGGGTTATGGGTATTACAACGGTGGCGCATATTCGTATCGCTAATGACAAAAACATTTTATATGTATCGAGCCGCGATAAAACTGATGATACGGCGACTGAACGTGGCCAGGATGGCATATTGGCCTATCGTATTAGGCCTAATGGTAAATTGCGACTTATTGAAATCGAAGATCAAACGATTGACTTTCCTCGTTCTTTTTTACTATCGGAGGCTGAAAATCTTATGTTTGTAGGCAATCAGCATACCGGTTCTATTAGTGTGTTATCGCTAGGCATGGCAGGCGAGTTGGATTTTGTTCTAGAATCTGATCCAGACATTACAGGCGTCACCTTTATACTTAAGCCACCCGTATTGTAAGTCGTTTAGGGTAAGCTTTTTGTGAGAAGTACCCACATTATTAATACGTAAAAAAGGGCATTGTTACAATAATGCCCTTTTTACGTATTATACAGCCTCTTTATTCAATTAAATGACGCTGTATAATTCTATGTGCCAGGCTAGTTGTCACAACACTTGCAGAAACACTTGCAGGGACACTCACTCAAAATTTCTCTCGAAGTTAAGTAATAACGGTAAATGATGGAGGAATGACGGGGGAGGAATGACGGGACAGGCACTCGTTTTAATAACCTTCAAGCATAAAAAATCAAAGCTAATATCATTTGGTTTTAACACGCTTACCGGCGCGCACGTTTAAAACCGACGGGGATCGATTTCTTTGGCCCTTATGCGTCGGGAACGCGTATGGAGTGCCCATGGATGGCTTGAACGCGCCAGAGAAACCTATACACGGCGGTGTCATATTGGCACTCGTTTTAGCACTCGTTTCAATAAGCCCCAAGCATAAATACTAAAGCTAATATCACTTGGTTTTAACACGCTTACAATTAAATGACGGGACAGGCACTCGTTTTAATAACCTTCAAGCATAAAAAATCAAAGCTAATATCATTTGGTTTTAACACGCTTACCGGCGCGCACGTTTAAAACCGACGGGGATCGATTTCTTTGGCCCTTATGCGTCGGGAACGCGTATGGAGTGCCCATGGATAGTTGGAACCTGCCAGAGAAATCTATACGCGGCGGTGCTACATTAATAAGCGCGAGAAAAAAGCGCGAGAACAGGCGTCACGCAGCAATATATTAGAGCATGTATATTAGAGTGCGTATGTTAGAGCACGTATGTTAGAGCACGTTGACGTCCCCGCGCAGTGTTGAATACGCTAGGCAGCGCTGTTAAGGTTGAGCCAAGGCTTTAATCAAAAAACGGCCAATATCCTGTATTTGCTGGGGGCTAACGGTATGCTCCATGGGGTAGCGGCGGTAGGTCACGGTGTAACCATTATCTTCAAAAGATTTTTTGGCCTCCAAGCCTAGGCCTTCTGGCACTACTGTATCTTGGCTGCCGTGGTGGATTTCGATCGGTAATGCTTTATTGGTAGCGTCAAAGGTTACTGATGCTGCGGTGGGAAAGTAAGTAGACAGCCCTAACACTGCCGCTAAAGGTTTTGGATAGCGCGCTGCCACATGATAAACCACAGCCCCACCTTGTGAAAAACCCGCCAAAACAATGCGCTCGCTAGGAATACCTCGCGTAACTTCACGCTCAATAAGGCTTGTAATGTAGTCTGCCGACTGCTGCAACTGCTGCCCGTTAATTTGCCGACCACTATTATCCATCGACAGTATGTCATACCATGCTGGCATGAAGTAATGGCCATTAATAGTCACCGGTAAATGCGGTGCATTAGGGAAGACAAAGCGTACAGCCAACGAACTGGGCAGACCCAACTCGGGTACTACGGGCACAAAATCGTTACCATTGGCGCCCAACCCGTGCAGCCAAATAACAGTGGCGCTAGGGTTAACAGCTGTTTCAATTTCTATTGGGGGAAGGTCAAACATAAATAGGCCTAGATCAGTGAAAATGCTAGTGTAAGGCAATTTGGCACAAGCTCAACTAAGAATAAGAGTAACTATTCAGGTGTGCCGGAGTTGGGCGCTAATGAATCATTTACTGGGCCGCTCAAGCCATCCATGGTCGCTATATAAGCGCTCCCGGCGCTTAAATGCCCAGAAAATAATCCATCAGCACCCGTCAGGTGAGGTGTATCAGCTGAGCTGAATAGTTACGAATAAGATCAGTGCTGTAGCGCACTTAATCTATCAAAAGCAGCCAACTGCTTTACAGTGCTTTATGACAGCCAGCTTGAAATACTGCGAGAGTTTATCTTGCACGTAGCGGTTGTATCCTTTCTCGTTTATTCTAATGTTTACATTACCCAGGGGTAGTCGACTATATTTTGCGCGTTAACCCCCTTACATTCCGCTTGGATACCTTTTAATGTCAGTCAAGTCCTTTAGTTTATTGCTCGTTTTGTCGGCCTTATGGGGTGCATCTTTTTTGTTTATGAGAGTCGGCGCGCCAGAGTTTGGCCCCGTTAGTTTGATTTTCATTCGCATGGGGGTGGGGGTGCTGGCTTTACTGCCTTTTTTTGCCAATACAAAATTGTGGATCAGTATTGGCAAAAATGCTAAGCCCTTACTGATACTTGGCCTGACTAACCATGTGATTCCTTTTGTTGCACTCTCTTATGCGGCTTTATCTTTGGAGTCCGGCTTTACATCACTGATTAACTCGACGACACCCATTTTTACAGCGGTTATTGCCGCATTATTTTTTGCCTCGACGATTAAGCCAAGCCAAAGTGTGGGCTTGGTGGTTGCTGTGATTGGTGTTGTCATTTTATCGGCCGACAAAATGAGTTTTGGTAGCCAAGGAACAGGCTGGGCTGTAGCGGCAGGGTTGCTGGCGGCTAGCGCCTATGGTTTTGCAGGTAATTATACCAAGCATGCTTTAGGGCACCTTAGCGCCACTGAAATTACTGTGGGTAGTATGTTGGCCTCTACTTGCATACTTATTGTTCCGGGTATTGTATTTTGGCCCGCAAACAACCCTAGCGGCCAAGCTTGGGTCAGCGCCCTCTTACTCGCAGTTGCGTCTACCGGTATTGCCTTTATTATTTACTTTAAAATCATGAAAGACTCTAGCGCCTTTATGGTGTCGAATGTTACCTTATTGGTACCTATTTTTGCGATTAGTTGGGGGATTTTTTTATTGGATGAATCACTGAGTTTAAGGCTAATTGTAGGAATGATTGTGACGCTTTTAGGTACGGCATTAACGTTAAAGCTTATCCCCTTTAAACGATTTACATCAAAGCCGTCGCCTCTATCTGTGAGTGCATTGGATAAATTATCGAAAAAATAGAATAGCCATAAAAAAGGCCTACTCTTTTGCAAAGCCCACGCATCCATGCTAGCGCGGTCGCTAGATCAGCGAACGCGCTGCGTATTTTTTCGCCCCAAAACAGTACGAAAGATTAATAAGTAGCTTGATTGATTGTTTTTTTAACGGCGACCCAAATTTAAGGCAATCATAATCCTGTGCGACTTTTTTAAAAATAGACCGTTTATGGATGGACACTAATTAGACGCCTTGCCTTCTTTTCTTTAGAATGCTCGATCTTTCAGCTCATCCCTTTGCTATCGAGATTGCTTATGCCTAACGTATTGTCTAGCCCAGCCGCTTCTAGCTCGCTGGTACTTAAACTGAGTTGTCATGATCGCCCGGGAATTGTGGCGGCGGTAGCAAACTTGTTTTCGTTGCAGGGCTTTAATATTCGGGAATCCTCGCAGTTTGAGGATGTGCATACGTCTTGTTTTTTTATGCGTACGGTTTTTGAATCGGTTGAGGGGCCTAAAGATATTACCGCGGTCAGAAGCGCATTTAAAGCGATAGCAGAGCGTTATGGTATGGCTTGGACACTAAACGATAGAGCGGTTAAACCTAAGGTGTTGATTGCGGTAAGCCAGTGGGGGCACTGCCTCGACCATTTACTGAATAACCAAAAGCAAGGTTCGCTGCCGATAGAAATTACCGGTGTGCTATCGAATCATCAAACGATGCAGCCTTTATGTGAGTGGTATGGCGTGCCTTTTCATTACTTGCCTGTCACTAAAGAGACTAAAGCTGAGCAAGAACTGCAAATACTCGAGCTGTTTAAAGCCACTAGCAGCGAGCTATTGGTATTAGCGCGTTACATGCAAATACTCAGCGATGATATGTGCGCGCAGTTAAGCGGTAAAGCCATTAATATTCATCACTCATTTTTGCCTGGTTTTAAAGGCGCTAAGCCTTACCATCAAGCGTATGAGCGTGGTGTAAAGCTGATTGGCGCCACGGCACATTTTGTGACGGCTGATTTGGACGAAGGTCCGATTATTGAGCAGGCGGTAGAGCGAGTATCACACGCCCAAACACCCGATAAGTTGGTTGAAATAGGCCGTGATATCGAGGCTGTAGTATTAGGGCGCGCAGTGCGTTGGCACGCAGAGGATCGCGTTTTATTGAATGGCCACAAAACAGTGGTATTTAATAGTTAGTGTAGTTTAGCCACTATTAGCCAAGCTGAAAACACCACCTAATGAGTGCTTATGGGTTGTTTTTTGGGTATTTAAGCGCAGAGTGCTTATATAGCGACCGCCCGAGTCAATGATTCATTAGCGCCCGATTTCAGCCCCTCTAATTCAGCATCTCTAATTCAACACTTATAAATAGTGACAATAAAAGTATTCACTGAGCTTTTTATGATATTACCCACCATCTTCTTTGATTTAGACGATACGCTATTTGATTATCAAGGTGCAAAAAATGCTGCCGTCATTCAATTTTGTACTTTAGCGAATAAATCTTTTTCTGATGATCAATCAGTGATTGCCTTGTGGGATGAGGTGACTTTTATGTATATGGAGCAGTATCATCGAGGTGAACTTACCTATACCGAGCAGCAGCAAAAGCGTGTGAGTGCATTTTTGGGCTTGGCGCTCGATAGCGCTCAGGCGCAACAATGGTATCACCGCTATCAGTACTTATATGAGCAGCATTGGCGTGCTTTTCATGATGTACTGCCCACCTTAAAGCATTTAAAAGAGTATGGTTTTACGCAAGCGATTATCACCGATGGTCCGCCTCAGCAGCGCCATAAATTACAACAGTTGGCAATAGAGCCTTTTTTTGAGCATATGACGATTCCACAAGAAGTGGGTAGCCCTAAGCCTGACTCGAAAATATTTATATTGGCTGCGCACAAAGCAAAAAAGTGTGTCACCGAGTGCTGGTATGTCGGTAATCATTATCAAAAAGATTTTATGGGTGCTTTAAATGCAGGTTTTAACAGTGTGTGGCTAAACCGTGCAGGCTATATAGATGCCGCACAGCAAAGGCAGCTAAATAAGAGTGAAAGTCGGGGTTGGTGTATTCAGGGTTTAGATGAATTATTACCCATTATTTTACAAAACAAGTCTTATTAATTTAGTCAATCAGGTCAATAAAAGTGATGCATCAGTGGATTTTATATGGCACGCAAGGGTGCCATTTGTGTGAGCAAGCCAAAGCTATTGTTCAGCAATTACAACGCGATTTTAGTATTGAAGTGACTGAGGTCGATATTGCCGAAGGCGTACATGCTGAGCAATTAGTGAAACGTTTTGGTGACCGTATACCTGTATTAGAAAACAGCCAAACGCAAACACGACTTGATTGGCCTTTTTGCCCTGATGTTTTGACCGATTGGTTGAGCTAAGGGGCGAGGTAACTGGCTCCTGACTTTATGCTCCTCGACTTTATTCAGGTGCAAAGTCTCATCTTGCATCTCTCTATCAGGTGCGCAGCCTAACGCTTGCTTTCCTTGCAAGCTCTGGTGCTAAGCGCCCAAAAAATAACCCATCAGCACCCTGCCAAGAGGGATTTGTTAATTTGACTGAATAGTCACCATTAAACATGATTTTATTATTAACTGTTGGAGTTTTACCAAAGTGCTAAAAAACACGCTTTACCCGGCTATTGGTCTAACCTATGTGAGCCATGGCGCGCAGTGGGTTGTAATTACTTGGCTAGCAGCTCATACCTTAATGCTGTCGCCTATTGCTGTAGGTTTTTTAGTGGCCGCTATGCTGTTAGTGCAAGTTGTATTGTTGCCAATAGCGGGCCAGATGACTGACACAGTGCGCCCAGCGGTAGTGGCAAAGTGGGCGGCGGTGGGTTTGTGCGCTAGCCATTTATCACTTGTGAGTATTGTACTTTTGGGCTGGTTTAGTGTTGTGACGCTGGTGCTTTATGCACTTTTAACTAGCGCAATGACTGCGTTTTTTTTGCCCGCTAAAGATAAGGCCTGCATTACGTTTTTGCCTAAACGGTTGCAAAAAGCGCTAGCGCTTGGCAGTGCTTTTCAATTTTTAGGTATGGCGATAGGTACGATAATGGGCGGCCTTATCAAGGATATTGACTTGACTGGAGTACTTATTTTACAAGCCTTTTTAATGGCGCTTGCTGCAGTTTATTGGGGGTTAATTGGGTCTCCCTCGTATGCGCTTGCGAGTGATGTAGCGCCCAATAATACCGAACCCGATAATTTCACCTTTCGTAAGCCTGTAAATAGCAGTAAAAGTAATCTTTTTATGTTATTTCAATCTAACTCGGTATTACGGCACTTATTGGCACTGTGTGCTTTTAATGGTTTTATGCATATGGGGTTTGTGGTGGCGCTATTTCCTGTATTGGGTATCCAGCACTGGGGTTTTGATAACTTCCATTACGCTTTAATGCAAGGGGTATTTAGCTTAGGTGCTGTGGTGGTGTATGTTGGCAACGCCTACCGTAAGCCCCAGCAATACCCCGGGCAGGGTATGCTGTTTTGTTTGCTGTATACCGCGGCTATTGCTTATGCCATCACTCGCGAGCCTACATTTTGGGGTAGCTATGGTTTGATTTTTTTGTGGGGCGTCACGGCAGGTTACTCGGCTTCTATGAGTCGTATTGTTTTACATTCGGTAATTCGCGAGTACGAGCGCGGACGCGCAGTGGCTTTATATCAAATGGTATTACTTAGTGCAGCGCCTTTAGGTTGTCTTGCCTGCGGCTTAATCTTGCATTTTACGAATATGACTCAAGCACTTAACGTATTAAGTGGGGTAAGTGTTATCGTTTTTGTGGTATTTTTGTTTAGCCGGCAGTTGTGGGCAGTAGAGCAAGTAGATATGAGTAAAAATAAAACGTAAAAAGTGCACCATGACAGTGTATTTTATTTCTAATGTATTTTATTTTTAGTGTGTTTTATTTTTTAATTTCTGGGTAGCGTTATATTTTTATGGCATTATTTTAGATGCACTATCTTATGGTGTTCTTTTAAATTATAGCGCTATTTCAGTATGTTATGGGCAGCAGGTGTGCAGTGTATAAGGGGAGTGCTAATGACAGGGTATTTATTATTTAAGCGGTTAGATCTAACCCAGAGCTGCAGTGCTTAGCGATAAAGGCCGTACAGGCTAAAAGGTAAATATAAAACTTAGGCAAGCGCATATGCGCATATAGAGCGATGCTTGCCTTACCTGTTTTTATTTGATTGAATGGGCCTTAGTCTTGTCTTCAACGACCTTGTATTGGACTAGTGTGTAGTGCCTGTGAGCGCTTAAAGCGTCTTTAGGCGTGCATTAGACGGTAAAATATGGATCACGAATTTTTATTGCTAAGAGGCAATTTTTGTATTGTTGCTCGATTCGTGTTTGGTAATGACATTTTTTGCTGCTCTATACTCTTCGTTTGCACTACTAAGAGCTCTAATACACTCACGGCGCTTTTCATAATCATCGTCGGCACATGATTCACGTAGCTCACGGTAAGACCGGACTATACTATGTGCTTGCACTAGCTCCATTTCTTCTTCACTTGCGACACTGACAGGCGCAAATAACGGTGTGCTAATAATCGCTAAGCAAAGGGCGTGTATTGGCTTTAAAAGGAGTGGTTTAGTCATTTTAAGGTTCTCTGTTATTAAATATGTTACCTAGTGGTTATTTTAACAATAATGCAGTGAGTATAAAAGGAACATATGATCTGGGGTGTCCTCTTTTGCGTTTTTTTTGCGTTTTTTTGATGATAAAGCGGAAATCGTAGAGCTTTGTAGTCTTTAAGGTGCGCCAATAATCATTTGTTTGAGCTTGAAATGATTATTGGAATACATAAGACAGCTATTCATATTTTATATTGATACATAATTATTGGTGTTTATTGGTGTTTATTGATGTTTTGGCGTGCATTAACTTATCATGTTGTTATATTTTGAAAAAATTCATCATAGTCAGTCGGCAATATTTATCGAGTAATATTGATGGCGGGGTGTTTAGTTATATCTACGATATAGGCTAAAAGTGATGAATTTAAGCAGTTTTTGGTGACTTTAAGTGTGTTTTAGTGACAGTATAGTTATTTTTATGTGTTACCTTTTTACTCACTTGAGGCGCTGAGAGGCTAATTATCGACTAGGAATGGCAGGGATAGTTGTTTTTTGGCAACATCATTGTTACTTATCGATACTCTTAATGGTTGTGGATACCGAGGTGGCAAACCACTATTGCTATCGGTGTTATTCTAATTGTGCGCGGTTAGGCTTGCTCTAAGTCAAATTGACAGGTGTATGTACCGTCTTCTTGGTTAATCCTTAATACACTGTGATGAGCGTGAATAATCTCTTTGGCAATATCTAATCCAAAGCCTACACTGCCGTACACGGGGTTATCGTCTGTTGGCGTCACTTGTGTTGGAGCCGAAATATAATTGCAAATAGACAGTGAGATGTGCTTTGTATCAAAGCTAGAAGGTTGTGCACTAAGGATAACGCTTGAGTGGTTGGGGGAATATTTAATGGCGTTAATCAGTAGGTTAATCAGTACTTGTTGCAACCTGCTCTGATCGCCAATGATCATGATATTTTGCTTGGCAACTAGCTTGAGTTGAGTGTCGGTTTGCTCGGCGAAGTGAGCAACGGCATGGCAGGCATTACTCAGTAGAGTATGTGCTGTAAGCGTCTTCTTATTTAGGGTTATTTTACCGCTACTGAGTGCTGCATTTTCTAAAATAGTACTAACAAACTCTAAGGCGGTTTCGGCTGGGGTGATGATCTTTTGAATAATGGCGTGTATACGCTTTGTGGATGTATTGCGTTTGTTGGCCATTTGGGTCAAGCCAATAATAGTCCCTAACGGGTTACGTAAGTCGTGAGCGACATAACCGACAAACCGCTTCATTTTTTGATTCAGTGCCAATAAGTGCTCTTCTTTATTGCGCAATAAAATAAACGCGCCAATGGCATTGGCCATGAGTACAATTAAGTTGCGCTCGTGTACCGAAAACCCTTGGGAGCGAATGGTGGTAGAGGTGAAGTTGAGTGTGCCAAAGAGCTGCTCATCGACAAAAATAGGAGCCGATAAATAGGCCTCTAACTGAAGGTTTTGATAGACCGGATGGCAGTTCATATAATCTAGCGCGCCCACATTGGGAAACCCTAATACTTGCTGGTGTTTAACGACTTCTCGGCAGTAGGTGTTTTCGAGCTCAAATATTTGGCCTTTCTCGAGGAGGTTAAGAGGGCTAATGACATCACACACACGATAGCTGTTGCCCGTGACTTCACTGACAATACCTGTTTCTAGGTCAAATATTTCAACGCCAGAGGCGATGTACTCGTGAATCAAGTCATCAAAATTCTCGAATTTGCTGGCGGTTAACAGGTGTACGCGCGTTAAGTTATTGAGCATGGCCCGCAGTTGCTCAGTTTCTGATGCTGATGCATCCATACTTAAATAGGTTGTATCGTCAATAAACGCTGGGTATTTCATTGTTTTTCTGCATATCTCGTTGTGTGTAATGCACATCTCGTTTCGTGTAGTGCATAATCCCTTTTTTAGTATAGGTTTGATTTTAAAGTATGCGATTGTATGGGGTATTAATGACTCAGGAGGGCGGTCATTTTGACTAAGCTTTTGGCGTGTGTAAGCGTTTACTTATTTTTGGCTGCAGGTTCTGTTTACGCTGAGACATTGCGCGTTGCGGTCGCGGCTAATTTTGCTGAGCCACTTAAGCAGCTTGCCTCAGTCTTTGAGCGTACAACGGGCCACCGAGTCACCATTATTAGTGGCTCTTCGGGCAAGCTATACGCGCAAATAGTGCGTGGTGCGCCGTTTGATATGTTTTTATCGGCAGATACACTAAAGCCTCGCGCGCTTGTTAAGCAGGGTATCGCAACGCATTTATTTACTTATGCTCGCGGGCAGTTAGTCTTGCTGGTAAGCAAAAAGGCCTTAACCCAAGCCAGAACACCTGCATGGGTTGAGTGGTTAAATGCTCCCTCGGCTAAACGGATTGCTATAGCCAACCCCATTGTGGCGCCTTATGGCATTGCTGCTCAGCAAATATTGGAGCGTTTTAGTCGTCACGCAAGTACGGCTCACACCGGCACCTTATTGGTTAACGCTGAAAATGTGAGCCAAGTGGGGCATTATGTTAAAAATCAGAGTGTTGATGCGGGTTTTGTGGCGGCTTCACTACTGCCTTTATTCGATGGGCCCAATACAGCGCTTAGTGGCTCGTTATTTAGCGGTCATGCGTTATCTGACGGCAGTCCATCACGTTGGGTCGATGCAACGCATTGGTGGCTTTGGTATATCCCTGAGCGCGCGTATTCGGCTATTTTACAGCAAGGCGTCATTTTACCCAGAGCCAATATTGAGGTCGCCAATGCCTTTCGGGAATTTTTGGTGAGTACACATGTACAAACTGCATTGCGCACCGATTGGGGCTATTTATCGATTCCTGATGATAAGACTACTGGCCATGAGCCTGCTGCGTCTATTCAATTATCAGATGATAGCTCCGGGGTTACAGGTGTAATGTTAGGTGTTACAAGGAAGGCGCATGTTGAATATTAGCCCTGATGACTGGGCAGCTATAGTGCTAACAATAAAGTTAGCCAGTACAGTGACAGCGATATTAATTGTTTTGAGTACGCCACTGGCATGGTGGCTAGTACAAACGCAATCATGGTTTAAAGCGCCGGTCATTGCTGTCGTGGCTATGCCGGTTATTTTACCGCCGACGGTATTGGGGTTTTATTTTTTGGTGTTACTAAGCCCTACTGGCTGGCTCGGTAGTGTTTTAATGACTTTGAATGTCCCTAGTTTACTCTTTAGTTTTACAGGGCTTGTAGTGACCTCTGTTATTTATTCATTACCGTTTGTTGTGCAGCCTATTTATTTGGCAATGAAGGGTATTCCCCAAGCAACACTAGAGGTTGCGGCTACGGTAGGTGCTGGCCCTGTGGATCGGTTTTTTTCTATTGTGTTGCCACTGAGTCGACCGGGTATTATTGCTGCAGCTGTTTTGGGTTTTATTCATACGGTGGGTGAGTTTGGTGTGGTATTGATGATTGGTGGTAATATTCCTCAGCAAACCAAAGTTTTATCGATTCAAATTTATGATCATGTTGAAGCGCTTAACTATGGTGCGGCGCATGTTTTATCTGGCAGCTTAGTGTTGTTCTCTTTTGTTGTGTTATTGGTACTTTATAGTGTGCTGTGGCGCCGTATTAACCCCAGTACTGTGGAATAAGGAGCCTATAACTGATGGTGGCACCGGTTTGGGAGTTAATATGAATACGTGCGTCAAAGCGGGTTTAAGTGTGAGCCTGAGATGGCCACGCAAAAATTTTGATATCGATCTTGAGCTTACGTTGCCGGCGGGGGTTAATGTGTTATTTGGGCCGTCGGGCTCAGGTAAAACAACTATTTTACGCTATTTGGCCGGGCTAGATCGGGATGCTAACTACGTAGGTCAGGTACGCGTTAACGATATTTGTTGGTTTAAGGCTGTCAAAGGGTATAAAAAATATCAGTTAGCCTGTCACAAACGCTCTATAGGTTATGTCTTTCAAACGCCATCGTTACTACCTCATTTAACGGTTAAGCAAAACCTAGCTTATGCCATTAGGCGCAGCGCTGAGTCGCAGCCACTTGTAGCGCTCGAGCCATTAATCGCGTTATTAAAATTGGCGCCGTTACTGCATCACATGCCTCATCAGCTCTCGGGTGGCGAGGCGCAGCGAGTGAGTTTGGCAAGAGCTTTTATCGTTAAGCCTAAGCTGCTATTACTTGATGAGCCCTTATCAGCACTGGATGCATTGCATAAACAAGAGTTACTTGATTTTATGGTGTCGTTATTTGCCACGCTGAATATTCCGGTGGTCTATGTCACTCATTCGCTCGAAGAGGTTGCGCGGCTCGCACAGACACTCACTATTTTGGATCGTGGCAAGGTTAAACACAGTGGGCAAGCGCAGGGTGTATTAAGCAATTTAGCCGTTGCCGCCACTTTAGGGCGCAATGCGTGTGTGTATGTTGAAGCGACAATTCGCGAGTACGACAACCCTTGGTGCTTAATTAAAGTGGCGCTGGGGGATGCTGAACTATACTTTCCGCGCTCGGTATTACCCCCGCGGCTTGCGCAGCATAATACATTATTGAGTCACTCTAATAATCCGCCTGTGCGCTTAAAAATTAATGCCAGTGATGTCAGTTTAGCGCTGCAGCCCCCGCAACAATCCAGTATTCAAAATTGTATACAGGGTATTATTGATCGCGTTTGGCTCGATGAACTTGATGCACATTGCCTTGTGAGTGTGGATGTGGGCGGTCAGATTATTATTGTTCGTATAACAAGAAAGTCGTTCAGTGAATTGGCGCTTGCTTGCGGTACGAGTGTTTTTGTGCTGATCAAATCGGTTGTGATTACGGGCTAATGTTTAAGGGGCGAGGCAAAAATACATTACCCATTAGCACCTCTCAAGAGGGGATTGCTAGTTCGGCTCAATAGTTACATTATGGATTATGGGGTTTTAAAATTTAGATGGTAAGTTGTCATTTGATAGCGCCATAAAATACTGCACTTATAAAATATTGCACTTTTTGCTCAATGGCTGGCCAATGCGCTAGCCAGCCATCGCTGTGCTGTGTATTGGCAAGGCTATAGCAGTGCGCATTAGGCTGCTTGTGACATATTTTTTGTGTGCTGTTAGCAATCACACTATCTTGAGCGCCAGAGTAATGCCATTGCGGGGTATTGATTAAAGGGAGTTTGAGCGTGCTTTTGGGTAGCTTGTGAGCTTGGTTAAATTTGGCAGGCCTAAGGTTGCCCGCTAAGGTAATAATTAACTGAGGTTTTTGTGGCATGTTGGCCGCTAGCAGCATGGCTAAAGTGCCGCCACCGCTATGGCCGATGAGTATATAGCGAGATATTGTGTGTTGTTGCAGTACGGCTTCTAGCTCGGTTCTTAGTGCCCGAATAACCCCTTGGCTGTAAATGTCAGTGGTCCACCAATTAGCGGTACAGCTGCCGGGTAGTGTTGTTGTGCTCGCCAATGTGCTCGCAAAGCTTGATACGTTAAAACCTGTATTATCAAAATAACATGGCCGCCTTAAATAAAGTGCGATTGTTTGTGTATTTTGCCATAGCTGATAAGCGACGGGTTTTTTAACAATAGGCCGCCGAGCAGGCCAACGCCCAAGCACCCAAGGCGTACCATCACCCTCAATAAAAACCCAAAGTGTACGGCTTGATGTGTTGTTAGCGTGTTTGATAATACTGGAGGGTGTAGCGGGCGCTGTAGTCTGAGGTACAGCAGGTGTTGTGGTCATTGTCTCGCAGGCTGCGATATTGAGTGCGATGCTGATAACGCTATATTTTGTTATGTTTGCGCGGATTAATGTGAAAGCAGTCAACTTAAACATTAATTGTAAGGCGGGTTAGTAGCATTTAATGAGTGGCCGGCATGGGGTGTAGAATTAATCGGCAGTGTCTAGCGAGGTGTCTAATGAGGTGTCTAATGAGGTTTGCGGGAAGGGTACGTTAGCCACGACACAATTGCGCCCTTTGTTTTTTGCTTTGTATAAGGCTTTGTCAGCTTGCATTACCAGTGCGCGCGCGGTGACTTCTTTATCTTGATAGTTGGCTGTCGAGACGCCAAGGCTAGCACTCAACGATAATTGCCTACCTTGGGGCAAAATAATGGGTATTCCAAAAATTTGTTGGCGCAAGCGCCCAGCAACAGCAATAGCGGTATTAATGGGGGTGCTGGGTAAAATAATAGCGTATTCTTCGCCGCCATATCGGCAGGCGATATCGAGCCTCCTTAGGTCATGCATAATGGCATTGGCCACATGCTGAATGGCCAAGTCGCCAATAGGGTGGCCGTAGTCATCATTAACGCGTTTAAAGTGGTCAATATCCAATAAAATCAAGCTGGTAGGGTGGCCTGTGCGGCGTGTGCGCTCAAGCTCTTGATTAATAGCGTAATTGAAATGACGCCGGTTGTGTAAACCGGTTAATTCATCGCGATGAACGTCATTTTCTAATTTTTTAACACGTGCACGTAGAGTTATGAGCTCTTGCCAAACGGGGCATTGCTCATCGCCATTTAAGCATCTATGCTCAGGCTCGTTTTGGCTCATAAGGATATCCTATACATATGCACTAATGGCTGGGTGCTCTATTTAACAGTGCATAAATAATACGCATACTTCTTATTGTGCACAATTTTTATGACAATCGCATTTTAAAATCGTTATAGGTGAATGATTTAACAACACGCGTTGTACCTGTTTTTGTGTTGGTTGTGATAATGGCAGGTAAAGGTATACCGTTAAAGGTCGTATTTTTCACCATTGTATAGATAGCCATGTCTTCAAACATTAAACGCTGACCTATTTGCAGTGGTGTATTGAAGCTGTAATCACCGATTACATCACCTGATAAACAGCTGGGCCCACCTAAGCGGTAGGTATAGGCTAATTCATTGGCTTCGCCAGCATGCGTAATGCGTGGGCGATAGGGCATTTCTAGCACGTCGGGCATATGACAGGTTGCTGAGGCATCTAAAATAGCTAAATCCATTTGGTTGTGCACCGTATCGAGCACCTCACAAACAAAAATGCCTGCATTTAGGGCAATCGCTTCGCCTGGTTCTAAATAGACTTGCACATTGTGCTGCTGGCTAAATGCTTTGACTCGCGTGATGAGGTCCTCGACTTGATAGTCTTCACGCGTAATATGATGACCTCCTCCAAAGTTAACCCATTGAACGTGCGGCAGTATGTGACTAAAGCGCGTCTCTATCGCATCCAAGGTTCGTGCCAGTGGTTCGAAGTCTTGCTCGCATAGGGTATGAAAATGTAAGCCGCTAATACCGCTTAGGTCTTCATTGGCAAACTTATCGATAGTGATGCCCATGCGAGAGCAAGGGGCGCACGGGTCGTAAATGGCTGCGGCACCTTCAGAGTGCTCGGGGTTAATGCGTAGCCCAAAAGAAAGCTCAGGACGATTGCGTTGTGCGGCTAAAGCTTGTGTTTTATGTTGCTTCCATTGGCTGAATGAGTTGAAAACAACATGATTAGATAGCGCCAATACTTCAGTGATCTCGTGTGCTCTGTAGGCGGCGGCGTAGGTGTGCACTTCACCGCCGTACTCTTCTCGGCCTAGGCGTGCCTCAAAGGGGCCGCTGGCGCAGGTACCGCTTAAGTATTTCATGATTAGAGGAGCAGCACTAAAAAACGAAAACGCTTTTAAGGCAAGTAATACCTTAGCGCCACTGCGCTGTTGCACGTCGGCTAAAAGCTGCAAGTTTTTTTCTAGCTGACACTCATCAATGATATAGCTAGGACTGGGGACGCTGTAAAGGTCAAAATTTTCAAGGGAGTGAGACACGCGGTAATCCAAAAAAGAGTCGACAAAAAGAAGCCGCTTTAATAAGCGGCTTGTTGAAGGAGGGTTAGTCACTTAATCCAGTTTTTGTTAATTCTACAACGGTCCAAGGGAGGCCGTACTGGTTAAGGTCTTCCATAAATGGGTCAGGATCAAATTGTTCCATATTCCATACGCCGGCTTTCATCCACTTGCCGTCGAGCATCATTTTGGCGCCAATCATGGCGGGCACACCGGTGGTGTAGGAGATCGCTTGTGATTGTACTTCGGCATAGCATGCTTCATGGTCGCAGATGTTATAAACATACATGATACGCTCTTTGCCATCTTTAATACCTTTGGCGACGCAACCAATGCATGTACGGCCTTTGGTTAATGGGCCAAGGCTTGAGGGGTCAGGTAAAACAGCTTTAAGAAACTGTAATGGCACAATCTCTACGCCGTTGTAGTTAACAGGTGCTATGCCTGTCATACCTACATTTTGCAAAACTTCTAAGTGTTGTAAATAAGCATCACCAAAGGTCATCCAAAAACGCGCACGTTTAATTTCAGGGAAGTGCTTAGTAATAGACTCTAGCTCTTCGTGATACATTAAATACATGTTTTTAGAACCTATGCCTTCAGGGAAGTCATAGGTTTCTTTGATTGACAGTGGTGCGGTTTCTATCCATTGGCCGTCTTGCCAGTAACGGCCATTGGCGGTGACTTCACGGATATTAATTTCAGGATTAAAGTTAGTGGCAAAGGGTTGGCCGTGATCGCCGGCATTGCAATCAATAATATCTAGCTCATGTATTTCATCGAAATAATGCTTTTTGAGGTAGGCGGTATACACGTTGGTCACGCCTGGATCAAAGCCGCTGCCTAGCAAGGCCATTAAGCCTGCTTGCTTGAACTTTTCTTGATAAGCCCACTGCCAGCTGTATTCAAATTTTGCTTCTTCAGGTGGCTCGTAGTTAGCGGTATCCATGTAATGGATGCCAGCATTTAGACACGCATCCATAATGTGCAAGTCTTGGTAGGGGAGCGCAACGTTAATGACGAGGCTGGGCTTTTCTGCCTCTAAAAGTGCGGTTAATGCTGGTACGTCATCGGCATCTATTTGTGCCGTACGAATAGGCCGCTTTAATTGCGCGGCAATGGCTTTGCAGCGCGCTTCGGTGCGGCTCGCTAAAATAATTTCGCTAAAAACTTCGGGTAGTTGCGCACATTTGTGGGTCACAACACCACCTACGCCACCGGCACCAATAATTAAAACCTTGCTCATAATGTAAACCTCAATAGTGTGGGTTTATGGGCTGCATGGACAGCCAGTTCAATGGATAATTTTTATTTTTCATAGTAGGTGTAGCCGCGCATACTATCGCTAAATGCATTCATTATTTTGAGGCGTTCGGCGGGCGTGATACGGCCTTCACGCACGGCTTGCTCTGCTGTGCGACGAAAGCGGTTTTGCATTTCTTGCGGGTTGTATTCTACGTAGCTTAAAACATCGGCAATGCTGTCGCCTTCAATTTCATGGATGAAATCGTAGCTGCCGTCGTCGTTAAAGCGAATGCTGACCACATTCGTATCACCAAATAAGTTATGTAAATCACCGAGTGTTTCTTGGTAGGCGCCCACTAAAAACGCTCCAATATAATACTCTTCATCTTCTTTAGGTTGATGTAACGGCAATGTTTTACGTGTTCCGCGATGATCGGCAAAGCGATCAATTTTACCGTCGCAGTCACAGGTGATATCCGCAATAATGGCGTTGCGTGTGGGCTTTTCATCTAGTCGATGTAAAGGCATCACAGGAAAAACTTGCTCAATCGCCCACATGTCTGGCAGTGATTGAAATAAACTAAAGTTACAATAAAAGATATCAGAGAGTTGGTCTTTGAGTTTTTCGGCTTCATCGAGGCCGCGCGGCATTTCTTCGGCAATGGCTAAAATACGATGCATAACCGCTAAAAATAAATTTTCGGCCAGCGAGCGAGAGCGTAAGTTAATTTGCCCGCGTTTAAATATTTCACGCAATTCATCGCGGTAAAATACGGCGTCGTTATAGCACTCTTGGATATTGCGCTCGTTCACCACGCTAATCAGGTCGCTTAGGTTGTGTACCATGACGTTTTCGCTGGCGGGAATCTCACTGGGGATTTTACCCGGTTCGTAGTTGGCCACATCTAAAACATTAAAAACTAACAATGATGAATAGGCAACAGTCGCGCGTCCCGATTCGGTCACAATAATAGGGTGGCTAATATTAAACGGATCAAGAGTGTTCATAATCACATCCACGATATCGGCACAATATTCATCTAAAGAATAGTTGCGTGAATGTACGTAGTTGGATTTAGAACCGTCATAATCAACGGCTAAGCCACCACCAAGATCAAGGTAGCCCATGCTTGCGCCTTCGCGGACGAGGTCCATGTACACTTGGCACGCCTCTAAAACGCCGGTGCGAATATCGCGGATATTGGGGATTTGCGAGCCTAAGTGATAATGCAAAAGCTGTAGGCAATCGAGCATATCTTCGGCTTTTAAGGTGTCAACCAGCTCGATAACCTGTGCTGTAGAAAGCCCAAAAATACTGCGGTCGCCACTGGTGGCATTCCAGTGCCCACCGACCATAGAGGCCAGTTTAACGCGCACACCAATCATGGGCCTAATACCTAATGCCCGGCTGCGTTTAAGTATAATGGGCAGCTCTGAAGGTGTTTCTATGACAAAAAAGACTTTATAGCCCATGTTGCAAGCTTGTAAGCCTAGGTCGATAAACTCTTCATCTTTATAGCCGTTGCAAATAATGCACGCTTCACGGTTTTCTAGCGTGGCCAGAGCAATAATGAGCTCGGGTTTGGAGCCTGCCTCAAACCCATGATTGTAGGGCGCACCTACTTGCGCGATCTCTTCAATAACATGACATTGTTGATTCACCTTAACGGGGAATACGCCACGGTACTCGGCTTGGTAATGACTGTCTTTGATGGCTTTGCGAAAGGCTTCATTAAGACGCTTAATTTGTTGCGCCAATAAGTCTTCAAAGCGAATCAATACGGGCGCATCCATGCCGCGTTCACGCGCCTGACGGACAATGTCGAGAACGGATGCTTGTACTTGCACATTGTTTTCGGTTGTGCTGGTAACAGCCACTTCACCGTTGTGGTCAATTTTAAAGTACCCAGCGCCCCATCCGTTAATGGCGTAAAGCTCGGCGGCATCATCGGTTGACCAAGTAAGGTGTGATTTTGTATTCAATGTCTGTGCTTACCTCAAAGTAGGTGGGCTAAAAGTTAGGTGCAGTCAAAAGCTCTACAGGTTAAAAAGTGGCGAACTATCGCAGATTTTTTTAGGGATAGCTATACCCAATTAACGTCTAATACCACATTGTTTTTGGTGTGCTAATCGACGCCAGAGGCTGCCGTACCCAATGCCTTGTCAGCCTAGCTAAAAAGCTTGCCGCGCACAGTGGTGCGATACTGGTTCGGCGGCACACCAAAAGTTTTTTTAAACAGCCGGCTAAAGTGCTGCGGGTCTTGTAGGCCGGTGTAGTTCGCTATTTCGGCAATGCTTAAGTTGCTGCTTTTTAGCATATCTTTTGCCGTGGTCATACGGTGGCGCTGTACATATTGCAAAGGCGAGAGGTTAAGGGCGTTTTTAAAGTGCCGATTTAGGCTGCGAACGCTAATGTCTAATGAGGCTGCTAAAGCGGTGATATCAATGCTTTGATAGCTGGGGGTGTTAGCGGGTTGTGCGAGTAGCTCATCGAGTTTGGCAATGGCAAGTGCGACTCTTTCGTCAGAGGTTAGGGTATTGCTGAGGCCAGCTTGCGTGTTGGGTTGGCGTATTTCATGAAAAAAATTGCGCTCAACCGTTTGCGCAATGGCACTGCCGTATTGCTCTTGAATAAAAAAAGCGGTGAGCTCTGCAAGGGCATTAATGCTAGCTGTGCAAAAAATGCGGGGCTGACCGTTAGCATGGCTTTGGGTGATAAAGCGGTCGCGTTGCAATTTGACGTCAGGGTAGCGCCGGCTAAAGCGATCAAAAAAATGCCAGTGGGTGGTGGCAAGCTGACGCTGTAGCAACTGAGCCTGCGCCAAAAAACATACGCTAGTGCCGACTGCCGCTAGCGTGCAATCGGTGGGAATGGTGCTTAGCCAGTCTAAGGTGTCGGGTTGCTGGTTTAATATTTTGATTGGGTCGCGCCATAAAGCGGGTAAAAAAATAAGGCTATTACGCGCGATAGGCGTATCGAGTGGGCAGCTTTGCAAAGGAAGGCCTGTGTGCGTGTTGACGATACCGCCGGTTTGACTGCGAAACTCGATAGTCAGCGGCGCTAAATGAGGCTGCTTAACTTTGCGCATAGCCCAAGCTGCACGCAGCATTTCTAGGGGTAGGGTGACGCTAGTGGCCAGCATATTGGGGTAAAGCAAAAAGATAACAGGTTGCATACTGAGCCTAAGCGTAGAGTGAGTTTGGCTATTATAGCATGCATATTGGCCGTTTTGACCTGCTGGACTTAAACTGGCAAGCTTACACTCTAGGTGATTAGTTATGTGTCTATTGCATCTCACCTGAGATGCAAGGTTAATGGAATCTATTGGATGACTCGCTTACCTGTTATTACCGCTTTTGGTGGCTTTAATGCCGCTGGGCGCAGCTCTTTTCACCATAGTTACAAACGCACTATTTTTTCTAGCCTCACAGAGCTAGAGCAGCGTAAAAACTGTACAGCTTTAGCCAGTATTATGGGGCTATTACAGTGGCGCAATGACGACTACTATTGGATTGATGGTGTGGTTTATGACCCTGTACATGATTTTTCGCGACTGAAAATGTTGGTTGAAGCTGGCTCTTTGGTGCGCAAAATTGAGCCAAGTTATTTTGATGTTAATGCGGTGCTGGTGGGTAAAAAGCTCACTCTTAATGGCTCTAAGCACTCGCCAAGCATTGTTAAAATGGCCAAGCGCGACCTACCCGAGACGCTCCCGCAGGGGTGGCGAGTAATAGCACAAGAGGGGCGTGAGGTGACGCTGGCTATTAGCGAGTCGGTTACGACTTATGCTCAGCATGGCAGTGTTATGCCCGTACAAGCTGCAGGGCAATTGCCCTCAGGCTTTAACCCTGGGGATCATTACCGCTCTTTGCATCACCCTCGAGGGTTGCAGCTCTCAGTTTTGGCAGCCAGCGATACGGTCAATAGTTTAGGGTTAGATTGGCACAGTGTTGTAAGTCGTGTTAATCCCGATGAAATTGCAGTCTACAGCGCCAGTGTTATGAGTCAGCTAGATGACACGGGTTTTGGTGGTATGTTGCAGGCGCGTGGCCAAGGTGCGCGCGTCACCTCAAAGCAATTGGCCATGGGTTTTAATTCTATGCCGGCCGACTTTATTAATGCCTATGTACTGGGGAGTGTTGGCGCTACAGCGGGTATTGTTGGCGCGTGTGCAACATTTTTGTACAACTTAAACGCAGCGGTTGATGATATTAAATCGGGACGCCGGCGCGTAGTGATGGTGGGCAGTGCTGAGGCACCCATTTTACCAGAGGTCATTGATGGTTATCATGCGATGAGTGCTTTGGCGACGGATGCTGAAATTGCCCGCTTATCGGGTGGCTTGTTACCTGGCGGCGCGATAGATTACCGCCGTGCGAGCCGCCCTTTTGGGGCCAACTGCGGTTTTACCATTGCCGAATCTGGCCAATATGTACTACTAATGGATGATGCCTTGGCACTAGAGCTAGGTGCGACTATTTACGGGGCTGTACCGGGGGTGTTTGTGCATGCGGACGGCTACAAAAAGTCGATTTCGGCGCCAGGGCCTGGTAATTATTTAACCATGGGACGAGCGGTAGGCTTAGCGCAAAATTTATTGGGTAGCGAAGTCGTACGCAATAGCAGCTTTGTGCAGGCGCATGGCTCTAGTACGCCGCAAAATCGCGTTACCGAGTCGCGTATTCTCGATGAGGTTGCTAAGCACTACGGCATTGACCATTGGCCTGTCGGTGCTATCAAATCTTATGTTGGGCATTCGTTAGGCCCAGCCAGCGGCGATCAAATGGCTAATACACTTGGAATATTTGCTCAGGGTATTCTACCGGGTATTAAAACGATTGATGGCGTTGCTGATGATGTACTGGCTACGCGCTTAGGTATTTCTCAGCAAGATACTGAGCTCGGTTGCGGTGGTGCACAAGTGGCTTTTCTGAATTCAAAAGGCTTTGGTGGCAATAACGCAACCGCTATGGTGGTGGCGCCAAATCAGGTTAATGCTTGGCTGCAAAAGCGCCATGGTAAAGCGACTTTTAATGCCTACCAAGACAAAAACCAAGCGGTGCAAGCCACTGCAAAAGACTATGATAACCGTGCCCTTAAAGGTGATTTGAGTGCTATTTATAGCTTTGGTGAGCACTTGGTCGATGAGGCGGCACTGACTTGGAGTGATGAGGGGTTGCAGGTGCCTGGTTTTACTCACCCTGTAGTATTAAATAGTGATGGCGGCTTTGATGATCTGGGCCAGTAGCTTTAGCGTATAGTCGGTTATAGCAGTGCATAAACATTGAGTTGTTATGCAAATGAGTTGTTGTTTAAAATAATTGTTATTTAAAGCTACTGCAAGCTGGGCTACATTTTTTACTCCACATCCATTTTCAAGCGATAATAAAGTTATGCCGTACAACGCTGTTGATAATACAGAGGCTAAAGAGCTTGCTGTTGGTGAGCAAATTAGCCGCTGGCGAAAATTACGTGGTTGGTCTCAGCGTGAGCTGGCCCGCCGTGCGGCCATTGCTAACGGGGCTTTATCGCAGGTTGAGTTGGGCCATAGCAGCCCTGCTGTATACACACTGCAAAAAGTCGCTAAGGCTTTAGGGATTACGCTGCAAACGCTGCTTTTTGGTGAGCCTTGTTTGCCTTGCTATGTTGTGCGCGCAGCTGATGCCATTGGTATTGATTTGGGTGCGGTGGGGTCGTGTGTGTATTATCGCTTTACCGGCCGCGCGGCGTTGTTGCACCTTCAGGTGGCTCAAGGTCAAAGGCTTACCTCGCAAGCTTTAAGTACTGTCAGCGGGCAACCGCTTGATGGCGGTTATAACCTTGATGTGCGTGATGGGCTTTGTTTATTGTTGGCATCAGGTATTGAGCACCATTTGGCGAAAGGAGACAGTTTGAGTGTCATGCCTGGCGTTGATGTTGAGTTGATATCAGACGGTACAATGGCGCTGAATTTAATGTTATCGGTCGCTTAGTGCTTATACACGCGTCGCAATACTATTGAGATATCACTCATTAATAGTGTGAATATCTGCCATTTTCTGGCGTGGAAGGTGTTTTTTAATAACAGGTTCTTTTTTGTTTTTTGCTTTCATTTCTTCGATATATCGCTGCCACTATGGCTATTTAAGTGACATTGCTTCGCTTAACCTTACGGTAAGCTCGGCTGTGAGGCTTTGTGCTTGAGCCTTGCATAGGTTGCAAGCGACTAGGCGAATATACACAAGCGCGTTAATTCCACACATTAGCGCTGAAAATGGCACTGTCCAACTTTTTGTTCCTGAACCATACTTAGTCGATATTGTCTTGTATGTAAATCTTTAACCTAATAAGTTTTTTTTGGGGGAATTGGGTTACATATTACATTTTGGTTTCTATTCGATAGGATCTCACGCTAAACAAGAGGGTTCGCTATGATTTTTCAAGGGGAAGTGATAACTGTTACCAAACTCGATAATGGTATTGCCGAGTTACAGTTTGATGCAAAAAAAGAGTCGGTTAATAAATTTGACCACCAAACGGTTTTGGAGCTAGCAGCAGGACTCGATGCAATAGAAAGCGATGGCAGCTGTAAAGCCTTGCTGGTCACAAGCGCTAAGCCGGTATTTATTGTCGGTGCCGACATTACAGAGTTCGGCCCCGCCTTTAATGAAGGTATCGAGGCGATTGAGGCTTTAGTTACCGGAACACGCGACTTATTTAACCGTATAGAAGATTTTGGTTTACCCAGTGTTGTGGCCATTAATGGTTACGCATTAGGTGGTGGCTGTGAGCTATGTTTGGCTTGTGATTACCGTGTAATGAGTACCGCCGCTAAGATCGGCTTGCCCGAAACCAAGCTAGGCATATTGCCAGGCTGGGGTGGCACCGTACGTTTACCGCGTTTGGCAGGTGTTGATACCGCTGTTGAGTGGATTGCAGGTGGTGCAGAAAACAGACCAGCCGCAGCACTAAAGGCGGGTGTTGTCGATGGTGTTGTTGCGCCAGAAGCCTTGCGTGACGCGGCGATTAAAGTGGCTGAGCGTTTAATCGCTGGCGAACTTGACTACAAAGCGCGACGTGTACAAAAAACATCACCTTTAGATATTAACGATATGGAGTCGCTCCTTTCGTTTGAATCTTCAAAGGCGTTTGTTGGCGGTAAAGCTGGGCGCAATTACCCAGCCCCCGTTAAAGCGATTAAAACCATGCAAGAAGCGGCCAAGCTAGGCCGTGACGAAGCGTTAAAAATTGAAACAGCAGCTTTTTGCAAGCTGGCTTCAAACAGCGTTGCTCGTGCATTAACAGGCTTATTCCTAAGTGATCAGTATATTGGCAAAAAAGCCAAATCTGTCGCCAAAAAAGCACAGCTAGATGTCAAAAAAGCCGCTGTATTAGGCGCGGGCATTATGGGCGGTGGTATTGCTTACCAGTCGGCGCTCAAAAAAGTGCCTATTAAAATGAAGGATATCAATCAAGCCGGCTTGGATTTGGGCTTGAGTGAGGCGGCAAAACTATTAACTAAAAGACTGGATCGCGGTCGTTTAGATGCTCGCGAAATGGCCGCTACGCTTAACCGTATTGAGCCTACGCTTAATTACGGTAACTTTGACGATATCGATATTGTTGTTGAGGCGGTTGTTGAAAACCCTAAAGTTAAGAAAGCGGTATTGGCCGAAGTTGAAAAACACTTAAAGTCAGACGCGGTGCTGTGCTCTAACACCTCAACGATCTCTATTGATTTGTTAGCCGAAGACTTAACCAAACCCGAAAATTTTTGCGGCATGCACTTTTTTAACCCAGTACACGCCATGCCATTAGTTGAGGTGATTCGAGGCGCTAAAACCAGCGAAGCCACTATTGCTGCTACCGTAGCATACGCACAAGCGCTAGGTAAAAAGCCCGTTGTTGTTGGTGATTGCCCAGGGTTTTTGGTTAACCGTGTTTTATTCCCGTATTTTGCAGGCTTTGCCATGCTAATGCGTGACGGCGCTAACTTTGAGCAGGTTGATAAGGTTATGGAGCGCTGGGGTTGGCCAATGGGCCCTGCTTACTTGATGGATGTTGTAGGTATTGATACCGGCGTACATGCTGAAGAAGTGATGGCTGCGGGCTTCCCAGATCGTTTAAGTAAGCAATTTAAAGCTTGTAGCGATATTTTGTTTGAGGCCGGCCGTTACGGTCAGAAAAATGACAAAGGTTTTTATCAGTATTCTAAAGATAAAAAAGGTAAGCCTGTTAAAAAGGCTGACCCAGAGGCGGTTGCATTGTTGGCCCCTCATTGCGCTGAACCTAAAGAGTTTACTGATGAGGAGATTGTTGCGCGCTTAATGGTGCCTATGGCGACCGAGTTGGCTCGCTGTTTAGATGAAGGTATTGTTGATTCTGCAGCTGAAGCGGACATGGCTTTGGTTTACGGTTTAGGCTTCCCTCCCTTTAGAGGTGGTTTATTGCGTTGGATTGATGAAATAGGTATAGATGCTTTTGCGGCAATGGCTGACAGTTGTAAGGGTTTGAGCCCTTTGTACGAGCTTCCGCAAAGTATGCAGGCGCTATTATCTAAAAAATCTACCTTTTACCCACAGATTTAGGAGAAATAAACATGGCTCTTAATCCTAGAGATGCTGTTATTGTTGATTATGCGCGCACCCCAATGGGCCGTGCAAAAAATGGATGTTTTCGGAATTTACGCGCTGATGAAATGAGCGGGCAATTGATGAAAGCATTAATGGCTCGCAACGAGCAAGTCGATACCGCCACAATTGATGATGTAATTTGGGGCTGCGTGATGCAGCGTGAAGAGCAGGGCTTTAACGTGGCGCGTAACAGTATGCTGCGTGCAGGCTTTCCTCACACTGTACCGGCGCAAACGGTTAACCGTTTGTGTGGCTCATCAATGTCTGCTTTGCACACCGCAGTGGCTAATATTCGCGCGGGTTTTGGTGATGTTTACCTCGTTGGTGGTGTAGAGCATATGGGGCATATCGATATGAATGCCGCTGTTGATCCCAACCCATTAATGGGTCTTAGTGTTGCGAAGGCAGCAGGCTCAATGGGTATCACAGCCGAGTTCTTGTCGTTAATGCACGGCATTACCCGCGAGCAAATGGATGCCTTTGGCGCCCGCTCGCATCGCTTAGCTGCTGCTGCAACTGAGCGCGGTGACTTCAATCGCGAAATCATTCCTTTTGAGGGTGTTGATGAGCAGGGTGCGCCTACGATGGTTAAGGCTGACGAAACAATTCGCGCTGATACCACCGCAGAAGTCCTTGCTAAGCTTAGGCCTGCATTTAACCCTAAAGGTGGTACCGTAACAGCGGGCACCTCCTCGCAGGTTACTGATGGCGCATCGTCGATGCTTGTGATGTCTTATGAGCGCGCGCAAAGCTTAGGTTTAAAACCCATTGCTAAAGTCTTAGGTGCATCGGTTGTGGGTGTTGACCCCTCTGTTATGGGCTACGGTCCTGTTCCTGCAAGCCAGAAGCTCTTAAAAGACTTAGGCTTAACAATGGATGATATTGGCGCTGTTGAGCTCAATGAGGCCTTTGCGGCGCAGGCGCTGCCTGTGCTCAAAGACCTAAACCTATTAGACTCAATGGAAGATAAGGTTAACCTTTATGGTGGCGCGATTGCATTGGGCCATCCTTTTGGTTGCTCGGGTACACGTATAACCGGCACCTTATTGAGCGTTATGGAAAATAAAGATGCAACATTGGGTTTATCAACTATGTGTATCGGTTTGGGTCAGGGTATTAGTACGGTTATAGAAAGAATTAACTAATCTCTCGCTTATTTGTTATGATGACTACCTGAGCGCATTTGCTGCTGCGAATGCGCTCTTTTTGTTTGTGTTTTACACAAATAAAAACTTTTTTAAAGAAATTTGAAAAAAAAGTTGCAAGGATGGAATCACTATGGCAATATTTGCACCCCTCGCTAAGGCGGGCTCGCAAATAGCTCTTTTTTGTTTTATAAATCAAAGAGTTAGGCCAAAAAACGGTTTGTGTCCCATCTAAGTATTGACGAGTGTTTAAACCATGCGGTCGTGGCGAAATTGGTAGACGCGCTGGATTTAGGTTCCAGTGCCGCAAGGCGTGAGAGTTCAAGTCTCTCCGACCGCACCATGGTTTAAGTTTTCTCGCATTCATCCTATTTCCCCCAGTTTTGGTTTATGAGGCATATCATGCAAGTTTCTGTTGAGACTACGTCGGGTCTAGAGCGTCGTTTGACGGTCGGTATCCCTGCAGAACAGGTCGATCAAGAAGTCAACAAACGTCTACAGCAGGCAGCGAAAACCGTTCGTATCAATGGTTTCCGTTTAGGTAAAGTGCCTATGAGTGTTGTTAAGAAGCGTTTTGGCGCAGGTGTTCGTCAAGAAGTTCTTGGTGATGTGGTTAATCGTTCTTATTTTGAAGCGGTAAACCAAGAAAAATTACGCCCTGCTGGCCAGCCAAGCATCGAGCCTAAGCAAGTTGAGGCCGGTCAAGATGTTGAGTTTGTGGCCACTATTGAAGTTTACCCTGAGTTTGAATTAAAAGGCGTTGACGGTATAGAAGTTGAAAAGCTCAGTGCTGAAATCACTGAGGCCGACGTTGAAGAAATGATTGAAACCTTGCGTAAGAGTCAAGCCAAGTGGATTGAGTCTGAAGCGGCTGCCGAAGATGGTCAGCGCGTTGTTATCGATTTTGTAGGCACCAAAGGCGGCGAAGCTTTTGATGGCGGTACTGCTGAAAACCAAAACCTAGTGCTTGGCTCAGGTCAAATGATCGAAGGCTTTGAGTCTGGTTTGTTGGGCCTTAAAGCTGGCGACGAAAAAACATTAAGCTTAACTTTCCCTGATGACTATCAAGCGGAAGAGCTTAAAGGCGCAGCTGTTGAGTTTGCTGTGACTGTTAAAAAGGTAGAGATTCAAGAGCTTCCTGAAGTTAATGATGAGTTTTTCAAATTGTTTGGCGTAACTGAAGGCGGTGAAGAGCAATTCCGCAAAGAAGTTAAAGAAAACATGGAAAACGAGAAAGATAAAGCCGCTAAAAACAGCATTAAAACTCAAATTTTTGATGCGTTAGTTGCTGCCAACGATGTTGAGATCCCTAAAGCTTTAATCGCGGGTGAAGTTGATGCGTTGCGCAAGCAAACGGCTCAGCAATACGGCGAGCTCAGCGAAAAGCTCGATTTAAACGCAATATTCCCAGATTCTATGTTTGAAGAGCAAGCTAAACAGCGCACTCATTTGGGTTTGTTGGTTGCCGAAGTTGTTAGCAAAGAATCACTAAAGGCTGATAAAGATCGCGTTAAAGCTATGGTTGAAAAAGTAGCCTCAACTTATGAAGACCCACAGAGCGTTGTGAATTACTACTTTGGTAATGAGCAATTGTTAGCGGGTGTTGAAGCCGCTGTTCTCGAAGAGCAAGTGGTTGAGAAGTTGACTGAGTCAGCAAGTGTTACCGAAAAAACTGTTTCATACAAAGAGTTGATTGGTAAAGCGCAAGCTGAAGCTGCTTAAAATTCGCACAGTTTTTGGCTTTGAATCATGCCTGTGGGCGTTGATTTAACGAGAAACCCCGCTATGGTATAAAAGCCGTAGCGGGGTTTCTTTCTTTTCTGGCATATCTTTAAGTCTCGGGTTAAGCTTCTTCGGTAGTCTTCTTTTTACAATTCGGCTCACGTTATGTTGAGCTGCTGAAATAAGGAAAATAATAAATTATGTCTAAAATTGATATTCAAGGGGTTATGCCTGCAAGCCCAAGCGCTGCCTTGGTGCCAATGGTTGTGGAGCAAACCGCCCGCGGTGAGCGCTCGTATGACATATATTCTCGCCTACTGAAAGAGCGAGTTATTTTTTTGGTGGGGCAGGTTGAGGATCATATGGCCAACCTTGTGGTTGCTCAGTTGCTATTTTTAGAGGCCGAAAATCCAGACAAAGATATCCATTTGTACATTAATTCACCAGGTGGCTCTGTTACTGCTGGCTTGTCTATTTATGACACGATGAAGTTTATTAAGCCTAATGTTAGTACTATGTGTATTGGCCAGGCTTGTAGTATGGGCGCCTTTTTATTGTCAGCAGGCGAGAAGGGTAAGCGCTATTGTTTGCCAAACTCACGTGTGATGATTCATCAGCCATCGGGTGGTGCTCAGGGGCAGGCGAGCGACATTCATATTCAAGCGCAAGAGATTTTGAAAATTCGCGAGCAATTGAATAGTTTAATGGCTGAGCATTCAGGTAAATCCGCTGATGAAATTGCTTTGGCGACAGAGCGCGATAACTTCATGAGTGCCGAAGAGTCAAAGGCCTTTGGTTTGATTGATGAGGTTCTTAGCAGTCGCATTATGCCGACTGAGGGCTAAGCTAGATTGGCCGTTTAGGTTGAGAGGGTTGTAAAAAGTGCATTGTATTTCTTTTGGCAGCCCCCACTGTAACAGCTAAGCTTGTAGATATTGCGGTTGCACTTACTGATGATGAGTGTGCCCCAGCTGTAAAAGCTGGGTCTTAAATGAGGACGGATTGAATCCGTTAGAAAGAAACAATGGCGGAGAGGTTTAATGACCGACCACACTAAAGATCAAGATGACAGCGGTAAATTACTTTACTGCTCGTTTTGTGGAAAAAGTCAGCATGAAGTGCGAAAGCTAATCGCCGGACCTTCTGTATTTATATGCGATGAGTGTGTTGATTTATGTAATGACATTATTCGCGAAGAAGTCCAAGAGGCTGAATCCGAAGGTGGTTCTGATGCATTGCCAACACCTCATGAAATAGCAACCACGCTGGATGATTATGTCATCGGTCAGCGTCAGGCTAAAAAAGTGCTGGCCGTTGCTGTTTATAACCACTATAAGCGTCTGCGTAAAGGCGGCAAAAAGAAAGACGATATTGAGCTAGGTAAAAGTAATATTTTGCTTGTTGGCCCGACAGGTAGCGGTAAAACCTTACTGGCTGAAACCTTAGCGCGCTTATTGAATGTGCCTTTCACGATTGCCGATGCCACAACGTTAACAGAAGCCGGTTATGTGGGTGAAGATGTTGAAAACATCATCCAAAAGCTTTTGCAAAAATGTGATTACGATGTTGAAAAAGCCCAGCAAGGCATTGTGTACATTGATGAGATTGACAAAATATCACGTAAATCAGATAACCCATCGATAACGCGTGATGTGTCGGGTGAAGGTGTACAGCAGGCTTTACTGAAGCTTATTGAGGGCACGGTGGCTTCGGTGCCTCCGCAGGGCGGGCGCAAGCATCCACAGCAAGAATTTTTACAGGTCGACACATCCAACATATTATTTATATGTGGTGGTGCTTTTGCTGGCCTCGATAAAATTATTCGTGAACGCTCCGAAAAAGGCGGCATTGGTTTTGGCGCCGAAGTCAAGAGTAAAGACGAAAAGGTCAATGTGGGTAAAACACTCAAAAACTTAGAAACCGAAGACCTTGTGCGCTTTGGTTTGATTCCTGAGTTTGTGGGGCGCTTGCCGGTAGTGGCAACGCTGGATGAGCTGGATGAGTCTGCCTTAATGGCAATTTTGTCAGAGCCTAAAAACTCATTGGTTAAGCAGTACGGCCGGTTGTTTGAAATGGAAGGCGTAGATATAGATTTCCGCGAAGAAGCGCTGAAGGCTGTGGCCAATAAGGCTATGGAGCGCAAAACAGGCGCGCGTGGATTGCGCTCTATTATGGAATCGGTATTGTTAGAGACAATGTACAAATTGCCTTCTGAAGAGGGTGTTTCTAAGGTTGTTGTAGATGAGTCTGTGATTAAAGGCGAGTCTGAGCCGCTCTTGATCTACGAAGCCGTAGAAAAGCCCGCCAAAGCGGCAACCGACGAATAGTCAATTTTTGTGCTTGAAAAGGTCTCTAACTCTAGAGGCCTTTTTTTTTAGTTGTTTTTTGGCTAAGAGACCATACTTATAGCTCTTGGTCATTCTGCTTTATGCGGAGCTTTTTGAGGATATATCATGGATACACATCCAGCTAGTGGGAATACTCCTGCCGCTTTACCTCTGTTGCCATTGCGTGATGTAGTGGTTTACCCCCATATGGTAATACCATTATTTGTGGGGCGTGAGAAGTCAATCGCCGCCTTAGAGCAAGCGATGCAAGACGACAAACAAATTTTATTAGTAGCGCAAAAGCAATCGGGCGTTGATGAGCCTGCACCCGACGATCTGTACTCTGTTGGGACCATTTCACAAGTGCTTCAAATGTTGCGCCTACCTGATGGCACCGTCAAGGTGCTTGTTGAGGGGCGTCAACGTGCGGATGTTCAAGGTATATCGCCCGTCGATAATTATTATGTGGCGCAAGCAACTGCGGTGCCGGTAGACGATTACGACCCTAAAGAGGTTGAAATTTACTCCCAGTCATTACTCAAGCGCTTTGACGAATATGTCAGCATGAGCAAAAAAGTACCCCCTGAGGTAATGACTTCTTTGAATGGTATTGATGAGCCGGGTCGAATGGCTGATACCATTGCTGCGCATATGTCTTTAGAGTTATCGCAAAAGCAAGATATCTTAGAGATGTATAGCGTCCTTAAGCGCTTAGAGCACCTTGTAGGTCTAATGGATGCAGAGGCTGACTTATTTCAAGTTGAAAAGCGCATTCGCGGTCGCGTTAAAAAGCAAATGGAAAAAAGTCAGCGCGAGTATTACCTTAATGAGCAAATGAAAGCGATTCAGCGCGAGCTTGGTGATGGCGGTGATGAGCCTTCTGAGCATGAAGAGCTTGAGCAAAAAATTATTGATGCCGCTATGCCAAAAGAGGCCGAAAAGAAAACGCGCGCAGAATTTAATAAGTTAAAAATGATGTCGCCTATGTCTGCCGAAGCGTCGGTAGTGCGCTCGTACATTGATTGGATGATCAATGTACCTTGGTCTAAGCGCAGCAAAGTTAAGCACGACTTGTTACGCGCGCAAGAAATTTTAGATGCCGATCACTATGGCCTAGAAGAGGTTAAAGATCGCATCTTAGAGTATTTGGCCGTACAAAAGCGTGTGCGCAAAATGAAAGGCCCCATCTTGTGCTTGGTGGGCCCTCCGGGTGTGGGTAAAACCTCGTTGGGGGAATCTATTGCGCGTGCGACCAACCGCAAGTTCGTGCGTATGGCCTTAGGTGGTGTGCGTGATGAAGCTGAAATTCGCGGTCATCGTAGAACCTATATTGGCTCTATGCCGGGTAAGTTAATTCAAAAAATGTCTAAGGTCGAGGTTAAGAATCCGCTGTTTTTGCTCGATGAAATTGACAAAATGGGCATGGATAATCGCGGTGACCCGGCCAGTGCTTTACTTGAGGTGTTAGACCCCGAGCAAAATAACAGTTTTAACGATCATTACCTTGAGGTCGATTATGACCTTTCAGATGTCATGTTTGTGTGTACTTCTAATACGATGAATATTCCTGGGCCTTTATTGGATCGAATGGAGATTATTCGTATTCCGGGTTACACCGAGGATGAAAAACTGAATATTGCTCAGCGCTACCTTATACCTAAGCAGGTGAAGGCTAACGGGCTTAAAGAGGGTGAAATTACGATTGCCGAAGAGGCTTTACGTGATGTTATTCGCTTTTATACGCGTGAAGCTGGTGTGCGAGGGCTCGATCGTGAAATCGCCAAGCTTTGTCGTAAAGTGGTGACTAAGCATGTGCGTGGCAGCGCTAAGTCGCCTAAGAGTGTGGTTGAGACGTGTGATCTTGAAGATATGCTAGGCGTTAAAAAAGCCGATTTTGGTCGAGCGGAAGAGGAAAATCAAATTGGTCAGGTGACAGGACTTGCATGGACCCAAGTCGGCGGTGAGCTCTTAACGATCGAAGCATCGGCCGTGAAAGGCAAAGGGCGCATGGTCAAAACGGGCTCTTTGGGTGACGTTATGCAAGAGTCTATTCAGGCGGCGATCACTGTTGTGCGCTCGCGCTCGCAGCTTTTGGGTGTGGCGCCTGATCACTTTGATAAGCACGATTTACATATACATGTGCCAGAGGGAGCGACTCCGAAAGATGGGCCGTCTGCGGGTATCGCAATGTGCACCGCTTTAGTGTCTGTTTTTGCTAATGTGGCGGTGCGTTCTGATGTGGCGATGACCGGTGAAATTACGCTGCGTGGTGAAGTATTAAAAATTGGTGGTTTAAAAGAGAAGCTGCTAGCTGCTCATCGTGGCGGTATTAAAACCGTACTTATCCCCAAAGATAACGAAGGTGATTTACGTGAAATCCCCGATAATATCAAAGCAGACCTGGTGATTAAGCCGGTTAAGTGGATTGATGAGGTGCTGGATGTAGCGCTTGAAAGGCCTCTAACTCCGTATAGTGACGCCGAATTTGCTGCGCTAGAGGCCGCCGCTTTTTCACCGGCGAGTGAAAAAGAGCGACCTAATACCCATTAAAAAAACGCGTTATTGGTTGTTTACTGTACAGAAAGCGGATATCACGATAAATGAGTGCCAATTGTTGCGGGGTTTTCTTGACCGCTCCTTACGCAGTTGGTATAAATTGCAGTCCGCCGCTTGCGCAAAGCCTGTAGTACACTGTAGTTAGTAGTACACTGTAGTTACAGGTTATGCGGTAATTTTTTTTGCTGCTTGCTGCCAAGCCGTGCTACATTGATTAGGCTCAGCCTTATTTGGGTTTAAACTTAAGAAAGGTGCATCTGCGCTGGAATAGTTTTTTAAAACACTTGCATCGAATAATAATAGAGGGGTTAGTTTCGTGAATAAATCTGAATTGGTTGACGCCATTGCTGCTTCGGCAGATATTTCTAAAGCCGCAGCGGGTCGTGCATTAGACGCAGTGACCGAATCGATCACTAATGCATTAAAAGATGGTGATCAAGTTGCTTTAGTGGGTTTTGGTACTTTTTTAGTCAAAGAGCGTGCAGCGCGAACAGGGCGCAACCCGCAAACTGGCCAGCCCATTGAAATTGCGGCTGCCAATATCCCAACATTCAAGCCTGGTAAAGCGCTTAAAGATGCTGTTAACGGCTAATTAAGCATGCTTTATAGAGCTGTTAAATTGCATTTGTGAGTATTTATAGGCGCAATTTAATAGCTTATTGCTTGTTCTTAGTGTGAATGGAATGTGACAATTGTTATTCGTTGTTGGGTTTGATAATTAGTCGAGCAAAAAGTTATTCAAAAGGCGCTAGTATCAGCGCCTTTTTTAATATGCGATTCGTGATGAGTCTGTAGGAGTGCATAATGCTGCAAAGCATGCGTGAAAATATGAAAGGCCCTACCGCTAAAATAGTGGTGGGTGTAGCTGTCGCTGCAATGGTTTTGTTTGGTGTTGAGTCATTGTTTGTTAACTCGGTTGGCGGTAGTGAAGTTGCAACTGTCAATGGTGAGGACGTAAGCGATGTAGAGCTGCTGCGCGCTATAGAGCAGCAAAAAAGCCGTTTGCGCCAGCAGTTTGAGCTAGAAGAAACCAGCGATATGCTGAATGATGATCGCTTGCGTGCGCCTGCATTGATGAACTTGGTGCGTCAAAAAGCACTGCACCATGCCGCTTTAGAGCAAGGCATGAACGTGTCTCCTGACATTGTAAAAGCTGAACTTGCTAAAGCCTTTACGCGCGATGGTACATTTAATAAAGCGCAGCTCAATAACTATATCGCTGCCTATGGTTATACGCCGGCGACTTTGGCTCAGTCTGAGGCGAACGCTTATGTATTGCGTCAACTCTTTAATGGCGTTAGCCAAACAGAATTTGTGACTCAAGCTGAGATGGACGCCATGGCCGCTATTGCCGGTCAAAAGCGTAGCTTTGCGACTATCGAAATTTCACGTGCATTGGTTGAGGATAAAGCAACCGTAACAGATGAAGAGATAACGCAATACTATCAAGCCAATCAAGCGCAGTTCACCGAGCCTGAAAAAGTCGCTTTAGAGTATGTAGAAGTTACTATTGCTGAGCTTGCTAAGGCTCAAAGCGTGAGCGATAAAGAGCTGAAGTCTGAGTATGATCGTGAGCAGCAAGAATTCCAAGGCGGCACACAATACCGTGTTTCTCATATTTTAGTTGAAAGTGCTGATGATTCGGCAGCCAAAATAGCCGCTATTAGTACCAAGCTTAAAGACGGCGAAGTATTTGCTGATTTGGCGAAAGAGTACTCAGATGACTTAGGCTCTAAAGCACTAGGCGGTGAATTAGGTCTCATGGTTGAAGGTGCTTTCCCCGCTGAGTTTGAAACGGCGGCTAAGGCTCTCGCAGCTGGTGATGTGTCTGCACCTGTAGTGACCGATGCCGGCACACACTTTATTCGTTTAGACGAAAAAGTGGTTGTTAAACCCGAAGCCTTTGAATCTCGCAAAGAAGCATTGGCTGCTATGCTGCGCGAACAAAAAGCCAGCGTTGCGTACTTAGAGAAAATTCAGGTATTAGAAGAGGTTTCTTTTGGTGCTTCTGATTTATCGGGTACGGCATCAGCTTTAGGTGTTACGGTTAAGTCGACCGATTTATTTGCGCGCGGTCGCGGTACCGGTATAGCGGCAAATAGTGTTATTGCCAATGCTGCCTTTGCCGAGGATGTGTATGCTCAGGGCCAGAACAGCCAAGTGCTTGAGGTTGAAGGTTCACGCGCTTTTGTTGTGCGCTTAAAGCAAAAGGTTCCTGCTACAGTACAGCCTTTAGCTGATGTAAAAGAAACCATTACCCAGCAAGTCACGCAAACCAAAGTAATTAATGAGTTGCAAGCTTTAGCCGCCGACGTAGTGATAGCCATCGAAAAAGGCCAAAACCCTGAAGCCGTTGCACAAGAAGGCGAATATAGCTTTAACAATTATGAGGGCGTAGAGCGTAGCAATACCGATGTTGATTTTATGGTCTCTCGTGAAGCCTTTAGTTTGCCACGCCCAACAGCCGATAGCCCTATTACTACAACTGTAAATGGTGCTGAAGGCCTTACCGTTGTGGTCTTGAGTGAGGTTGTCAATGGTGATGTTGATAGCTTGCCTAAAGAGCAGCGTAGTGCGATGGAGCAGCAATTGCGTAATCAATTAGCCTCTGGTGCTGTTGAGTCGTTTGAAAATCGTGTATTTGAAGGTGCTAAATATAAACTCAAGTAATTGAGTTTATAAGCACTAAAAAGCCGCACTCTGGTAACAGGTTGCGGCTTTTTAGTTTGTGTATTGCTCACTTTGAGGTGTTGAGGTTGGGCGCTAATGAATCAGTAGCTGGGCCGCTCAAACCAGCTACTATTCAAGCCACCTACTATTCAAGCCACCTACTATTCAAGCCACCTACTATTCAAGCCACCTACTATTCAAGCCACCTACTATTATTGCCTCGCCTCTTAATCACTCAATCTAGCTGCTAGTTGTTAGGTAACTATTCAGCCAAGCTGACAAACCTCACCTGATAGGTGCTGATGGGTTGTTTTCTGGGCATTTAAGCGCCGGGAGCGCTTATATGGCGTCCAGCCCCAGCATGGATGCGTGGGGGTAGACTTTGCAGGAGCACAAGGTCGCAGATGGCTTGAGCGGCCCAGTAAATAATTCATTAGCGCCCAATTCCGAGACCTCTCAATTCCGAGACCTCTCAATTCCGAGATCTCTCAATTACGGGACCTCTGAATAGTTACGTTGTTAGTTGTTAGAGGCCGCAATTGCTAAGTATTTCATAGGGGCTACTTTGCCATCGATATAGCCGGGAATAAACTGAGCGTGCTCAAGGGCATTGGTGAATGTACTTAAGTGCTCACGATTGGCAGTATCTATAATGTTGATATGTTTCGCTTTACCTTGTCGTGTAATAGAGGCTGAGGCTCGGGTTATGGTGTGGTTGTGTTTAAAAAACGAACCGCTTAGCTCATTGGTGGCGTTAAAGGATTCAAACCAGCCTTTAGAGACAAGCTCTTGAGGTTCGCTATAGTTAACACCAAGCTCAGCTTGTAATGATCCTAAGTTAGGTATCAGTAGTACGGAGTGTGCTGCGTCTTTCTCGTGTTGATAGATGACACGGTAATTCATTCTTACTGCGACAGTTTTGCCGGCAATGCTAGCGGGTACAAAAGTTAGCTTGCTCAGCGCAGAGACTATTTGCGCCTCTAAGTGAGTCGTTTTATGCTTATCAAAGCACGTAGTCGATAGGTTTTTACCCGTAGTGCTAATGGTGCTTTGGCAATACACGGCAATATTTAGCGGTGGCTGCGGTAAGTGTTGTGGTTGTATTTGGCTCTCAATGGCGCTGCCTTCAAAATTGAATGTAGCAGGTGTCATGTGTGGCAAGCTGTTGTGTTCATCGACAGTATTGGCCAATAGGGGTGTTGCTAGCGCGGGTATGGCGAGTGTCGATACCGCTAGGAGGGTTCGCGCCATGCTTAGGTGGGTGCTTTTTAGGCTGCTTTTAAGTCGGTGTTGGATGGCGGTCGGTATATTGAGTTGTTTTTTGAGGTTAATCATTGTGTTCTCCTGCGGCTACGCTTACGCATAATGTATTTTTTATTATTGATCCGACAAGGTTATCAGTCGCCTAGCATCTTAAAGTGAAGTTTTTATGACATTTAGAGGTTTTTTTTATTATTACGCAGGGTAAGCGGTATTTTTTGTGTGTAAAAGAAGAGTTTTCGGGAGAGGATTAAGTGTTTGTGGCGTTTTGTTAAGCCGAAAGAGTATCATTTGAGCGCGATCTTACTTTGCATGTCATTAGCGCGGCTCTCTCTTAGCACTTTGTAACAAAACACCGTATAATTCGCCAATTTTTGGCGCTAGCATGTAGCTGGTGCTGTCAATCGTTATTTGGAGTTGTATATGTCTGTAGAACGTACCCTTTCAATCATTAAGCCTGATGCCGTTAGTCAAAACGTGATTGGTAAAATTTATACCTGTTTTGAAGAAGCCGGCTTAAAGTTGGTGGGTTCAAAAATGTTATTCTTAAGTGCTGAGCAAGCTGGCGAGTTTTATGCTGAGCATAAAGAGCGTCCTTTCTTTGGCGAGCTAGTCGACTTCATGATTAGCGGACCCGTTGTTGTGCAAGTACTTGAAGGTGAAGGCGCTATTGCTAAGCACCGCGAAATCATGGGTGCTACTAACCCCAAAGAAGCGGCTGCAGGCACCATTCGCGCACAATTTGCCGAAGAAACTAGCCGTAATGCTGTTCACGGTAGCGACTCTGAAGCAGCTGCTGCACGTGAAATTGCTTTTTTCTTTTCTGATAGTGAAGTGTTTAGCCGTTAAGGCAAGAAGGTTTTATGTCCTGTGGTACCCCTCTCGCAAATGATACTGCGATGAATCAAACTGAAGATGCTGTTGCTGCTGAGCCTGTTAACCTGATGGGGTTGAGTGAGGCGAAGCTGATTGCTTTTTTTGAAAGTATTGGTGAAAAGAAATTTAGAGCAACGCAAGTTTTAAAGTGGATTCATCAGTTTGGCGTTATCGAATTTGACGAGATGAGTAATATCTCTAAGGTACTACGCGAAAAGCTAAAAACAGTGGCTGTTATTCGTCCGCCCCATGTGATTAATCAATGGGATAGCGTTGACGGCACACGGAAATTCCTTGTTGAGGTTAGCGGGGGTAACGCGGTCGAAACCGTGTTTATCCCTGATGGCGAGCGTGGAACTTTATGCGTTTCTTCTCAAGTAGGGTGTTCTCTGGATTGTAGCTTTTGCGCGACGGGGAAGCAGGGCTTTAACCGCGATCTAACATGCGCCGAAATTATTGGCCAAGTATGGATCGCGGCTAAATCGTTTGGTCAATTGACCGAAAAAGGCCCACGTAAAGTGACTAACGTTGTAATGATGGGCATGGGAGAGCCACTATTGAATTTTGATAATTCAGTGGATGCGATGAACCTCATGATGCATGACAACTGTTACGGTTTATCTAAGCGCCGCGTGACGCTCAGTACCAGCGGTGTTGTGCCGATGCTCGATAAGTTAGGTGACCATACCGACGCCTGTTTGGCGATTTCTTTGCATGCGCCAAATGATGCGCTACGTAACGAGTTGGTTCCTATCAATAAAAAATACCCGATTGCCATGCTGTTGGCGTCTGCTGAGCGCTATATTACAGGCTTGCCCGATAATCGCCGCAAAATTACGATTGAGTATACATTGATCGATCACGTGAATGATCGCCCCGAGCATGCCGAAGAATTAGCGGTATTGCTCAAAGATATACCTGTCAAAATTAACCTTATACCTTTCAACCCTTTTAATTTATCCAATTATAAAAGGGTGAGTAATAACGCCTTGCGCCGCTTTCAAACTATTTTGGTGGAAGCGGGCTATACAACGACCGTGCGAACAACGCGCGGAGAAGATATTGACGCCGCTTGCGGCCAATTGGCCGGTGCGGTCAATGATAAAACGCGTCGCAGTGAGCGCTACGGCTTGTCTGGTGTGGTTTCAGAAGACGTTGTTAAAATTATGACTCACTCTTCATAACTAAAGCGCAAGACGATAATGGAGCTTCAACAATGCGTAAAATAGTTTTAGCGATGTTCGTGTTTTTCTTAGCGGCTTGTGTATCTACAGGCGGCACTCATCAGGTAGATGCCGACCCTCGTAAAGCGCTGGATACACGCATTGAGCTAGGCATGAAGTACCTTGACGCGGGCAATCGTGATCAAGCTTTAAGGCAGTTTTTAGAGGTACTTGAATCAGAGAGGAAAAACCCTGAAGCGCTAAAGGGATTAGCATTGGTTCACCAAATGAACGGTGAAATGGCAGAAGCCGAAGCAGCCTTCAAAAAAAGCATTCGATATGCAGATGACACCACTGTGTCGTCGGTTGAATTTAAGTATGGCTTGTTTTTATCTCGGCAGCAGCGCTATGAAGAAGCCATGGAGCAATTTGAATCTGTGGCAAAAAACTTAGTCTTTCCTCAGCGTGCGGAGTCTTTATATTTTGTGGGGCGCTGCGCGTTAGCGCTCGATAACAAGGTGCGAGCCAAAGCGGCATTTACTCATTCATTAAACCTGCGCAAAAATTCAGCTTCCCCAGCGCTAGAGTTAGCAGACCTTGCCTATCAAGCGCAAGACTACTCAATGGCCAAAAAATATTTAGATCGATTTAATCGATACTCTGAGCCCTCTGCAAGAAGTTTGTGGCTGGGTATTCGCATTGATAGAACATTTGGCCACAAAGATAAAATGGCCAGCCAAGCGATGGCATTGAAAAACTTGTTTGGGTATTCGCGAGAGTATTTGCAGTATAAACAGCTGATTGAGAATAACTAATGATAAACACTCAAGTTGCACCGATGTCTGTTGCATCTGCACCCGTTCATCAAAATGATGCGGTGTTATTGTGGTTTGTTAGGGGTGTGGTATGAACGCCAAAACACCGACTGAGACGGCACCTATTTCATCAGTAACCGCTGAGCTAACACCGGGTAAGCAGCTAGCCGCCGCTAGGCAAGCCAAGGGTTTGACTTTAGCGCAAATTAGTCACACTACGCGAATTTTGGAATACCGTTTAGAAGCTATTGAGCGAGATGATTACAGTGAAGTGGGAGGCTCCTCTGCTTTTGTGATTGGTTACGTTAAAGCCTTTGCTGCGCAAGTTGATGTGCCCTCTGCTCCTTTGATCGCCACGTTAGGGGTTTATTTTAAGCAGCGAGAAGTCGCACAGCTGAGTGAGAACCCGGCTCCGGTGCGCGCTAAAACCATTAACTTTGGACCCTGGGTCGCCAGTGTACTAGCGCTGATGGTATTTTTGGGCTTAGGGCAGTGGTATATCACACAGCAAACGAGTGAAATACCTGCGGTGGTCCCGTCTGAATATGATATTCAGCACAGCCAAGCGATGAACAATAAAAACCTAAGTATTACCGGCGGCGCGGCGGCTGCTGCGTCTTCGGGTGTTGTTCGCACCAATAATACTACAGTAAAGCAAGAGCAGCCGTTGCCCATTTCGAGTGATATTGATGAGTCTCAAGCGCATAACTTAGTGGTGCAGCAAGCGGCTCCCGATAGCGCTGAACGCAATAATACGGCAACCGAGAGTATTACCGCCAAAAGCATTGTAGCGACAAAAATGACACCCGAAGCCATTGTATCCGAAGCAACTGCATCCGAAGCCATTGGGCCCGAAGTGACTGTATCCGAAACAATCGCGCTCAGAGGCGGCGGCAATGCAGATGTTACAGATAGTACAGCGGTTAATCATACGGTCACCAATAAGGCAGCAACTGATAATATACAGACGCCTCCTGCATCGCAGGGTAAAGACGAGCTTGCACTCACTTTTAGTGGTGAATGCTGGCTTGAAGTTTTTGATGCTAAGGGCTTGCGTTTAGTCGCTCGATTAGCCAAAAATAGTGAAAATATCACGCTTAAAGGGCAGGCCCCTTTTGATATTAAATTGGGTAATGCCCATTTTGCCAAGGTTAAAGTTAATGGTCGTGAGGTTGAGCTGTCGCTATCGCCAAACCGACGAGTATTACGTATACAAGTGGGGCCTTAGCGGTTTAGCTGGTAGGCACCTATTAACTCGTAATTGTTAATAAATGAGCATGTTATGCATTGTGAATCTCCAATAGTTCGTCGTAAATCTCGCCAAATTATGGTGGGTAATGTACCCGTAGGCGGCGATGCGCCTATTAGTGTACAAAGCATGACCAATACAGAAACGTGTGATATTGCTGCGACAGTTGATCAAATATCACGTATACAAAAGGCGGGCGCTGACATTGTGCGAGTGTCTGTGCCGAGCATGGAAGCGGCCGAGGCTTTTGGTCAAATTCGTCAGCAGGTGAGCATTCCCTTAGTTGCCGATATTCATTTTGATTATCGCATCGCTCTGCGAGTGGCAGATTTAGGTGTCGATTGCCTGCGTATTAACCCCGGTAATATTGGTCGTGAAAAGCGTATTCAGGCCGTGGTCGATAAAGCGCGTGATTTGAATATTCCGATTCGCATCGGTGTAAATGCGGGCTCTTTAGAAAAAGACATCCAAAAAAAATATGGCGAGCCCACACCGCAAGCACTGGTCGAGTCGGCACTGCGCCATGTTAATATTTTGCAAAAGTTTAACTTTGAAAACTTTAAAGTGAGCGTAAAAGCGAGCGATGTTTTTATGGCGGTTGAAGCTTACCGCTTGTTGGCCAAAGAGATCGAGCAGCCTTTACACCTTGGCATTACCGAGGCGGGTGGCTTGCGATCGGGTACCGTTAAGTCGGCGGTTGGCTTGGGTATGCTATTGATGGATGGCATTGGAGATACCTTGCGCGTGTCTTTAGCGGCAGACCCCGTAGAAGAAGTCAAAGTGGGTTGGGATATTCTTAAAAGCTTAAAGCTGCGCAGCAAAGGGGTTAATTTTATTGCGTGCCCAAGCTGCTCTAGGCAAAATTTTGATGTCATCAAGACCGTCAACGAGCTTGAAAACCGCTTAGAAGATATAGAAACCTCATTGGATGTTGCCATTATTGGCTGTGTTGTTAATGGCCCAGGCGAAGCAAAAGAGGCCGATGTCGGTTTAGCTGGCGGCTCGCCACGCAACTTGGTTTACAAAGATGGTGAACCCAATACAAAGATGAATAATGACACGTTGATTGATGACCTAGAGGTGATGATTCGACAAAAAGCGCTAGAAAAGGCCAAGCAAGAAGCCGATCTTATCGCTAAAGCGTAACCGTTTTGACTAAACCTAAAGCAGCGATTTAAGCGCGCTTTAGGGGCAATAATTTTTAGGCATGACCGTTAACCATACATTTAAATGCCCTGCCGCGTGGGGTATTGTTTATTGATAGGAACACCCTTGAAAAAGATACAATCCGTAAAAGGAATGAATGATTTATTGCCGAGTGATTCGCCATTGTGGCAGCACGTAGAGGCAACGGTCAGTGATTTGCTCATCCGTTATGGCTATGGCGAAATTCGCTTTCCTATTGTAGAGAGTACTGACCTGTTTAAACGAGGTATTGGTGAGGCGACCGATATCATTGAAAAAGAAATGTACACCTTTAACGACCGCAATGGCGATAGCCTCAGTATGCGACCAGAGGGAACTGCCAGTTGTGTAAGAGCGTGTGAGCAACATGGCTTACTGTATAATCAGACGCAGCGCCTATGGTACCAAGGCCCCATGTTTCGCTATGAGCGCCCACAAAAAGGCCGCTTGCGTCAGTTCCACCAAATTGGCGTCGAGACGTTTGGCTTTGCGGGGGCTGATATCGAGGCGGAGCTGTTATGCTTAACCGCGCGCTTGTGGCGCGAGCTAGGTATTAATGAGTACGTTACATTACAAATTAACTCCTTGGGTACCAGCGAGGCGAGGCAGCAGTATCGCGATGCATTGGTGGTATACCTCGAGCAGCGCAAAGAAGCGTTAGATGCTGATAGCCAGCGCAGGCTAACCACTAACCCTCTGCGCATTCTTGATAGTAAAGTCCCCGCGACACAAGCGCTATTAAATGATGCGCCGGTACTCAGTGATTACTTATCTGATGACTCGAAGGCACACTTTGAAGAGTTAACGAGCTTATTAACAGCCGCTGGCGTCGCCTATGAGGTGAACCCTCGGTTAGTGCGTGGGCTCGATTATTACAGTAATACAGTATTTGAGTGGGTAACCACTCACTTAGGCGCGCAAGGCACAGTATGCGCCGGTGGTCGTTACGATTCATTGGTTGAACAGTTAGGTGGCAGGCCGACTCCGGCGTTTGGTTGTGCAATGGGTATTGAGCGTTTAGTTCTATTACTAACGGAACTCAATGCGGTGCCGAGTGGTCTTGATCAATCTGTTGATATTTATGTGGCAGCGGTGGGCGATGTGAAAGCTAAAGCGTTTGCACTTGCTGAGCAAGTACGCGATGCTATGCCGTTTTTACGCGTACAAAGCCATTGTGGTGGTGGGAGTTTTAAAAACCAACTCAAGCGCGCCGATAAAAGTGGTGCAACCGTTGCGCTTATTTTAGGTGAAACAGAAGCTACTAATGAGCAAGTCACGATTAAGCACCTGCGCCTCGATGAAGCGCAACAAACCGTGATGCAAACAGAATTAATCAGTAAACTGCAAGCGGCCTTTGAGCTGTAGTTTATTAACTTTATAACACCACAGATAAAAGCAATTACAAACTAGGAGAGTCGTGTGTCTGATTATTTAACTGAAGAAGAGCAAATTGAAGCGTTTAAGCGCTGGTGGAAACAAAACGGCGCACTGACCATCGGCGCGGTTGTATTGGCCAGTGCGGGTTACTTTGGTTTTGGTGCCTACGAAAGTGCACAAGAAAAAACCGCTCAAGCTAACTCTGCACTCTACGATGAGCTTGTCACTACGGTAACAGCCGGTGATGATGCCGCGTTAACGGCGGCACAGCAACAAGCATTAACCGCCGCAGCCGATAAGGTCTTAGCCGCTGATAGCACGGGTTTATACGCTGATCTTTCTCGCTTTCACCTAGCGAAAGCGGCTGTGGATGCGGGCGATTATGCCAAGGCACAAGAGCAACTTGAAGCCGTAATTAGCAAGAGCAAAACAGACTCCTCTATAGACTTAGCAAGCTTGCGCTTGGCACGCGTTAAAGTGGCAGCCGGTGATACCGATGGCGCTTTAGCGCTGGTGGCTCGAGCACCCACTGATGCCTTTACGGCAAGCTACGCGGAAGTGCGTGGTGATATTTTGCAAGGCTTGGGCCGTTTAGATGAAGCCTATACCGCTTACGATAGCGCTGTTGCAGCGTTAGAAAAACAAGAGTCAAACAGCGGTATGCGCGCTAATATCCTTAAGTTTAAAATGGATAATGTGTCAGTGGCTAGCACCGCTCCTGCGTTACCGAGTATTAACCCTCATGGGGTTAATCCGCACGCTATGCCAGAGGGCAAGTAATGCCTGATTTTTGTTGTTTAGTGCGCAAGCTAAAAATGCTTGCGTGTTTTGTTTTTTTACCGGTCTTTTTACTGGCAGGCTGTACCGCGAAAGATGCTGCGCTAATTCCTGCTGAATTAGTCGCGTTTGAATCGACAGCGCATATTAAAACCGCTTGGCATTCGTCGCTTGATGGCAATGCACGTAGTACCGGCATTGGACCTTTTAAATCGGGCCGAGTGTACAGCCGTCCATTATTTGGTGGCGGTAGCTATGAGCGGTTTTATTTAGCCCTACAAGGCGACACCTTGTTTGCGGTCACCCAAAAAGGGCGTGTATTTGCTGTTAACAAAAAAAACGGCAAACGCTTATGGCGAACCGATTTAAAGCGTGAAGTGAGTGCGGGCATCAGCTTGCAAGATAACACACTGTTTGTCGCTACTATCAAAGGGCAGGTGTTGGCGCTATCGGCTGATGACGGCAAAGTGTTGTGGACGGCGCAAGCCACAACCGAAGTGATTGCCCCGCCACAAAGCAATGGTCGTGAAGTATTAGTGAGTGCTATTGACGGCCGTTTATTTGCTTTTAATGCAAAAACCGGCGAAAAGCTCTGGAATTATGACCATCCTCAGCCGCTGCTAACATTTCGCGCACAAGCGTCGCCTTTAGTTGTCGATAACCAAGCTTTTATTGCTTTTGATAATGGGCAGCTATTAAGTTTTGGTACCCGCAACGGTGATTTGCGATGGGCAACGCGTGTCAGTCAGCCACAAGGCATTACCGAGTTGGAGCGCGCTGTTGATTTAGATGTAACTCCCGTTGCCGATGGTCCCTTTATTTATGCGGCAGGTGCTAATGGTCGAATTGTTGCTGTCACTAAAGGTACGGGTAAAATTTCGTGGGCCGAAGATGCTAGTATCTTTAATGAGCTGTCATTAAATGATGATGCGGTATTTTATGTTGATGACAATAGCCATGTATTCTCTCGTCGTTTAAGCTCGGGCACTAAAGTGTGGGAAAGTGATGTTTTACACCGCCGTGGTGTTGGTTCACCGAGTATTGTGGGTGGTTTTTTAGCGATGATTGATAGCTCTAATATACTGCAAGTATTAGATGCACAAACGGGTAAATTAGCCGCGCGTAGACCTTTGCTGGGTAATGGTTATGGCTCGCCTTTGCTGGTCGATGGCGATACCATTTATACGTTTAGTGATAATGGCTCATTAAGCGCTTATCGCATCACTGCTAAAAAGTAAGCTGACTAGGCTCTTTTAAAACCTCTGCTATCGCAGGGGTTTTGTTGTTTATGAATGTTGGGCTTTTAAAAATAGCCAGTATTTAATTTGTTTTATTGACTGTGTTTGGCTTTGAGGTTTTTATGCCTTTAGCAAACCAATTTGGTTAACTTTATGATTCCTGTAATTGCTCTTGTTGGGCGCCCTAATGTGGGTAAATCCACGCTCTTCAACCGCTTAACAAAGTCGCGTGATGCGCTAGTGGCTAACCATGCTGGGTTAACGCGCGACCGTAAGTATGGCGAGGCTGTGTATGATGAGCAGCGCTATATTGTCATTGATACCGGCGGTTTAAGTGGTGAGGAAGAAGGTATTGATGCTGCCATGGCAGACCAATCGAGACTTGCCATAGAAGAAGCAGATTTAGTCGTGTTTATGGTCGATTGCCGAGCAGGTTTAACCGCAGGCGATGAGCAAATTGCACAATTTTTGCGCTTGCGCGATAAGCCCATTTTATTAGTGGCTAATAAAATTGATGGTCAAAATCACGATGTTGTTACAGCGGCCTTTTTTGAATTAGGTTTGGGCGATGTACACGGTATTGCGGCGGCGCATGGCCGTGGTGTGAACCAGTTGCTCGAAGGTATTTTTAAGCAACTCCCCGAAGCCGAAGTCGTCGATGAGCTAGTATCACCCAGTGGCGAAGCCGGTATCAAAATTGCTGTTGTTGGGCGCCCTAATGTGGGTAAGTCGACACTGGTTAACCGTTTGCTCGGTGAAGACCGCGTAGTGGTCTACGATATGCCAGGTACAACGCGCGACAGCGTGTATATTAATTATGAGCGCTTCGGTCAGCATTATACCTTGATCGATACAGCAGGTATTCGCCGCCGTAAAAACATTAACTTAGCCGTAGAAAAGTTCTCTATCGTTAAAACGTTGCAGGCCATTGGTGATGCGAATGTTGTGGTATTGATGATTGATGCCGCTGAAGGTGTCGTCGATCAAGACTTACACTTAATGGGGCAAGTGATTGATGCCGGGCGCGCCTTAGTTGTTGGGTTGAATAAGTGGGACGGCCTAGAGCAAGAGCACAAAAGTTATGTAAAAAGTGAGCTTGAGCGCAAGCTCCGATTTATTGATTTTGCTGACTTCCACTTTATCTCGGCGCTACACGGAACCGGCGTGGGGCATTTGTATGAGTCTATTGAAAAAGCTTACCACTCCGCTACCGATAAACTCTCAACCAATTACCTAACACGTATACTTGAAGGGGCTATCGCTACGCATCAGCCGCCGATGATTAATAACCGTCGTATCAAATTGCGTTATGCTCACCCCGGCGGCAGCAACCCGCCGATTATTGTTATTCATGGTAATCAAACCGAGTCGGTACCGGCGCATTATAAAAAGTACTTAGAAAAGGCCTTCCGCAAAGCGCTAGACCTTCATGGTACACCTGTGCGCTTGCAGTTTAAGTCAACCGAGAACCCCTATGAAGGCCGCAAAAATAAGCTGACTCAACAACAGCAAGTGGCTAAAAAACGTAAAATTGCTTCTATGGCGAATAAGCGCATGAAAGGTGCGCCAAAGGTGGCATCAAAAGGCGCAGGCAGCCCTTCGGTTGCGGGCAAAAAAGTAGTGTTGGGTAAAAAGGCAGTCATAGGCAAAAAAGCGGCTGTTGCTAAAAAAGCTGCGCCAGCGACTAAAAAGGCTGTACCAGGCAAAAAAAATACGCCTACTAAAAAAGCCCCGCCCAAAAAGCGCTAACCAAGTATAGCGCCAGTTAGGTATAGCACTGGTCAAAGGTAGCGCTAATAGACAGTGCTAATAGATAGCGCTAATGCGTGTCAGCGCTACCTCTGGTGCTCTAAGTTACAGGCGTTTATAACGGCTGATTTCAAAAGCTAGCGGCGTTGATAGCGTTGCTAGCTTTTTTATGGCCTCTTGTTTTTCTTCGCTGGTACTCCAAAAATAGGGTGTCATTGTGAGCAGTTGATAAATCGATGCCCCTTTAATTGTCGCTTCTTGTTCGATCGTTGTACTGCCGAGCGGCTCAAAGTTTGGGTGGTTGTCTAGTGTTTTAAAGCCGTTGGTATGCGGTTTAAATTCATCATAAATACTCTCGGCTAGGCCTTTTAAGTGGTTTTTAGCCGGGCCTACAATAACCAGTTGGCCGCCGGGCTTAAGCACGCGTGCGGTTTCTTGTGGGTCGACTGGCGAAAAGACACTGACAGCACAATCAAAACTTTGCGCCATAAAAGGCAAATCATAAGCACTCGCAACAGCCAATTGCGCGTAAGCTGGGATGTCATTATTTTTGCGTTTTGCTGCTAAGCGCACGCCGCCTTTAGCAATATCAACACCGGCTAATTGTGCGCAAGGGTAATGCTGCTTAATTTGGTGGCCATAAAACCCCTCACCACAGCCAATATCTAATAGATTTTGGTCGCTGGCGTCATCTAAGGTGGCAATTAGCGCGTCGACTAAAAATTGGTAATAGCCTTGATTTAAAAAAGCTTGCCGACACGCCATCATGGTATTGTCGTCGCCAGGGTTTTTACTGCGTTTGTGTTGCGCCAGTAGTAGGTTGGTGTAGCCTTCTTTGGCAATATCAAAGCAGTGGTTGTTACTACAGCGGTAGGTATTTGGTGTTATGGTTAGCGCCTGCTGGCAAGAGGGGCATTTCAATATCATTATATTCTTTCTTGTTTTAATTTACGGACATAGGCTAGGCGCTCTTCTAAGCGAGATTTCACATACTTTTCATCGCTAGCTAATATAAGAGCATTGCGCAGTTGGATTTCAGCTTTTTCGTAGATTCCCAATAAAATAAAATACTCGGCACGGGCTTTGTGAACTTCAAAAATATGCCCAGCTAAGCCATGAGTTTCGGCTAAAAGGTACCATACGTAAGCGTTTTCGGGGTGGCGCTTAACGTGGGCCTCTAAAACAGATTCGCCTAACTCGTATTGATTGGCCTCCATTAATACTTCGGCATAGCGAATGTTGATGATGTGATTATTCGGCGTGATGGCCAGTTCTTTTTTGAGGATATCTAAGGCTAAATCAAAGCGCTCGCTAGCGGCATAAATATCGGCTTTTGTGATGCGTACAGCCAGCAAGTGGTTGTAGTTTTTAGCCAGTGGCTCAAATTCTCTCATGGCGTCGTCTGGCCTATTGGCGGCAATGAGTGCTTGTACCAAGCCGTAGCGGGCAGCCAGTTGCGATAGCGTGATACCGTTTAATTCACTGGTAAAGCGCTTTACCGCAAATTGGGCGCTTGATTCGTGATGCAAAATAGCGCGCGCTTTGAGTATTTGAAAGTTCTGATCTTGTGGATATTGCTTTGCAGGGTAGTTTCGGCTGCGGTTTGAGGCGTCGCTAATGCGGCTTTCGGTGACGGGGTGAGTGAGCAAAAACTCGGGTATTTTTGCGCGATAACGCGAAGCCCTAAGTAGCTGCTCAAACATATCGGGCATAGCGTGTGGGTCGTAGCCAGCACTGGCCATGGTTTCTATGCCAACGCGATCAGCTTCGCGCTCCATATCGCGACTAAAAGCCAGTGCGCCACTCATTTGCCGGCCCTGTGCGGCAGTCATTGCCACAATACCCGCATCGGCGTTACCCGAGGCCATAATCAATACACTCGCGAGCATTGAGGCCCAGTTGAGCGGGGCTTGGCTTTTTTGGTATGCCACGCGTCGCGCATAATGGCGCTGGCTAAGATGAGCGAGTTCGTGAGCTAAAATAGAGGCTAGCTGTTGCTCGTTTTGGGCAATTAAAAAAGTCCCGGTGTTGACACCCACAATCCCGCCTGGTGCTGCAAAGGCATTGAGATTACGGTCATTGATGACAAGGAGCGACAGTGGGTGATCGGGTAGCCCGCTATGAACCAGCATATTGTCGAGTAAATTATCGAGGTAAGCTTCGAAATAGGGGTCTTGAGCAAGCGGAAAGTAGGCGCGGTATTGCCTCAGTGCTTTGCGGCCTAAGTCATATTCTTGTGACGGCGAAATGAGCCCTGCACTGTTTTCGCCTATACTAGGCAGCTCAACATTCGCGTTAACTATTGGCGCTACAGGCATTGCCAGTAAGACAAAGCAGAAAGTAAATAGAGCGACCAACCGACGGGGGACTGCAGATGCCATGGCTGGTGAACTTAGCGAGTGTTGCGAAAAATATAAGGACATGTCAATGCTCTAACGACTCAATGAACGGATAAAAGGTCAACATAAGACTCAGTGCACGCAACCAAGTTGCATTTAAAGCCAAATAACACAAGCCAATAACACTTTTGATCATGGTGTGTTGTGAGTAATGGGTACTTGCTGCGTACTACTGATTAAGTACTATTTATGTAACTATTCAGCTCAGCTGATACACCTCACCTGGCGGGCGCTGATGGATTATTTTCTGGGCATTTAAGCGCCAGGAGCGCTTATATAGCGACCAGCCCCAGCATGGATGCGTGGGGGTAGACTTTGCAGGAGCACAAAGTCGCAGATGGCTTGAGCGGCCCAGTAAGTGATCCATTAGCGCCCAACTCCGGCACACCTGAATAGTTACCTATGTATTAAGTACTATTTATTGCGTACTACTCAGGAGGATCGACAGTGATTATACCGTGATCACGCCTTGATCAGTTAAAGAGATCTACCGAGAACCTTGATAACTCATCGTATGACATCAGCTTAGCGGTTACAATTGCTAGCAATACACGCATTTTACGACTGAGCACAGCATGTCAGTCTTTTACGCACTGTTCAAGCCATCTACGACATGCTCCTCGATTAAATGGCGCCACAAAAACGGGTAATCCCCTTATTTTATTAGATTTAAACACATGACTGAAATAACAGAGACCACCTACGCGGTGGATGCAAAAGGGCTGAGCTGCCCCATGCCATTATTAAAAGCAAAGTTGGCACTTAACCGCTGTGTAATCGGTGAAACAGTGCGTGTACAAGCCACCGATGGTGGCTCTGTACGTGATTTTCGCGCTTTTACCGAGCTATCGTCGCATGTACTACTGAACTTTACCGAGTGCACCGATGATAATGGACAGCTTTATTACGAGTATATTTTGCAAAAAGGCTAAGCTGTTATTGGCCGTTTGTTTTGTATGATTTGATTTTTTGTATTACAGCTTGAGAGTAGTACCATGATAAAAATATTTGAACGTTGGGTTGATCGCTATTTTACTGACGAAGAAGCCATATTAATTGCTGTTTTATTGGTGTCGAGTGTTGTGGTGTTGGTAACACTGGGCGTTGTATTGGCGCCTATGATTGCGGCCATTATTATTGCCTTTTTATTGCAAGGCGTTGTGGGCAAGCTTGAGCAAGGCGGCGTACCGCATATTGCAGCGGTGAGCATGGCCTTTTTATTGTTAGTCGGCTCTATTATGCTGATTTTTTTGGTATTGCTGCCTTCGATGTGGTCGCAAATGATGAATTTAGCGGGTGAAGCCCCTAAAATGCTAAAGCAAACCCAGCACGTTTTACTAGAGCTGCCCGAGCGCTATCCAGACTTGCTCGCCAAAGAGCAAATGAATCAACTAGTCGCCGCTGCAAGTGCCGAGCTCGGTGGTGCGGCTCAAAAAGTATTAACCTTCTCTATTGCTCAGCTGCCCATCTTATTTGGCATTTTGATTTATTTGGTTTTAGTGCCTATTTTGGTGTTCTTTTTTTTAAAAGATGGTGCAGCCATGATTGATTGGGTTGGCAGTCGTTTACCCAATAAACGCCCCCTTATGCAGCAAATATGGGGCGAAATGAACCAGCAAATTGCCAACTACGTACGCGGTAAAGTGATGGAAATCATCATTGTTGCCGGTGTATCGGGTATTGTTTTTAGCGTGCTAGGGGTTAACTATGCCTTGTTGTTGGCGGTGATTGTGGGGTTGTCTGTGTTAATTCCTTATATCGGCGCTGCTGTGGCGACTATTCCGGTGGCGCTAATTGGTTTTTTTCAGTGGGGGTTGAGTACCGAGTTTATGTACTTAATGCTGGCTTACGGCGTTATACAGGGGTTAGATGGCAACGTATTGGTGCCATTATTGTTTTCTGAGGCGGTTAAAATGCACCCTGTGGCCATTGTGCTTGCGGTGCTAGTATTTGGCGGAATTTGGGGGTTTTGGGGTGTCTTTTTTGCCATTCCATTGGCAACGCTGGTCAAGGCGGTACTCACGGCATGGCCAACGGCAACAACCGAGCTCAACGGCCAAAAAATTGATCAATCGGCCATTGTGTTAAAAGAGTCTTAAGCTTGAAAGGCCGTTAATGTCAGCGGCTTAGCCTAAGCGTTTTAGTGAGTACTTTTTGCAAAGAGTGCTCGCTATCAAGGCATTCACTTAATATAGGCTTTTTTGGCGCCTAAATCATCTTTTTTTGGGGCTTGTGTAGCTGTCACTATCCAGTCAGCCTATCAGCTTTACTGGATAGTGATGTGGTGATTAATTGGGTGGTAGGGTAGGACCGAGCGGGTATTTAAGGCGTAGTATTAAAAGGGGGCGCGTTCGTGTTCGGGTACTAACTCTACGGCACGCACAACCTTTACTACGCCCTCAGAGGTGCTGGCAATATCAGAGACTTGGCGCGCTTCTTTTTCGGTTAGTAAGCCCATAATATAAACGACGCGATTTTCGACGACAATTTTAACGCGATTGGCTTCAATAACTTGGCTGTTGATTATCTTGGTTTTAATTTTAGTGCCTAGCCAGCTATCGTAAGTACGCGAATAAATGGTCGCTTTACTGGCCACCGCTAATTGGTTATGCACTAAGCGTACGGCGCTAATATCACGCGCGGTTTTACCCGCTAGCTCTCTTAATTGCTCGGAGGGTACTTCGCCTGTAAGCAATACGACTCCGTTGTAACTCAAAAAATTGACGTTAGCTTTTTCAAATACGGGGTCAGCTTTAGTAAGGTTGACCTTTAAAAAAGTTGTGATTTGCTTATCATCAATGGTTTCGCCTCTCGAGCGTTGACCGGGGTCTTGATGTATGGGGCCTTTATGCGCCGCTGCTAAAAAGCTGGAGCAGCCGGTACTGATAATGATAGAGCTACTTAATAAGCCATAAAAAGCCGCGACGGTAACCATTTTGACTAACTGTAATTTTGCCATAGTGCCTTATTCAATCGAGTAAAGTGTGAAACATGAGGGTCGTAATACCCTTTTTATCGTGTTGTACGTGTGTACGACAGTGTTGTTTTATGTTGGTGCCATGACTGCTTTATTCTATCCCAAATAGATGGTGGTCTATCAAATCACACAGGCAGTAAATAGTCAGTAAATGAATTTCATGAATTCTGCCGCGTGAGTCGATGTCGGCGCGCAGTTCGATATCTTGCGTGTCTAGTAAACTCGCAATATCACCGCCATCTCTGCCGGTTAAGGCAATGACATTCAAGCCGCGATCATGTGCGGTGGTGACGGCTTGTATCAGGTTTGAGGCATTGCCGCTGGTTGTAATTAATACGAGGGTGTCACCTTCACTGCCTAAGGCGCGAATAGGCTTGGCGTACACCTCATTATAATGTGCCGGGGTAACCATAGCGGTATAGCTAGCCATATTGCTCCCAAGCCAAATGGCCGGCAAGCTGGGTCGCTCTTTTTCGTAGCGGTCAATTAATGCCCCGCTAAACATTTGTGCCAAAGCCGAGGAGGGGCCGTTGCCGCAAATAAGAATTTTGCCTTCATGCAATAAGGTTTGCACAAGAATTTCGGCGGCTTGCTCTATGCGCGGTGCTAGTGTTTCGCCCACATTCATTTTGGCTTCTATGCTCGCTTGGAACATTTCATATACACGTTGTGCTGACATAGTGACTTCGCAGTATGGTTAATGTGGGTGGCGTGATTATTTAAGACTGTGCGATTATATCGTGTGTGGCGTTAAATTTTAACTGTCATATCGATAGTGTCGTTTTTCCTCGTCTCTTAGCACTCAAAGGCATGGATAAGCCATTCAATACTGTGGGTGTTGAGGTTGGTAATGCCCACAACATCAAAGCGCATGGCGTCGCGGCTACTGATATTGTGGGTGGCAATATAATGCTGCGTGGCTAAAATCAGCTTGCGTTGTTTACTCGCGGTCACCCATTCGGCAGGTGTACCAAAGTGTGTGTTTTTGCGGTTTTTAACCTCAATAAATACCCATTGTTTTTTATCTTTAAATATGAGATCTATCTCGCCTTGAGGGCAGTGGTAGTTTTGTGTAACAAACACTAGCCCTTGTTGCTGTAAAAAAACCTTAGCCATATGCTCGGCTTTAGCGCCAATTTTTTGGGTGTCTGCTTTTTGTCTATCCATGACTTTCTTATCCATGACCTTCTTACCCACGATTTATGTATCGGCGACTCTTTTTGGCAGCCATTGCTTGCTTGGGCTTGCCTAGCATATATTCAGCCGTGCTTTTAAGGCTGTGTGTGCTGCTGAGTATTGATTAATGCTTGCGCTTTACCCCGTTTAAATTGGGCCCATTGCTGCTTGCGTAAAAATTGGCGATAACGATTAAGGCTCAGTACGCCCGTTTGCCCCCAAAAATTAGCATGACTTGCGCTGCCAAGCTGCCCTAAGCGGGGAAACAAATAATAAGCATCCACACCAAGAGCGTATAACCGTTGGCTGCGTGCATTGAGTGTGGCGGCGTTTAAAATATCGGTTTTTTCGGGGGTATCTTGAAAAAACCAAGGCAAATGACTAAACATAATGCCGTTGAGATCGCTCTCGTTTTTGTTGGTTTGCCCTTCATAAATACTGCTGGTACTGTAAATAGGCAAATCGCCAGCATAGTGAAACGCTAGTAAAGGTTTAATTTGGCGGCCCTCGCGCGGTTGCGCAACCAAAAAAATCATGTCTAAATCTTGGCGTCTACGTGGCTCAAACTCAAACGAGCCCACAATATTCCGTAAATCACGGGCGCGAGCTTTACTGCCATTAAGATGCATGGCGTGTTCAATAATTTTTGAGAGTTCGCGCTCGTTGCTATAGCGTATCCCATCGCTTACTGTAGCGCCTAGAGCCTGCCATTGCTCAGTAAAAACCTGCGTGGCCCTATCGCCTTGGCTACCTGCTGGGGCAATAATCAGTGCATGGCGCTTGCCATCTCTAAAGGCTTTTTCGGCGGTTTGTGCCGCTTCATCTTCAATGCCTAGTCCTAGCTGGAACAGCTCGGCTGGGTAACTTTGTGAGGCTTCTATTTGGTTGAGCGCCAGCGTGGGCACCTCTAGCATGGGCCGCATGGCGAGCTCGCTGATGTTTTCTTTGCTTAGTGGCCCAATCACAACTTGCGCCCCCTGGCTCACAGCAAAGTCGTAGTGCTCATTAATATTGCCGTGACTCACGTCATAGATATTGATTTCGGGGGTTTGCCCACCGGCTTGCTCATTGGCAAAGTAGGCCGCCATAAAGCCATCGCGGACAGCCTCGGCAACGGGTTTGAGCTTGCCACTTAGCGGGAGCATTAGCGCAATGCGCTGAGGCTGGTTGTTAACCAAGTGTTGAATAAGTGCAAGGTCTGCCGGTAGTGGCTCGTTGGCCGAGTGGTTGGGCCACTGTTGCTGCCAAAGAGTGAGGGCGTCGTATTGTTGGTTAATATTGCGCTGATTATCTTTGTTAACTATGGCCAGTTCATACCAGCCTTGCTCATTATGTGTGGTAGCGTGCGTGGTGTTGAGCACTTGCAGATCACTTAATACCGCTTGCAGCTGCTGAATATCTTGCTCCATCAGCATCATCCAAATAAGCTCTTGGTTGATTTGAATATTGCTTTGATCATTTGCCATGACGGCATTATTTGCAGTTGTATTATGACCGGCTACAGGGTCGATAGCGATTGAGCCTGCATTGCGTGAAGGGCCATTAGATACCAAGCGCTGGTGAGCTGTGCGTGAAGGTAATGTTGCCAGTATGTAGCCGAGTATAATGCGCTCGCTAATGGCGAGTGTGGGTTCGTTTAGGTCGTAGTAAAGGTCGGCGCGCAGCTCGTGCAGTGCCGCGACTTGAGTGGCCTTGAGGGGCGTTGAGTTGTTGTTATACGCAGCTGCATACGAGGTTAAAAGTGTTTGTAGTCTGGGGGCTTCTAATTGCCCTTTAGCGGCATAAATGTTACCTAACTTAATGAGTGCGCGGCTTTGAATCTCGCGTTGTTTGGCGTAGAGTGCGTCGCCTAGGTTTTGAGGGTTTAAGTTTTGGCAAATCGAAAGGGCCCGCTCGGCTTGGCCAAGTGCCATAAACATGTCGGCGGCGGCAAGCTGTTGGCTTTGCCCAGCTGCGCCTGGTTGCAATAAAGCATCAGCAAAAAGCTGCTCGGCAGTGGCGCTACTTGGGCGCACGGTGCTGGGGGTATCGGGCTTGGTATTAGTACTTTGACAGCCAGCTATTGCTAGGCTTGTGAGCAATAGGCTTGTCGCTAACGCTTTGTTCATTGAACTCAACCTTCTATTAATACTGTAAGTCTGTGCAATACAGTTAGTCTATTTAATGCTATGAGTCGCGCTGTCATTAAGATAGCACTAACGTCAAACTATATACGTCAATTATGTAATGACTTAAGCGGCCATAGTGGTCACTTAAGCACCAGCCAACCTTTGGAGGTTTTTGTGCAAAACAGCGGTACTTTATACGGCACTTTATACATAGTCGCTACGCCTATTGGCAATTTGGGCGATATGGTACCTCGTGCCATTGAGATACTCCAGAAGGTGGATATCATTGCTGCAGAAGATACGCGACATAGTGGCAATTTATTGCAGCATTTTTGTATCAATACACCCACTACCGCCTATCACGATCACAGTGATGATACGCGTACTCAAAGTTTATTAGAGCGTTTAACATCGGGACAGAGCATTGCCTTGATTAGTGATGCCGGCACACCGCTGATTTCTGACCCTGGCTATCGCTTGGTACATGAGGCGCGTAGCTTAGGTATTCGCGTTGAGCCTATTCCTGGGGCTTGTGCTGTGATTGCGGCTCTGTGCGCTAGTGGCTTACCCAGCGACCGCTTTAGCTTTGAAGGTTTTTTACCCGCCAAAAACACTAACCGCGAACAGGTTTTAGGAGCCGTTAAAGAAGATGCCCGAACCTTGATTTTTTATGAGTCGCCGCATCGCATTATCGCGAGTTTAGAGTCTGTGATTACTGTGCTCGGTGGCGATCGCCATATCGTACTTGCTCGCGAACTAACAAAAACATTTGAAACCTTTATTGCCGGTAGCGCACAAGCAGTACTCGATACCCTTAATGTCGATGCCAACCAAAAGCGTGGTGAAATGGTCTTAATGATTAAGGGCTTTGAGGCGGTCAAAATACGCGAAATTTCACAAGATGTTGAGCGCATATTATTATTGTTATGTGAAGAGCTGCCACTCAAAAAAGCGGCCGCGCTTGCGGCAAAAATAACGGGTCTAAAAAAGAACGCCTTGTATCAATTGGGGCTCGAATTAACACAGTCACATTGATTTTTACAAAATAGCACTCGTAAAGGCCAACAAAAGACCTGTTACGATCTTACTGTAGGCCTGCTTTATACCGAGTGCATATTTTATTACGTATATCTTTTTATATTGTAACTATTCAGTCAAGTTAACAAATTCCTCTTGGCAGGGTGCTGATGGGTTGTTTTTTGGGCATTTAAGCGCCGGGAGCGCTTATATAGCGACCATGGATGGCTTGAGCGGCCCAGAAAATGATTCATTAGCGCCCAATTACGGCCCCTCTGAATAGTTACTTTATATTAAAATTAGCCGTTTTTTATACTGCGAAGCACCATAAAAGTACTGCGTAGAAGCACTATTTATAAATGGTGCCGGTTGCAACGTTACCATTGGGTTTGCGCATGTCTTCTCGATATAATATCTTTTTATTATGTGTTAAACCTATATTGGTAATTGTTGCTCGGCTATAGTCTACGGGAAAGAAGCCTTCTTTTTCTGATTGATCGCCAATCGTTGTACGTGAAAGCTGTGATAAAGCCAGTACCGGAGCAACAGGCTCAATTAAATACCAGCGGCTACCCGATAGATTGCGAGGAATATCTTTTATGCTAATTGTGCGTATTGTTTTGCCAGCATTATTGGCAATGTTTCTTCTGTCTGCAAGCGTGAGAAAAAAGGTGGCAAGGTAGCCGACTTCGGCTATGGGGTTGTTATATTGTGTTTGCCTTAATATAATTTCTCCGGTAATAGAGATGTTGTTGACTCGGCCCCGGGTTAAATCGCGGCATGTACGACATAGGGTGCCTTTGGCTATTAATAGTGCGCTACCGCTATCAATAGCATTGATGTTGCGAATGCTTATTTTATTCATTAGTTTACTGTGCGGTTCTATCCAAACACCTGTGAATCCATTGGTCACCTTTATATTAGATATTTTAATATTGTTGATAGAAGAAAAGTGGGGCCCTGCACGATTGCTGTTGTCGTTGGATGTTCCATTACCTGACTCTAAGCGAACACCTATGCCGTTAATCGTTTGAATATTATTAATGTTAATCCAATCGCCACCATAAATTTGTACCGCACCATAACCGGTATGTGCATTTTTTATTCTGATATTGGTGATTGTGCCTTTAATGGGGGTTCTTCCCCAATTGGGATTGCGTTTAATGGCGAACATATCGGGAATAACATTACCAGATGAATCAATAAATTCCTTGTTGTCGTTCATTCGTAAAGGCTGACTGTTTATATTGCTAGGTGGCCCATCCAAAAATACATCTAAAGATCGATTTGTGGCGTGGCGTCTTGCGTAGGCCCCATCTTTGTAGTCTGTATCTGGATACAGTTGCACCCCTACAGACTCTGTGTGGTTATCAATAATAGATAAGTTAGAGATAGAAAAATTTTTGGCATAAAATACACCAACAGGTATAGAGCGTGTTCGGCTAACACCAGTTTCAAAGGTGTTACCGCTACCCCCGTTGCCATTGCCCCCAGCCTGAAAACCATAAATAAGAGGCATATTTTTTTTAGAGTCTATAGTGAAGCGTTTATGCGGGTGAGTAGAGGTGATTTCGATGTTTTCGGCTGCTTTAGCGGATAAGTTATTAACACTGTTACTGCGCCCAAGGGTAAACAAAAAGGTTTTATTGATATTACTGGTTTCACGAACTCCACGCATTTCTAAAATAACGTCGGGATCAATCTCTAAGCGAATATTAGAAGGGACGGTGATTCTGGCTAAGCTGAAGCGTTTATTGTTGTTATTACGTGATGCGCTTAACCGTACAATGCCACCATCGCTCTCGCGTGAGGCTCTATTTAATGCACCCTGAAGACGTAATGTATCGTTAGTTCTTTGATTAAAGTTGTTGTTAGCATGCAGTGTTTCGGGCTCATCATCAAACACTTTATTTTCAAAATATCCCACGTTCATGGCTGAGGCCGATACGGCAAATATACTTAATGTGGTTGCTATTAGCATTCTACTGTAGTACACGATTTTATTATTCATAGTCTATGCCTTTTTTTATTTAAGGGTTATCTATAACTCCGAATAAAAAACATCCACTATCTATAGATGATGCAATTATAGGCATAGTTAATTTTTTTTGATTGTTGAGAGGTTTTGTTTTTTTTGGGGTTTTTATTGTTTTTTAGATGGGAAGGCTATTTAGATGTTGCTTGATATTTCAATTTTAAAATAAATATTTTATATTTTTACTTAAAGTTAAAGGATGCTTTATATTGCTTTTGCAAATAACGGTTGGTTAATAAAAAATAAACATAAAGCCTTTAATTTTACAAATTTTATGTTGTTTATTGTGAGTGAAAGTATCTTATTTAAGCGTGCAAATGGCTTTTTGGTTCGTTTTAGTGGGGTTGGTCGCGAGAGGGGTTGTGATAGGGTTTGCAATAAATTTTTGATAGGGCGGTGATGGAGGGCTAGAGGAGTGTGATAAGTGGGTTTTGGGGCGGTTTATTATTGATCGGTTGTTCTTTTTAATCAATATATAAATACCTTTTTATTGCTAATTTGGTAATTTGAATTTTTTATTGTTATATAAAAATCGTTGTTGTTAGTAAAAAATAATTATCAATTTTTTATGCGCATAATAGATTTTAATGTTTTTTAAAAATTGATATATTGATAATTAATGGATATTTTATGGGTGTATTTATGAATATTTATTTAAATGAGTAAATGCTATTTTTATGTAATTAATGCTAACTACTTCACGTGTGTGTCGAGACTTTTTTACAAATAAATATTTTTTGGTGGCTATTTGGCGGTGTCGAAGTTGGGTGCTAATGAATCATTGGTTGGGCCGCTCAAGCTATCTGCGACTTTGTGCTCCTGCAAAGTCTAATCTCGTATATCCTTGTACAGGTGCACTGTCTACCCCTTGCTTTCCCTGCAAGGCGAGCGCTTAAATTCCCAGAAAATAATCCATCGGCACCCTAGTCACGTGAGGTTTATCAGTTGAGCAGAGTAGTTGCTTTGTTTGTTAATAAATATAATCTTAACTGGGCAGCCTATTAAGGCTTGGCTTTTAATAGGCTGCCACTACAGTTAAAAGTTATACAGTGCGCGTATATAGTATTGGCCGCCGGTAAATCCAAAGGGTGCAGTAGCAGGGTATTTTGCTCCCGCTACGCCACTCCATGGGTTTTCATCGGGGTACTGATCAAATACATTAGCAGCGCCGATAATGAGCTCGGCGCTTTGCATGATGTTATAGCCAAATTCGATATCGACCGTGTATGCACTTGAGCCTTCGATGGGAAGCGTACCATCATCTAAATGCGCTTCAAAATAATCGCTGTGGTAGTTGATTCTGGCTAGTGCACGCCAGTTGTCGTCGTTATGGCGCAGGCTAATATTACCTTTGTATTGAGGGAGTGCATCTTCGAGTTGGCGTAAGCGGGTATCACTTAGGTTACCTCGACGGGTGACTTTTGTCTCTGTCCAGTTGAGTGCAAGTGCTACGCTTGTTGAGCCATAGCCAAAGTCGAGAGGCAAGCTGCTCACAAGGTCAATGCCTTGTGTTTTTGTATCAAAATCATTGGCAAAAAAGCCAAAAGACACCAAATCTTCTGAGCCTGCAAAATCACTGGCCTTGAGTACGCCTGCCGAGTCCAACGCGTTTAATAGTTGACTGGTTTGCGGCTCGTCGGGGTAGGTAATACCTTCTCTGTCGGCAACGCCGGTCAGTAGCGATCTAAAATCTTGCTGGTCGGTAATGGCAATGCGATCATCAACTTCAATTTTGAAATAATCAATCGTAAAGCTTATAGGGCCTAAATCAAAGCCCGAGCCAATCGAAAAGTTTGTGGCATCTTCTGGGCCGAGCGTGAATATGCCGCCTAGCTCTTCATTAACAAATTGGCCAGCAGCAGAGCTTAAAGGCAAAGTACCTTGATCAACCAGTACGCCGCCAACCGCCTGAGTGGTGACATTGGTTACGTTGGCTTGGCCTGTGGTGGGTGCGTGAAAGCCTGTTGAGTAGGTACTGCGAAAAACAACAGTGTCTGTTGCCCTAAAGAGTGCGCCTATTTTGTAGTTAGTGGTATCGCCAAAGGTATTAAAATCTTCATAGCGAATGGCCGCTTGTAGTGTGAGTGCGTCAATAACATCGGCTTCTAAATCGAGGTAAAATGCAGTGTTATCTTGCGTGTCATTAGTGCTTTTTGTAAAGCCACCAAAACCGTTGGAGCTAGAAGAAAAACCCTGGCCTGTAGGGTAAGCGCCGCCAGCTGTTGCGAGTGGGCCGATAGCAAAAGAGGCCGCGTCACCGGCTTTAATATCAAACTCCTCTTCTCTAAACTCAAAACCACCGGCGATATTTAGGTCGGATGCGAAAGCCCTAACGGCCAGTGGGTAGCTTAAATCAAGGTTAAAGTTTTTATCGCTTTGGGTGTAGGTGCCCGGTTTAAATTCGGTGGGTGTATTAGGGCCTAGGCTAGCATTGATGGTATTTTTAATAAAAAATTCAGCTTTATTTTGTCCTAGTGTAAAACTCACATCATAAGAGAGGCCGCTATTAAAGGTACCTCTAACGCCAGTAATAAAGGAGTGGTCAGACACCTCGCCGCCAAAGCGCGGCGTAAAACCGCCAGGGAGCGTCTCAATAAATGAAAAGCAGTTTGGATCTAAAGAGACAGCCGCTAAAATATCAGCATCTGGGATAAGGTTGTTAGTGCCCGTTAAAGGGATGCCTGCCGGGCAATCACCGGTATTTTCTAGCGATAAATCACCGACTAAAACAGAAGGTACGCCGCCATCGGCAAGCGCTGCGCCTGTGCTGGGGTCAACCAGTGGGCCTTCAAATACGCCGCTGCGATTGGTGGGGTTACGAAAATAGAAGCCGCCTTCTACGGTGCGGTTGGCGTAATTGCCAAAAGCATAAAGCTCAGCGCTTTCAGATAAGGCGATGGCCGAATTAAAAGCGAATTTTATATCGTCTTTTACATCGGGCGCGCCCCAATATTGCACAGATTCGGTTGTCACCGTATTTACACTGATGTCTCTTAATGCAGTATTACCGGCCTGGATCAGGGCCGTTTCATCGTCGCGTTGCGCCGAGCGAAAGGTCCCATCCGCCTCTGAAAACTCGCCGGTTACATTCAAAAAACCATCATTACCCAGCGGTAATCCAAAGTTAATACCTAGTTTTAGGTTGTCGCCGTCACCTTCATACGTTGAGCCCCATTTTAATTCGGCTGTACCGCCTTCACTGGCATCTTTTAAGGTAAAGTTCATAACACCCGCAATGGCGTCGGCACCGTATTGTGAAGAGGCACCATCGCGCAATACTTCAACTTGCTTTAAGCTTAGTGTAGGGAATACGCCAATATCAGGGCCGTGCGCACCATCAGAAATACCCCCGCCCAAAAAAGAAATAACAGCGGCGCGATGACGTCGCTTGCCGTTGAGTAATACAAGCGTATTATCTGGCGATAAGCCGCGTAAATTTGCCGGGCGTACCAGTGTGGCCGCATCAGAAATTGGCTGGGTATTGACTTGGTAAGACGGCACAACTGTGCGAATTAAATCTGAAATATCAACGCCTGCTTGGTCTTGAATGTCATTTGCGCTAATAATATCAATGGGTGCGATCGTATCAGAGGCTGAGCGCGCCTCGCGGCGGGTGCCAATAGTCACAACCTCTTCAACCTCTAATGTAGCGTTGGCCTGATTTTGCTGTGCCAGTACCTCGGTACCGGCTGCATAAAGTGTAAACCCAGCCACTGCAGCTGATATTGCAGACCGCTTAAAAATTGTATCCTTGATGTTGTTAGTCGTCATGTTATGCCTCGCACTTAATGGGTGTTGATTTGATGGATGGTAATTATTAAAGCAAGTATTGCGCCGACTCATTTTTTTGGATGTCTCGTTAGTTGTTTATGAGTTAATGGCGCCTTGTTGATGGGGTATATGGTACGTAATAAACGGGTTAGTTTGATTGCGGGGCGGTTTTGGCCGTTAGTGCGATGAGAGGCGTATATAAGGCTTGTTGGGGTGTGAAGTGTCAAATTTATTTTGCGTTTTATAGCGCTAAATTTAGCGCCACAATTTAGCACTATAGGTTTTTTTGGTGTTTTGAGCGCTGCCGCAAGATGGCTTTATGTTGGTGCATAATTAAATAGTGCTAGTGTTTTAGGTGCTTTTTTAGGTGTTGTCATTAAGTGTTTTTAGGCGCCATAATTATTTAAGTGTCGCGTTAATTTATTATTTTTATCACTAGTTAATTATTGAATGGGTTTTTTTAAGTTTTTATATGAGCCCAAATAACTTAAGTTAAAGGGGCATAGCGAAGATTGGGAAGTTTTTTAGGCGCGAGCTAAAACTTTGGCGGATGTGACTGTTAAGTTTGGGGTCAACTTGGTGCGTTCGGGAATATTTTGGTGCGCACGTTCAGGTATTGTTGTTTCGCATATTTGTTTTGGTCTTTTGTGGAATATACTCGTAGCGTTTGAAATCTAGATCTAGTAAAAACCTAAAATCCGCCGCACTAGCAGTGCTCTTAATTCCCCTTTGTGCTGATCAACATTGCTGAAGAGTATCGCGCACACCTCCCTGAAAGTTTACGCCTTGATATGGCAGCTTTTAAACGTGCGTGTGGGTAGGCTTGTTAAAACAAAATGATATTAGCTTTGAGTATTTATGCTTGGAGGTTATAAAGAGAGTCCCTGTCCCCGCAACTGACCAAGTAAGCGACCAAGTAAGCGACCAAGTATTGCGCTTGCTTTGGATGCTTATAAAAGGGGGGTTGGGTGTTGCTGATATTATGCGGTAAAACGAGCGCCTGTTGCTGTGAGTGTTTTCAAGTGTTTGTTTGATATGGTACCACCGCCGCGTATCGATTGCTCTGGCACGTTCAAGCCATCCATAGGCACTCCATACGCGTTCCCGACGCATAAGGGCCTGAGAGATCAATCCCCGCCGGCTTTAAATGTGCGTGCCGGTGAGCTTGTTAAAATTAAATGATATTAGCTTCGAATGTTTATGCTTGGAGGTTATTAAAAAGAGTGCCTGTCCTTGCAAGCACTTATGTCAAATCACGTCCATACCGTACTGTACATTAACGCAGCTAAGGCCCATGACTTAAGCGATTTAGAGGTGTGCGAGCGCTGGCACCGTTTATATAAAGGCACGGTGCTAACGCAGAAGTTTGCCATGTTGTGGTATTTCTTGTCTTCTTTTAACGGTATCATAAATATTCCTGTTTAAAGTTCTGTGATTTGAAAGCCGCCCTAAACAACACCACCATTTGCACGAATGATCTGCCCATTTATCCAGCCCGCCTCCTCACTCGCCAAAAATGCAACAATGTTGCCAATATCTTCTGGTGTACCCAGTCGTTCGAGCGGTGGCGCTTTTGACATTTTGTCGATAACTTCAGCGGATTTACCATTAAGGAAAAGATCAGTTGCAGTGGGGCCAGGTGCGACAGCGTTCACTGTAATAGAGCGTCCGCGAAGCTCTTTCGCCATAATTTTCGTTAAGGTTTCAATACCCGCCTTGATCGCTGCGTAAATGCTGTAGTTTTCCAAATACAGTCCTACGACACTTGTCGAGAAATTCACGATCGTGCCGCCGTCTTGTAAACGGTTCGCTGCTTCACGAAGTGTGTTGATGGTGCCCTTAAAGTTAATTGCGATTTGGCTATCGATTAGCCCATCGTCACTATCTGCTAATTTTGCGAGCTTCATAATCCCTGCGTTGTTCACTAGCACATCGACGCCACCAAAAGCGGTCTCAGCGCTATCAAACATGCGCTTCACCGCAGCTACATCAGACACATCAGCTTTTGCAGATATGGCATTGCCTCCTGCGCGCTCAATGTTATTAACAATTTTGCTGGCTGCTTCCTCACTGCCTGAATAATTCACAATCAGGTTGAAGCCGTTGCGTGCTAAGCGTTGTGCAACCTCGGCACCGATACCCCGAGATGCGCCTGTCACTATCGCTGTTTTGGTATGTTGGTTTTTCATGTTTTGTCTCCAAACGCTGTTAACTGAAATGCTGTTAAGTGTGTCCATGCGAAAGATAGTAGCGCTATCATCATTTCGGATAATGTGCTAAAAAACGACTTTACTGTACGTTATTCACTAACAATAGGGGCCTAAAATGGACAGATTTGATTCGATGCAGCTGTTTATCCGTATTGTTGAGAGGCGCAGTTTCACTGCCGCCGCCCACGACATTGGCATACCGCGCTCAACGGTTTCTCAAGTCATAAAACAGATGGAGGAGCGGCTTGGTGTGCAGCTATTGCAGCGAACGACGCGCACTGTCAGACCGACACTCGATGGAGAAGCCTACTATCTTCGATGTGTGGATATTCTAAGAGATATAGAAGAGGCGGAAGGTGCGTTTTCGGGAACGACGCCGAAAGGCAAGCTTCGCATTGAAGTGCAGGGAACGCTCGCTCGACATTTTCTTCTGCCTAGGCTAGCCGATTTCCTCGCTACTTATCCTGAAATAGAGGTATCCATGACAGAAAGAGATCGTTGGATCGACCTTGTTGAAGAAGGAGTTGACTGTGCTCTAAGGTGGGGCCAGTTGCCGGACAGTGACCTAGTTGCACGGCGGCTCTATTTGGCAAAGCGCGTAACATGCGCATCTCCGAAATATTTGTTTGAATTCGGAATGCCATTGAATTCAAGCGACCTTGAAAAACATTTTGTGGTTGGCATGCGATCTCTTACCACTGGAGAACTCGACCCGATTGAGTTAGTTAATAAAAACGAAACCCAACGTATACTATTACCGGCCCGCGTTTCAGTCACAGATCCAGAAAGCTATATTGACAATACACGACACGGTTTAGGACTCGCTCAGATGCCACTATTTCATGTGCGAGAAGATCTGCAATCGGGAAGGCTGGTTTCCGTATTGGATAGCACTCCGCCCCCCTCCGTGCCAGTTTCGTTGGTTTATCCTAGAGGTAGGCAACTGCCTAGACGATTACGCGTATTCATCGACTGGACAGTGGATGCTTTTTCAATGGAATAATTGTAAAAAGGTATCATCTGTCTTAATCGCCACCACCGGATAATGATGAGGTTAAACAGTCATTAAAATATAACTCAGACGTCTCTTCTGTCCATATGGAGCTATTCCTGATTAGCAACAAGCTTGATAATTCTATAACACTGTTATTTATCAGCTAAATAGAATCCACACCATCTAGACAGGCTTCAAATGCTTCAATAGGCAGAGTGACTTGCAGGGACACTCACTCAAAAGTTTGCATAATAATTAACCATCTTCTACGTTTAAGCTAACAATTCAGCCGATAGCGGTAAGGTGGTTATTATGACTAAAGCGAGAAGCCAACAGGTTTCATTAGATACTAGGCCTTACTATCATTGTGTAACACGATACATTCGTCGTGCTTTCTTGTGTGGTAGTACAGCGGGACCAGCTACTAGCACCGCCGCCAGTGGGTTGAGGACCGCTTGATGCTATTGGCTGAAGTTTTTGCAATAGATATCTGCGCTTACGCTGTGATGTCAAATCACGTCCATACCGTACTGTACATTAACGCCGCTAACCATGGCTTAAGCGATTTGGAGGTGTGCGAGCGTTGGCACCGCTTATATAAAGGCACGGTGCTAACGCAGAAGTTTGCTCGGCAAGATCCGATGAATAAAGCGGAGCAGGTGGCCGTTAAACTGCGGATTGACCAGTGGCGACTGAACTTATTTGATATTAGCAAATTTATGAAAGCCCTGAATGAGCCCATTGCGCGTATGGCTAATGCTGAAGATAAATGTACCGGCCGCTTTTACAAAAGGCTCCTGCCTTTTGCCCTTCGGGCCAGCTAAAGCTGTTCAAAAATATTCCCGATATTTTTGTGGGAAGGCCGATTTAAATCTCAGGCGCTCTGTGATGAGGCCGCGCTGGCAGCGTGCATGGCTTATGTTGACCTTAACCCCGTGCGCGCTAAGATGGCTGAAAGCCCCGAAACCAGTGCCCATACATCGATTAAAAAGCGTATTACAGCGGCTAAATGCAACGAAATACCATTAAATTTGGCCTGTTTTATCGGTAACCCCAGAGAGCCCATGCCGCAAGGTTTACCGTTTAAATTAATGGATTATATCGAGCTTGTGGATTGGACCGGCAGCTCCCGAGCATCCTGCTCTCGCTGCATTAGTGATTCCCTTCACGTCGCAGGGCGATTCGTGATGATAAACGGGGCGCGATTGATGGCAATCTTCCGCCCATATTGGATCGCATTGGCATTGATCCTGAAAACTGGATAGCGTTAACCACCGCCTTCGAGAAAAACACCAATACTTTTGTCGGGGCCGAGGCTCACATAGAAAGCGCGGCCCTCCAATTGGGTTATAAGCGGACACCCAACCGGCAGCGCTGCAAATTGCTCTTCGGTTAACAATTACCCTTCACGCTTACCGTACTATTAATTGAATTCAACCTGCCTGAGTATATACCCTAACACCATAATTAACTTGTGTTGATAGCCGGAAGTAATAAGGCCATAATTTCGCGTGTTTTAGTGCTTGCCGGTATCGGTTGTTGGGTTGTTCCAGTAGGTATTTTTTAGGGTGAGTGTCCCTGTATTATTCACTTCGGTTAACAATTACCCTTCACGTTACCGCGCTTCAAATGAATTCAACCTGCGCGGGTATATACCCTAACGCAATAAATAACTTAGGTTGATAGCCAGAAGTAATAAGGCCATAATTCCGCGTGTTTTAGTGCTTGGCGGTATCCGTTGTTGGGTTGTTCATGTAGGTGTTTTTTAGGGTGAGTGTCCTTGTTTTACTTTGTTTTAACGTTAACTATCGATTAAAAGGTTTATAGAGAAATGGAATTAGATGAAATCTTACACAAAAAGAAAAAAGGTTGGCAGCGACCGAAAGTGATTGCGCTTGCCGCTGTTTTTGCGGTTGCAATTGCTACCTTGGGGTACGGGGTGTTAGCTGAAAGTGATACTCAAGTTTCGAAAGAAGCGTTACAAATCGAGATGGTTAAACGAGGTGATCTTGATTTAGTTGTAAAAGGATTTGGTAAGTTAAAAGCGCATAAAAAGAGAATACTGACCGCGGTTGGCAATGCAACGGTTGAAGAGGTCCTGCTGTTTCCTGGTGCGCCCGTACAGCCTGACACTGTCATCGCAACACTTTATGACCCTGAGTTAGAGCAGGAGTTAAAAGAAGCTGAGGCAACATGGAAGCAGAAAAAGGCAGAACTTAAAGAATACGAGTTAATGCAACAGTCAGAGACATGGGAAATTGCCGCTGAAGTTAAAATGTTAAAGTTGGAAGTTAAAAACCTCTCTTATATCTGTGAATCTAAAAAGAAGATGGAAGAGAAAGGGGTGGTCTCAAAGTTTGACTTAGCTGAAACACAAATCTTGTTAGATAGTAAAAAGCTCCAATTGGAACTGGCACAAAGCAAAAAGGTTCAGTTTGAGCAAATTAGCAAACAGCGTATTGCAATCAAAGAGGATATTGTTGCACAGGCGTTGAGTACCGTGCAGATATATCGTGATCGTGTTGATCAAAATACAGTAAGAGCTGGCATGGTTGGTATTTTGCAAGAGCTTCATGTTGAAGTCGGACAGTCTGTAGGTGCAGGTGGCAAGTTGGCGTTAGTTGGCAGCACGCAAGATCTGATTGCTGAGCTTCGCGTTCCGCAGCGAGATGCCAATAAAATAAGCTTAGGTAACTCGGTGTCCATCAATACCTTCGGCGATAGCGGGACAGGCATCGTCAGTCGTATAGATCCTGTTGTAAGCGAAGGCAAGATCTTGGTTGAGATAAAAATTGAAGGCGACATGCCTTCTAATGCTCGCCCTGAGTTATCAGTTGAAGGCAGCATCATGGTGAATCGTTTGGAAGACGTGTTATTTGTGCGTCAATCCGCGCAAATAGGGCCAAACAGCGATCAGCAGCTTTTCTTGCTCGAAAAAGACGGCCAGTCGGCTATCAGAGTGCCTTTGAGCTTTGGCGATGCAAGTACGCAGTTTGTACAGGTTAAGCAAGGAGCAAAAGAAGGTGACCGACTGGTCGTTAGTGTGCCGAGCAACCTGAAAACAAGTGAACGTATTAGCCTCAAGCCGTGAGCAAAAAACTCAATGTAAATATCATATTATCAACAAGGTAGTGCCAAAAAGGAGCGGTATTCGGCTCCTCTATTTTCAAGCTAAATGCGCTACTTAGTTAGGCTTTTCAATCATCATGCTGCGACCTTTAGGAAGGAAGTTCGTAGCAATAACAAGAATATAGAAATATGAACAATTCACATTTACTAAAACTGCAAAAAATTACGCGTGAATACCAAATAGGTACTGAGAAAGTGATTGCGCTACAGCCCATCGATTTGACTGTTCAACAAGGTCAGTATTTATCCATTTCAGGTCCTTCTGGGTGCGGTAAATCGACTTTATTGTCTATTCTTGGTCTACTTGATACGCCTTCAGGCGGTCAGTATTTTATTAAAGATACGGATGTGACTGGGTTGGATGTTGACCAGTTGGCAGCGTTAAGAAACTTACACTTTGGGTTTGTTTTCCAGTCATTCCATTTGATAGACGAACTCACTGTAGCTGAAAATGTCGCGTTGCCACTGCGTTATCGAGCAAATATCAATGATACACAAATCACTGATGCGGTGAGAAGTGCGCTTGAGAAAGTACAAATGGATCACCGAGCTGCATTCAAGCCAAATCAACTTTCAGGTGGTCAACAGCAACGTATAGCGATTGCCCGTGCCTTGGCGGGCAACCCTAGTGTCCTTTTGGTCGATGAGCCTACAGGTAATTTAGACAGCAAAAATGGTGACGCGGTGATGGACATTCTGGATGATCTTAATGCATCAGGGACAACCATATGTATGGTAACGCATGATCCTCGTTATGCTGAGAGAGCGAGCTTACGTTATCACCTGCTTGACGGTGGTCTAAGCGTTGTCGGTGAAGACACTACGGTCAAGGAGGTGGTGTGATGAGCACCTGGCGTCACTTTTTGTATGCCTTAAAAGGGTTAGCAAAAGCCAAGCAATTTGTGTTTACAGTGGCATTCACCTTGGGTATCACGGTGGCTGCATTATTGGCAGTTATTGCGGTAAATAGTGCGGTTTACTTAAAGCCATTACCTTATCCAAATGAAGACCGTTTATTTGTCACAAATCAAGTGAGCTACTTTGTTGATTACGAAACGCGTAATGCGCAAAGTACCAACACGCTGAATCTTTGGTATCGTGAACAAAGCTCATTCGAAGCATTTACGGCGGTATATAACACAGAGGTATTTCTAGAATATGCCCATGGTCAACCTTTGCTACCTGCCAGTTATGTATTGCCAGAGTATTTTGACATTTTGGGTGTTGAAGTTATCAAAGGTAGGGCGTTTACTGAAGAGGGTGAAGGCATTGATGCTGTCAATGATAATGTGATTATCAGTGAGCATGTTTGGCAAACTTACTTCGCAGGCAAAGAAGACATTGTTGGTGCAACAGTGAATATGTTTGGTCGACCATGGCGTATTGTTGGCGTTGTGTCGAATGAATTTAAAGAACCTAACTTCTTAGGTGGTAATGAAGTGGGTATATGGATGCCATGGAATCTAGTGGCAGGCCAAAAGAGCTGGGAGATTACCTACAGTAGTCGCCAAGGTTTGGGGCTATTGAAACCAGGGTTGAGTGCTGAAGGTGCGCAAAAAGATCTTACCGGTTTGCTCAAAAATATTGAGGATGAATGGAAAGGCGAGTGGGAATTGATCCGCGATTTAAGTTCGGAAGTTGTGCCGCTTAGGGAAGTAGAACTGGGTGATTTACGCATGATGAGCTTATTTTTGCTACTAGGTTCCAGTGCATTACTTTTCATTGCGGTGATCAATACCAGTAACCTATTTTTCACACGAGTTGTTGAAAAAAATCGTAATTTGGCACTTCATGCAGTATTAGGTGCTAAACGCAGGGATTTATTCCTTAATCAGCTATTTGAGTCATTAATTATTTGTGGTCTTGCAGTTATTTTAGGCGCATTTGGTGCCGTCATTTTGCTACAACTGTTGCCGTTTATTAGCCAAGGTCGAATGCCTATGCTTGATAGTATTAGTATTGACTGGGTTGTGCTAAGTAGTGCTTTAATGCTTGGGATCGGAATTGCACTTATATTTAGTTTTATCACATCGCGGTTGCTAGACTTCCAAAACCTCAAAGAGAGTATTCAATCTAGTGGTAAAGGTGCGTCCAAAACAGTATCTCAATCAAAATTAAAATTACTCATATTAGCGCAAGTTACAATGACCACTTTTGTCATTGTTGGCGCATCTCTTTTTTTAGCTAAAGCAATCTCTGTAAAGAGCCACGATTTAGGCAGTAACATTGAGCATGTGTATAACTTCCATGCGTTTGCGGGGATGGAGCCAGTTGATGCAGGCCGTCAAGAGACGTTAGAGGCAAGAATTCTACAAACGCTGCAAAGTAATGAGGCTATACAAAGTGCATCAATAAGTCGTATAGGTTCGTTTAGAAAAGATAAGTTCACTATGGAATTACGTACGGTAGACAATCAGTCTCTAGGCTTCTTCCCTTCTAACTGGATTGACGAAAACTTCTTAAAAGTATCTGAAATTCAGCTGTTAACCGGTAGAGACTTTTCTAAAACGACAGGGCGTGCTGGTCAAAACGAGATTCTTATTAGTGAGTCTGTTGCGCAAAAGCTAGGTGGTAATACACATGCTTTAGGCAAAACGCTATTGGACTTTGAAGGTAATGCTTATCAGGTTGTGGGCGTAACCGCGAATGGTTATCACCCGACTTTCTTCAAAGAAGACCAAGGAGCAAGAGTCTACTTTCCGAAAACGCCTTTTGGCTTCCCGCTAACGGTGAGAGCAACACCAGGAACGGAGCTGGGTAAACAGCAGGTCAATGACCTACTCAAAACAATTGACGAATCACTTTTTGTATATGAGTTTCATGAACTTGAAGCCGAATACAATGAGGTCGTTCATCGCGAGTTTTTACTTATAGTCATGGTGTCTGCCTTGATAGCCTTAACACTCTTGTTATGTAGTGCAGGCATATTCGGTGTATTGAGTTACAACATTAACTTGCGTCGATACGAAATTGGTATACGCATGGCAGTTGGTGCAACGCGTTCCAGTGTCTACCAAAACTCAATCTCGCACTTGGTTGTTCCTTTAGTTGGGGGGCTTATTTTAGCGTGCAGCTTGGTAATTTTATGTATTTGGTTATTGAAGGTACATGTGCAAGAGTTTATTTTACTCTCGCCGGTACTTACTCTAGTTGCTTTACTTGCGATCTCGCTGGTGAGTGTCGCAGCAGTATTTCTCCCAACAAGGAAGCTAGTTCATTCTAATCCGTTGTTAGCACTTAAATCAGAATAATTACAGCAGCTCGGCCGTTTGGTCGAGCAAGGCATATTATAGTAGTAAGGAGTAACTATGAGAATAAGATAGTAGAATAAGATAGTAGAATCAGGGCCTCCTAGTAATAATCAGGCAGATAGTAGAATTTTTGCTCTATAGTCATCGTCAATCGCGGAGGCCATGACTCGGTGTTTTAGTCGGCGTTTACTCGTATCATTAACC
>CANLTI010000013.1 GCA_947494095.1 uncultured Pseudomonadales bacterium
TTGTGTGAGAGCCTTATATTTCAACGTATTTGATGGGTTTTAGCATCTCCTTTACCTCACTAAAGCGGAGAAGAGCCTATTTCGTACACAGCTGCGTGCCATCTTACGTGCAAGCCGTGACTGCGAAGCCAATATACACATTATGTTCCCTATGATCACAACACTCGAAGACTTGCGCTCAGCCAAAGCTATACTCGAACAAGAGCGTATCGCTTTAGCTGTAGCGCCTATTCCTGTGGGCATTATGGTTGAGGTGCCTTCGGTGGCAATGCTTGCGGAACAATTTGCTCGCGAAGCAGACTTCTTTTCGGTAGGCACTAATGATTTAACACAATACACACTGGCGGTAGATCGCGGCCACCCAGATTTAGCCAAAACGGCTGACCCGCTCAACCCTGCCGTGCTCGCTATGATTGGCCGTGCCGTTGAAGGCGCGCACAAACACAACACTTGGGTCGGTGTATGCGGCGGTATCGCTAGCGACCCCATCGCAGCGCCTATTTTATTAGGCCTAGGTGTGGATGAGCTCAGCGGCTCCCTGCCATCATTGCCACGCGTTAAAGCTGCAATACGTGAACAATCATTATCTACCTGCCAAGCACTTGCCCAAAAAGCACTCCTAGCATCTACAGCCGACGAGGTTCGTGCACTGCTATTTCAACATAAACAAGTACTGTATAAAAAGCAGCCCTAATGTCGTCGCCTTTTTAATTTTACCTTTAAAAACATGCGGCTTAAAACCGCACTAAAACAATAACAAAAAGTACCTTCTTAGAGGAAGTGATTATGAAATTTTTTGATGCTGCATTCGGCATGCTGCAACAATTTGGTAAAGCCATTATGTTGCCCGTTGCTGTTTTGCCTGCCGCCGGTATTTTACTTGCCGTAGGTTTTAACGACTTTGCTTTTATCCCCTCGATTGTCTCTCAGTTAATGCAAAGTGCAGGCGGTGTTATTTTTGGCAACTTACCTATTTTATTTGCGGTAGGTATTGCTTTAGGTATGAGTAAAAATGATGGTGTTGCCGCCTTTGCCGCCTGTATTTTTTATGCCGTAATGCTCGCCTCTTTAGGTATTGCTGCGGCAGCACAAGGCCACGAAACAACATTGATTCTGGGTATTAATTCAATTGATAGCGGTGTATTTGGGGGTATTATTGCCGGCGGTATCACTGCGTATTTATTTAACAAATACCACCGCATATCATTACCGGTATGGCTCGGTTTTTTTGGCGGTAAACGCTTTGTACCCATTGTTGCCTCATTTTGGGCCATTATTGTGGGCTGTTTATTAAGTATTGTTTGGCCCCCCATTGGCGACCAAATTCAAAACTTTTCTGACTGGGCCTCAAAAGAAAACCCCATGATGGCTTTTGGTATTTACGGCTTTGTCGAGCGTTTATTAATTCCTTTTGGTTTACACCACATTTGGAATGCCCCGTTTTTTCATGAGGCCGGCACCTTTGTAAACCCAGACACAGGCGAAGTTATTAAAGGAGAGCTACAGCGTTATATGGTCGGCGATCCAACAGCCGGTAACTTAGCCGGTGGTTTTTTGTTTAAAATGTGGGGTCTACCTGCAGCCGCTATTGCTATTTGGCATACCGCCCGCCCCGAAAACCGCGCCAAAATAGGTGGCCTAATGATAGCTGCTGCCGTTACCTCTTTTGTAACGGGTATTACCGAACCTATTGAGCTTGCTTTTTTATTAGTCGCTCCTGTACTTTATGTTATTCACGCCATTTTAGTCTCTGCTGCATTTATGCTGTGTATTGAGCTAGGCGTTAAACACAGTACGACTTTTTCGCATGGTTTATTTGATTTTATCTTTTTATATGGCCAGTCAACCAAAGGTTGGATGCTACTCATTATTGGCCCCATTTGGGCTGCTTTATATTATGTGGTATTCCGTGCCGCTATTATAGGTTTTAACTTAAAAACCCCTGGCCGCGATTTAGAAAAAACCGAAGAAGTTGTTAGTGCAAGCGAAGGCGGTATGGCACAAGACTTAGTATTAGCCTTTGGCGGCAAAAGTAATATCAACTCTTTAGATGCTTGTATTACGCGCTTACGTATTAGTGTAAATAATATGGCGCAAGTCAACCAAGCGCGCTTAAAAGCCCTTGGCGCTACAGCCGTTATTACTGTTGGCAACAATGCACAAGCTATTTTTGGCCCATCATCCGAAAACCTTAAAACTGATATGGAGGTTTACCTTGCATCAGCAGGCGATAATGCAGAGCTTAGCGGTAATCATCAACCCGTCGGCACACCCACTATCAATATCCAACCCAAAATCGTCATTGATGATACAACCCGCAAAAACGCACAGGCATTAGTCGATGCGCTCGGTGGCAAAGGTAATATTGAGCAGCTCGACGCTTTTGCTAAAACCCGTTTACGGGTAGAGCTTAAAGACGGCAAAAAAATAGACCACGCCGCACTAACCGCCGCAGGCGTTAATGCCGTAATGGAGCTAGCAGGCAATACCTGGCATCTTATTATTGGCAATAATGCCGAGGCTTTTGGTACGGCTATTAACAGCTAAAAATAGCTCACCCAAAAAACAAAAAAATCCTACCAGCCCGCAATCATTATTGTGGGCTTTTTAATATCTAGCTTTTTAAGCTAAAGCGATCAAAAAATAAATAAAACTTATTATTGAGGTACCTAATAATGAAAAAAATCACAGAAGCAGATTGGGACAGAATAATCAAGGAGGTGCGCTATGATGATGATGTCGTATATGCAAAAAAGATATTCTGGAACAAATCAGATGAGGAAATAATGGACACTTTTGAGTCAGGGTTCGCCTTTATTGAACGCTGTGATGAACTGAGGTTCATGCCTCCTGAGCTCTTTAATTATTATTATCATTACTTTCCAGAGTTTGTGATAAGGGGCAACTATGACCCATCAGATACCCCAGGCGTAGCAAGTTGTTTTATACAACTGCTTGAGCAAAAATTGGCGGATCACTCTTTTCATTATGAAGAGCTTTTAGTATTGGCCAATAACACGCTTGATTTTATCTTAGTCAACATTAATACATTTAATGACTCCCCAGAGATATATGGGGATTTTTTGCCTAGGATTAAAGCACTTAAACACGGTATTCAGCATTATCCCATCACGCGTCATTAAGCCATATGTTATTGGGGACGATCTGCAAAATAGTACCGCGTATTTTAGGCCCATACCGCGCCCTTATAATTCAACCTTGAGTCATAAGGATAAAGCATCCAAAATACCCGATCTTTTTCACGCACTACTATTCACCTCCCGAGTCAGTTCAACATATCAACTGATTTAGGCGCTAACAATGAGGTACCTAATAATGAAAAAAATCACAGAAGCAGATTGGGACAGGCTAATTAAGGAGCTGCGCTATGATGAGGATGTCGTATATGCAAAAAAGATATTCTGGAACAAATCAGACAAGGAAATAATGGACACTTTTGAGTCAGGGTTCGCCTTTACTGAACGCAGTGATGAACTTAGGTACATGCCCGATGAGCTCTTTAATTATTATTATCATTACTTCCCAGAGTTTGTTATAAGGGGCAACTATGATCGATTAGATACCCCAGGCGTAGCTGATTGCTTTATGACACTGCTTAAAGAAAAATTGGCGGATCACTCTTTTCATTATGAAGAGATTTTAGTATTGGCCAATAACACGCTTGATTTTATATTGGATAACATTGATAAATTTAATTATTCCCAAAAGGTATATGGTGATTTTTTGCCTAGGATTAAAGCGCTTAAACACGGTATTCAGCATTATCCCATCGCGCGTCATTAAGTCGTATGTTGTTTTTTGGCTTAGCCAAAGTGACTCAGCCTATACTTTTTGCACAATACATTAAGGGACGAGGAAAAAATACATTACCCAATAATACTTGTTTTCTACTTCCTCTCCTCGACATTATGCTCCTGCAATGTCTAATAAGGGGCTCCTGCCCCGATGCGTTGCTCAAAGCGTTACATGCCCCGGCATGAGCGCCTTGCCGAGAAAACAGAACTCTACGTCTAATTGGACAAACTATTATTGCCTCGCCCCTAAGGCTTTAAATTACAGGCTTATGCGTGATAATGTTTGGGGCACCTAAGCGGATTCATCGTTCGGCTCAGCAACCGGTGGCCTTGTTTTTACAAATACGCGCCATAAAAATACAAAGCGCCGCTCTAGTTTTGACTCTAGCTTATGCAAATAGGCATTTACTTTATGGCTGCGCGTACGTAGCGCTTGCAATTGCCGCCTAGCAGCTGGGTTAACGCATAATAAAATAGCCAAATTAATGCCAATAATAATAAGCCCAACAGGCACTGGCGATAGCAAAGCCACTACGCCAACCAACAACCCACACGAAGCCAATATTGTTATTACACCGTTAATAATTTTTTTATGCATATATTTACATCATTTACTTTAAGAGCCTGAGTGCTCATCACTTTTTAGTTTAACAGTACATATTGAACGCAGGCTTACGCATTTAACTCGCTGCTTTTAGCATAGCGTTAAATATTGTGTGGTTTATACTATTTAACGCTAGCTTTTACTCGCGTTGCGGGCTTAGCTGGCAGTGCTTAAGTGTTTGCTGCCAAAAAAGCGTATGGCTTTGTATTTGCGTGCGCAACTGTGCGCGGGCACCTTGCGCGCCCCAAACAGCCTGCCAATAAGTATCGTAACTTGGCTGCTCTACCCCTAGCGTATCGACTAGCGCTTGCATTTTTTGCGTAAAAGTATCGCTTTGCTTTAAGAGCTTTACTGCTAAGCCTTGCACCTGTGGCACATAATAATGATGCAATACATGCAATAGCGCATCGGAGCGGCCACGCTTGATGAATACCTGCCCATTGGAGCCCAGCTGGCACAAAGGCTTAACCTGCCACGCCGCACTTAACTGCTTGTGTGTTACGGCTAGCTGGCGCGCTAGCGTATTGTTGTACAGCGCTAAGCGCCCAGCATAACTACTGGCCCCCACAACACTGAGCGCCTGCTCAAAGGTTTGCATATCTTGCTTAAAGTTTATAGCCCGATCGGTACTGGTTGCTGCTTGCTGCAATAAACGCGCTGCAATTTGCTGCAATTGCTCTAATGCCTGCGTTAAAGGGCTAGGCATTTGCGGGTAATGCTCTTGGCCGGCGAGGTTTACATGATTGCTCAACGAGTACAACTGCGCAAATTCATGACTGGCTATTAACGCATTCCACAAAACAGAGGGCAGCGTTTGTTGTTTTTGCTCAATAGCCTGCTGTAGTGGCTGAATTAAATCGGTAGGCACCAAGCCCTGCGTTAAACAGCTTTGTGCTAGGCGAATGAACTGAACGCTGTAAAAAGCTAACTGGCTTGCAGGCATAACACGCCCTAAAGCACTATTGCGCTCGCCGACCAAGCGCTGTAAATCGCACTGCGATAAACGCAAAAAGTCTAACAAACTCATGTTGCTAACAGGTAAAGTAACCGCTAAGGCACGGCGTGAAGGGTATTTGAGGCTTGCATAGTTAACGTCGGCCGTTAAATGCACGGTATCAAATACATGGCTCACACGCTGTGCATAATCTTGCACCCCCGCATCCCAAGGGGTAGGCCTTAGCGCATAAGCTAACAGCGCACAGGCCACTATAGCGCAAAGCACTAAAGCTAACGCTGCTGGCTTTAACTTTTGATTGGGTTTTATCATCTAAGCCTCACTTTGGCCCGCCAAGTTAGCATAGGTGCTGGATTTAGCCCTTCGGTCTGTTTATGCTAAGCAAGACTTATTATAAATAAAGTTATAAGGTAACTGTTCAGAGGTACCGGAATTGGGCGCTAATGAATCATTGACTGGGCTGCTCAAGCCATCTCTGGTCGCTATATAAGCGCTCTCGACAGTGTGCTCCTCGACTTTATGCTCCTGCAAAGTCTAATCTTGCATATCCTTATGCAGGTGCACTGTCTAACCCTTGCTTTCCCTGCAAGGCCCGGCGCTTAAATGCCCAGCAAATAATCCATCAGCACCCTATCAGGTGAGGTTTATCAGCTGAGCTGAATAGTTACGTAAGTTATAAGTACAATAAAAAAAACAGTAACGCGGCTTGCCGTGATTGCTCATTATGTAAAACACTGGGGGATATTGTGTCACAAACTCATTCTACGGATCGTCTGGCCAAGCTCAGCTTGCGCGAGCGCATTGGCTACGGCCTTGGCGATGCTGGTTTCAATTTTTATTGGATCATCATCGGCTCTTACTTATCATTCTTTTATACTGATATTTTTGGTATCTCGGCGGCCGCCGCTGGCACCATGTTTTTGGTGACTAAAATAGTCGATGCTTGCACCGATCCGGCTATGGGGGCTATTGCCGATCGCACCAATACGCGCTGGGGCAAGTTTCGCCCTTACTTACTGTTTGGTGCCTTGCCTATGGCTGGCGCCGCCATTTTAACGATGACTACACCCGACTTTGGTGAAGGTGGCAAGCTTATTTGGGCTTATGGCACTTACTCCTTAATGATGATTTGCTACACCTTGATCAGCACACCCTACTCATCACTCGCTGGCGTAATTACTGCCGACGCCGATCAACGCAACTCTATTTTTGGTATTCGTTTTTTCTTTGCTTACGCAACGGGCACCATTGTGGGCTTATTTACACCCTCATTAGCAGCAAGCTTTGCCACCGAAGGTGACCCTGCAAGCGGCTGGCAAATGACCATGGCGCTATACGCCTGCGTAGCCACTATTTTATTTTGGGTGACTTTTGCTAGCACCAAAGAGCGCGTTAAGCCGCCTGTAGGCCAAAAAACAAACCCCATTGACGACATTAAAGATTTAATGAATAACAAGCCGTGGGTCATTTTATTTGCTCTCGCCATGATTATTATGATGACCATCGTATTTCGCGGTAGCTCGGCCACTTATTACTTTAAATACTTTGTTGAGCGCCCCGATTTGATGGGCCCGTATATTGGGCTCCAAATGGCCGCCTATGCCGCTGGCTGCTTAGCGGCACCCTACTTAGCCCGCTGGATTACCGATAAAGCAAAGCTGCTCATGCTATTAATGACAATTGTTGCTGTATTTAGCATTGTTTTTGCCTTTGTACCCAAACCCGAGCGCACCGGTGTAATCACCCTAAACCAAGAGGGTGCTATCACTTTGCAAGCCGAGGCTCTATTAGGCGAGCCCGTGGCAAATGGCGAAAGCGTTATATGGTACGAGCATAAACCCTACCTCAAGCTCTTTACCCAACGCGAAGCCATGAGCGAGCAAAGCGGCACATTAAGCTTACCCGATGCCACCAGTGGCCGCGCCTTTAGTGTGGTTAAAACCGATAGCCAAGGCATCGAGTTAGATAGCTCAAGTTTACCTATCGAAATTATTATTATGTTTGTACTTAATGTGCTCATTAGCTTGGCACTTGGGCCTAAGTCGCCAATTGCTTGGTCAATGTATGCCGATGCCGCCGACTACAACGAATGGAAAACCGGCCGGCGCGCAACGGCCATGACCTTTTCTGCTGCCACCTTCTCACAAAAGCTCGGTGGTGCACTCGGCTCAGCCGGTGTGTTATGGGTACTGGCTTCTGTGGGTTATTCGGCCAACCAAATTCAAGCAGGCGCTTCGCTCAATAGCATTGTGTGGCTGCAAACATTGGTACCGGCCTTTTTTGCTTTTGTGGCAGTAGGTTGCCTTAAATTTTACGATTTAAGCGCCGACAAACTCAAACAAATACAAATCGATTTAGCACAGCGCAATAAAAGCCAAGCGACCGAATAAACACCTTGCCAGCTAAACAACAAACGCCGCTAGCACTTTGCTCGCGGCGTTTTTTACGTATGAATACACGCAAGTCAGCCCAAAAGTACAGACTGACGCACAATTAGCTTCACGCACACCCAAGGAACCCGTTATGACTACGACTCCCTTTTTGCACACCGCCGAAAACGGCCAGCGCTATAATTTAACTAGCCCTACCGCCATGCCGCGCGCCGCTGCGTTTTTGTGGAACCAACAAATGATGATTCAGGTTAACTGCCGCGGCTTTGCCATTGCCCAGCATATGCAGCCTGAGCCGGGTAAGTATGCCTACGCGCCCAACCTAGAAGCTAAAACCTTTATGCAGCCAGAGCAGCCCTACTTTGCTCATCACCCTGGCCGTTTTGTGTATATCAAAGATGAAGAAACCGGCGAAATATTCTCGGCGCCCTACGAGCCAGTACGCAAAAAAACCGAGAGCTTTACCTTCTCGGCAGGCCAAAGTGATATTACTTGGCTTGTGAAAGAGGCCGGCGTAGAGGTGACATTAACCGTCAGCCTCCCCACCGAAGACGTTGTTGAGCTATGGTCGCTCACAGTAAAAAATGTGAGCGGTAAAGCCCGTAAACTCAGCATTTACCCGTTTTTTACCATTGGCTATATGAGCTGGATGAACCAAAGCGCACAGTATCGGCCAGACCTTAGCGGTATTGTGGCTAGCTGCATTACGCCGTATCAAAAGGTAAAAGACTACCCAATGATCAAAACGCTAAAAGATAAAACCTTCTTTTTGCACAATACCAAACCCACCTCGTGGGAAGTTGCCCGCGAAGCCTTTGAAGGCGAAGGCGGCCTCCATAACCCCGACGGCCTACAAGGCGAGCAATTAGCCAACGGCAATGCCATTTATGAAACCCCCGCTGCCGTATTGCAATACCGCGAGGCACTAGCAGACGGCGCCGAAAAACAATATCGCTTTTTATTTGGCCCCGCCCATAGCGATAGCGATATTGAGCAACTGCGTGATAAGTACTTTAAAGATGGTGCCTTTGAGCAAGCCGCTACCGATTACGCCGCTTACTTAGCTCGCGGCAACGGCGTACTTAAAATTAAAACCCCAGACGCAGGCTTAGATAACTTTGTGAACAACTGGTTAGGCCGCCAAGTGTACTACCACGGCGATGTGAACCGCCTCACCACCGACCCACAAACACGCAACTATATTCAAGACAATATGGGCATGACCTACATTATGCCTAGCGTTACCCGCGCGGCCTTTTTACATGCCCTAAGCCAACAAGAAGCAACGGGCTCTATGCCCGATGGCATTCTTATTCACAAAGATGCCGAGCTTAAATACATCAACCAAATACCCCATACCGACCACTGCGTATGGGTACCGGTATGCTTACAAGCTTACCTCGATGAAACCGGCGATTACGCTATTTTGAGCGAGCCGGTAAAAAGTGCCGATAGCGATTACGTGGCCACAGTCTTTGAGCGCACCACCAACGCAATGCGCTGGTTAGTTAAAGACCGCGACGCACGCGGCCTCAACTACATTGCCCAAGGCGATTGGTGTGACCCCATGAACATGGTGGGCTACAAAGGCACTGGGGTTTCGGGTTGGTTATCGGTTGCTACAGCCTATGCCCTTAAATTGTGGGCCAAAGTGGCCGTACAGCACAACCAACAAGCCGTTGCCGATGAGCTGCTAAGTGGCGCAACCGATATCGCCAAAGCCGTGCAAACCCACCTATGGGATGGCGACTGGTTTGGCCGTGGCATTACCGATGACGGCGTAGTGTTTGGCATTAGCAACGATGTAGAAGGCCGTATTTTCTTAAACCCGCAAAGCTGGGCCATGCTGGCCGATATCGTGACGCCCGAGCAACAAGCCAAAATGGTCAAAGCCATTGAAGAGCAGCTTGAAACGCCATATGGCGTTGCCATGTGCGCCCCTGCCTTTACCAAAATGCGTGAAGATGTAGGCCGTGTGACCCAAAAATGGCCAGGCTCTGCCGAAAACGGCTCGGTTTACAACCATGCTGCCGTATTTTACATCTACAGCCTGTACGTGGCCGAAGGCGGTAAAAATGCCGAGCTGGGCGAGCGCGCCTTTAAGCTATTGCGCCAAATGATCCCAGGGCCCGATACCGAAGATTACTTGCAGCGCGGCCAAATGCCGGTGTATATCCCCAATTACTATCGCGGTGCTTACTATCAGTTTCCACGTACTGCTGGCCGCTCTAGCCAGCTGTTTAACACAGGTACAGTAAGCTGGGTTTACCGCTCGTTAATCGACGGACTATTTGGCGTCAAAGGCTGTGCAGCAGGCTTAGAGATTGCGCCACAGCTGCCTAAAGCCTGGAACGAAGCCAGCGCCACTCGCCTATTCCGTGGTGCCACTTTTAACATTACTTACGTACGCGGTGATACGTTTAATGTGGCCGCTGAAGGCGCTACCGTTGAAGGTAATGTGATTAGCGGCTTTGAAACAGGCAAAACCTACAGCGTAACGGTTACCGTTGCATAAGCAAAGTTACTAGGGCAGGGTCTAAACACCCTGCCCAGTTTAATAAGCAGAAAAACATGACCCAACCCTATTTGATTATCAGCATGGGTGTTAGCGGTAGCGGTAAATCTACTGTTGCCAAAATGCTCGCCCAAAAATTCGATCTGCCCTTTCTAGAAGCCGACGATTTTCATAGCGCCCAAAACAAAGCCCATATGGCAGCGGGCAAAGCGCTCACCGACGAAATGCGCGAACCTTGGATTGACAGTATTTGCGAAAAGATTAAAAGCGACGGCAACAATTGCGTCTTAGCTTATAGTGGTTTGCGCCGCGCGCATCGCCAAAAATTCCGCGAGCTAGGCTTTACAACCTTATTTTTGCATTTAGACGGTAGCAAAGAGCTTATCGCCCAGCGCATGAGTGCGCGCGCAGGTCATTTTATGCCGGTAAGCTTACTCGACAGCCAGTTTGCTAGTATGGAGGCTCCGCAAGACGAGCCCGATATGGTGCTTGTTAGCATCGATAACCCCATCCCACAAATTGTGGCCAATGCCACACAAATTGTGGGAAGCTTTATTACAGCCAACAAATAAATGCTAATAGGTGCCAAAAAGTGCGCTGCATCGTGGACAGGCCGCAGGCTTGTCCTTACACTCGATGCTTAGAATTACGATAATTTTTACTGTGCCTATAACAGCACCCGTAACAGCCAAACAACAATAAAAATATACCGTGGAAGCTTAAATGCCTGGCCACTCAAGGCGTATCTGTTATAGCAAACGATACAACTCGATAGACTCAAAGGGGGAACACCATGCCCAACACCCGCACACTACTTAGCGGATTACTGTTTAGCACCATACTAGGCCTTGCCACCAGCGTACAAGCCGCCAGCAAGCCGCCCAACAGCCCTGTCACTTATCAGGCCCCCTATGCCAAAAAAGCCCCTCGTATTGACGGTATAGCAAACGATACCGCTTGGGCGCAAGCCGCTTGGCGCAATATCGATCAACTCACGATCGGTATCGCCCCCGCCAATAGCGCTGACTTTAGTGGCCGCTACAAAGTAGTGTGGACCAAAAAACACCTCTATATTCTTGCCGAAATTCACGACGATATATTAATAGACAGCCACCCCAACCCTCTCACTCAATACTGGGACGACGACGCTCTAGAAATATTTATTGATGAAGACAATAACGGCGGCGAACACTTATTCAGCTACGACGCCTTTGCCTACCACCTATCACTCGATAACCAAGCCGTTGATATAGGCCCCTTTTTAAACGATACCGATAAAAAGAATAATAAACCCAACGTGCGCATCTACCCGCACCACGTACAATCAAAATGGCAACGCAGCGCGAAAGCGCCAAATACTATTTACTGGGAAGTACAACTCGCCGCCTACCCCAGCACCTACAAAGATGAATACGCCAAAAAAGAAAAACCCGCAAAACCCGCTAAGCTAAAGGCAGGCAAAAAACTAGGCTTTATGATGGCCTACTGCGACAGCGACAGCCCAGCAGGCCGCGACCACTTTATAGGTGATATTGATATAAAGCCTGTCAATGGCGATAAAAACCGTGGGTATATTGACTCTAGTGTTTTTGGGGTTTTGGAATTAATTAAGTAATCAAGACTACGAACTTTAGCTTCTCCTCTGATACTTATTAAAAACCATAAAACTATAGGCAAATTACGCTTTCAAGGAGTGACCATGAGCGATCCGAAAATATGTATTATCGTGCCAGCATATAATGAAGAAGCGAGCATAGCCAAGGTAATAAATTCATTACATAGTCATAATGCTAAATTAATTATTGCGGTAATAAATGATGCATCAAGTGATAGAACAAAATCAATTGCGGAGTCAACGGGCCTTGCAAATGTAATCACCCTTCCTTGTAATTTAGGTATTGGAGGGGGAGTTCAAACTGGCTTTATATTTGCCGCGAGAAATAACTGCGATATAGCAATCCAATTTGATGGTGACGGGCAGCATGTAGCAGAGGAAATACCCAAATTGACGGCACCAATCCTTAGTGGTGATGCTGACGTTGTCATTGGCTCTAGGTTCATTGGCAACGATGAAGTTACATTTAAGTCAACAGCTCTACGCAGAATAGGTATTAGATTTTTCCAGTGGCTAAACTCGATCCTTATAAAACAAAAAATAACTGATAACACATCAGGATTTAGAGCCTATAACCGAGAAGCTTTAGAGCTTTTAGCAGAGCAATACCCTGTAGATTATCCTGAACCGGAAACTGTCATTTTACTCGGAAAAAATGATTTTCGAATAAAGGAGGTTTTTACGCGGATGGAAGAAAGAGATGGAGGCGAATCAAGTATAGGAGGATTAAAGTCAATTTACTATATGATAAAAGTCACCCTTTCAATACTTATTACAGCCATTCGCCCTCGAATCAAAAGGTAATTAGCATGATTGATATTAGTAGTGGTATTTCAGATCAACGAATCCAATTATTCTCAATTATTGGTAGCTTTGCACTACTCTTCTTTATCCTGTCTTTAATTAAAAAGAAAAGGCTTAAAGAAGAATACGCTCTACTATGGATTGGTGCTTCCATCGTTTTTGCCACTTTCTCTATTTTTCGTCCTGCCCTAGAATATTTAGCAAGTTTTTTAGGTATTCATTACGCACCGACAGCTCTACTACTAATGCTTATAATGGCAATCACGATCATTCTTATTCACTACTCCACAGTAATTTCTAAATTATCCGAACAAACCAAAAGACTAACTCAAGAAATCGCCCTACTTAGGCATGAGATCACTTCAAAAAAAGAGCCCTCAGATGACAGTAAAAAATAAACTATTCGTCATTGCAATCGCTATTGTAGTTGCTATTTTTTCAAAATCCCTATACAGCACAAATTATGCTGATTTCACTTTAACTACTGATAGGGGTACTAAAAAAATTAGCCTCCCTCACTCTGGGAATTTTAACGCTAAAAAAAACACACACTTCACAGTAGAAGGTGTTATAAATTTAGGGGCGTTAAGCTCACGCACTTTTCGTATTATCCCCGATGATAAAGTTATTTCTATAGCTATAAATGAAGTAGATGTAAACCTCGATCATATTCCATCAAAAAAATTATCAAGCTGGGATAAGGGTTTTAGTATTGATTTTAGTCAATACTTAACTAAAAAAAGTAATCACATATCGATAGCACTACTCGATACAGGCGGCAGGTACTCTATTCTAATGAATAATGCCGCAACGGACTCATCTCAGATACCTTATTGGCTTATTTTAAGCCTATGCCTAATAGTTAGTGCCTACTCTATTTCGATGATTTTTAGGCTTCGCCTAGAGCTATGTATCGCAGTAACCGTCGGCATATTACTTCGCTGGTACTATGTTCTAATTACAGGATTTGACACAAGAGGGCACGATACTGGCGAGCACATAGATTACATCATGCATTTCACAAAGGAGTGGGTCCTCCCTGATTTATCAGCAGCGACTGATGGTGCTTATTTTCATCCGCCACTCTATTACTGGCTAAGCTCCATAGTCTTTGAGGTATCTCAATTATTTTCACCAGACAACAAGGAATATGGCTACAAATGGCTACAATATGCATCATTTTTCTACTCTATTTTATTTCTCTTCTTTGCAGCCAAAATAATTGATTTATTTTTTCAAACTATTCACACCAAGAATCCAAATTTCCGCTCACCTAATCAACAGCAAAAATTATTTGATATCACATCACCAAGACTATATAGCTTCTTTGCCATGCTATGTTTAAGTGCTTGGCCAAGCGCAGTAATACATGGCGGTAGAATAGGTAATGACCCTCTATTATATTTTTTATTTATTGCCGCATGCTATTTCATATATCGATTTTACCTCACCCCTAAGTTCCATCTTTTTTTATTAGGTTCTCTATTTACAGGGCTTGCCGTTGTAACTAAAGCCAATGCAGCAGTCCTCGGCCTTGCAGGAGCTGGTGTCGTAGTCTTTCACTGGATCAAGATGGGATTTATATTTCCCAAAAAAGCAATTGTAATGGGGGTAATACCTAGCATCTTATTAGTCGGGGCAGCAGGCGTAACCTTCTACCCAGGAATAGCATTAAAATTAAAAGGGGATAGGACCCATTTATACATTGATAACATTAATAATGTATCCCAAGCATTACAGGTGGGTAATGAGGCCAACAACTACTTATGGATCGATATTAATACATTCATAAATCAACCTTTCACCTCTCCATGGGATGACAAATTAGGGCGCCAATATTTCGCAAATTATTTAGGCAAAACCAGTCTATTTGGAGAGTGGCAATTTAAGGGTGCTATAGCACGCAATAGCGCCACAATTATCAGCTTAATATTTCTCATCATGATGGCAACATGCTTGCATGGCATTTATTCTATTAGCCTTAGCCACTTATCCATCATATTGCCAATTATCATACTGCATTTATTATTAATTTTACCTCTGTATTATATGAGAATGACTTTCCCCGTAAATATTGATTTTCGCTATATAATTCCATCCTTAGTGACATTGGTCATTACTTTTAATTATAGCCTTTGGCACTGCTCAATAACTGGAAGCACACGCCTTGCCAAGCTAGGCTTGATTCTTCAGTTTATTTTTATTTTAAGTTCCATAAGTTTCCTTTTACATTTCGTATTAAATTAGTGCCTCTATGCTAAAAAATTTAAATACATACCAACTAGCACTATTCATTAGCATTACCGTAATAACTATTGCAACACGGTTCATATGGCTGGGAGAACTACCAGGAGGACTAAATCAAGATGAGGCCTCCATGGGTTATGATGCATACGCGTTACTCGAATACGGCATTGACAGAAATGGCATTCACAACCCAGTTCATATGATTGCATGGGGGAGCGGCCAAAATGCACTGCTCGCTTATATTTCAATGCCGTTTATCAAAATATTTGGGTTAAGTGTTTTTAGTATTCGTATCGCTCCAGCTCTACTAGGGTGTTTCGCTGTATTGATTATATTTCTACTAGGTAGGCGCATAGAGAGTACTAATTTCGGGTTAATTGTTGCTGGTATAACTGCAGTTAGCCCATGGCATATCATGATTAGTCGATGGGCATTAGAATCTAATATCCTACCTGTTTTTATGCTTACTTCAGTTTATTTACTGATAAAATCGAGTGACAATAAACATTTTTTGCCATTATCATTCTTATTTTTTGGACTGTCTCTTTATGCTTATGCACCATCATATTTAGTTATACCCCTATTTCTATTTATCTCTGGAATCTATTGCATTATATTTCGAGTATTTACAGCAAAAAATATTGCCGTCAGCGGGCTAGTATTAGTAATCGTAGCCTTACCAATTTTTATTTTTATTGTTATTAATACACTTAAGCTTCCGGCCTTTGAAAGCTATATACTGTCTATCCCTCGATATACAGGAACTCCAAGATACACTCACATGTCTTCTATTTATAGCGGGGCCTTCCTTCAGGAGACGATAAAGCATCTTGCGCATAGTATTAAGATCTTATTTATAGACTTTAATGACTTCGAGCTGCAAAATAGTGCTCCTACAGTAGGGTACTTACCAAAGCACAGCCTCCCTTTAATTATTGGAGGTTTTTTTATATGCACATGGAAAGCAATTACAAGTAAACACTTTAATCCAGTGACTATTATTATCATTTGGTTTTTTTGTTCATTTATAGTATCAGGAATCTCATCGCCTGCTATACATAGAATGAATACCATAGTATTTCCCATAATAATTTTCTTTGCTTATGGGCTACACGCATTATTCAATAACTCAAAAGCACTAGCTCTTGCATTCTGCTTAATGCTATCGATCACCTCATATCATTTTTACAAAATATACACAACCGAATATGCAGACCAGGTAAGTTCATTTTTCTTTCAAGGGTATGGTGATGCAGTGAAAGATGCGCAACAGTACCTCATTGAAGGAGAGAATCTTTATGCTAGCGACGCTTTAAATCAACCCTATATTGCTACACTATTCCATTTGAAATATGATCCCAATGAATATATTAAAACAGTAGAATTTAAAAATCCTGGCGGCGCATTTCAAGCTGTATCCAAATATGGGAATATTATTTTTGGTGTCAGGACGCATAAGGCGAAGAGCGCAAAAGTACTCGTCATCAGGAAAGGAGATGACGCGAAACATTACAATTTAAATGACTATATCATTCGTGAATATCATGATTATTTAAGCCTGTACTCTAAAGAGGTCTTTCAACAAGATATAGAAGGTAATATCACTAGAAATGCAGTTCCCATTACTATTTCAGCACCAAGTTTTGAATCCGGGAAATATGTCTTCAATGCCCACTGGGAAAACGACACAAAGATTACAATAGAGACTTTAGAGCTTTATGGAGCACAAAAAAGAACAGTTATATTTGAAAAAGATGATCTCAATAATCGTATTATCATTGCAGACTCGCAGCTTTATTCCGGTAGCAACAAATTGAGAATCATCGTACAAACAAGTGATGGGCGTGAAAAAACTGTAGAATTTGTAATTGCAAATTACGATAATAAGCATAAAAACGCATTCGACTTCCTTAAAGAAATGCAACAAGATATAGGAAGCAGCCAAAGAGACCGAGCGTACACTAAAGATATACTTTCAACACAAGGTATTGTATTTACATCCGGATTAGGTACACACGCCTCAAGTAAACATATTATATCACTACCGGTAAATGCAGAAAAATTAAGCATCTCATACGGTATTTCAGATTTTTCTGGTGGGTGCGGGCAGGGCTTTACAATTGACATTAGCAGTGGCGGTAAGGTACTTGTGAATCGCACAGTACTGCACCATAAACTATACTCGAGCGTTCTCAACATAACTAATATGAAAGAGCTCACATTGGCGTCAACATCCGGCTCAAACCGTCACTGTGATCACCTTAATTGGCTATCTGCAGACCTAATTACAAAATAGAAATTTGAACTCGATTCTGAAGCTCATAGCCATTAATAAGCGAGGTCTAATGCCTTTAGATTAAAGAAGATCGCTCGACACCTAGAGCCCCAATACTTCTCTAACCCGAGCATTGAATTTAAGGGGCGAGGCAATAATAGTTTGCCCAATTAGCGTAGGGTTCCGTTTTCTCGGCAACGCACTCGAAGGGGCGTAGCCTGGTATGTAACGCTTTGAGCAACGCATCGGGCAAGAGCCCCTTATAGACATTGCAGGAGTATAATGTCGAGCAGAGGAAGTACAAAACAAGATTACCGGGCAATGTATTATAAGTCCTTCATCAGCTTCTAGCTTAGCTGGGCATACACACTGGAAATACTCATTTTAATATAGTTAAGAAGTATCTGTCGGCACTCTATTAAACTGGAATTATAAGCCTAGCTGAATTATCTACGTAATTAACATTCTAACAGTATTACTCAAAATGATGATAATAAAAATTGTAACTGTTCAGCCGAACCAAAAAAACCTCTTAACAGGGTGCTTATGGGTTATTTTCTGGGTATTTAAGCGCCGGGCCTTGCAGGGAAAGAAGGGGCAGACTTTGCAGGAGCACAAAGTCGCAGATGGCTTGAGCGGCCCAGTAAATGATTCATTAGCACCCGATTTTCGCACCTCTGAATAGTTACTAAAAATTAAATGCTCTTACTGTAAAAAACGCAATGAAAGACCCAATCTAACGAAAGATCCACAATTTACTCACCAAGAAACTAAATAATGGGATCAAAACCACAGTACCACCTAGGACTGCCCAGTTTGGCAGCCAAAAGTCACCTATAAATATTATTGCACATGCAATACAATAATTTATTAGGCCCAAACCAAGATACGATAAAAAATTATCGCGAGACAGCTTAGCTTTGAAGGTGAATAATACTTGTCCTGCATAGGACAATATAAATCCCAACCAAAAACCAATTAAATTTGAGATCTGGATAGCAACCCCGACATACTCTGTAAGCATTAATGCAACACAGAAATGTGTCGCAGCAGCAGTAACACCTACAACACCAAAGCGTATAATCTGATTAATCGTTTTACTATCAATCATCTCCGCGAACTTTATCAACATGATATTTAGGCCGCCTCTTAACTTCAGCATATATCTTCGCCATATATTCACCCAATATCCCTAAGCACATCAATTGAACACTGCCTATAAAAAGTAACGGTAGCAATACAGAAGCCCAACCGGGAATGGCGCTATCGGTAAAAACCCTTACCCCAAGCACCCAAAAAATCATAGCCAAACTTAACAATCCAGCCACAAAACCCATCACAGTAATAGCCCGCAATGGCACAGTTGAAAACGACGAAACACCTTCCCAAGCAAAGCTTAACATTTTACGCAGCGGGTATTTACTTTCACCGGCAAAGCGCTCTTGGCGCTCATATTCAACAGTTGAAGAGCTAAACCCTACTTCGCGTACAATGCCACGCAAAAATAAATTGGCCTCAGGGTACTCCTTAAACGCATCAAGGGCTTTACGCGACATAAGACGAAAGTCGGCGTGATTGAAAACTAAATCGACACCCATTTTACGCATAAGATGATAATAACCCTCTGCAGTGAAACGCTTAAAGAAGGTGTCTGTTTTGCGCTCGCTTCGCACCCCATAAACCACATCATGGCCTTTAGCGTACTCATCAACCATCGCTTCGATGTTTTCGGGACCATCTTGTAAATCGGCATCAATACTCACAACGATGTCTTCAGTGGCTGCACATAAGCCAGCATACAAAGCATTTTGATGGCCTTTATTGCGTGACAGCTTAATCGCTACAACTTGCGTATCCGCCTCGGCCTTATCTTGTAAAATATTCCACGTTTTATCTTGACTTCCATCATCTACAAAATAGAGCCTAGAGGCAGTGCTAATTTTATTGGCCGCCAACATACTCGCCATTACTTTTTCGAGCGCTAAAAAGGCCTCTGGTAATACTTCTTGTTCGTTATAACAGGGCACAACAATAGCTAAAGAAGGTCGTACATTGTGCTCTGCGCTCGCATTATTAACTTGATCAGAGTTTGGCATTATTGTGCTCTCCGGTATATCCAGAATTTATGTAACAAAAAGTTAACCACTAAGGTTGCCCCTACGGCAACAAGCTGTGCAACAACATAAGGGGTAATATTTAGCATTATCGCAAAGGCAAGGGTATTTACTATAACCCCAATACACACTACCGCAATAAATTTGGGTAACGCTTGCCGATGACTTTGCGCAGAGGCAAACGTCAGATGATAATTGAGGAAGTAATTATACACTGCACTCAACAAATAGCCTGCAGCAGAGGCCAATACCTTGCCAACAACTAGCCACTCAATAAAAACGACCAACAATACCAATTGCAGCAAGGTGGAAGAGCCACCCACCAATACAAACATGAGAAATTGACGTGACATAAACAGTGCTTTCGCACCGAAAAAGCCATCTAAAAAACGATTTTGAGTCATTTGTGACAATACAATCCGTAATAAACCTGACATAAAAATGTAAAACCCTGCAAGGCCTCAGTGTAAAAGTCATCGGGGCACTTAGCAAACACTCAGTTATCAATCTAGGTAACCACTCACAAGGTTACAATTTTTGTAACTATTCAGCCGAACCAAAAATCCCCTCTTAGCAGGGTGCTGATGGGTTATTTTCTGGGTATTTAAGCGCTGGGCCTTGCAGGGAAAGCAAGGGTTAGACAGTGCAGGAGCACACCGTCGAGAGCGCTTATATAGCGCCCAGCCCCAGCATGGATGCGGTGGGGGTAGACTTTGCAGGAGCACAAAGTCGCAGATGGCTTGAGCGGCCCAGCAAATGATTCATTAGCGCCCGATTTCCGCACCTCTGAATAGTTACCAATTTTTTACATCTCAAATACAAAAAAGGGCCACCTTGCGGTGACCCTTAAAGCAATCTATTTAAATGGTTTATTCAGGCGCCTGCTCCCCTGTAATCTCGCGGCCATACCAGTCTAACTTAATCACTAAACGATCGACATAAACAATGTCGTTGCGGTGGTCACCTTGTAGGTGAACCCATATTGTGCGGTTATCTTTTTCAATCAATAGCCGGTTGAGCTCTGCCGCAGCCGAACTAGACTCGATAAGCTTGCCCTCATCATCATAAACTTCGGTGTTGTTACTGCTGCCAACTCTCAACTGTAGCAAACTATTACTTAAAGTGACTCGGTTGAGGTCTAGATCAACAGATAGCAGCTTACCTGCAAATAGCAGGTTTTCATTTTGATCTGTCGTACTCCGCGACTCAACTTCAAAGCCCCAGTCATACGATAAATCATCTGAACCATCAAATTTGCGGTCGTTAAGCCCTTTTTGCGTACGCTTGATCGACGAGGCGGCAAAGCCGTTATCACTTTTAATCGCGGTCACCACAAGGTAATCACCAATATTAAGTGTACTGAGCGATAACCGTGAATCACTTTGTAGTAAATCTACGATAGCCGTATCAGGCTTTATAGCAATACGCTGGCCGTCAACATCAATGGATGGCTCTCCATCTACCTGCAAGCTTGTTATAACGCCGGTCAGTGTGCTTTTAGGCCTATTGGATTTGAATACTATCTCTTCGGCCAACAACTGCGCAGCAGCCATGGGCTTGCCTTTAACCACAAGCCGGTCACCACTGGCAATCTTGTCAATACTGCCGTCATCAACTACCGTATTAGCATCATAAATGACTTCTACGCCATTAATCCAAAAACGCGTATTTTCTATACTTCTGACTGCACCGGCAATAGTCGCCGACTCGACAACCTTCTCATTTTGAGCAAGGGTAGTCGCAAAATTAAGCGCCGTAGAGGCAACAAGGTAGTCATAGTCATCACCCGCGTTTAATGTGCCCTCAAACAAAACAACATCACCCTCCTCTATGGTCAGGGGCTCGCTAAGGCTTGAGTAATCTATGTTGAGCATGCCTATTTGAGCGCGCATTTGTACGCCATCTACCTGATTAACATAACCGCGCACCTTACTCGGCTCGGCCGTCTTTGCTTGCGTTATACGTGTTGCTAGTACTTCGCCATCTTGCAACCAGCCACTAATCGTAACCTCTTGACCGTAAAGCGCCTTATCATCGAGCGCCTTACCAATAACAGTTTCGGCGTCTATACGAACGCGCTGACCCAGCACTGTAGCAACACCAGCAATATCGTCATAAGCTTCTACACGGCCCCGCACAGTAGGCTCAAAAAAGACCTGTTCAGCAAATAACTTGCCGCCGTCTTCGCTGTAGCCGCTCATAGCAATCATATCACCCACTTCAAAGTCGGCTTCTGTAACCACATGACCGTGGCGATAAAAAATAGCGTTCTCCGTGTCATAGTGATCGCCATGAATAATCACACTACCAAAACCATTGATAGAGCCTTGCACAATGAGTGGTGAGGGCTCACCAAGGCCAATATCGCCCCCCGGCTCAGGAATTGGAACTTTACCGCTGCCATCAATACCTGCAACTTCCCGCCTGTCGGTCTCTCCACAGCCTACAACTAAAGCCGCTAAACACCCGCTCATGATTACCCGCCAACTGATACGCAAAATTTGCGAATAATTACGCATGACCTTCTCCTGATATTTCGCCTGTATTAACCGCTTTTTTGATTTTTTCTTTATCATAATGAATTAAATAGGTTCCAACACCTAAGCGTACGACGTCTCTCGGCTCTGTAGTCACATCACATTCACGCTCTGTTAACCACGCATCAACGCGCTCTAGTAACGCTTGCCCCTCTTGCTCCGCAAAGCGCTCAAAAGCGGGGACATCTTTAGCCGCAATAGCATTGTTACTTGCGCGACGCTCAAATCGAGGGCGGGCACGCTTTTCTTTACCCACAACATAAAGGTTATGAAACATTGTGTTCAGAATCTCACTCGATACCGAGCTTGCGCGCAGCAGTGACTCAGGGTTGTTATTGGCAGGCACATAAAAGCGCTTAAGCGCACGTAAACGACCGGCTTGTGTTTTTTCAATACAACCACTGCCTAGGAGCTCTTTGAGAATGGTACTCACAGGAATATCTCCGCCGTAAGCTTTCACCAAGCGAGTAAAATCTTTAGCTTCGTCATGGGCTTCTAAGGATAGCTCTAAAGGTAATCCACTTGCATCCAAGTAGCTCGCATCTTGATACCAAGCACTTAAAATGCGTGTCAGGCGGTCTTGCTCATGCTGGTTGCCTTCAACTAAATCAGCTTGCTCTAGCGCATCTTTAACCCGCTTCACTTCTTTTCGGTCAATACCTGTCATAGTCGCAATACGCGACATATTAGTTGGGCGCCCCTGCAACCCAAAATCATTAGCGCACACTTCAACAAAAAGTGTTTTGGCGAGTTTACAAAACTCGCTATAAGTCACACCATTGTGAATTAATATCCGAATCACCGGCCGCAACATTGTGCGAGCAGCCGAGAGAATAAGTTGTTTTATATTGAGTTCTTTCATGTGGGAGAGATTACCCCAAATACTACGACCCGTCGCAGCCCGCTGTCTATTTTATGACCACTATCACATTGAAAGAGACCATTGTGCGGTTTTGCCAAAGTTTTGTTAAGGCTTAAGTGAATAATTTTTTTATTTCATGCCAATATTGCCTCTAATACAGCACAAAAAAGTGACTCTATGTGTCGAAATGTGCGCACAAATGACACGCCTATATTGCACCACTTTATGCGGTGAGCCATTAAAATATCCCACACAATTAAGCTTTAATAAGACTTACTCAAGCCGCCAAAAAAATGCCTCGATAAAAACCATATCAATGCGTAAATACGCATTTTTTAGTTATTAAATAAAACTAAAATACCCCTCTTTATTCGCTATAAGACTTTATTTTTATATAGCTCTCAATCAAGCCCAAACAGGCTCGTTCTTTGACTATTGTTTAGGTACTGTCCATATAAATATCGCAATTGGAATCTATCGAGCAGGGATCTAGTAATGAGTATTGGCGCACATATATCAAAAATAATAACCTGCAACGCTGCTAATGCTTATCGCATAGTGCTGCCTACATTTATATACGCATCCATATCACTATTGATAGCCAGCCTAGCCATAACTCAGCTCGCTTATGCCAATAGTAATTTATTGCACCATGCACAGGGTCTTACGGCTGGCCAAGGCTCTAATCATCACGCACTTTTTAGCGGTATTACCAACCCTGCCATGGGTGATCTAATGATTCGCCCCGATGAACGGTTTCGTATGGCATATTTTTTTAGTCTCTCCAGCTCAACCGAACTAGGCCAGGTCGATAATTTTGTTGATGACATTGATGAGCTCATTGATATCTTAGAAGACCCCGCCAACGCCGGTGATGTGCCCGTCAATGAAACCCTCGATCGCTTTAACCTTGTTATTGAGCAAGCGAGTAAAGACGGGTACTTAAAAACAACAAACGGGTTATACCTACCGCCATTCCCCTTGTATTGGCGGCCATTATTTTTACCCGGCACTATCACCTTCGAGTTCAATATAGAGAGCCAAATAAACGCTAGCGCCCTATCTGATGAGCTTATTTATGATGATCAAAAAGAAACCTTCTCAACAGCGACCTCTGCTTATTTAAAAAGTGGCTTACAAACAAAATTGGCTTTTAGCTATAGCCAAAAAGTTTCTAGCAATTTATTGGGCACCAAAAATACACAATTATTTGTCGGTGCAAAATTAAATATTTACGACCTAGAGCTCAGCAAGCAAGTATTTCAACTTGAATTATTAAGAGGCCAAGGCATTGAAGATCTCATCAAGGATGAGTACAAAAATAATCGCATAAAGTCTACCGGAATAGGCTTAGATTTTGGTGCCGTTTGGTCTGCACAAAGGTATCGTTTAGGCGCCACAATTACAAATTTAAACGCGCCCGCTTTTAATTATGGCGCCATAGGCGTTAACTGCGACAAATATACAGACGCAAGCCATTCGCAAAGTAACTGCTATATTGCCGATTATTTTTCCAATATTAAAGGCAATATAAAAACCCATGAACAACACACTAAAAATGCCGTAATTACTCTTGATGGTAGCTATTTTATAACCCCAAAATGGTTAGTTTCAGCCGCCACAGAGCTTTCACGCTATGACGATACCGTAGGTCAAGAAAACCAGTGGGCTCATTGGTCCACCAGCTTTCATCCTAAGGGTTTTTGGATGCCGAGCGTCCGTGCCAGCTACCGTAAAAATTTAGCGGGCTCAAAATTAAGCTATGCCGGTATTGGGCTGACTCTGGGTAAGGTTGTCAACATAGATTTAAGCCTTGCACTCGAGGATGTTGTCGTGGATACAGATAAAGTTCCTCGGGGTATTGGCTTTGCCCTGAGTATTGAGGAATGGTTTTGATGTTTTAATAAAAAAACCAATAATAATATTAAACATATTCTATTTTTGACCCGAGACAACTTATGCACACTATAAAACCTACACCCATATTAAAAAAAATATTCTACATAGGCACTGTAGTATTAACACTTAGTGCCTGTGGTGGTGGCGATCAAGATCGCGGTAGGGTTACGCTTTTTGAGCAAAATTTTAGTGGCGTAGCCGTTGATGGACATATAGCAAGAGCCAAGGTATTTATAGACAGTAATAATAACGCAACTCGCGATCCATGGGAGAGCTTTTCATTTACCGATGACGCAGGCTATTATGGATACAACCCTAATACAGGTAAAGATTACTGCGCCAGTGATGCTACCGAAGAAGAGCAACAATACTGCTTAAGCTCACAATCACCATTGGGCAGCGTTGTAATACGTGTTGACGGTGGCTACGACAGGCTTACCGGCGAACCTTTTATTGGGCAGCTCAGTCGTCGTATTAATGCGCTCAACCCTGCCGATCGAACCCAGCTCGTTATCACACCTATTACGACATTACTCACCAGCATAGAGGACCCTACCGCACATGAGAATATTCTCGCCGCTCTTGGTATCGAGGAACAAGACTTAGATATTGACTATTTAAATAGCCGAGGCAATCGCGAAATTGACGGCCACCTGCTCAATACTGCGCTCAAAATTCACAAAACAATCACTATCCTCAGCGATCGTATCGACGATGCTTATGAACAAATGCACGATACAACAGGCATGCCTAATGATGCCTCACAAGCCTTATATAAAAATCTTGCTGACACACTAACACTGCCTAGCACGCAAAATTTAAACGCCACTAGCCTACACAATACACTGACCGACCCTAATCTATTAATTCAAATATTAGATAATGCCGAATCCACTATTCGTAACACGTACGATAAGTACAATATTGATTTGCCTCTAGATATGGGAAGCCCAAATAATCCGCAAAAACTTAATCGCCCAGCCTCTGTTGCTGCGCAAATACCATTGCTTGTCGATCTATTATTAGACGATGCCATAGATCAAGGGCAAATATTAGGCTATATACGCGCATTAGAGACGGTCGTTATAAAATCAGTCAATGAATCAACGCAAGATGACCGTACAATTAACAACGCCTTTGAATTTTTCTTTAATGCTAACAATACCGCCCTTATAGAGGCTTTGCGCGTAGCCTTAAGTGATGACAAAGCGGATATTAATGCATTGGTCAATAATGATTTTAGCGGCGAGGATTTTAATAGCATTGCGTCAATTACTAACGCAGCTCGCATCCAAGATAATGCCAATGCCTTTAGTGACCTCGATGGTAAACAACTTTTAATTTCTGACTTGGACCTGGGCTATTTGCCCAACAACCTTAGCGATATTGAATTAGAACTCTACTTTAAGGCTGGCAATGATGAGCTAAGCGGCAGCATAACAGCATGCGCCAAGTATATTGATGGCGCCAGCCAAGATAGCTTAGGAGAGGGTAACTTTAGAGGAGAAATTTTAAACGGTTTTTGGAGTTTACTCGGCGCGACAAAAGAAAATCCCCAGTCCTACAGTTTATTACTAACATTTGATTTTTTAGGGGCTAACTACCAAGCCATTATGAAGCCCGCAGGCAATACAACGGTTAATGGCATCGAGTACCAACAAATTCGCTTTGATTATAATGGTGACATTAAGGTGTGGCATAGCGAGGCAGGCTTAAGCGCACAACAAACAATACCCACCAATAGCAATGAATGCGCTCAACGATTACCTTCACGTATCGGTATTTAACCGCTATTAACAGGGTGCTGATGGATGACTTTCTGGGTATTTAAGCCCCAAGCCGTACAGGGAAAGAAGGCTTAGACAATGAGCCTGATGGGGGATGCAAGAGTAAGCTTTGCACCTGCAAGGATATGCGAGATTAGACCTTGCACCTGCATAAGGATATGCAAGATTAGACTTTGCACCTGCATAAGGATATGCAAGATTAGACTTTGCACCTGCATAAGGATATGCAAGATTAGACTTTGCACCTGCGTAAGGATATGCAAGATTAGACTTTGCAGGAGCACAAAGTCGAGAAGCACAAAGTCGAGAGGCACAGGGTCGCAAATAACTTGAGCGGCCCAGCACATGACTCATTAGCGCCCGATTTGCGCACCTGTGAATAGCGACATAAAAAAACTAAAGTGTCTTTAACCAGCTTGTTATCTCATTATGCTTAAAAGTGAAACCTGATTGCTGCAGCTTACTCGGCACAACTCGCTGGCTGGCCAATAATAACTCTTCGGCCATTTGCCCCATAGCCAGCTTTAAAAAAGGCGCAGGAGCAGCGAGAGCAAGTAGAGTATGATAATGCGCCGCTAAGTGTGCCGTTAGTGTTTTGTTGGTTAGCGGTTCGGGGGCAACAATGTTGTACGCGCCGGCTAGCTGAGTACTCTCAATTAAATACAGTAATGCTCTAACCGCATCCTCTAATGCTATCCAAGAAAACCACTGCTGGCCATTGCCGTTTTGCAATGCAACTTTGGCCTTAAAGGGTAAGGCCATCTGAGAAAATGCGCCACCTTCGTTAGACATAACCACGCCAAACCGTGCCACACAAACTCTAATGGCGTCATTATCGAGTAAAGGCTTTAGCGAGGCCTCCCAGGCGGCACATAACCCGTGCGAATAACAATCGACAGGGGTGGCACCCTCGGTAATGCGCTTATCGCCCTGGTCACCATAAAAACCAATAGCCGATGCATTAATAAAGGTCCCTTTGAAGTGTGTTTGCGTACAATAGCGAATCAGCCCTTCAACGGCATCAATTCGACTATTTAATAGGCGCTTTTTTTGAGCCGACGTCCACCGGCCTGCGGCAATGGAGTGCCCCGTTAAATTAACAATAATTTCGTACTTTGAGGCGCATTCGACGCAATCGGCCAGTGACGCCCAAGTAATGGGGTTTGCAAACGGTATTATTTTATTTATTTTGGATGCGTTGCGCCCCACCACATCGACTTGATAGCCTTGGTTGTTTAAAGCCACGGCAAGGTGACGACCAATAAACCCCGATCCGCCAGCAATCAATACTGTTTTTGACGGCCTATTGATTTTTTCAGCGTGAGAAGACTCGATTGAGGGTTCCATTTTGATCACCATTGACTAACTACCGTTATCGTTACTACAGCTTAGTACGGATAACAGCACATCCCCGATCAATCGTGCTCAGTAAAATACATAAAACACTTCAACTCAAGCTCAAGGCATACAAAATTAATACAATTTCTTTAATTTTTCACTTAACTGAATACCCGATAAGACTTCTATATTAATGCCATCAGATAAACCCGTCACCACCTCGCGTCGCTCAAAGTCTTTATCATTAATAGCCACCTCTACAAAGTTTGCACCATTTTCAATAATTAAATTACCTTCATTGATCGCTAGTACATCAATACGCTCATTCAATACTATATCGGCATTTGCACTGTAACCGGCGCGTAAGAATACTCCCGCTTGCAGCTTAATGGCAGCCCTAATATCAAATTTTATTGTGCCATGATGATCGTAACCCTTAGGTGCAATATACTCTAAATCAGCCCCAAAGGTATGCTGCCCCAAAGCACCAATACTGAGTGATATCGGCATGCCTATTTTTAATTTACCAACTTCCGACTCGTCAATTTTCCCCTCAAAAATCATATCATTCATATTGGCAATTTGAGCAATCGTTGTACCGGCATTAAAGGTATTGCTTTCAATGACAAAAGTACCTTCTTTTACCGGCACACTCAACAATAAACCCGAAACTGTGGCATACACAATATTAGAAATCTTCCCTCCATGCTTACTAACACCTACCTTAATCAAGGCCACATTATCTTCTGCTGCCTGCAAGGTTTCCTCGGCCAAATCAAACTGCAATTTGTATTTATTAAACTCAAAATCCGATATTAATAAAGCGTTATGCAGCTTTTTTTGACGTTCAAAATCTCGCTCAACATTAAGATAGTTAAGCCTTGCCTTTTCTACATCCGACTCAGCACTCCTTAAATATTCCACATCCGGCACCAGCTCAATTCGAGCAATCACATCGCCTTTTGTTACCGCATCACCAGCCTCCACCAGCACCTCTTCAATAACACCCGATACTTTTGATTTAACATCGACTTCTTTACGCGGTTTAATATTACCTGTCGCTACCGTTTTCACAAAAATATCGGCCATGAGCGGTGTTGCAACTTCATGCACAACAGGGTCTTCTTCAGATTTTTGATACAAAAAAAATGTAGTCCATACAAAAGTTGCCAATAAACTCAGGCCCAAAAAAACACCTAAAAACTTCTTCATCATTTTTTAATCATCCTGTAATGCTGTAATAGGGTTAACGGCTGCCGCTTTATGTGCGGGCAATAAAGTTGCTAACAATCCAGAAATTATCAATAACACAAGTGCTAAAATCGCCGTGGTAAAATCGATTGATGGGACGCCAAACCCAGGAATATCAAATTTAATCAACAACACAGCGAATAATTCTAATACCGCAACACCAGTCACCAACCCGATATAACCGGCTAAGGCTGTAATCACTAAAGCCTCTTGTATAATTAAACCTACGATAGAGCCACGTGTTGCACCTAACGCTTTACGCAGCCCTATTTCGCGTGTTTTTTCTTTGACGACAATCAGCATAATATTACCCACACCAATAACGCCTGCCAGTAAAGTTCCTAGCGCCACAAACCAACTAAACGCATTAAGGCCATTAAATAGTGCCACCACTTTCATGTAATTTTTTTCTGTATTGTAATACCCAAAGGCCGTTGTATCTTGTGGATGCACATAGTAGTACTCCTTAAGCAAGGTCAATGCTTGCTCTTCTACCTCTGCGGCAGACACGCCATTTTTGGGCTTAATGCGTAAGCTACCAATATACTCAGTCTGATTAAATGCCGTACGCAATGTACTATTAGGAATTAAAATACGTGAGTCGTCACGGTATGAGTTTTCACTCGCAATAACGGACTGGTAAACGCCAATAATCATGAAGTGGATACCAGCAATTTTTATACTTTGGCCTACAGGGTCTTCGTTAGGCTCAAAAATTTGTTTATAAACTTCAACACCTAAGACCGCTACTTTTCTTTTTTGGGCATAATCATTGGCATTCACAAAGCGACCTTTAATAGGTGCATAACCACTGTTAATCGCTACTTCAGGGTGAGTACCACGAGCGACAAATGTTCCGCTACGCTTACCGTGAACAATATATTGTTCTGCCTGCCAGCCGCCAAGCTCGTTAATTTCTACAACGGTTTGTGCGCCCTCTAGTTTTTTTCTTAGCATATCTCGGGCATCAATATTCCAATCCACTCGACGACCTTTAGCAAAGCCTTTATAAGCGTACTGTGTTGGGCTGCCTATCCAAATATAAAGTGTATTAGTGTTGCCCGAAAATCGATCAATAGCACCTTGCTTTAAACTGTTACCGGCACCGAGCAGCAGCACCAACATAAAAATACCCCAAAAAACACCAAAGGCTGTCAAACCTGTGCGCAACTTATGGCGGCTTAGGGTGTGTCCTATTTCTTGCCAGCGATCCATATCCCACATATTAGGCCTCCTCACGCATGGCTTCAATCGGAGAGATACGTGCAGCTTGCCAAGACGGCACAAGCCCAGCCACAGCACCCACGCACACCAAAACAAGTAAGGCGACTATGGCAATGTGAATATCAACCTCGGGATGGCTAAAATACGGTAATTCAAGACCAATCTCATTAGTCATCCAGTTATATAACCCCAACAACCCAACCGACAAAACAAGCCCCACATAACCGGCTATTAACGTGACAAGTAATGATTCCGATAATATGGTGTAAATGATTTGACGTGGGCGGGCTCCTAATGCTTTTCGTATACCAATTTCACGGGTTCGCTCTTTGACCGAAATAATCATAATATTGCTAATACCTACAATACCCGCCATCAAGGTTCCCAAACCAACAAACCATAAAAACAATCCAATACCTGCAAAAGTATTATTAATTTCTTCGGTTTCCTTCGCTAGGTCAAATAATCGAAGCGCGGTATTATCTTGAGGCGAAATTTTATGACGCTCTTTCAGCATGCCTAAAATACGCTCGCTTAAAGCAATATTATCGACACCATTGTGTGGCACCACTGCAATCGACCCTATATTTTGGCCTTTACCAAACGTTTTTTGGAATGCAGCAAGCGGCATATAAATTCGCTCACTCATTCGCCCCTCCCAGCCCGAATCATAAAAAACACCCACTATTTTCACACTAACACCGTTAATGGCTATTTGATGGCCTATGGGGTTATACTCATTTCCAAATAAACGCTCAGCAACCTTTGTGCCTACCACTACTACTTTTCGTGCATCAGCCTCATCAAAGTCATTCAACCTTCTACCGTAGTGGTAGTTTTGATTTTTTTTGATTTTAAAATAATTAGCGCCTGCCCCAAGTACCGAAAAACTACCCGATTGCTGACCATAGGTGATATAAATATCTGCTCTAAAATTAGAGCCTAAAGGTTCTTCTGCCGCTATAATATTGATTTCAGTAAATTGATTTTTCAAAAAATCAACGTCCGACTCTTGTAATTTAATGTGGCGCCCTTGTGGCAACCCGCGATAAGGTAAAGAGGTTTTATTACTACTAATCCACATTGATGTTCGCACATCGCTACTGAAACTTTGTTCTATGCCATTTTTGAGCCCTTGCCCTACGCCCAGCAAAAGCACCAACATAAAAATTCCCCAAAAAACACCAAAAGCCGTTAAAAATGTACGTAATCGATTTTGATTAAGGGTAAACCAAACTTCCTGTAAAGCATCAAGACTCATGTTTTATCACCGTACATACCGCACCTATTTTGATTAAGCCTATTTAACGTTCAACCTGCCCATCCTTTAGTAGAATTAACCGCTCGGTTTGCTCTGCTATATCGTGCTCATGCGTTACAATCACGATGGTTTTACCTGTGCGATGCACCTCTTTAAAGACTGCCATTACATCATCGGTTGTTGCGCTATCTAATGCGCCGGTCGGCTCATCAGCTAACACCATTCTAGGGTCTGTAATTAAAGCTCGAGCAATAGCAACGCGCTGCTTTTGCCCGCCAGATAACTCATTAGGCATATTTTTTGTGCGCTCGCCAAGACCGACCAAATCTAATAGTTTTTCAGCGCGGTAGTTACGTGCCTTTCGCCCTATTTTTTGATAGTACAACGGTAATGCAACATTCTCTAATGCGCTCTTGAAGGGAAGCAAATTAAAAGATTGAAAGACAAAGCCAATAAATCGATTACGCAACTGCGCCGCTTTCACCTCAGACAAGCCGGCCGAAATAGCAGTATCGCCTAATTGATAAGCACCCTGATCATAAGTATCCAATAAACCAAGAATATTGAGTAAGGTCGATTTTCCGGAACCGGAGGATCCCATGATCGAAACCATTTCACCATCATCAATCGATAAATTGACGCCTTTTAGCACATGCAGTCGCCTAGAATCACTTGTATAATGTTTGTGTATCCCTTCGAGAGAAATCATAATTAATACAACCTATGAGTGGCCTATTATTTTAATAACCCATGAGTGTACTCACCAAACTTTAGCGCTTCAAGCTTTTGCTGATATACAATCTATTGATTAACACTTAAATTTAACATTGAAGTACATAGCTTATCGCCAAATGATTATCGTCATATAAAATCACATTGAGTACCACATGAGACTTCTACCGAAAAGCCATACTAAGTAACCTGCTATGTTTAAAGCCATTGCCAGCCCCACCCAATATACCCATGAAGAAAAACGCAGTGAATTTATTGCCCATTTATACCCAGTGACTGAGCGTGAGCAGCTCATGGAGGCATTAAAATTAATCAAAATAAAATATCCTGATGCGCGTCATTACTGCTGGGCCTATTTGATTGGTAACCCCCAGCAACCCATAACCGCAGCATTTAATGATGATGGCGAGCCTTCGGGTACAGCGGGAAGGCCAATATTGCACGTACTCACTCAGCGAGGAGCAGGCAATACCGGCGCTATTGTCGTGCGTTATTTTGGTGGTATAAAATTGGGAGCAGGAGGACTTGTACGCGCTTACGGCCAAGCCATTTCAAAAGCCTTAGATAATGCAAGCTGGAACGCTGTGGTACCACAAAAAAACCTAACAATAACAGCCCATTACGAAGATGAACCTCATATACGCCATTATTGCGGAACCTTTAACGCTCAAGTTACAGATCAAAAATACAATACTGATGTTTGCTTACACTTGATACTGCCAGCCGATCAGCTAGAGCAATTTATACTAGCGATCAATCAAAAAACGGCCGGTAGAGCTATTATCAAGGTCAACGAATAACACCAACACACATTAAGCCTTTGAGTTAAGCTGCCACTCAATAGGCTCTACGTTATGCGCACTCAGGTATTCATTCGCCTGCGAAAAATGCTTACTGCCAAAAAAACCACGATAAGCCGATAGCGGCGAAGGGTGCGGCGCTTTTAATACGCAATGTTTTTGAGCATCGATAAAAGCCCCCTTTTTTTGTGCGTAGCTGCCCCACAACATGAAAACGACATGCTCACAATGATCATTAACAGCATGTATAACGGCATCTGTAAATTGCTCCCAGCCTTTACCTTGATGCGAGCCGGCCTTACGCGCTTCAACCGTTAACGTGGCATTAAGCAATAGCACGCCCTGATCTGCCCACGCCTGCAAATTACCGTGATTAGGCACAGTGAAATCAACATCCTGATGCAACTCTTTATACATATTACGCAGCGATGGAGGCACATCAACACCATAAGGCACCGAAAACGATAAACCATGCGCTTGCTTAGGGCCGTGATAAGGGTCCTGCCCCAGTATGACCACTTTGACATTATCAAGTACGGTGGAGTCTAGTGCGTTAAAAATCAATTTGCCTTCTGGGTAAATCGTTCGCTTGGCGCTTTTTTCGCCCAGTAAAAAAGAACGCAAGCTTTGCATATATGGCTTATCAAATTCTGGCTGCAAGTATTGCAACCATGACTGATGAAGCTCAACTTGTTTTTTCACTCTGCACCTCTGAGTAATTTAAAAAATATTCGCATAAAAAAATACCCACCAAAAGGTGGGCATTTAAATGACGCCTTAATCAGTAAGAGCGCAACTATCGCGCTCTAAAAACTACGCTTCAGGTCGCATATGCGGAAAGAGTAAAACATCGCGAATAGAAGCCGAATCGGTCAACAGCATAACTAATCGATCGATACCAATACCTTGCCCTGCGGTTGGCGGTAAGCCGTACTCCAATGCACGCACGTAATCTGCATCGTAATGCATGGCCTCGTCATCGCCAGCATCTTTTTCGGCCACTTGTTTTTGGAAGCGCTCGGCTTGATCTTCAGCATCATTCAGCTCAGAAAAGCCATTGGCAAGCTCACGGCCACCCACAAAAAACTCAAAGCGTTCGGTGACAAACGGGTTGTCGTCTTTACGACGTGCCAGCGGTGAAACCTCAGCTGGATACTCAGTAATAAAGGTTGGCTGCTCTAACTTGTGCTCGGCAACAGCTTCAAATATCTCGATTTGAATTTTACCTAAACCCCAAATAGATTTGCACTCGACACCCACATTTTTGGCGACGGCTTTGGCTTGCTCTAAATCGTTAAGCTGCTCAAGCGTAACATCGGTGGTATGCGCCAATATGGCCTCAAGGACTGTTAAGCGCTCAAAAGGCTGGGCAAAGTCATAAGTAACAACTTCAGGCTCTTCGCCTTCTTTTGCAGGCTTAGTGCTATTAACGGTGGTAGAACCCAATACGGTCTCGGCCATGCCACGCAGCATATCTTCGGTGAGATTCATTAAATCTTGGTAATCAGCATACGCTTGATAAAACTCAAGCATTGTAAATTCAGGGTTATGACGCGTGCTCAAACCCTCATTGCGGAAGTTACGGTTAATCTCGTAAACGCGCTCAAAACCACCCACAACCAAGCGTTTCAAATAAAGCTCTGGAGCAATACGCATATACATATCAATATCTAATGCGTTGTGGTGTGTTTTAAAAGGACGTGCCGTTGCGCCGCCTGGAATCACTTGTAGCATTGGTGTTTCGACCTCTACAAAGCTTTTGGCATTTAAATAGTTGCGAATATACTCAATGACTTTAGAGCGTATGGCAAATAAATTACGCACCTCAGGATTAACGATTAGATCAACATAGCGCTGGCGATAGCGCATTTCTTGGTCGGCAAGACCGTGAAACTTATCGGGTAACGGGCGAAGTGATTTGGTGAGCATTTGAAACTCTTCGCAATTCACATATAGATCACCTTTACCTGACTTATGCAATATACCCTTAACGCCAACAATATCACCAATATCCCAAGCGCCATCATTGGCTTTCATTGCTTTTTGAGCGGTTTTGTCGGCATACACCTGAATGCGGCCACTCACATCTTGCAGCACCATAAAGGGTCCGCGCTTCGCCATAACACGGCCAGCTACAGCACTCACAAAACCCAGCTCTTCGAGCTCTTCTTTGGTTTTTTCGCCATGGGCTTGCTGCAATTGATCGGCGGTATGGGTACGGCGGAATTGATTAGGAAACGCATTGCCGCGCTCGCGAATATTCGCAAGCTTACCGCGGCGCTCAGCAATTAATTTGTTTTCGTCTTGCGCTTGCGGAGTATTATTTTTGTCTGACATATTCAAACCATTTTTTCTGTGAGTTGATAGCTATTGCTTAACGCATAGCTTAACTAAATAAAGAGAACCCGTTAAAATTTTAAAGCCCGGCTTTTAAGCTCGCCTCAATAAACTGATTCAGCCCGCCATCTAATACCGCTTGGCAGTTACTGCTTTGCACCGCCGTGCGCAAATCTTTAATACGCGAGTCATCTAAGACATAACTGCGAATTTGGCTGCCCCAGCCAATATCAGATTTACTATCTTCTAGTGCTTGCTTTTCGGCATTGCGCTTTAGCATTTCTTGCTCATACATACGTGCCCGTAGCATTTTCATCGCTTTGTCGCGGTTGGCATGTTGCGAACGCTCGCTTTGGCATTGCACAACAACACCTGTAGGCTCATGCGTCAAACGAATCGCAGAGTCCGTTTTGTTGACGTGCTGACCACCGGCACCACTGGCGCGATACGTATCGACGCGTAAATCAGCAGGGTTAATATCAATGTCGATATTATCGTCGATTTCGGGGGAAACAAACACCGACGAAAAAGACGTATGGCGACGATTGCCAGAATCAAACGGTGATTTACGCACTAAACGATGCACGCCCGTTTCGGTACGCAACCAACCAAAAGCGTATTCACCTTCAAAGCGAATAGTGGCACTTTTAATACCTGCCACATCACCCGCAGAAGCTTCTTCGAGCGTAGTTTTAAAGCCATTGGCCTCGCCCCAACGCAAGTACATACGCAAAATCATCTCGGCCCAGTCTTGTGCCTCGGTACCGCCAGAGCCCGACTGAATATCGAGATAAGCATTATTTGCATCCATTTCACCCGAAAACATACGGCGAAACTCTAGTGTTGCCAGCTGCGCATCCAGGCTCGCCACTTCCGTTCGAATCTCTTCTAGGGTGTCTTCATCGCTTTCTTCTACTGCAAAATCGAGCAACTCACGGTTATCAGCAACGCCTACTTCAAGGTTATCAATAGTGTTAACAACCGCCTCTAACGCTGAGCGCTCACGCCCCAGCTCCTGCGCCTTGGCAGGATCATTCCAAACATCAGGCTCACCCAGAAGTAGCTCTACCTCGTCTAAGCGCTCTTTTTTGACATCATAGTCAAAGGTACCCCCTAAGCACAGCCGTGCGATCGGCCATATCTTTAAGGGCATTTACAATGGGGTTGATCTCCATAGGAGGCTCTCTCACTTACGTTCTTTAAAGGCCGCGATTGTAACCTTTTTGAGCCCAAATGTCTGGCATTGTGATCAACCACTCACAACCTGTAACCCATAACGGTCAATACTCCAAAGCGCGCGACCCGCTAAAAGAGCAGCCGCTGCCATTGATTGATGGCTGTAACCATAAGAGATGGAATAAAGACTATACGCCTGAAGCCGCATGCAAAAGGCTAGATGATTGACTCGGATAAAACCCAGCAAAACGACTAAGCGTGACCCAGAACTCAACAGAGGTTTGTTTATAAAATGCTCTATACCCGATTAAATAATAGCCTTAACAGCAGGCAATAAAAAAGCCGCTAAGACGGTTAAGCTGTAGCAACTTTTTGTGATTAAGATTAGACGAAAGGAATACTAACTTATTGATTCAACCGTTTTTTAATGCCCCGATTACTCGCAGCTAATACAGCGATAATAAGGCGTTACATCGAGTTAAAGTTGTTCATCTCTGTTTTAATTATAACCCTACTTTTAATCGTTAAATGAGGCGTAGTGGGTGATCAAAATTAGGCAATTTTTTGAGTGTATGTCATTAGGTTTATTAACTTTTAAAATAGTGCAGTGACTTTAATCACCTCTTAATCGGTGACCAAATTTAGTTTGCCGCAATAATTCAACCCTGTACGCGCCTGCATGACTGATACACCCGAAACCTCATTAGTGTCATTTTCTTTTAGTCACGCCCGCCCAGCCCTTTCACCCGTTTTTTATGCAACGTTAGGGTATACTATGGGCTATTTTAAATATTAAAGGATAATCCAATGTTAAAATTGAATAATGCTGCAGTGGTTCTGTCCGCAAGCCTGGCTTCTCTATTTTTAATAGAATTAATATCTGTTCTTATTCCCTATGATGACCCGGGCGCTGAAAAGTTATTTATTGCGAAAGTTTTCCAATAAATCTCTTAAAAATGAGGGTTAGATTTTTATCTGTTCGCATAAAGGCGAATTATATACTCGATTTTGAATTTTTTGATCCTTCAAACGCAGGGACAGGCACACCCAAAAAAATAGCCTATAAATCTTAGTGTCATATTCTTTTAACCAAGCCTGCCCTAGCTTTTTATTTGTCGCTTGCCTACTTTTGTTATGCATTTATTTAGAATATTTCTGTAAGTACTTTAATTGCTTAGGGGTTAAATACGATATCTCGGTCGATAGCCCAAATTCCGAAATCCAATAGCCATTGTCATAGCGTCTAGCATGCACAATGTACGCTTTTCCTTCCTTGAATTGCATATTGCACATACAGCACCCTGCTTCCCATCCAGTTTCTAAACTGTTTAGATCGCCTTTGTAGGAATGAAGAATATCAAAGTGGGTATTAACCTCTCCTTCTGCGTTGCGCTCAATCTTAGTGACGGCTGCCATTGCGATAACATCATTGCGTTCGAAGGATTCTTTCGTTAACGTTTTGACACTCTCCCTTTTTCCACTAAATACTGGTGAGCATGCTAGAACTTTAGGGCACGCTATTAAAAGGCTTAAAAATATAATTAGATACTTGATCTTTCGCTCCAGTTATTTTTTAATATGCGCTATAAAAATATCAGACTGATAACCAGAATGACTTAAAACGAGTGCCTGCCCTCATAAAAAGCTCACATACTTAGCTGATTTAATATTCTTGGGATATCTGAATATTCTTTATACCAGACAGGATCAACACCAACACTTCGTAAACGCCTTGTTTCTTTAATTGATTCATCCTGACCAACTTGCTTAATAAGTGCATAGTGCCAATTCCAGACGCCTATCTTTCGAGCTTCTTTCAGTAACCGCATAATATTTGGATCAGTCATGGACATACCAATAAACAATACTGTTTTTGTCATCAACATAGACAGCTGGATTAAATTTGTCAAACAATAATGATCGAGATAAAGACTATCATAATCTGATTTAGATAAAATAATCTTACTCGCTTTTTGCTCACTCTCTGTATCGAACCGCCCCAGATATCCGTGCGGATGGAATACTGTTGTGCGATCATTATTTAAATTAAACTTTTCACCATTTAGAACAATACTATGTTCAATACATTCAGCTTGAAAAATCTCTTCTAAAATATCATCAAAGTTAAAGCAAACAATATTTTTAATACCGGAATGCGCAACAGCTAAAGCACTATCACTAACTTGCAGTCCGTGCCCATACAAACAATCTGCGACAACTGCATTAAATCTACCCCCAAGTAATTTTCGTGCTACATTTGCAATGTCATCACTTTCATAAAGATGTACTCCATTACTTTCGATTACTGATTTTAATGTTTCGAGTAAGCTATCCCAGTCAGGCAAGCCACAACTTACAGATATACCAGCCCCTAAAAAAATAGACAGCTTCTCTTTTCTATTTAATCCCTTTAAATGGGGGACTTGCTTTTCAATAGAGTAAGGCTGGACTTTCTTCGCTTTCTTATTTTTGTTATTCTTATTCGATCTCACATACTACCCATATTTGATGTGACAGCTAACAGTTTATTAGCTGAAACTTAGGCCACACTAACACCCGCCTAATTGTAAATCCGTAAACACCACACTCCAAAACGCTAAAGCAAAAAGGCACCACGCCAACCTACCTTATTACACGTTTTTCACAAGTCAGGCCCCAATAACCTAAAAAATTAAATATACTTAATTTCACCTAAAGGCTAAAACATAAACCCAACCACCCCAAAATTCAATTAACTTATTATATTATTTAGAAATTTAAAACACGCCCCACTCACGCATATTGATGAACATAAAAAGCCATACCCACCACGCACATAACAAGGCACAAACACCGGCAAATGTAGCCTTTAACGTGAGATTGATTCGGCCTTGTTAGGCAAGCGCTTAGCGCCAGGCCCTTGGTACTAGGCGAATACACGACAGGCCAGCCGAGCAACACCCTCAAGATGCCCTGCCCTAATAGTCAAAACTACCAACATCAAAACGCCCAAAAAAACTGCCCACAACGTGTGTTTTGCTATGCTAAATCATGCTTACAGACCCGAGGGTTGCACGCCAAGTATGGCGCATGTTACACCGTAAACTGAGAAACGATATCTTTCGACTGGCGCATTAGCCTGTAAAACTGATGCGGGTTTTGCACTCGATCACTTTACAGATTGACCTTAAATAATTAGATGATGAACTAAAATGAATAAGAATATTGATTTATCACAGTACGGTATTACCAACGCTGATCACGTTATTTACAACCCTTCCTATGACCTGCTTTTTAAAGAAGAGACAGACCCCGCACTACAGGGCTATGAAAAAGGCACTGTCACATCACTAGGCGCTATTAATGTGAGCACCGGCATATTTACAGGCCGCTCGCCCAAAGACAAATTTATCGTAGAAGATGATATCAGCAAAGAGACTATTTGGTGGCACACGGCTGCAACACCTAATGACAACAAACCTATATCGCCCGCTATTTGGCACGACCTTAAAAGCTTGGTAAGTAAGCAACTATCAGGTAAAAAGTTATTTGTGGTCGATACCTTTTGTGGCGCCAACGATACCGTGCGCCTTAAAGTGCGCTTTATTACAGAGGTTGCCTGGCAGGCGCATTTTGTTAAAAACATGTTTATACGCCCAACCGATGCCGAGCTAGAGCACTATGGCGAGCCTGACTTTGTAGTGATGAACGGCTCAAAAACCTCTAACCCCAATTGGCAAAAACAAGGATTAAACTCTGAAGTATTTACTGTTTTTAACCTAACCGAAAAAATGCAAATTATTGGTGGCACCTGGTATGGCGGCGAAATGAAAAAAGGCCTATTCGCCATGATGAACTATTACTTACCGCGCCAAGGTATGGCCTCTATGCATTGCTCGGCGAATGTTGGGCAGCAAGGTGACGTGGCTATATTTTTTGGTTTATCGGGCACCGGCAAAACAACACTATCAACCGACCCTAAACGGCAACTGATTGGCGATGATGAACATGGTTGGGATGATGATGGGATTTTTAATTTTGAAGGCGGATGCTACGCCAAAACTATCGACCTTGATAAAGACAGTGAACCCGATATTTACAATGCCATAAAACGCGATGCACTACTTGAAAACGTCACTATTGATGCCGAGGGGAATCCTGATTTTACCGATGGTTCGGTCACGCAAAATACGCGCGTCTCTTACCCGCTCAACCATATTAATAATATTGTTAAACCGGTCTCCAAGGCTGGGCACGCCAAAAAAGTCATCTTTTTAACCGCCGATGCTTTTGGTGTATTACCACCTGTATCTAAGTTAACCGATGCGCAAACAAAGTATCACTTTTTATCGGGCTTTACCGCCAAACTGGCAGGTACTGAACGCGGCATTACCGAGCCTGTGCCTACTTTTTCTTCTTGCTTTGGCAAAGCGTTTTTAACCTTACACCCCACCCAATATGCCAAAGTACTGGTTGAGCGCATGAATGCCGCAGGCGCTGAGGCCTACTTGGTCAACACTGGCTGGAATGGCAGCGGCAAACGCATTTCAATTAAAGATACCCGGGCCATTATCGATGCCATACTCGATGGCTCTCTCGATCGCGCACCCACCACCTACATTCCTATTTTTGACTTAGAAGTGCCCACCGCTTTGGCCGGTTGCGATAGCGCTATTTTAGACCCCAGAAACACTTACGCCGACAAAGCGCTATGGCAATCTAAAGCCGAAAAGTTAGCCGATTTATTTATCGATAACTTTGTACAATTTACCGATAACGCAGAAGGCCAATCACTGGTCGCCGCTGGCCCACAAAAGTAATCAGCGGGTTTATGAATAGCGCTAAGTGCTTGCTGCGCTTAGTGCTCGCAAGGCCGAGGTAATGGCCTTCTAAATTTGAGTGCATTGCCCGTTAACTGCACCCACAAAAAAAGCCGAGCAATAGCTCGGCTTTTTAAACACTCTGATAAAGCTACCTATTACGCTTCAAACGGGTGCCTTAATACAATAGTCTCTACGCGATCGGGGCCTGTTGATACGATATCAACTGGGGTGCCGGTTAACTCTTCTAAACGCTTAATGTAGTTACGCGCTGTTTGCGGTAGGCCGTTGATGTCTTGTACACCAAACGTGTTCTCGCTCCAGCCGGGCATGGTTTCGTAAACGGGCTGTACATCTTCCCAGCCGGCGGCATCACATGGAATACCGACATCTTGGCCTTGGCTGTTTTTGTAGCCAATACAAATTTTAACTTCTTTTAGGCCATCTAAAACATCGAGCTTGGTTAAGCACATGCCGCTAATGCTGTTAATGCGTACGGCGTGACGCACTGCAATGGCATCAAACCAGCCGGTGCGGCGCTTACGGCCTGTGGTAGCACCAAACTCATGGCCTTTAACACCTAAATGCTCGCCGACGTTACAATCTAACTCGGTCGGGAATGGGCCAGAGCCAACACGAGTGGTGTAAGCTTTGGTAATACCTAATACGTAATCGAGGTATAACGGGCCAAAACCACTACCCGTAGCAACGCCACCTGCGGTTGTGTTTGACGACGTAACATACGGGTAAGTCCCGTGGTCAATATCGAGTAAAGAGCCTTGCGCGCCTTCGAATAAAATATGCTCACCGGCTTCGCGGGCGGTGTGCAGCACATCGGTCACGTCGATGATCATTGGGCGCATCTCTTCGCCTAAACGATAAGCTTCGGCCAAGGTTTCTTCATAGCTTACGGCTTCAGCACCAAAATAGCTGGTCAATACGTGATTATGGTATTCCATCACTTCTTTGAGCTTAATGGCAAAGTTTTCTTTGTCGAGTAAGTCGCCTAAACGCAAACCACGACGTGCAACTTTGTCTTCGTAAGCGGGGCCAATACCACGGCCAGTTGTACCGAGCTTATCGGCACCGCGAGCCACTTCACGTGCTTGGTCTAGGGCAACGTGATAAGGCAAAATCAACGGGCATGCCGGCGATAAACGTAAACGCTCGCGTACCGGCACGTTGTTTTCTTCGAGTTCGGCGATTTCTTTCATTAAGGCATCGGGCGCTAATACCACACCATTACCAATTAAACAGGTTACGCCGTCGTGCAAAATACCTGATGGAATCAAGTGCAAGACGGTTTTTTTGCCTTCGATAACCAAAGTGTGACCCGCATTGTGGCCCCCTTGGAAACGTGCAACGTATTTAACTTGCTCGGTGAGTAAGTCAACGATTTTGCCTTTTCCCTCGTCACCCCATTGGGTGCCGAGAACAACAACATTCTTGCCCATTTAATACTGCGCTCTGTTTGTCTGTGAAAATTATGAGTGGCTCACTTTAAAAATTAAAGCTAGCCACTACCAGTCTTACGAAAACTCAACAAACGGCAACCCTTACGGGTTACCGCTATTCAAAAATTTAAAGATCTTCTAATTCAAATGCACCACCGCGCTCGACCAAAATACGGTCACACACTTGATAGTCATTGGGTTGTGTTTGCCCAGTTGCGCCGCATACTACGCGCTCGCCTTGGCTGCGCAATGCCTCTACGGCTTGCCACTGTGCCGGGTGCGTAGAATGCACGGCAAAAATACCCTGTGGTAAATCACACGAGGGTTGTGCCAAGCGCTTTAAGGCTACTAAATTGGCATTAAAGCCTGTCGCTGAACGTGCGCGACCAAATACTTCGCCAATATGGTCGTAGCGGCCACCGGTTGCAATGGCTTCGCCGGCACCAGCAGAAAATGCCGCAAAAACAATCCCTGTGTGATAGTGATAGCCACGCAATTCACTCAAGTCAAAATATAAATGCGCTTGCGGATAACGCTCGCCCAAGGTTTCGGCCAAAATAATGAGCTCGTCTAGCGCCTTGCGGACACTTGTTGGTGCATCGGCAAACGCCTCTTTGGCGGTCGCTAACACACTGGCTGAGCCCGCTAATTTAGGCAGCGCTTTTAGCCACGGTGCCGCCGGGCTAGCCGCCAAGTTAGCATCAACCCAGCGCGTAATATCGGCCATGGCTTTGGCTTGCAATAAATCAAAAAATTCTTTTTCTTGGGCAGTACTTAAAGCGGCCTCGGCAGCCAGCGCACGAAAAATACCCACGTGGCCTAGGTCAATATGCAAATCGGCGAGGTCGGCCTCTTTGAGTGTGCTGAGTAATAACGACACCACTTCGATATCGGCCTCTAGGCTATTATCACCAAACAACTCAACACCTACTTGCAGCGGGTTGCGGCTGGCCAATGCGCTTTTGGGGCGCGTGTATAAAACATGGCCGGCATAGCACAAGCGGTTAATCCCATCGCGGCGCAAGCTATGGGCATCAATACGCGCCGCCTGCGGGGTGATGTCGGCTCGAATACCTAACGAGCGACCGCTGAGCTGATCGGTCACTTTAAATGTTTGCAAGTCTAGGTCTTGCCCTAAACCAATTAATAGCGAATCGGTAAATTCAGCCATTGAAGGAATAATCAGATCGTAACCCCAACGCTGGAACAAATCGAGAACGCGCCGGCGCAAGGCCTCTATGTGATGCGCCTCTTCGGGGAGTATTTCTTCTATGCCGTCAGGCAACATCCAGCGATCGACTTGAGTCATGTTGTATGTTCTTGTGGTTAAAAATTTTAAAGTTAATGTCGGTGCTTGCTTGTATCGCGCATTTGTTCAGCGCTTAGTGCCATAGCCCAACATTTCGTTAATCAAACCCAGCGCTTAATTAATTAAAAATAAAGCACCTGCACCGATCAGCATACTCGCAAGCCCAATCACTCGCAGCTGCTTGTCGCTAATCGCCGCTAACTGCGCCACCAGTTTACGCCAACGCCCAGGGTTTAAAAAAGGCACAATGCCTTCCAGTATTAATACTAGGCATACCGCCTGTAAAAATGTATCGAGCATATTAATCTCACGCCCCTGATGTAAGCCTAGATGTACCGCTAGATGTGCAGCCTAAATGTCTTCGCTTGCACTCGCTAAAAGGCAGCGCGGCCATATTTCTGGCACAAAAAAACCGAGCCTTGCGAGCTCGGTTGCGGCATTTTAGCACCCTTTACGGCGGGTAAAAATGCTTTAGGCGAAAAAAACAACGATTACGACTAATAACCTCAGATTATTTATGTCATCGCCGCTTATAAAGCACACACTAAGGCGCAATTATTACTGCGCGGGCAACTCGCCGGTTGACGATTTAAAGTAACGGAAGAAGTCACTCTTAGGGTCGATCAGCATCATGTCTTGCTTGTGTGCAAAGGCGCTGCGGTAAGCTTGCAAGCTGCGTACAAACGCATAAAACTCAGGGTCTTGATTGTACGCTTTGGCATAGGTATCGGCCGCTAACGCATCACCTTCACCGCGCAGTTTTTCGGAGTCGCGATAACCTTCGGCTAACTCAACCGTGGCGCTACGGTCGGCGGCGGCACGAATGATTTCAGCTTGCTTCTGGCCTAGTGCCCGGTGCTCGTTCGCTTCACGCTCACGCTCAGCTTGCATGCGGCGATAAACCGGCTCGCTCACTTCTTTAGGTAAGTCGATACGCTTGACGCGTACATCCACTACCTGAATACCCAACGAGGTATCCGAAAATTTATTAAGCTCGCTTTTAATCGCTTCCATTAGCTCATCGCGCTGCCCACTCACCACCTCTTGCAAACTGCGTAAAGCAAATTGGTTGCGTAGCTCTTCGTTAATACGCTGGCTTAATAAGCTGCGGGCGCGGTCAATTTCGCCATTAGTGGCGGTGTAGAACTTTTTAACATCAACAATACGCCATTTAGCGAATGAGTCGACTTCCATGCTCTTTTTCTCGAGTGTCAAAAAGCGTTCAGAAGGCGCATCTAACGTTAAAATACGCGCATCAAACTTTTTGACCGAGTCAATAAAAGGCGCTTTTACGTGTAAACCGTGAGCAACATCGTCGTTGTTAACACGGCCTAAACGCAGCTCTACCGCGCGTTCAAATTCATTCACAATATATAATGAGTTGGCACCCACAATGAGTGTCACCAGCGCAATAATTAGCGCAAACATAGACTTACCAGACATTAGCGACCACTCCTGCGGCTAGTTGGATCGGGAAGATCATTTAAAATTTCACTTTTAATATGATTGGTGAGTTGCTCGATTTCTTGGCGCGTAAAGCCACGACGACCTTCGGTGGCAGCTATATTGCTCGATTCCATCAATTTATCGAGTGGTACATACATCATATTGTTACCGCCCTCGACATCGACCATCACCTTACTGCTCTTCTCCATCACTTCTTGTACGGTTTCTAGGTACAAACGTTGACGCGTCACTTCGGGCGCTTTTTTGTACTCGGCAAGCAATAATTCAAAGCGGTTGGCCTCACCTTCAGCGCGAGCAATCACTTCATCTTTGTAAGCGCGGGCCGCTTCAATCATACGGGCAGACTCACCTTCGGCTTGAGGTACAACGCCGTTAGCATAAGATTGAGCTTCGTTTTGGAAGCGTTCTTCATCTTCACGGGCTTTAATCACGTCATCAAAGGCGCCTTGCACTTGCTTGGGCGGGTTAGAGTCTTCGATGTTGACTTTGTCGACCAAAATACCGGTTGTATAAGCATTAAGATACTCTTGTAAACGGCTTCGCACTTCGATGGCAATAGCCGCACGGCCTTCGGTTAACACATCATGCATTAACGCCGAGCCCACCACATGACGCAGTGCACTGTTAGCGGCCTGCTGAAGGCTGTCGATCGGTGATTTTACGCGTAAAATAAAGTCTTCTGCACTATCAATACTGTATTGCACTGACAGCTTAATATCGACGATATTTAAGTCTTTGGTGAGCATTTCTTCTTGGGTGCTCCACAAGCGCACGCGAGTTACGTTTTCGGTAAAAACCTTGTCAATTAACGGCGGGTTCCAGCGCAAGCCAGGCCCTTTGGTTTCAATATACGAGCCAAAGCGTAAAACAACCGCACGCTCTTGCTCGTTGACCACACCAAAGCCTTTGCCTATAAATGCAACCACAACAACCACAGCCACCAAAATCATCATAGGCACTAAAGGCAAGCCGCCGTTACTGTTAGAGCCGCCTCCGCCGCTACCGCGGTTGCCGCCGCCTTTTTTACCTGTAAGGGCGCCAAAAAGGTTGCGCACTATCTCATCGAAGTCGGGTGGGCCGTCGCTATTATTGTTGTTATTGCGGTTGCCCCAAGGGTCTTTATTGCCCTTGTTGCCACCATCATTGTTGCCGTCATTACCAGAGCTTCCTCCGGAATTCCCCGGTTCATTCCAGGCCATAATGTTCTCCGTTATGAGATCAGATTAAAATGAGTTATTCGTTATACACTATCGCTCGCTCAGTGTTGTTATACATTTTGTATTATTCACGGAGCGTGATAAAAAGCTTTTTTATTTCTCTTTGCCTTTCTCAAATTGTAGCGCTTTTAGAGGTTACAGTACTCATCGGCAGCCAGCCTATGTATTCGAGAGTCGTAGCTTCTGCCGCCAGAATACGGCTGAAATCAACCTCTGGCAATCGCAGCTCTAGCGCGCAGCGACCATCGTCTAAATATTGTTCATCTAATACGGCATTAGCGCGGTGAAAGCGTGCTCGCAGGCTGCCCATTGTGGGGGTTAAATACACATGCCCATGACACATGCTAGTGCCCACGAGCTCACTAATGGCTTGCTCTAGTAATGCAAGCCCTTGCTTTTTATGGGCACTTAACCATACCGCGACAGGCACACCTTGATCATTACGATCCAAGCGCGGTTCCATATCACTCAGTAAATCTATTTTGTTATACACCAATAACTGAGGAATTTCATTGGCGCCAATTTCCTCTAAGACCTTTTGCACCTCATCAATATTGCGTAAACGCTCGGCATCGGCGGCATCAATAATATGCAACAGCAAGTCAGCACTGGCTGCTTCCTCGAGTGTTGCTCTAAAGGCTTCAACGAGTTTGTGCGGTAAGCGACTAATAAAGCCTACCGTATCGGCTAATATTACCGCGCCCACATCGTCTAGCTCTACCCGTCGCATAGTCGGGTCGAGCGTAGCAAATAATTGGTTTTCGGCGTAAACATCAGAGCCCGTAATGGCGTTAAATAATGTCGACTTGCCGGCGTTGGTATAACCCACCAGCGACACCACCGGAATATCGGCCCGCGTCCGCGAGCGACGGCCTTGATCGCGCTGGCGGCGCACCTTTTCTAGCCTAGCTTGAATACTTTTAATACGCTCACGCAGTAAACGGCGATCGGTTTCGAGCTGGGTTTCCCCTGGCCCACGCATGCCAATACCGCCTTTTTGGCGCTCAAGGTGCGTCCAGCCGCGAATTAAGCGGGTTGCCACATGCTGTAATTGGGCTAGCTCAACTTGCAATTTACCTTCGTGGGTACGTGCGCGCTGCGCAAAGATATCCAAAATGAGTGAGGTGCGATCAAGTACACGGCACTGCAACACAGCCTCTAAGTTTCGCTCTTGGCTAGGGCGTAATGTGTGATTAAAAATAACCAGCTCAGCTTCGTGCTCTTGCACTAAGGCTTTTAATTCATCGAGTTTACCGGTACCCACAAAATAACGCGCAGTTGGCGTAGAGCGGGCGCCAGTTAACATTGCCACTGGGTCAGCCCCAGCAGACAATGCTAACTCTTCAAATTCTCGTGGATCGCTGGTGCCTCTTTCTTCATAGATATCGATGTGAACTAGAATAGCTAGCTCACCCGATTTAGGACGATCAAAGAACAATACAGACCTCGTTATTCAGCCTCAAAGTTCTCTTCAGGCGCATCAGGGTTAATCATAGGCACGCGTACTGGGCGCGAAGGCACAACAGTCGATATCGCATGCTTGTAAACCATTTGGCTTACGGTGTTTTTAAGTAATACTACAAACTGATCAAAAGACTCCACTTGGCCTTGCAGCTTAATACCATTAACCAAGTAAATGGAAACCGGCACACGCTCTTTGCGCAGAATATTGAGATAAGGGTCTTGTAGACTATGCCCTTTTGACATAAGGCTCTCCTTGTAAGGATTTATAAAAATAATAAAAACAGATCGCTTTAGGCTTTTGGCCGCGTAAACCTGTAATAAGCTGCGTTCTCACCGACAAGCAGTGACGCATTAGGCACCATTTGTATTATATGGTTCTAGCCGCCATAAGTTTCAAGGCTTTAGCTAAAATTTCATCACAACTTAACATTTGACCGGCGCTGTCCTGAGTATAGACCCAGCTCAAATCATGCCAGCCTCTTAACCAGGTTAGTTGTCGTTTTGCTAATTGGCGCGTAGCTACGATGCCTTTTTCGAGAAAAGTTTCGTAGTCATATTGGCCGCTTAGGTGCTCCCAAGCCTGCCGATAACCTACAGCGCGCATCGATGGCGTGTCATAGGTTAGATCATCCCGCGCCATTAAGCCCTTCATTTCTTCTAAAAAGCCCAAATCGGCCATTTTATTAAAACGCAATGCGATACGCTGGTGCAAAATGGTACGCTCTTGCGGCGCAATGGCCATTTGCACCCAGTGATATTTACCTAGCAGGCCATTCCCCTCTAGCACCAAGCGGCCATCATTTTGCTCTGCTTGCAACTGGCTCATGGCTTTGCCCGAACACCGGTAAACCTCAAGCGCGCGGCTTATACGTTGCGAATGGTTAGGGTGGATGCGTGCGGCACACACAGGATCGGCTTTAGCTAGCACCGCGTGCACATAAGGCCAGCCATGCTCTAGCGCCAAGGCATTAATTTGGGCGCGCACTTTGGGGTCAGAGGCCGGCATATCCGACAACCCCTCAAGTAGCGCTTTAAAGTACAGCATTGAGCCACCCACCAATAAAGGGGTTTTGCCTTTGGCTAGAATGTCTTCGATATGCCACGCGGCATCTTGACAAAAATCGGCGGCATTATAAGCCTCGCTCGGGTCGAGAATATCAATGAGCCTGTGCGGTGCACGCGCCAGCTCTGCGGCATTGGGTTTTGCCGAGCCGATATCCATACCGCGATATACAAGGGCCGAGTCCACGCTAATAATTTCGGCATTGGCATGCTCAACCAAGGCGATGGCTAAATCTGTTTTCCCGGCCGCCGTTGGCCCCATTAACGTTAGTACGCGCGGCTTTTGTCTTGCATCATTCATGTATTACATCACTCACAACCGGTTCCTCATCAAAGACTGCCCCATCACAACTACTGGCCTCTCATAAATAAACCGTCAAGCTCATTGAGCGACAGTTGCGTCCACGTTGGGCGGCCATGGTTACACTGGCCGCTGCGTTCGGTGGCTTCCATATCGCGCAATAACGCGTTCATCTCGGGGATGGTCAGTTTGCGGTTTGCGCGCACACTACCATGACAGGCCATAGTGCCGAGGATTTCATTCATTTTATGTTGAATGCGCTCGCTCATGCCAAACTCAATCAAATCAGATAGCACATCGCGCAGCAGGACTTCAACATCGGCGCGGTTAAGCATGACAGGCACTTGTTTGATCACCAAAGACTCTGGCCCGGCACGCTGCAACTCGAAACCCAAGCGGGTAAACAGCTCGGCATTATCATCGGCATAGTTGGCTTCTTTTTCGCTTACGGCAATACTTTGTGGCACCAATAAAGGTTGGCTTTGAACACCACTGGCTGCGCATTGTTTTTTCATACTCTCGTAGGTAATGCGCTCGTGTGCGGCATGCGTGTCTACAATAATCATACCGTTGGCGTTTTCGGCCACAATATAAATACCTTTGAGCTGTGCAATGGCAAAACCTAAAGGTGGCACGGTGCTATCGCTCGCCGCCACCTGCTCTAAATTTTGGGCATTGCGTGATGGCGCACCACCTTGGGTTAACTGAGCATACGTGGCAATTTGCTCGTTGACTGGCATCGCAGCATCAATATTGACAGGTTTTGGCCCATAGCCTCGGCTATCAGCGCCTACTGATGCGCCGCTGCTATTCGAACCCATGCTATTCAAACCCGTGCTATTCGAATTATTATTACTCGAACCACTATTATTAAAATCACTCGAGGGCGCTGCCGTAAAACCGGCAGCGCTAGCGCCATACATAGCCGTATTAGCACCGGCATTAGCGCTTAAGTCTAACGCCGATTGCGTAGGGGCTTGCTGCAAAACATCGGCCGCATGTGGCTCTGCGCTATTGTTTGACACACCACTGTTTGACACACCACTGTTTGACACACCACTGTTTGACCCTGCCAAGCCGGTATCCGATAAGCCTGTTGCCGCGGCCGTTGTGGGCGCGGTGCTCGCCTCTGGTCGCACATCGGCTAAGGCCTTATGAAGGCTACTAAAAATAAAGTCATGCACCAAGCGGCCATCTCTAAAGCGCACTTCATGTTTGGTGGGGTGCACATTCACATCAACGCTTGAGGGGTCTACCTCTAAATACAGTACATAAGCTGGGTGGCGCCCGTGGTATAGCACATCTTGGTAGGCTTGCCGCACAGCGTGAGTCACCAACTTATCTTTGATAGCGCGACCATTGACAAAAAAGTGCTGTAAATCAGCTTGGCTACGCGAAAAAGTAGGCAGCGCCACCCAGCCCCACAAGCGCAACCCGGCGCGCTCGATCTCGATATGGACAGTGCTCCCCATAAAAGCAGGGCCGCAAATTTGCGCAACGCGCCGCTCTTGCTCAGCCTGTGTTACGGCAGGCCGCCAACTATGAATAACACGGCCATTATTTTTAAGGCTAAAGCCGACTCCAAAGCGCGATAAGGCTAGGCGCTTCAATACATCTTCTACACGGCCATATTCGGTGGCATCTTTGCGTAAAAATTTACGTCGCGCAGGCGTGTTAAAAAATAAATCGCGCACCTCAACTGTGGTGCCTACAGGGTGCGCAGCGGGCACAACCTGTGCCTGCATATCACGGCCTTCGGCTTTGACCATCCATGCGTGCTCGGCCTTGTGATGACAGCTTGTTAACTCTAACCGCGATACCGAGCTAATACTCGCCAGCGCCTCCCCCCTAAAGCCCAGTGTCGCCACAGCTTCTAGGTCGTCTAAGTCTTCAATTTTACTGGTCGCATGGCGTGCCAAGGCGAGCGATAAATCATCTTTACCAATACCTAGGCCATTATCGCGTACCCGCATCAACTTCACGCCACCGCCCTCAATTTCTACATCTAACTGATTAGCTCCGGCATCAAGGCTGTTTTCTAAGACTTCTTTAATGACCGACGCCGGCCGCTCCACCACTTCACCAGCAGCAATTTGGTTGGCCAAGCGTGGCGAGAGTAAGTTGATTTCTGACATGAGGGCACACCGCTAGAATTAAGGTAGCGATTTTAACGGGTATTGAGGGTGAGAGCGAATAAAGTCACAAACGCTTAACCACGTACCCTCTAGGCACGGCAATCACCGTGCAATAACCTTTAGCGCTCGTTCTAGCTCTCGTTATAACTCTAGCTTTTAAGGCTATTTTTTAACCCCATAAAACCCTCAACCACCCCCACCACAACCACGCCAGCAATAAAGCCTAATATGCCAGTAATAAGCCCGGGCACTAACAAACCTACTAACTCTGCGGCGGGTAAATGATGTATCCAGCCCTCTAAGTGATGCATTTGCTCGGCTGCCAGCGGTATGCCGTGCACTAAAATACCGCCGCCCACTAAAAACATAGCCGCAGTACCAAAGATAGACAAAAACTTCATTAGCTTGGGCGCAAGCCATAACAAAAAGCGGCCCAGCGCATTGGCCGCCGCACTGGTTTTACGCAATAAAGTCAGCCCTACATCATCCATGCGCACAATACCGGCGACCGTACCGTATACCGTTACGGTAATGCCTATGGCCACAATCGTTAAGACCAACGCTTGCATCATCAAGCTGGCCGCAGCGGCTGTACCTAGGGCAATGACAATAATCTCGGCCGATAAAATAAAATCTGTGCGTATAGCGCCTTTAATTTTGTCTTTTTCGTAAGCCACCATATCTACAGCCTCATCTTTGACGGCCTCACGCACTTGCTCTACATGTGCTTGCTGCGCTTTTTTATGAAAGAGTAAATGCAAAATTTTCTCGCTACCTTCAAAGCACAAATACAACCCACCCAGCATCAATAAAGGCGTAATCACCCAAGGTACCAACGCACTAATGGCTAATGCCGCAGGCACCAAGATCGCCTTATTAATCAAAGATCCCTTGGCCACCGCCCAAACCACCGGCAGCTCTCTATCGGCATTGACCCCTGTAACCTGCTGCGCATTGAGGGCTAAATCATCACCCAAAACACCCGCGGTTTTTTTCGCGGCGACTTTACTCATTAGCGCAATATCATCGAGCAATACTGCAATATCATCAAAAAGTGCAAAAAAACTACTACCGGCCATGCGCTTATACCTGTGTGATGTAAGTACGGTTATGTAAATACGGTTATGTAAATACGGTTATCTAAAAACTGCTACCAACATACTGTAAATGAAACCCATTGACTGCCTATAACGGTTAAAGCGGCAGTACCTTTTATTTATTCCTCAAAATATCCGTATAAGGCCGCCCAAAGACTGTGACTAGACCCTAGCGATACAGCAAAAGCCGTGAGGTGCTGAGCACGATTTATGCTAGAATAGCGCCCCATTTTTCTTAGTGCCGGAGCCACCCTCATGCATTGCCCATTTTGCCAAGCGGCCGACACCAAAGTTGTGGATTCTCGCCTTGTGGCCGAAGGCGGACAAGTACGCCGCCGCCGTGAGTGCCAGCAATGTAAAGAGCGCTTCACAACCTTTGAAATGGCCGAGCTTTTACTGCCGCGCGTCATCAAGCAAGATGGCTCCAGGCAACCCTTTGACGAAGCAAAATTACGCGCCGGCCTACAGCGTGCCTTAGAAAAACGCCCCGTCAGCGTAGAAGCCATAGAAACCGCGATCAACCAAATCAAATACTTTTTACAAAGCTTGGGCGAACGCGAAGTTGACTCGCGCATTGTGGGCGAAAAAGTAATGGAAGTCTTGCGCGATCTTGACGGCGTGGCTTACGTGCGTTTTGCTTCGGTTTATCGGTGTTTTAAAGATATCGATGAATTCCGCGCAGAACTCGATCGCCTAGAAAAGAGCCCCTCTCAATGAGCGCACACGCCAGCAATCAAGAGCACATCGACGCTCAGCATATGGCCCGCGCGCTCACACTTGCCGAACAAGGCTTATACACCACCACACCCAACCCACGCGTTGGCTGTGTATTCATAAAAGCCGGTGCGGTAGTGGCTGAAGGGTTTCACGTTCGTGCCGGCCACGGCCATGCCGAGGTGAATGCTTTAGCGGCCGCAGGTAGCCAAGCGCACGGCTCTACGGCCTATGTCACTTTAGAGCCTTGTAACCATCAAGGGCGTACAGGCCCCTGCAGCCAAGCTTTAATAGATGCCGGCATTGCCGAAGTGATTTATGGCATGCAAGACCCAAACCCCGAAGTCGCCGGCCAAGGCCTAGAGCGCTTACGTCAAGCCGGTATACGCGTACGCGGCCCCGTGCTTGAGCCGCAAGCGCTCGCACTCAACCCGGGTTTTATCAAGCGCATGCTTACAGGCCTACCTTATGTGCGCTGTAAATTAGCCATGAGCCTAGATGGCCGTACGGCTATGGCCAGTGGCGAAAGCCAATGGATTACTGGCAGCGCCGCCCGCGAAGATGTGCAAACCCTGCGCGCACGCAGCTGCAGTATTATTACCGGCAGTGGCACAGTGCTAGCCGACAACCCCGCCCTTACCGTACGCAGCCCAAGCATTGCACACGCCGTGAAGGCGCTGGGCTTAAATAGCCATCTGCGCCAACCCCTACGCGTTGTGGTCGATGGCAAACTGTGCACACCCCTTGATGCGCAAATTTTGCAACAACCCCAAAATACTGTGTTTGCCAGCCTCAAAAACCAAAGTACTCACGGCAATGCCAATGTGTGGCCGCTAGTAAATGCCGCCAACAATCAGCATGTGGATTTGAATGCGCTGATTAGTCAACTAGGTGCGTTACAACACAACGAAGTATTAATAGAAGCAGGCCCAACACTGGCCGGCGCCTTTATGCAAGCGGGGTTAATTGATGAAATCGTCGTGTATATGGCAGGAAAGCTAATGGGCAGTACCGGTAAACCCCTTTTTGAGTTACCGCTAAGCCAAATGCGCCAAAATATTGATTTAACACTCAACAGCATGACCCAAGTCGGTAATGATTGGCGTATTGTTGCCTACCCGCACAATGTCAAAGTGCCTTATGTGCATAACAATATCCCAACACTGGAGCCCGTATGTTCACCGGAATCGTAGAAGCCCTTGGTACTATTGCCGCCGCCGAGCCTAAAAACGGCGACCTACGCTTACACATTCAAGCCCCCTCGCTCGACTGGAGCGATGTACACCTAGGTGACTCCATTGCCACAAACGGCGTTTGCCTGACCGTGGTAAAGCTCAGCGGTCAAGGTTACTGGGCCGATGTCTCGAACGAGACCATCAACTTTACGACAGTGGCCAGCTGGAAGGTAGGCAAAGTAGTTAACCTCGAAAAAGCCCTCACCCCACAAACCCGCTTAGGCGGTCATATTGTGAGTGGTCATGTTGATGGTATTGGTGAAGTTATTAGCCGCCAACCCGACGCCCGCAGTGAACGCTTTACTTTGCGCGCACCCAAGGCATTGGCCAAGTATATTGCCCACAAAGGCTCTATCACCATCGATGGCACAAGCCTTACCGTAAATGCGATCAATGGCTGTGACTTTGAATTAAATATTGTGCCTCACACGCTTGAAAAAACAGTAATTGGCCACTACCAAGCAGGCAGCCATGTTAATTTAGAAGTTGACGTATTGGCGCGCTACTTAGAGCGTTTAATGCTAGGCGAAAAAGCCGCCGAACCTAAAGCAACGCTCACCGAAGGCTTTTTGGCCGAACATGGATTTATGCGATAAGCGTCGCCGCTACAAGCCGTTAATATCAAACGACTTGAATAAAAAATACGCTACTTAAAAAATACAAACCAAAAAACACATAACATCAACGCACCATAACCCCAAGAGGCATGCTGTGGAACTGAATACACCCGCCGAGCTCATCGAAGATATCCGCCAAGGTAAAATGGTTGTTTTGATGGATGACGAAGACCGCGAAAACGAAGGCGACATTATTATGGCCGCCGAAAAAGTCCGCCCCGAAGACATTAACTTTATGGCCAAGCACGCACGCGGCCTTATTTGTCTTACCCTTAGCCAGCAACGCTGTCGCCAGTTAGAGCTACCACTAATGGTACGCGATAACCGCGCCGCCCATGCAACCAACTTTACTGTGAGCATTGAAGCTGCTGTAGGTGTGACTACCGGTATTAGCGCGGCCGATCGCGCGCAGACTGTACTGGCCGCCGTAAAGCAAGACGCAAGCGCCAAAGACATTGTGCAGCCAGGTCATATCTTTCCGCTCATGGCTGAAGCCGGTGGCGTACTCAGCCGTGCAGGCCATACCGAAGCGGCCAGCGACTTAGCGCGCTTAGCAGGCTTGGAGCCCGCTGGCGTGATTGTCGAAGTCATGAACGACGATGGCAGCATGGCCCGGCGCAACGACTTAGAAACCTTTGCAAAAGAGCACCAGCTTAAGATTGGCACCATTGCCGACCTTATCCAATACCGCACCGTCGAAGAAAAAACCGTACACTGCACCAACGAGCGCCAAGTACAAACCGAGCACGGCGAGTTCACCCTCAAAACTTACATTGATAGCGCCCGTAGCGAGCATCACTTTGCGTTTGTTAAAGGCGCAATCGATAGTGCTAGCCCCACATTGGTACGCGTGCATGTGGGCTCAACCGCGCGCGACGTACTGGGTATTTTGCCCGATACCGATACCCGCAACAATTGGAGCTTTTACGCCGCTATGCAAAAAGTCGCCAGCGAAGGCGCGGGCGTGGTGGTCCTTATTTGCCACAGCGAAACCACCGAAGAAATCGAAGATAGCATCGATGGCTTAATTAGCGGCCGCAAAAAGCACCCCAAAGCCGAAGTCGCTTATAAACAAGTGGGTACCGGCTCGCAAATCCTTAAAGACTTGGGCGTTAGCAAAATGCGGCTCATGAGTGCACCGTTCAAATTTAGCGCGCTATCGGGCTTTAATTTAGAGGTCACCGAGTACATTCAAAACCAATAGTAACTATTCAGAGGTACCGAAATTAGGCGCTAATGAATCATTGACTGGGCCGCTCAAGCCATCCATGGTCGCTATACAAGCGCTCCCGGCGCTTAAATACCCAGAAAATAATCCATCAGCACCCTATCAGGTGAGGTTTGCCGGCTGAGCTGAATAGTTACAACCAATAATAAAAGTAAAGGCCCCTGTTTGGGCCATTACTTCACCCAACACACAACATCAAAAATTTTAGAAAAGAGAACACACCATGAATATTATCGAAGGCGATTTCAAAAACTCTGAGGGCAAATACGCATTATTGGTTAGCCGCTGGAACAGCTTTGTTGTCGAGCATTTAAAAGATGGCGCCATTGATACACTAAAACGCCACGGTATCGACGAAGCTAATATCGACATCATTTACGCACCCGGCGCTTTTGAGTTTCCGATTGCAGCGCAAAAAATTGCGCAAAGCAATAAATACGACGCCATTATTGCCCTAGGTGCCGTTATTCGCGGTGGCACGCCGCATTTTGAATATGTGGCGGGCGAGTGCACCAAAGGCTTGGCACAGGTATCACTCAATACCGGTTTGCCCATTACTTTTGGTGTATTAACCGTTGATAGCATTGAGCAAGCCATTGAGCGCAGTGGTACAAAAGCCGGTAACAAAGGCTGTGAAGCTGCCAGTACTGCCTTAGAAATGGTCTCTTTGTTGGGTAAATTATAATGTCTCAGAACCCCATGCCCGCCTTGCGCAGCAAAGCCCGTCACTATGCCATGCAAGCACTTTACCAATGGCAAATGACCAAAGCGCACTTAAATATTATTGAAGCCGAGTACCGCACCGATAACGACATGAGCAAAGTGGATGTCGACTATATGCACGAACTCATTCACCAAGTACCGGCGAATATTCAAGTATTAGAGACCGACTTTTTACCGTATGTCACCGATCTAGCGCTCGAAGAAATAGACCCCATTAGCTTGGCGATTTTACGGTTATCGGTATACGAATTGCGCTTTCGCATTGACGTGCCTTATAAAGTGGTGATTAACGAAGCGGTCAATTTAGCCAAGCGCTTTGGCGCTACCGACAGCCATAAATTTGTTAATGGCGTGCTCGACAAAGTGGCGCCGCGTTTGCGTGAAGCCGAAGCTAGAGGCTAGAGGCTAAGCATGGATGAATTTGCGTTAATTCGCCAAAATTTTGCCAAGGCCATCATCAACGATACGGTGGCACTAGGCATTGGCGATGACTGCGCATTGCTAGTGCCACCGGCAGGCAAGCAACTGGCCGTCTCTATGGATACCCTCGTCGAGGGTACGCACTTCCCCAAAGGGGCGTCAGCCAAGCGCATTGCCAGCCGCGCACTCGCTACCGCCTTGAGCGATCTGGCCGCTATGGGCGCCGAGCCACTATGGTTTACTCTGGGGCTCACCTTGCCGAACGCCAACCAACAGTGGGTAGGTGAGTTTTGTGATGGCCTGTTAGAGTTTGCCGACAAGCACCAATGTGCTCTGGTCGGTGGCGATGTGACCCGCGGGCCACTCACAATCACTGTGCAAGTACACGGCAGTATTACGCCCGGCCAAGCACTATGTCGCAGTGGCGCCAAACCCGACGATATTATTTATGTCACCGGCAGTTTGGGTGACGGTGCCGCAGCCTTAGCCCTACTCCAGCAACGCATTACGGTGCGCAAAGCCGCACAAGACTACCTAGTCGATCGCTTTTACAAACCCACGCCCCGCATCAAAGAAGGCCGCCTGCTCAGTACCATTGCACACGCAGCTATTGATGTTTCTGATGGCCTGTATGCCGACCTTAGTCATATTTGCCAAGCCAGTGGCGTCGGTGCACTCATTGATGTAAACCGCATTCCTATGAGCCCATACTGGAGCACTAAGGTCAGCCGCGATAAAGCTCTCGCTTGGGCGATAAGTGGTGGCGATGATTACGAGCTGTGTGTGACCGTACCGCGCGCACAAGTGGCCACACTCGAAACCTGGATCAAAAACGACCGCATCAACGCGACCGCCATCGGAAAAATCACCCATAAACCCGATATTTATATGGTGAATAAGGGCAAATCCATGGCCTTTGACATAGAAGGATACAAACACTTTGAATAGTCCAACACCATCGCACAAGGCTTCGAGTAGCGCCGCTGTATTCGCTACAGACGCCAAAGGACGGCCTCAACCGAGCTTTCAGCAGCTACTTAAAAACCCCATCGCGTTGTTAGCCTTTGGCTTTGGTAGCGGACTAATGCCTAAAGCACCGGGCACAGCAGGTACGGTGGCGGCGATACCTTTATTTTTATTGCTTCAGCCTTTATCGCTCTATACTTACTTAGCTGTTATAGCGATTACATTTATTATAGGCGTGTACTTATGCGCACAAGCGTCTAAATGGCTCAAGGTTCATGATCACGGCGGAATCGTTTGGGATGAATTTGTAGGCTTATGGATTACCCTAATTGCCGTACCCGCTGGCTGGCCTTGGCTCGTCTTAGGCTTTGTATTGTTTCGCTTTTTTGACATGCTAAAACCCTGGCCTATTAGCCTTGCCGACAAACACATACACGGCGGCTTTGGCATTATGTTTGACGACGTACTGGCAGGCCTTGCTGCGCTCGCGTGCTTACAAGGTTTAGCCTACTGGCTAGCTTAGCGAGCTCACTCCTAGCTAGCGCCTGTTTGAGGTAAAAAATGCGCAAGCTGAAAGTTTTTTTGATTATCGTCTGCTGGAGCCTTATCGGTATTGGGTATAGCCACACCGGACACAGCAGCACCCAAAGTAGCTCACAACACACGGCTCATAGCTCGCAAGCGCTGAGCGCCAATAGCATTATTGTAAAGGGCTTATTTGCCGGCCGCGCTGTGCTTGAGGTTAACGGCCAAGTTCACCTGTTAAAAGAAGGCAAAAGCACGCCCGAGGGCATCACCTTGCTGCGCGCCACCAGTAAATACGCCCAAATAGAGCACAATGGAGCAATCTCTAAGCTCAGCCTTAATAACCGAGTGGGCGCTAATTATGCCGCCTTACAAGCTAGCGATGAGCCCGCCAGTGTGCAGTTGTACAGCCAGCAAGGAGGCCACTTTTTAACACCTGGACGCATTAATAATCGCTGGGTCAAGTTCATGGTTGATACGGGCGCAACAAGTGTTACGCTCAACTCATTTACCGCCACCGAGCTAGGGATTGATTTTCAAACAGCACCCATCGTTGGCGTAGAAACTGCAAAAGGGAATACCCAAGCACATCAAGTTGTATTAAGCTCTGTCGCGGTGGGCGATGTGCTATTAACTCACGTACAAGCATTAGTGATTGTCGGTCGCTTTCCACAAACCATATTGCTAGGCAACAGCTACTTAAGCCGCGTCAATTTGCGCATCGAAAACACCACAATGACACTACAAGCTAAATATTAAGGCCATAATCAAACACACCGTCATCCGCCGTATTAACCGATTTAAATGCTATGGCTTTTCAGTAATACTGCTTTAACGTTTCAGTAACCTACCGTTTTACCATTTTAAGGCTAAAGAGTGACCATTACCTACGTCGACACCTGTAAACTGCCCACCCCTTACGGCACTTTTACTATGCACGGCTTTGCCGATAACGCTAATAACAAAGAGCATATTGTGCTCACGATCGGTGATGTAGCAACGCCAGAGCCGGTACTTGCACGCATTCACTCTGAATGCCTCACCGGGGACGCGCTGTTTAGCCTACGTTGTGATTGCGGCGCGCAATTGCAATGCGCTATGGAAAAAATTGCCGCACAAGGCCGTGGTGCCCTCTTTTATCTTCGCCAAGAGGGTCGAGGTATTGGCTTGCTCAACAAAGTCAAAGCTTACCACCTACAAGACCAAGGTATGGATACTGTGCAAGCCAACGAAAAGCTCGGCTTTGCCGCGGACATGCGTGATTACAGTATTCTAAAACCGATGGTTGAGCACCTTGGCATTCAAGCGGTTAAACTGATGACCAACAACCCGCGCAAAATAGCTGCCATGAAAGAAATAGGCCTTAATGTGACCGAGCGGCTAGAGCACGACCCTGGCCGCAACGTGCATAATGCTCATTACTTGGCCACCAAAAAAGGCAAGCTTGGGCATTTATTGGGCGAATAGTTCGCCAAATAAAGCAGCCATTAAACCCGAGCAACATCCACAGATACATTTAATATTGGGTTTTCACCGCCACCAAAAATAACACCTTTTAAAGGGGTGACATCAAAGTAGTCACGCCCCCAAGCCGTTAAAATGTGTTGCTCAGCCGCGATGCTATTGTTGGTAGGGTCGAACTCTATCCAACCTTGGCCTGGGCAAAAAGCCGAAATCCAGGCGTGGCTCGCATCTGTGCCCACTAGCTTTTCTTGCCCTTCTGGCGGCAACGTCTCGATATACCCAGAGACATATTTAGCCGGTATACCCAGCGCCCTTAAGCACGCAATTTGCAAATGTGCAAAGTCTTGGCAAACCCCTTTTTTGGTATTGAGCACCACATCGAGTGGCGTTGCAATTGTTGTGCTCGCCGGCGAATACTCAAATTCACTGAATATTTTGTGGGTTAAATCCATGATAGCTTGCAGCAAAGGTTTATTCGGTGTGAATAAAGGTTCGGCATAAGCGCGTAGCTCTGGCTGAATTTTAATCATGGGAGAATCTAATAAAAATTCACGGGCCATTAAAAATTCGGCTTCGTGGGTATAGTTTAAAAGTTGCCACGCTTCAGCGCAGGTCACGCCACAATCCAATTTATCATCATAAAATTGCGGACGTGTCTCAACTTTACTGGTTGCCGTTAGCACGAGTTTTTTATGGCTGCGTTGAATTTCAAAGTGATAGGCGCGATTACCAAAATAGTCATCGCGTACTGACTTAAAAGCCGCCGCAGGCTCTAACGTAATATCGCTACTAATACACTTTTGTCGGTGACTGGTGCGCGGAATAATATGCGCTAAGTTATAGCAATGCGATACTGGGGCATTATAGAGGTACTCTGTTATATGACAAATACGGTAAAGCACAGTTATTCCCCTACGCTATTGCTAACCAACTGCTGCGAGCTGGCTTTGTGATCAAAATATTTATTGCTCACATAGGCACTCACATCACCCATTAGCGCAGTTAATTGTTTTAATTGTTTTTTGAGTGTCTTACGCTGACCATCTTCACGCGCGCTCAAATCTTTGAGCAATGTTAATTTAATCAGTGTTTTAGCCTCTAAGGCGGCGCGCTCTTCTAGCGACAACTCATGCCGCGTTTCAGGTATTTTAGGTAGGCGTGCTAAATGTTTATTCAGCTCCTCTAATTGAAACATTAAAGAGCGCGGGTTACTGGTATCGAGCATTACCAAATCGAGGCTCGACTGAACCCCCATGCGCGCACGATAGCGCCTGCGATAACTGATTAAATTTTCGAGTGTTAATAATAGCGCTTGAATTAACGTACTTTGATCGTGCTCACTCACCTCGGCAACTAATAAGTTTTCGATAATCGCGGCGGTTTGTACTGTGCGCTCTAGCCGGCGGCCAATTTGCATAAAGCGCCAACCGACCCCGCGCAGCATACTTTCTTGGGCTAAACCCGACAGCGCAATTAAAGCGGTAACCAACGGATCTAAGGCTTCCTCGGGTGCGGCCGCCAAACCACCCGCCAAATCATCATCCAATGCATACAACGCATCACGAATGTCATTGGTGACACGCAAGGTATCACTTGATAACAGCTCTTTCGATTCATCAGCGCAATACAACAAAGCATTTAAATTAGAGCGCACACTTCCCATGCGCTGGCCATCGGCTACGGCTGCAATTAATTCCTCGCCAGGGTCATGGAGCAGGCTGTCTTTTGCCTCTTTAAAGCCCGGCAACATAGATGTGGTTTCGGTAATGCATAATAACAATTGCCTACGGCACACATCACTCACGGGCTCTTCGCCATTTAATAATACAAATACCGTGCGCAACAAACGCAATAAAGCCTCGGCCCGCTCGGCGTAACGCCCCATCCAAAATAAATTCTCGACTACGCGGCTTGGCAAGCTAATAAGCTCAGCTTCACGCATGGGCGTAGGCGACTCGCCCGATAAAGTCCTATTCACGCGCTCAGGTTCGCTCGCAATCACCCAAGTATCTTTACTGTAGGCGCCAGCCTGATTGGAAATAGCAAAAGTGTTTTCGGCCGTCCCTATACGCGTTAAGCCGCCCGGCATCACCGTGTAAGAGGTACCGCTTGCGACGCTAAAGGTACGCAATACAGAAGGCCTAGGCACCAAAGCGCCATCGATATAACTGGGTAAATGCATTGCGCTAATCGGTGGCTGCGCCACGTAAAGCTCGGGCTTGGCTTTCACTTTAGCCACAAAAAGCTCACGCTCTTTTTGGCTGAGCTCGCGCACCAAAATACTTTTTTGTGCATCGCCGCGGTAAATAGGCTTAATGACCCAGTCATCAAAACTATGAACCACTTTATTGTAATCGTGATCATCACCCAACCAATAACTCGCAACGCTAGGCAACCGTAACTTGCGCCCTAACAAAGCTTCGCTAATGGCCGGTAAAAACTTAAGGAATATGGGGTTTTCTAATACGCCACTACCCAATGGGTTGGCAATCACCACTCGGCCGGCACGCACCACCTCTAATAAATTAGGGACGCCTAATTGCGAGTCGCCACGCAGCTCTACTGGGTCACAAAAGCTATCATCCACTCGGCGCAAAATAACATCTACACGGCTTAAACCATCGAGCGACTTCATCCAGACGTAACCATTGCGCACCACCAAATCGCCACTTTGCACTAAATGGAAACCCAAATAATTAGCCAAGTAGGCATGCTCAAAATAGGCTTCATTGTGCGTACCGGGTGTTAACACAACAATGCGTGGTTGGTCTTGTGTGGTACATAAGCTGGTTAGCTTTGTGCGTAATTTTTGAAAAAACTGCGCTAAGCGATGCACGTGACTATCCCGAAATAAGCTCGGCAATACCCGCGACATAACCGTGCGGTTTTCTAGTGCATAGCCGGCACCACTAGGCGACTGGGTACGATCAGTTAAAACACTGAGTTCACCAGTATGGCTGCGAATTAAATCGACTGAGTGCAATAGTAGCTGGTGTTCGCCAGGCACACTAATACCCTGACAAGGCCGCAAAAAACCACGATGCAAAAATAACGCCTCTGGCGGAATAACGCCTGTGCGAATTAAATTGCGTGGGCCGTAGATATCTTTTAAAAATAAATTAAAAAGCTCCGAGCGCTCGAGTAAACCGGCCTCAATAGCCCCCCAGTTTTGACTGGTAATCAACGAAGGCGTTAAATCCAGTTTCCAGTCGTGATCGGGTGCGGTTTGTTCGCTGTAAATATTGTATGTTGCGCCGTCATCGCGCAGTATACGCTGCGCTTTTATTTGCCTATCGGCAAGGCCTTTGGGACCAAGGGCATGCAAACCTTCTAATAAATATTGCCAATGCACCTTAGCTGTACCTTGGGCATCAAAGGCCTCATCTTGCACGCCAGGGCGCGGAGCATACGTAAATTCAACCACAGTTCAACCTTATGGGTAAGCATCAGCGTAACTCGCGAGCCATTTGGCTTACTTGTTTACTGCGTATATTAAGTGGAATATTGCTGCGTATCTTAAAATAGCCACAATCGCTCGCGGTCATTTATTAGCGCTTATTATCGCTTATTGTCGCACGTTTAGGTTTAAAAGCCGTCACCACAAACACCGTAAATTTTGCGCAATACGATACAGGGTACGGGCATCCGCAGGCCAATACGCAAACAGGCAGGCCCGTATAGATCGCCTAAATACAACCAGTGCTACTGCAATTGGCTATCGATTTTATTTTTAGACTCTAACAGTATTCCTTCTACATCTTTCGCTTTTTGTAAGGCCTCTAATTGCTGCGCAGGAATAACGCCCGTAGGCTGCTTAACCTCAGAGCCACAAGCCATTATTGTGGTACATAATAGGAGTATCATCATAGAAGATACTGTTGATATAACGCTGTTTAACATCACTAAGGCCTCATTCAATGGCGTGCAAATTGCTCGCTCGCCTAAAGCGTGGCAGGGCGCCACCTCAAAACACTCTAAAATAAAAAATCCGCGCTTATTAAGCTAAGCACGGATTCATCAAAACGCTAAAACAAGATCGGCAATAACTAGCCTAATAACAACTAGCCTAATAACACCTAGTCCAATAGCAACTAGCCCAACGATTTAGCCGAGCGCCGTAAATCGAGCGTGTAAGGGTACTCGCTCAACGGCTCCTCTGGCGGTGGGCCCATTGGCCGCAAAGGTACATCGCGAGGAAAGAACTCACGCACCGCGTTAATTTCGGGCCGTGGCGTAAACACCCCTTGGCTATGACTAACGTCATCGTAGCGGTTAACCCGGCGCGACTCAGCCTCAAAGGCATTAATAGGATAAGCGTTATAACTCAGCCCACCTGGGTGGCTCACATGATACGTACAACCCCCTATTGAGCGGCCCGTCCAAGTATCAATTAAATCAAAGGTTAAAGGCGTATGCACACCAATTGTTGGGTGCAGCGCCGACGGTGGTGCCCAAGCGCGGTAGCGAACCCCAGCCACTGACTCGCCATGCTTACCGGTCGCATGCAAAGGTACGCGGCGGCCGTTACACGCTAAAACATAGCGACTATCGGTTAAGCCCGACACGCGTACCTGCAAGCGCTCGACCGATGAATCGACATAGCGCGCAGTGCCAAAGCTACCCACTTCCTCACCCAGCACATGCCAAGGCTCAATTGCCCAGCGCAATTCAATTTCGATATCATCAAGCTTCACACGACCATAATGCGGAAAGCGAAACTCTTCAAAAGGCAGAAGCCATTCGGCTTTAAAGGGATAACCATGGCGCGTTAAATCATTGCACACCTCTTGAATATCGCGCCAAATAAAATGCGGCAACATAAATTTATCGTGCAGTGCCGTACCCCAGCGCGCCAAAGGCTTTTTATAGGGCTCTTGCCAAAAGCGGGCAACCAAGGCGCGAATTAATAACGCCTGCACTAGGCTCATGCGGCTGTGCGGCGGCATTTCAAAACCGCGAAACTCCAAAATACCCTGCCTGCCGCTAGCACTGCCTGGTGCATACAGTTTATCAATACAAAACTCGGCGCGATGAGTATTGCCTGTAATATCAATCAATAAATTACGCATTAAGCGATCCACCAGCCAGGGTTGATCGGCTAACCCTTCTGGCATTTGCTGAAAGGCTATTTCCATTTCATACAGCATTTCATCACGCCCTTCATCGGCGCGTGGCGCTTGGCTGGTAGGGCCAATAAAAGCGCCCGAAAACAAATAAGACAAGCTGGGGTGATGCTGCCAAAAGGTCACAAAGCTGCGCAATAAATCGGGGCGGCGTAGCATGGGGCTATCGGCCGGCGTTTTGCCGCCGAGGGTCATATGATTACCACCGCCGGTACCTGTATGACGGCCATCAAGCATGAACTTTTCGGCGGCAAGGCGCGACTCGCGTGCCGCAGCGTAAAGTTCAGTGGTATTACTGACGAGGTCTTTCCAGTTATTGGCTGGGTGAATATTCACTTCAATAACGCCGGGGTCTGGCGTGATCAAAAACTTCTGCATACGCGCATCTTTAGGTGGCTCATACCCTTCAATAATAATCGGGGTTTCTTGTTGCTCAGCCACACGTTCCAGCGCACTCACTATTTCAAGGTAATCCTCTAAGGCATAAACAGGCGGTAAAAACACATGAACTTTACCCGCGCGCGCTTCAATACACATCGCCGTACGAATGACATCAGCACCCGAGCGACTGTGCTTTTTTGTCGCTGGCGAGCCAAGTGCAGGACCAAAACCCGGCACATCATTGTTCGCATAAGCCGGTGGCACTCGTTCATGAGCAACTCGCTGGCCTTTGTGATCGACGGGCTCATCAAACGGGTCGCGCTCGGGCGTGTAATCGCCTTCTTTGAGCGCTGGCAAGTCACCCAGCGGTAAACGTAAACCCATCGGCGAGTCACCTGGTATCAGCACTAAACGCTCGCGTCTAAACTGCCAACGGCTAGAACACCACGCGCTACCGGCAATATCACGCTCAATAGGCAGCACAAAGCCCGTTGGGGTATCAAAGCCTTGCTCGAGTACACGCGCTAAACGTTTGCGCTCAAGGCTGGCTTTGGCATCGGCAATTAAGGCATCGACATTTTTGGGTAAACGCTGCTCTTGCAATAAATAATGTAAGCCATCTTCATACGCTGGATGCACAAAGCGTTTTTCGATGCCGAGGGTGGCGGCTAATTGCTCGCTAAATTTGCGTGCTGTATTGGCATCATGTCCATAATTTTTATCGACCCGCGCTAATAGCTCAGGCTTATGCCAAACAGGCTCGCCATCTTTACGCCAAAAAACACCCAGCGCCCAACGCGGCACCTCTTCACCGGGGTACCACTTACCTTGACCGTAATGCAGCATGGCATTAGGCGCAAAGGCATCACGCAAGCGCAGCAATAACGTTTTAGCTAAACGCAGTTTATCGCTGCCTAGCGCCTCGGTATTCCACTGGGCACTTTCCATATCATCGACAGATACAAAAGTCGGCTCGCCGCCCATGGTTAAACGGACATCCAAAGCCTCTAAATCTTGATCAACCACATCGCCTAACGCTAAAATCTCATGCCACTGATCATCGGTATACGGCTTAGTAACACGTGGGTCCTCATGAAAACGCGTCACCTCATTGCTATAGTCAAACTCTACCTCGCATTCATCCATCGCCCCCTCAATCGGTGCCGCAGAGCTAGGGTCGGGTGTACACGCTAATGGAATATGACCCTCACCAGCAAATAAACCCGATGTAGGATCTAACCCCACCCAGCCTGCACCGGGCAAAAATACTTCGCACCATGCATGTAAATCGGTGAAATCTTTTTCGGCGCCTGATGGGCCATCCAGTGATTTCTCATCGGGCGCAAGCTGTACTAAATAACCCGAAGCAAAGCGCGCCGCCAAGCCTAAATGCCGTAATGCTTGCACCATCAGCCAGGCCGAATCACGGCAAGAACCTTTCGCCAGTGTCAGTGTTTCTTCTGGTGTTTGTACACCCGGCTCCATCCTAATGGCGTACTCTACGGCATGCTGAATCACCTGATTCACATCCACCAAAAAATCGATGGTGCGGCGCTTTTCTAACGAAATATCAGCCACTAAATCATTAAAGGCCGCGCCGCACTCTTTGGCTTCTAGCTTTTCAAGGTAAGGCGCTAGCTCTTTCATTAGCTGCTTAGAGTATTTAAAAGGAAACTCTTCCGCATAGTCATCTAAAAAGAAATCAAATGGGTTAATCACCACCATATCGGCAAGCACTTCAACCTCAATAGATAGCTCTTTGGTTTTTTCGGGAAAGACAATACTCGCCAAAAAATTACCAAAGGCATCTTGCTGCCAATTAATAAAATGGTTTTCTGGTTTTATTTTTAAGCTATAACTATGGATTGGCGTACGGCAATGCGGCCCAGGACGCAAGCGTATGGTATGTTTCGATAAATTAACCAATCGGTCAAATTTATAATGAGTGTTGTGATTTAGAGCAACACGAATAGTCATAAATACCCCAGCTTTTGCCTTATGGCACGCGCTTATCAAAGAGTGTAAAAAACATTAATCCCATACAGGGAACCAAGTTTCACTGATTTTTTTATGTAAATCGATAATATGTAATTGCAACTCATTTAAATCATCACGCAATGGCTGACCCAATGACTCGGGCTCGTAGTCATCAACAATATCAGACTTTATTGCGCCTAAATAATCCGTTAACCCTTTTGAGTTAGGTAGTTGCTCACAGGCGCTAATCAGCGCATTTAAACAGTACTCGATTGACTTGGGGAAATACTCATTAGTCACCAAATAACCCACCACGTCATACCCTTTAATCGTTTGTCGCGTGGCGCGTCGGTAACTGTGATCGGCATTTAAAGAGCGCAATAAATGAAGCCAAATAATTTGATGCGTGTTTACTGCCTCGTCAATATCTTGCGCCTCCATAATGCCGGCCATAGCGGCATCAATATTGCGCGATGTCATATCGGCGCGCTCTAAATTGCGGCCTATGCGCAAAAAGGTCCATGCAGCATCGTGAGGCATATCGCTGTATAGCGTACCCAAAATTTGCTGGCATCCACAGACAATATGATTTAAAAACTCATGCCGTTTACCACGGTTAATGCCTTGCTGAATATTGTCTTTGACATAACGATTAAGCTCATTAATGGCATACCACACATCCGAAGGAATCACATCGCGTGTTGTGCGTATGTTTTCACGTGCCGCTTTTAGCGAAGAAACGATAGACGAAGAGTTACTCTCATCGCCAATTAAAAATTTGATGACATTGCGCTCATCTTGCACCGCATAGCGCTCACTAAAATCGTTTTGCAAGCTATTAATTGTAATCAAGTTATACCAACTCAATTGCACCGTACGCGGCAAATCAAATAATAGCTTATCGTAAATACTGATTAAGCGTGCAGTACTTTCAATGCGCTCTAAATAACGCGCGGTCCAATAAACGCGCTCGGCCACTTTAGATAACATAACTATGCACCTCCTTGACTACTTTGGCTTTGGTTTTGACTACCCGCCTTTGAGGGGCTTGCTTTGACTGTTTTTTTATCGCTATTTTTTTTATCGGTACTGGCTTTATCGATGCCTGTTTTGCCAGCATCGGTATCTACAATCCAAGTATCTTTACTACCACCGCCTTGTGAAGAGTTAACCACGAGCGAGCCTTTTTTCATTGCAACACGGGTCAGCCCGCCAGTGGTTACGTAAGTGTCTTTGCCTTGCAAAATAAACGGTCGTAAATCAAGGTGGCGCGGCTCAGGTGTATGCTTACCAATTAAGGTCGGTGCTGTAGACAAATCGAGAGTAGGCTGAGCAATATAATTGCGCGGGTTAGCCTTAATTAAAGTGGCAAACGTTTCACGCTCTTTTTTAGTGGAATGTGGCCCCACTAACATGCCATAACCACCTGACTCATTCGCAGGCTTAACCACTAATTTGTCGAGATTATTCAACACATAATCACGCTCATTATCTTTGTAGCACAAAAAGGTTTCAACATTAGGAATAATAGGATCCTGATCTAAATAATATTTGATCACTTGCGGAACATAAGCATACACCACTTTATCATCGGCCACCCCGGCACCCGGCGCATTCGCCAAAGCCACGTTGCCAGCACGCCATGCCCGCATTAAACCGGGCACACCCAATATCGAGTCTTTATGAAACACTTCAGGATCTAAAAACATATCATCAATACGGCGATAAATAACATCTACCTGCTCTAGGCCATCAATGTTTTTCATGTATACACAATCGTCATCACCGACGACCAAATCACTGCCCTCAACCAGTTCGGCACCCATTTGCTGGGCCAAAAAGGCATGCTCGAAGTAGGCCGAGTTAAATATACCGGGTGTTAATACTGCAATGACAGGCTGCTTTTCTTTACGCGGAGACAGCGCACTCAAGGTATCAAACAGGCGCGCAGGATAGTCACCAATAGGAGCAATATCGACTTGCTCAAAAACCTCGGGGAATACGCGTTTCATAATCGAGCGGTTTTCGAGCATATAAGAAACACCCGACGGGACACGCAAGTTGTCTTCTAGTACATACAGCTCACCATCACCGGCACGCACCAAATCGGTGCCGCAAACATGCGCCCACACACCATAAGCGGGCGAAACGCCTTCGCACTCTTTGCGATAATTAACCGACTGCTTTAAAACAAACTCAGGGATAATGCCATCTTTGATAATTTTTTGATCGTGGTACAAATCATCAATAAACATATTCAATGCCTGCAAGCGCTGCGCTAAACCTTTTTCGGCAACATCCCACTGCTTTTTAGCAATAACACGCGGAATAATATCCAAAGGCCACGCACGATCGATATTGCCTTCATCGGTGTATACGGTAAAGCTCACGCCCATGGCTTGAATTGTTGCATCAGCGGCCATGCGTCGCGCGGCAATATCCTCAGCTGTTAGGCTTTTTAAGTATGACACTAACTTTTTTGCAGGCAATCGAGCATTACCTCGCGCACTGATCAGCTCATCATAAAAGCCGGTTGAGTTGTAGTCTTTCCAATATTGCTGCATAGTTTCGTGCTCTTTAAAAGCCTGCCTAAATAGTGTTACTGTCAATCATATCTACTTAGGCTATTGGCTTGTTTGAATCTTAAATGAGTCAAGCCTAGCATACGCTCGGCACTTTTAATTTTGGTATTAAGCGAGTTAATAAACTGAAGCGAGGCAGCAAACCGAAACCCCAACAAGTAGAGGCTTAAGTAATATGCACCATATCAAAATCAGTGCATGATCGCTTTGGCATCTTTTGCGTTTGGCTGCCATCAGTATCATCATCCAGCGTTTTATTCACCCAGTATTTTGCTTATCGCTAACGCCTAGCTGAGCGCTTTTCGTTGCAGTTATTAGACCAAAAACATACAATGCGTAAGCAAACATGCTAACTGCCGCAAAGGAGACGATGTATGCCCTTCCACTATACCCCTCCTCAATTACCGCTATACGACAACCAAAAAAAAGTAAGCGACTACCCAGTACGTCGTATTATTTGCATCGGTCGTAACTACGCCGATCACGCAAAAGAGATGGGGCAAATGTTCCCTGAACGCTCACAAAAAATTAATGGCTCAGCACAAGAGGCACCGCCGTTCTTTTTTTACAAACCACTGACCGCACTGGCGCCATTTTGTGACAATACGCCCTCCTCTCATGGCGTTGCTAGCCCAATAAAATGGCGGCAACCAACATACAGCCAAAACATCCACTATGAAACAGAAATTTGCATAGCAATTGGCAGTAAATTGACACTAAACAATTCAGGTGAAATACAGAATTTAGACAACGCCATTGCCGGCGCTGGTATTGCTTTAGATATGACCTGCCGAGACACTCAACAAACCGCCAAAAAAGATGGCCGCCCTTGGGCTACCGCCAAAGGGTTTGATCATTCTGCGCCGTGCTCAGCACTGATGGCATGCGACTGGGCCAGCCTGCAAAAAACACCCGAGTTTGCCCTGCATAAAAATGACACACAAGTTCAGCATGGCAATCTCAATGACATGATTTGGCCCATTCCTGCACTACTAGCCCAGCTCAGCCGCTTTACCCAATTAGATGTGGGTGACCTTATTCTTACAGGCACACCCGCTGGCGTTGGGCAAGTAACACAGGGCGACCACTTAAGAGCCGAGCTAATCAATACTTTTTGCCAAATTGAGCTGAGCGTCGTATAAGCTGAGTATTTTGTAACTATTCAGTCAAGTTAACAAATCCCTCTTGTCAGGGTGCTAATGGGTTATTTTTTGGGCATTTAAGCGCCGGGAGCGCTTATATAGCGACCAGCCCCAGCATGGATGCGTGGGGGTAGACTTTGCAGGAGCACAAAGTCGCAGATGGCTTGAGCGGCCCAGAAAATGATTCATTAGTGCCCAATTACGGCCCTCTGAATAGTTACAGTATTTTTGAACTTTTCAAAGCCTTGCGAGTGCGTAAATATACGTAGTTTTACCCATACCACCAAACGCTTTTAAGCCTTAAGATAGCCACAAGATTTAGCAACAAAATCGAGTCAGGGTTAAATAAAGCCGCAACAAACAAGTGCTAGGAAAGCCGGGTCACACCAACTTATGCGCAAGGCTCTACCTAGGATGAGAGGATAAAGACAAGGATGTCATTATCGCATCACACAGCCCACTATCAGGCTCTGCATCATAAATGACGCACCCTTTAGCAAAAAACATCAGACCTTCAACATAAAACATCAGGCAACTCACAATAAGGCAACGCACCCGTAAGAGAGTGCTCTATAATAATGGCTTTTTATGGCCACCTTATGTCTTTGAGCAAAACCCAAAAACGTACCGAAAATAATATTCGCCTAGCGCTCACACAAGTGTGCGAACAAAGCCTTAAAGATATTGCAGGCTTTGAATGGCTGACCCATCAAGCGGATTATACTCACTTCCCCGCCAGTTTATTCATTACCTGTGTATTCAGTACTGAGCAGGCGCAACAAAACGCGATCGCACAAGACGACGACAAAAAACTGCAAAAATTGATTGTCGCTAAACTGTTTGCCATAGGCATTAAATTGCCTAGTGTTAAACAGCAAGTCATACTCGATAACGAAGAAACCTGCACACTTGAGCACAACAGCGACTGGAAGCTACGCCTGGCAAGCCGTAAAGGCCGAACCGTAGCACGCAACAGGCCGTAAGCGGGTACAACCTAACCGCCCATCTGAACAAACCGTTTTCACAAGGAGCTCCATGTACTTATCCATTGCACTCATTGCAGGCTGCACTTTGCTTTATGGTTGTCTCGCTGACCGCATTGAGCGCTCTTGGCTAAGCGGCCCCCTGCTCTTTTTAATTGCTGGGTACTTGCTCGGCGATAACGGCGTAGGACTTTTAGTGATTGATGCGAGCTTAGAGTCGGTCAGAGTCATTGCCGAGCTCACGCTCGCTATTGTTCTATTTAATGACGCAACAGGTATTGGCTTGCGGCTTTTAAAGCATCGCCCACAAATCCCCATTCGCACATTGCTGCTGGGCCTTCCTTTAACACTACTACTCGGTGGCCTAGTCGCTAAAATCATATTCCCGCAGCTCTCTCTTATAGAAGCCGCTCTTATTGGTATTATTTTGGCCCCTACCGATGCCGCACTCGGTTTGGCTGTTATTAAAAACCCCATGGTCCCACAAGATATTAGCCGTGGACTCAATGCCGAAAGTGGTTTAAATGATGGTATTTGCGTGCCTTTTTTAGTGGTGTGTTTAGCGCTTATCAACGGCCATGCCAACGATGGCAATATAGGGCTTTTTGCACTGAAGGCTTTTTTGTCGGATATAGGTATTGGCGCAATCGTCGGTACACTAAGCTCCGCACTCGGGTGGTTACTTTGTCGCCATGCCATCAAACAACAATGGATTCCCGAGCGCTGGCTCACTGTGCCGACTATTTCTATTGCTTTGATTGCTTTTAGCCTTGCACAAGCGCTTGGCGGTAGTGGTTTTATTGCGGCGTTTTGTGGAGGTTTATTATTTGGCGAACGCATACAAGGCGCTTATACCGCAGAAATGGAAGAATCAACAATGAACGGAGAAATACTATCACTGTTAACGTGGTTGATTTTTGGGGCGCTAACGATGAATATACTTACCGATATCACATGGCAGCAAGTGGCCTACGGCATACTAAGCTTAACGGTTATTCGAATGGTGCCGGTCATCATTAGCCTAGCAGGCACATCACTTAGCCTTAAACAAAAAGTGTTTATTGGCTGGTTTGGCCCCCGTGGTTTAGCGAGTATTGTTTTTGCCATAATGGTATTCGAGCAACAATTGCCCAACAGCCAAGTCATACTCAATATCGCAACCGTCACCATTTTGCTGAGTGTTTTACTGCACGGCATCAGTGCTTACCCGGCCAGCCAGTGGCTCGTCACTAAAAAGGCAGCTCGCTAAACGATGGCCTCACTTAACTCTCGGGCCACCTCGTATGCTCGAGCGCAACCATTTGGCCAAGCCTTGCGTATTAGTTAGAATGCCCCACGTTAATCAGCAATCCAACCATAGGCCACAAAAGCCCACCACCAAAAGCGACGCACACCATGAGCACTACGCTGTTTGATTTAGCCCTTTTAAACCCCGCTAGCCCACAACGCCTAGGCGATAAGATTCAGTGGGGTAATGCAACAGGTACTGCCGGTGCCATGGCCATTGCTGAGCTGGCATGCGATCTCACACATAGCAGCGTCGTCATTGCGCCGACCATGAGCGAGGCCGACCGATTAGAGCAAGATTTAGCCACACTACTTAAAGGGGTTAAAAATGCCCCTCAAATTGTGCATTTTTCGGACTGGGAGACACTCCCCTACGATACCTTTTCGCCGCATCAAGATATTATCTCGGCCCGCATGCGTACGCTTTATCAATTAGCGCTAGATGAGCGCTGCTTAATCGTTGTGACGGCAGCCACATTAATGCAGCGCATTGCGCCAGCTGATTACATTTTAGGCAACAGCCTTGTCGTCGGCACAGGCGACACCCTCGATATCGACAAGCTCCAAAATGCTTTAATTTGCGCAGGCTACAATAAAGTCGACTCGGTTTTTCAGCATGGTGAATTTGCCCTGCGCGGCGCCTTAATTGATATTTACCCTATGGGTGCCGATGACGCCTATCGCATAGAGCTTTTTGATAACGAAGTCGATACTTTGCGTACCTTTGACCCCGAAAGCCAGCGCACGATTAACCAAGTAGAACGAGTAGAATTTCTGCCGGCCAAAGAGTGCCCATTAGACAGCAAGGCCATTAGCTTATTTAAAAGCCAATGGCATAATGCTTTTGATGTTGATCATCGTGCCTGCCCCATTTACCGCGATGTGTGTGATGGCTATCCGCCCGCAGGTGTAGAATATTACCTGCCGCTCTTTTTTGAAGAAACTGCAAGTTTGCTAGATTACCTCCCAACAGAGGCCACCTTATTTGTGACCGGCGACTTGGAGCAATCGGTCGAAAGTTTTTGGCGTGAAGCCAGCACCCGCTACACCAGCCGCAGTGGCGACCGCTTAAACCCTGTATTGCCACCGCACCAAGTTTTTTTACCCGTCAATGAGCTATACCAACAATTAAAAGCCTTCAGCCGGGTCACACTCGTTAGCCACATGTTAGAGGCCAAAACGGGCAACAGTAATCTACCCGTTACACCACTGCCCACACTCGCTATTGATGATCGCGCACAAGAGCCTTTAAACGCACTCAATAGTTTTTTAATGACCTTCAAAGGTCGCTTATTATTTGCGGTAGAATCTAACGGTCGTCGAGAAATATTATTAGAGCAATTTAAAAAGATTAAACTTAGCCCTCCTGAGGTTATCAGCACCGCTGCATTTTTACATTCAACACACAAAAACGGTATTACCCTAGGCAACTGGGAGCAAGGCATCTTGCTGGATAATGGTACTTTGGCCATTATTCCTGAAGCCGCTTTATTTGGTCAGCGCGTTAAGCAAGCGCGTAGACGCAAAAAAAATACCACCGATCAAGATTCCATTATTAAAAACCTTACGGAGTTAAAAGTGGGCGCACCGGTCGTCCATATTGACCATGGTGTGGGCCGCTATCGAGGCTTAGAGGCCATTGAAATTGACGGCAGCTGCGATGAATTTTTATTACTAGAATACGCTCACGAAGCCAAACTGTATGTACCTGTTAGTAATTTACATGTTATTAGCCGCTACAGCGGTGGCGAAGAACACGCACCACTGCATCGCCTAGGCACCGAGCAATGGCGCGCCGCTAAACGTAAAGCTGCCGAACAAGTGCGCGATGTGGCCGCCGAATTATTAGTCGTTTACGCTAAGCGCCAAGCGCGACGCGGGTTTCAATTTAGTAACCCCAAAGAGGCACTACGCCAATTTGCAGCCAGCTTCCCGTTTGAAGAAACCCCCGATCAAGAGCAAGCGATTAACGCGGTACGCACCGATATGTTAGGCCCGCAACCCATGGATCGCCTCGTCTGTGGTGATGTGGGTTTTGGTAAAACCGAAGTCGCTATGCGCGCGGCTTTTATTGCTGTACAAAATAGCAAGCAGGTTGCCATCTTGGTACCCACAACACTACTCGCACAACAACACTATGAAAACTTTAAAGACCGATTTGCTGACTGGCCAGTCAACGTTGATGTTTTATCACGCTTTAAAAGCGGTAAACAAACCACCGAAACGCAAAAGCGTATTGCCGCCGGTACGGTGGATATTATTATTGGTACCCATAAACTATTAAGCCCCGATATGCAGTTTCCTAATTTGGGCTTGCTAATTATTGATGAAGAACACCGCTTTGGTGTAAGGCAAAAAGAGGCTATTAAAGCCCTGCGTGCCGAGGTCGATATTTTAACAATGACTGCCACGCCTATTCCTAGAACATTAAATATGGCCATGAATGGCATTCGGGATTTATCCATTATTGCCACACCACCGGCCAAACGCTTATCAGTCAAAACCTTTGTACGCCAAACCGATCCCAATGTTATTAAAGAAGCGATTTTGCGCGAGGTGCTACGCGGTGGCCAAGTGTATTACTTACACAATGAAGTCAGCACAATAGAAAAAACCGCACGCGATTTAGCCGAGCTAATCCCAGAGGCCAAAGTCGATATTGGCCACGGCCAAATGCGCGAACGAGAACTCGAAGGCGTCATGGGTGATTTTTATCATAAACGCTTTAATGTCTTAGTAGCCACTACCATTATTGAAACAGGTATTGATGTACCCAACGCCAATACCATTATTATTGACCGCGCCGATAAATTTGGCCTAGCACAACTGCATCAATTGCGCGGTCGTGTGGGGCGCTCGCACCATCAAGCTTATGCCTATTTATTAACGCCACCGCCTAAAACCCTAACCTCTGACGCCCAAAAACGGCTAACCGCTATTGAAGAGGCGCAAGATTTAGGCGCCGGTTTTACACTCGCCTCGCATGATTTAGAAATTCGTGGGGCCGGTGAATTACTCGGCGACGACCAAAGTGGGCAAATTCAAGCCATTGGGTTTTCGCTGTATATGGATATGCTAGAGCGCGCAGTTAAAGCCATTCAAAACGGCGAAGAAATAGACTTAGAAAAAGCCGAACAAACCGGTTGCGAAATTAACTTACGCATACCCGCTTTAATTCCTGATGATTATTTACCCGATGTCAACAACCGGTTAATTTTATATAAACGCATTGCTAGCGCTCAAAACCAAGATGACATCGATGGACTACAAATTGAAATGATCGACCGATTTGGACTACTACCTGAGCCTGTGAAGCATTTATTTAGAATTAGCGAGTTTAAGCTCGCCGCCAACAAACTAGGCATTATCAAAATCGAAGCCTCTAGCGTGAGCGGTAAAGTAGAGTTTAATGAAAAGCCCAGTGTCGACCCGCTGACGATTATTCAGCTTGTGCAAAAGCAGCCGCAAAATTATAAACTCGAAGGGGCCAGTAAACTCAAATTTATAGACGATATGCCCAACGCACAAGATCGAATAGCGCGAGTTGCCAGCATGCTGCAAACATTAAGTCCATAAACGTGAGCCCATAAACGTTGAGCCCATAAACGTTGAGCCCATAAAAGTAACAAACTAAGCCGCTTTGAATATCTTAAATGCAATACTAAAGCGCGCTCTTTAACCGTCAGCCACATAACCTTTGATCGCTTATTTTTAAAGGCAGGAAGTAATAATGACAGCCAGTATTAAAAAAATATTTTATAACGCCGCACAAACAATCATGCTAAGCGCCGGGCTCATCATCAGTGTACTTGTACAAAGTGCATGGGCCGAAAATCAGCAAGCGCTTCAGCCTTATCACATCGAGGTTGTCATTTTTGAGCGCACCAGCGCAGCTTACAATGCGCCTGAACACTGGCCAGAAAACGTTGTATTAGCCTACCCGCCCAACTACCGAGTCATACGTACATCCGCAGAAAGCGCCGAACTTATGACGCAGCCCATCGAAAACTCAACAGGGAATAACCCCCATACCGTGAATCCCGAAAAGATTGCCGAGCGTATTGTGCTAGAGCGCCCAAAAAGCACTTACCTGCTGAACAATACCGCGCGCGCGATCAACCGCAAAAGCTCGATGCGCGTTTTGTTTCATAAGGCGTGGCAACAAACCCTAGTCGCACCTAAGCACTCGCCCTCCATTATTATTAACGCCGGCGATACCTTTGATGAACGCACCGAACTTGGCGGCAGTATTCGCTTTAGCCTCAATAAATTTATTCACGTGGATACACAGCTGTGGCTGGCGCGCTTTACCCCTAATTACGGCCAAGAACTTAACTGGCCCATTCCGCCCGTAGCACCCACAGCACTCAATACGCAAGCGCACGCCAACTACGACATGACGCTGGAGCAAAACGTTGATCACTTTGAACAAAGCCCACAGGATTACGGCATTAATACTCAGGCGGTGACCTCGACCTTTAACAATACCGATAATAGCTATACCGGCACTATCGGCCTGCAAAAGCCTTTAGATTTTGGCCGTGGCCAGGAGACGCCGCAACTGAATAATCTCACCAACGAAGTCATTACCCTGATCCAATCGCGGCGTATGCGCAGCCAAGAGATGCACTACATTGACCACCCTCGCCTAGGCATATTGATTAAGGTGATTGCCATCCCCTTTAATCGAGCGCAATAACCCATAAAAAAACCGATATAAAAAAATCGACTCGCACTGTCGGTTTTTTTATATCGGCTAACAATAAAGCCACTTAATGAGGTATTTAGGTGTTGCACGCTCATGAAATTACAAATTATACAATCACAAGCCGTGCGATCTCATCAACACCCTACGATTAGTGTATGCAAGGCAGCTTATAAGCAGGCCACATCATCAGCTTGCAAACCTTTGTCACCTTCAAGCAATTCAAATTCAACCTCTTGACCTTCAGCCAATGAGCGGTAGCCTTCGCCACGGATGTTGCGGTAGTGTACAAAAATATCATCCGTTGTCTCGCCACGGGTGATAAAGCCATATCCACGAGCATTGTTAAACCATTTGACAGTGCCTAATTCGCGAGCTGACATAATAAGAACCTCTTTACTCTATTATTTAAATCCTAAAACTTCATTACAAAGAATGAACTCCAACCTCTATAGCTCTAATACATTGCTCTAGAAGATGTATTGAAAGTAAGGTAATTTGTAATGAGTGTCTACTCCACACAACCGCGCTTTGTAGGCTTAAATGCCAAAATGCAAAGAAATATCATTTTTTGTGAAACAGATTAAATACATTGCGCTCAAGTGCCTATTTTTGCAGCAAACAAGCGTTTTAAAAGCGCAGTCAAAAAGCCAATAACCGCAAGTCATTGTGCCAGTCGTGGGCGCATCAACTTCTCAACTATAATGATAGGCTAAAACAGGTGTTTGACTCTGTGGCAAAAGCCCCTAATATGCACCCTTCAGTGATGCACCACCGTTGTTTAAAGGACAGTACCCGTGTCAATTCGCGCAATTATTGGTAGACTTTTACCACCGCTAGCTCCTCAAAAGCTCACCCTAAGCCATCGTGCTAATCAGCCCAGCAAGCCTCTTTTATCCATTAAAAAGCTCGCGCTGCAGGCTATTATTGCCTCTGTGGGTATGTACTCAGTCGATGCACTCGCAAGCCCTTGGATAGACGCCGGCAATGTCCGAGCACGCCATCACATCCAGTTTTTAGTCGACTCTGGCGCGATGAATATTCCCACCAGTACTTGGCCACTCGCCTGGACGAGCGTTAAGCAAGGGCTTGATCGCATACGCTCTTCTGGGCTCACTAAAGCACAAGCTTGGTCCTTTAATTATTTGCAGCATGAACTACAGCTAGTGATGGACGGCGCATACACTCAATCGCGCTCACGTATGAGCGGCGGCCCTCAAGTACTCGAGGGTTTTGAGTCCACCTCACGCGAGGCTAAAGAATTCCAAACAGGCGTTACCTATACCGGCGACGCCTTTGCCGTAAAGCTAACGGGAACCTTTGTCGATGACCCCGCTGACGGTAAGCGCGGACGCATCGATGGTAGCTATTTGGCGCTATTATTGGGTAACTGGGCTGCAGGCGTTGGCGCCATTGACCAATGGTGGGGGCCCGGCTGGCACAGCAGCATGATTTTATCGACCAATGCGCGCCCGGCGCCGGGTTTTTTTGTTAAGCGCAACCGTACCGATGCCTTCGCAACTCCCTTACTGAGCTGGCTTGGCGAGTGGCAATTCACTACCTTCGTCAACCAATTACAAGATAAAACCGGCCTCATCGAAAAGCCATTATTATGGGGCGCACGCCTCAGCGCTACCCCGCTACAAGGGCTAGAAATCGCTTTATCGCGTACCGCCATGTGGGCAGGTGATGAAGACACCGAAAGCACACAAGCACTGCAAGATGTATTGCTCGGCAATAACGAGACGTTCCGAAGCAACAGCAGCCACTTTAAGCAAAGCAACCAAGTGGGCGGCTTTGATGCCCGTTACGGCTTTACGATAGGGTCTACCTCGATGGCGCTTTATGGCCAAATTACAGGGGAAAACGGCAATGGCCTACCTTCAAATAACATCGCAATGGGCGGGTTAGAGCTATCGCGCCTCCTTTTTAATACCCATCATCGCATTGCTTTCGAAAGCAGCAATAGTATCGTCTCGTTTTATAAAGACGATGCACTCTATAATAGCGCTTATGAACACGGCACCTACGAAACCGGTTACCGCCATTTAGGGCGCCCAATAGGTGCCAGTAGTGATGGCGACAGTGAAGTCATTAGCCTTGCCGGTCAGCACTACTTTGAAAATGGCCACCAATTAACTTGGCGCTTGGCTCATGCCGACCTTAACCGCGACGGCACCGACCGCTCGGCGCCGGGCGGTAGTGCCTTTGGCCCAAGGAGAACAAAAGTCGAGAATACTCAGATACAATACCGCCTTCCGTTAAATGATCGACTGATGCTTGAAGTTGGCGGCAGCCATTTGAGTGACAGCGTTATGCTTAATGGGGAAGATGTGAAAACGACTCTACACATTTCACTCTTTCACCATTGGTAAGCGAGACAGGTAAGCAACACAAATAAACAATACCGTTAGACGACACGGTTAAACGACCCTATAAAAGCAAGGCTCATCAGTAACAGCGTAATCGGGCATGGTGTGGCGCACATAAAAACGTGCGCCCAATGCGCTAAATGTAGCTCACCCCTATACTTAGCCCAAACCCTGCACTTTATGTAAGCCCTGTATTGAAACTTAGCTTGTATTGAGACTTAGCTTGTATTAAAAATTAGCTTGTATTAAAAATTAGCTAGCCCAAACCCTAGACCTAGCCCCAAATAAACGGCCTAATGCCGCCAATGACTGCCCTATGATATTACTCTCGCAAAAAATCACCGCCGCCATACACAAACACTGGCTGCATCAGCACCGCACCCTAAAAGCCACGGCATATACGCTGGCAACCCTAACCGCCTTAGGTAGCCACTTTGCGGCCATGCCCACTTATGCGCAAACACCTTCAGCGGCGCAAATCGCTCAATTTAAAGCCATGCCACCGGCACAACAAAAAGCGCTGGCAAAGTCGATGGGTATTGACATTGCCGACCTAACCGGAGGCGCGCAGGGGCCTGCCGACGAGCCCAATCTCAGCGAAAAGCCCGCCAATGATATGAGCGAAGAAGACGGCGAGCTTTTAGATGTCGATACCGACATGGAAATGGACGAAGACAACCTAAAAGAGGAAGAAGAGAAGCTACCTGTTTTTGGCTTAAGCTTATTTAAAGAAGCGTCTGATCTTTTTAAACCGCCCGCTAACATCCCCGTACCGGCCAACTACGTTTTAGGGCCAGAAGACACCATTGTTATCCAGCTTTACGGCAAAGAAAACGCCACACATCCACTAACGGTCAACCGCGAAGGCCAAATACAGCTCCCCAATATTGGCCCCATTACCGTCGCCGGCATGACCTTTGCCAAAATGCAAGAGCTCATCAATATGACCGTCGCCGAGCGTATGGTCGGCGTTAAAGCCTCAACCACAATAGGTTCATTGCGTACTATTCGCGTGTTTGTACTGGGCGAAGTGGAGCACCCGGGCTCTTTTAGTGTTGGCTCACTCTCAACAATGACCAATGCTATTTTTGCCAGTGGCGGCATTACCGAAATGGGCTCTTTGCGTAATATACAACTCAAGCGCGCTGGCCAATTGATCGGGAAAATGGATTTATACGACCTTCTATTAGCCGGTGATACCTCTGGCGACCAGCGCTTATTGCCCGGCGACGTTATTTTTATTCCGCCGGCACACAATACGGTAGAAATCTCTGGTGGCGTTAACCGCTCTGCACGCTACGAGCTTAAAGACAATAAAACTCTCGCAGCCCTCGTCACAATGGCCGGCGGCCTGAGCAATACCTCGCACGCTGCAAAAGTCAGCATCACCCGCGTCAATAAAGCGGGCGAGCGCAGCCTAGTCAATGCCGATTACACAAAAGCCGCTGGCAAAGGCTTTAAGCTACACGATGGCGACCAAGTCATCATTGGCGACGCTCTGGAATACATTGATAACAAAATCATGATTCACGGCAGCGCCAAACGCCCGGGGCAATACTCATGGCGCCCCGGCATTCGCTTTACCGATATTATTGCCAACCCCTACCAGGTTATACCCGGTACCGATATCGATATTGCACTACTGCAAAGCATGTCACCTGAAACAGGCCGTATCGAAACCCGAGTCTTCTCACCGTCGGCCGCCTGGGTTAAGCCTTATACCGAGCTCGACCCGGTACTGAACGGCTACGATGAAATCTACTTATTTGACCTCACCTCTGACCGCCCTGCCATGCTCGAAAAAACCATTGAGCTATTGCAGCAGCAAGCCCGTTTCAAAGAGCGCGAACAGCTCGTGTATATTACCGGCAGCGTTAAATTCCCGGGCTCTTACCCGTTAACTATGAATATGCACACTCAAGAGCTTATTGAGCTTGCCGGTGGCTTAACCGAAAGTGCCTATGGCTCTAATGGTGAAATCACCCGCTACGAGATCTCAGAAGAGCTCGAGCGCATCGTTATGCATGTTAACGTCAACCTACAAGACGACCCTCGCCAACTCACACCCGGCGACACACTCAATATCAAGCAAGTCCCGCTCTGGAAAAAACGCGAAACCATTACGGTTGACGGCGAGGTGATGTTCCCGGGGGTATACACTATTTTGCCCGGCGAAACCCTCATGGACGTACTCACCCGCGCCGGCGGCTTAACGCCTTATGCCTACCCAGTAGGGGCGGTTTTTTCGCGTGAAGAATTACGTAATCTAGAGCAGCAGCGCCTCGATGAGCTACGCAGTAAGCTAGAAGCCGATATCGCCATAGGTAATACCGAGGTCGGCGTTGGCAAAAAAGACCTCGAAAGCGATGAAGCCGAACAACTACTCGAAAAAATCGAAGACACCCGCCCGCTAGGCCGTATGGTGATTGACCTCCCCATTATTCTTGATGACCCAGGCTCTAACGACTTCCCGCTCGAAGACGGCGATGAGCTGATCATTCCACGCTATAAGCCCTCGGTCACTGTGATTGGTGAAGTGCAATACCCTACCTCGCACTTTTTCAACAAAAAGCTTAACGCAGGTGAATACATTAAACGCTCTGGCGGCACTAAAAAGCACGCCGACACCGATCGTATTTACATTGTTAAAGCCAACGGCCGCGTGATTGAGCCATCGCGCTCAAAATGGTTTAAAGTGAAAACCGAAGGCATCGAGCCTGGCGATACCATTGTGATACCACTCGATACCGACCGCGTCGACGGCCTAGAGATCTGGTCTAAAACCACGCAAATTCTCTATCAAGCCGCTCTTGGTGCCGCAGCGGTGGGCAGCCTATAACGGCAAGCCACATCACAGCGTGTAATACTATTTACACACGCAAAAGGGCCAATGTTGATTCATTGGCCCTTTTTTTGTTTTAGTATGTGATTTGGGCTTGCGCGCTTTGGCGCTTAGCATTAGAATGCGCACCCTCTGTAGGACCGTAGCTCAGCTGGTTAGAGCACCACCTTGACATGGTGGGGGTCGGCGGTTCGAGTCCGCCCGGTCCTACCACTTATTTAAACGTAAACGTTAATAAGTGAACGCACAATTCCGCTTTAGCTCAGTTGGTAGAGCAAATGACTGTTAATCATTGGGTCGCTGGTTCGAGTCCAGCAAGCGGAGCCAT
>CANLTI010000014.1 GCA_947494095.1 uncultured Pseudomonadales bacterium
TTGCCCAAAATGGGTGATGGGAGTTGTCGCTGGCCATATTTTTTTGGAAAGCTTGATGTGGATGTCCAGTCTTTGCGTTACACGTTTTTGACAAAGCTGGCCTCAATGCCCTTATTGTTTTTGATGTGCCTGTCCCTGAAAGTGGTGATATGTGTTTTCTCAATGAGATTAGTCTGTTATTGCCCAAAATGGGTGATGGGAGTTGTCGCTGGCCATATTTTTTTGGAAAGCTTGATGTGGATGTCCAGTCTTTGCGCATTAGTTTTGAGTGTTTATGCTTGGAGGTTATTAAAAATAGTGCCTGTCCCTGCAAGTGTCAAATGATATTAGTTTGAGTGTTTATGCTTGGAGGTTATTAAGCGAGTGCCTGTCCCTGAAAGTGCCCTCAAATACGTGTAACTGTCTGCAATTCTTTAATAAATATCTTGTTATCTATCTATTACGTTAATGAATGGCGTGTAAATCAACCCTGCTGCTGGATTAATCTGGCAAACTATCGGCTTAAATGTACTGTGGTGACAGTATAAAACGAGTGCCTGTCCCTGCAAGTGTGTACCTGAAATTTCACGTCTTGATGTGGCACCGCCGCCGCGTATAGATTTCTCTGGCGCGTTCAAGCCATCCATGGGCACTCCATACGCGTTCCCGACACGTAAGGGCCTGAAAAATCAATCCCCGACGGCTTTAAATGTGCGTATCCGTAAGTTTGTTAAAATCAAATGATATTAGCTCTGAGCGTTTATGCTTGGAGGTTATTAAAACGAGTGCCTGTCCCTGCAAGCGGTGTGTTTTAAGGCAGGTATCGGTACCGGTAGTTTCTGAAGCTAGCTGTGAAGCCTCTTACGGTAATGTTATTAATAATAATACCCAAATTTGTGCTGGATTCCCTCGTGGCGGCCGAGATTCTTGCCAAGGTGATAGCGGCGGCCCATTACTTTTTAAACAAAATGGCGCTGATTATGTTGCGGGTATTGTGAGTTGGGGGCAAGGCTGCGCCAGACCTAATCTACCAGGCATTTATACTCGAACATCCGGTTTTTTAAACTGGATTGATAGTATTGCAGGTGGTTCTTCTAGTAATCCACCCGCTCAAGGTGGTGGCGGTGGTACGGTAAATAATTTAGCCGCCTCAGCCAGTACATGGACCCAAACGTATCGTTTGAATATTCCTGCCGGAACATCGACATTTGATGTTGATATCTCGGGTCCTAATGGCGATGCTGATTTGTATGTTTACTATAACCAAACGCCAACAACGCCAGTCAATGCTGTTGTCAATAGCACTACGCGTTGCGTACCTTGGGTTTCTGGTAGTAATGAGTCATGCTCTTTTAGAAACCCTAGAGCGGGCGAGTGGTTTGTGCGCGTACGTGGATATGAAACGTTTAGCGGGTTAACGCTAGAAGCTCGCTATGAGCCTTAATAGGTTGGTGAAGTAATTTTTTCACTATATGAACGACTATTGAGCATGGATGCTCTTTTGCCAATAGCGTTAACAGCAGTAAATGCAGCCTAAGGTTAATGTAAATTTTTTATAGCAGTTTTTTACAGCAGTTTTTTTATAGCAGTTGCTAGCGTAAAACCAAAAGTATAATCGTTGTTTGCCGCCGTGAGTCTCAGTATGAATCACGCTGACTTTGAGATATTCGCGCCTTTATTGTAGTCAGTAACTCCCCCGCATGCTTCAAAAATATCTTGTTATCTATCTGTGGTGTCAGCAAATGGCGTGTCAATCAATGGATTTTTGAACGCACTTGGCAAAATCCGAGCTCAAAAGTGGCCTTGTTTAAAAAAGTCCATATAGATTCATCACTAAATAAGCAATATCCCCAGCCTACACCTGATTCATACTCAAGGGGCGGAGCCTTATTCGGCTTTCTTTCGAATGGTTGTGTTTGCAAGAAAGTATAAAAGTTTAAAATGTTAATGATTGCTTACTCTGAGGGTTAAGTGATTAGACGATTTTTAAGTGACTGTCCCTGCAATTCCCGAGCGAGTGTGGCACCGCCGCGTATCGATTGCTCTGGCACGTTCAAGCCATCCATGGGCACTCCATACGCGTTCCCGACGCGTAAGGGCCCGAGAAATCAATCCCCGACGGTTTTAAGTGTGTGTGCCAGATTTGTTAAAGCTAAATGATATTCGTTTTAAGTGTTTATGCTTGGAAGTTATTAAACGAGTGTTTGTCCCTGTAAGTGCTTGACCCTGCAAGTGTTTGTTTGATGTGGCACCGCCGCGTATCGATTGCTCTGGCACGTTCAAGCCATCCATGGGCACTCCATACGCGTTCCCGACGCATAAGGGCCCGAGAAATTAATCCCCGACGGCTTTAAACGTGTGCGCCAGGTTTGTTAAAACCAAATGGTATTAGCTTTGAGTATTTATGCTTAGGGGTTATTAGAATGAGTGCCTGTCCCTGCAAGTGACCGTCCCTGCAAGTGACCACATGGCGCAGTTGGAGCCTATGCTCACGCAGTTGTTGATTGAGCGCTTATGATGAGCATTGGCCGTGGCGGGGTGCCCGTACTTGCCGTTAAGCGTTTAGGTTATTAACTTGCGGAGCTAATGCTTGAGGGTGATTAAAGCGAGTGCCTGTCCCTGCAAGTGTGCTGCCCTTTAAATTCTACTTGCTAATTCGATAATTGCCTTCCCCAAGGCAAGGCCCAATAGAGGTGGGACTGCATTGCCTACCTGAGTATATTGAGGTACTTCGAATTTACGCATTTTCCCGCCAGTTGTAACTTTTGACCGAAATGTGAAGTTATCGGGGAATGATTGGATTCTGGCCATTTCTCTAACTGTTAGTGTTCTTAATTCGTTGTCATGGTAGTGGCAAGCATCATCTGGTATGGAGAGTGCTGCTGGCGCTGGTAAAGATTGGTCTAGTGCTTTTTGTGTTCGTTTCTTGGTTGGGTGTGCACTTAAAAATTTAATTAAATCATTTTTATTATTAAAAAATACAAGTTCATTGCTTTCAATAAGAAATTTATATTCTTTTATATTTTTCCATGCTTGTTCACTAAGTGTTGAGCTTTCTCTCTTTAGTATTTCGAATACTTCATTGATCGTCGAGCGTTCACATTTTTGTAATATTTGATATAGTCTAAATCTTCTTTGTACTAAAGGTCCATTTTTTCTTGGTTCATGATTATTGATTATTGTTGCAGTGTCTTGGTTCTCAAAAAATTTATTTAAATTTTTAACAAATTTTGATTTTTTGGAGGGGTTGTTGAAGCGAAGATCATCTAGTGCTTCTTTTACACTTACCTCCTGTTCGCACACAAGATGTTTTAAAAATGAGCCCTCTAAAAGTGCTAAGTCCTCTTCTTTTTTCACATCAAAATAAGGTAATTCTCCGAATTCAATACCCTCCATATCCTTGGCTACTCTCTTTTGAAATTCTACTCCAGGGCTTATGAGTTTAATTTCATTGGCGTTTAAATTTTTATATAATTTTTTATAGAGGTTTGACCGCACTCCAATCATAATAAAGCGAGGTCTGTTTTGGGGGACCCCAGCCAAGCGTGCATTTATATGAAGGCAGATTGGTATGTAGTTAATTTTAGAAAAAGCTTTGGCCACCTCAAACCATGCGTGATAACTGATGCCGTCTTCGGTAAATGCACGTAAAATACCTGTTACATTTTCCAGTATTGCAAATTTAGGCTTTACCATGCTGACGAACCTTGCAAACTCCCAAGGTAGTACATTTTTTTCACAATCTCGATTACGGAGTCCCGCCATACTAAAGCTTTGACAGGGAGGGCCGCCCGAAACTAAGTCTACTCCTTCTCGTCCAAATCCGGTCATTAACGCTTTACGGAATTTCGGTTTTTCCTCCAGAAGCTTATTTAGGTCGGCAATATTCCCAACAACTAGCTTACCTTCTAGCTCTCTGGGGTTGAGGGGGATGTCCGTGATGCCATCGCCTGCAATGGGGTATTGAAAGGGGTTTTCTCTGAGTCTCTGAGTTAGGTCGTTGCTCTGGTACTGGCTGCTCAACCATAATGCTTTGTTTTGTGCTTTTCTCGCTTTAGCCAGCTCGGCAAGGTTTTCACCAAGGAAGTTATAAGTGAAGGTTTCGGCTGCCATCGGGGAAAGCTCATTAGCCAGAGTTAGATCAAAACCAGCCTTTTCAAGCCCTAATGAAAGGCCGCCACAACCGGCAAATAGTTCTATATGATTCAACGTTTAAGCCTGTAAGAGTATATGGAGGTAGCATTTTAAAGTAAATGTGTAATAAATTCCAGGGGGGGCGATAAATGCATGCGGTTGACAATAACTCTTAATGAATATAGCCTCATTATTGGCTTAAGAGATAAGCCATCAGCCCACGCTAGTAAAGACCCTTAGTGTCATCTCTGTAAATTACAATTTCATTGTCTTGTGAGTATCTTATTTGTGGGCGGTAAGTTCTTGTGCATTTGAAATATTTGTGTTTACAGGGAGGCGTATGCCTGAAAAAAATAGCAAAGCTTCAGCAGAGCTCCATCCTTCTCAGCTTAAGCGCTTCAAGCAAGATGCTAAAAAGTATAAAAATCTTACCGGTTGTACTCATGCTGAAGCTCTCGATTATGTCGTCCGTGAGCGAGGTTTTAGCAATTGGAGAGCTGTTGTAGCAAAAGCTGAAAAACCCGGAGCTTCTCAGTCCCTCCCGCAAACTTTTACTTCTAGCGCCTTGAGGCTTAAGGCGAAGGGAGTTGGAAGTGGCCCCGTAGTATTGAGCTCCGAAGCTACGAGGCTGCGAGTAATTAGAAACAGGGCTCTGCTTGTAAAATATGGAATTGAGTATTCTGTATTCGAGCCTACAGCTACTGGCCTTAAAAAGTCTATTCTTGACTCTACCCAATCAGTGCGGACGCACTTATTGCTCGAAAAATTTCATGATTTCAATGCTCAATCACAAGGACCGGAAAGCAAAGTGATGAAAGATGCTTTCTTGGTTTTTCCTGATAGATTAATTACGACACTGGTTAGCCTTTACCGTCCTAATACCAAGAAAGGCGATCCTCGCATGTGGTTTCGCAAGTTAGGAAAGTTTGCTGTTGCTGGTGATCAGGTGGCGATAGTGATTATGAGCGATAAGGCTTACCTTTTAAATCTCAGTGCATATGATCTGGATCTCGGTGTTGCCCATGGGAATAGGGTTGGCGACTTTATTTTAAAATTTTGCCGTGCAAATAATGAAGTTGCTACCGAGTTGCTTGGGCTGTTGCGCGAACTAGCTAAGAAACCTTTAAAGTCGGTAGGCTACGGTGATACCACTGTAGGTATGACAGTCGAGGCAGCTTTAGGAGTACAGGCTAATTCGAGTAAATTGCCCGATTATAAGGGGATCGAACTTAAAGTGGCGCGCAGCTCTAAAAATAGATCAACCCTTTTTGCTCAAGTTGCTGATTGGACGCGAAGTGCATGTAAAAGCAGTGCTGAAATTCTTGATCGATACGGTTATGAGCGTGATAAAGCTTTTAAATTGTATTGCACTGTTAGTGCTGGAAAAGCTAATTCACAAGGTTTGAAGTTCATCTATGATCAAACTATCGATGAACTACAGGAGGTTCACGAGAGCGGTGATCACGTTGCTACTTGGACTGGCAATTTACTTCGTAGCCGCTTACTTGAAAAACATGCGGAAACTTTTTGGGTTCAAGTAAAATCCGAAATTATTGACGAAATAGAGTGTTTTCATCTTATATCAGTCACGCATACTAAGGCCCCTTTACTTGTCCAGCTAATGCCGCTAATTGATGAGGGTGTTATTACTATGGATCATTTGATTAAGCGAACATTTGGCCCAAGACCCAGAGTTAGTGAAAAAGGACCTTTATTTAAAATAGACAAAAAAAATCTGGGTTTGCTTTTTCCTCCTCCGGTGATTTATTCGCTGACGGATTAGATATGATTAGATTTTATGGGTTTGTCTTCATTCGCAGCTACTTATTAAGGGTTAAGGTCCCTACCTTAAGCGCCCTGAGTGCATGAATGAAAACTAAACATTCATAATCAACGCTTGCAGGCTATAGTTATTGACGCGTTTTACCCGATTCAAAATGCCCATCAGGCCGCAAACATGCGTGCCCAGAATTTTTGAGGCAGGATGTTGAAGAGTCCAACCTAAACCCTAACGCCTCGCTATTTCAGCAAATACTCCACTCGAAGCCGCCTTGGGTTTCATCGGCATTGTGCTCAATGCATAGCGTTACTGCATTAGCCATTGATGAGCGATAAGTCACATTATTTTTGCTGAATATTGAGTGTGGTTGGGTCTGTCGTGTCAAAGCCCGATAAAAGCTAACACTCAACCTACTGCCGGCCTTTGGAGGCAGGATGCCGACTAGAGCGTACAAGGATGTATTTACCGCGTGCCGGCGGTGGGTTTAGTGTTGGCGCCTTTGCCAGTTGAGCGGGGGGTTAGGGACGAGGGAAAAATACATTATCCAATAATACTTGTTTTCGGCTTCCTCTGCTCGACATTATGCTCCTGCAATGTCTAATAAGGGGCTCCTGCCCCGATGCGTTGCTCAAAGCGTTACATGCCTCGGTAACTGCTCCCTGCGTTACCCTACTGACCTACATCCTGTAGGCCCCGGCATGCGCCCCTTCGAGCGCCTTGCCGAGAAAACAGAACGCTACGTCTCATTGAACAAACTATTATTGCCTCGCCCCTTAGTTGGCCGTATTGTGGGAGGTCAGTGTTTGTAAGTAGTGGCTTATATTATCGAATGATTCACTTTTAAAAACGATATCACCCTCGTCACAGTATATCTCTGGGCTTGTTGTATTACCTTCGTTGTTGGCCTGTTGAATGCTATAGCGCTCGCTTGGGTATTCTCGCTTTTTAGTGTCTGCATAATCAGCCCATAACACATAATATTGTGGGCCAATATTAAAATAAAAACTTGGGCTTACATCGTTATGCCAGCTTTTATCTTTAAGGTAAGGGTATGCGTTTAGGTTAAAGCCTAAATCAAAATCATCGCCAAATTCTTTTTTATAAAGCATTAGCTGCTCCTGTGATTTACGAGATAACCGAGGGTAAATACAACCGGGCTGATGCACCTTTTAGGGTGCTTTAATATTATAAATAATTAAAAACCTAACTCAGGACATGCAGTCAGTTACGAGCGGGAATCAAAACATCCCATACAATAAACGCTAGGTAACGCAGTCGCTTAAAAAAAAACCTAAATTTGGCCGAGATCCGTCAACGTGTTTTTAGGTAAATGATGATGACTCTTTACGATAACCGCTGCTGTATCATAGGGCTGAATATTGCAGCGTTAAATAGGGCGAGCCATATTGTGCTGTGCCTTGGGCTAGCAATAAAACCGCACGCTTAGACTTGTGCAATGATTTATATCTTTCGGCTACTTACGATGCCGCCTTTGACCAACATTTGTTTACGCTGGATGAAGACTATCGCTTAGTGCTAGGGCCAGCGTTAAAACCACAGGGTGCACAGCCGAGTGTGCAGGCCTATTTTATCGAAAAAGAGGGTTGAAAATTCAGCTGCCCAACGCTTACCTACCTTCCCAAGCCTACCTTGAGCTACACCGTAATGCGTGTGAGCTGTAACTATTTACTCGTTTTACCCAATTCAAAATATCCGTTAGGCCAGTGCGGCATGCGTTGCCAAAACTTTTGAGACAGGATGTCGAATAGAGCCCTCATGGATGAGTTAACGGCGTTTTTGAGCAACGTTTGCCGTGCTGGTCGAGAGTTGACGGATAAGAGGCTTTTGGTATAAAGCGACTATCGAGTATTCATCTTGGTAAGGCATGTAACGTGTCACCATCCCCCGTTCATCAATTCAAAATATCCGTTAGGCCAGTGCGGTATGCGTTGCCAAAACTTTTGAGACAGGATGTCGAGTAGAGCCCTCAGGGATGAGTTAACGGCGTTTTTGAGCAACGTTTGCTGTGCTGGTCGAGAGTTGACGGATAAGAGGCTTCTAGTATAAGGCTACCCACAAAACCACCCACAAAATTACGCACAAACCTAGCCATAAAACTAGCCGCGTACCTGCTGAACTTTAGTGTTGGTGCCCGAGTCAATTGAAGGTGTGCTTAATTGACGATATTGTGAAAGCTAAGCGCTTTACAGGCTTAGCTTGCCAACGTATTTTGTAGAGTCTTAGTTCTCACCGATTACCCAACTTTATTCCCTTATTTGCGGCAGGCGCTTAATATGCCGGCTGCCAACACGATCTTGCAGGACTTAACCATGCCCAAACCTCCTTCGGCCACCCAGATTAAATCTATACAGCAGCTTACAGATTACTTTAATCAGCAACCGCCCGAGCAAGTTGCCGAGTGGTTTGCACAGACCATAATCGCCGACACCCAGCTTAAAAAAAAGTGGCAAATACACTTATTGTTAGCCTCTGGTAGCCCGGCCAATTATAAAAAAGTACTCACCCAAGCTTTGCCTAAAAAAGTCTTAGTGCATGGCCCTAATATGTGGAGCAAAGTGGGTAAGTATTTTGATGATGCCTCCAAATTGCTGGCTTTTGCTTTTGAAAAATTGGATGCCGACAATAGCCCCTTAAATAATGAGCAGCAATTTGAATGGTTAATGCAAGCCTTTGAACGCTTGAGCTTAGTGCTAGGGACTATCAATGACTCGGGTGGGTACCGTTTAGAGCTAGAAGAGCAGTTGAGTGAGCGACTCATTAGCCGGTTTCACCAGCTTGAATGGCCGCTGGCCAAAAAAGCCGAATGGCTGCAAGAGCATCAATACAAATACGATGTGTTTCCTTATATACCTGAGCACTTTGCCTTGCCTGCCGAGTTGGCGGCTGCGTTTGATCAGCTGGAAAAAGCCCAAAAAACGCAGCCCGACGAGCCCAGCAACGTTAGCATGGCATTACTAAAGCGACTCAATAACGGCGATGATGCGTAGCGCTGTAGCGTTAACACACCAAAGCCGCTGCGCCCGATAAAGACAATTGATGGTAGTATTGCGCCTTTGCACTGAGCGTTGAATTCAAGCGGTTGTGAGCGGTTGATTGAAGACTATCGTATTGTTACCGCATTGCTTTTAACCCGCGTATAGGCCTACAACAGCATGAACCCACTCCCTATCGATAAAATACAATCGGACTTTGCCCTAGCCATTAAAACGCACCACCTGGTGGTGCAAGCCGAAACAGGCTCGGGTAAATCAACTCGTTTGCCATTGTGGGCAAAAGCCAATGGCAAAGTGTTAGTGGTAGAGCCTAGGCGGGTGGCGTGTACAGCCTTGGCCGAATATGTCGCGCAACTCGATAATACCCCGCTGGGCGAAGGGGTCGGTTATGCCATTCGCTTTGATGCGAAGTTTAAACCAGACACCCAAGTGATTTTTGTAACGCCAGGCATTGCGTTGCGCTGGTTAAGTGATAACGGCCTGTGCGATTTTACAACTATTATTATTGATGAGTTTCACGAGCGCCGCTGGGACACCGACTTACTGCTGGCGTTGCTTAAGCAAAAAAACCAAAACAATGCTCACAACAACACTCACAACAGCACTCACAGCAATACTCAAAACAAACACCGCCACCGCATAGTACTAACCTCGGCCACCTTTAATAGCCAGCAACTGAGTGACTATTTAGGTGCTAAGCGGTTAATATCTGAAGGGCGAAGCTTTCCGGTGAGTGTTGAATATTTAAGCGCCAATGTACAGGCCATGCCTGAGCAAAGCCATTTAGACAGTCAAGTGCGCAGCGCCGTTGAACAAGCGCTAGCGCGACAGCCGGGCGACATACTTGTATTTTTGCCTGGCCGTCGTGAAATAACCGCCTGCCACAATGCCCTGCAAGTATTAACGCGCGAGCGCCCGGCACTAAATATTATTGCGCTACATGCGGCCGAAACAAAACACAACCAACAGCAGGCGCTGACGGCCAGCGCCGAGCAAACAAGAAAGGTGGTATTGGCCACCAATATTGCCGAGACCTCGCTGACGATTCCCGGGGTAACTACAGTAATTGACTCGGGCCTAGAGCGGCGCACGCATCAGCGAGGCGGGCGCACCGTGCTCAGCTTGCAGGCTATATCTCAGGCCAGTGCCGAGCAGCGCAAAGGCCGGGCCGGCCGCACCCAAGCAGGCTTATGCTTACGTCTTTATGGCGAGTTTGCGCCATTAGTGGCCACTACACCGCCCGAGCTACTGCGCGAAGACTTGGTCGAGCCTATGTTGGCGGCGGCGAGTTGTGGTGAGGTGTTAGGGTTGTTATCACTGCCTAGCGCGCTGCCTGAGGCGGCCTTAACACGCGCCCGCGATAAGCTTATTAACATGCAAGCGATTAACAATGCAGGGGCCATTACCGCGCATGGCAAAGTATTATCGCCGCTGCCGCTCGACACGCTTTTTGCACACCTTATTACCGCCATGCCAACGCCGGCATTGCGCTGCGCTATGATAGATGTGGCCTGTGCGCTTAGCCAAACGCACAGGCTTATGCAATTACCTAATACCGAAGACGGGCATAAAGTACTTAAACAGTGGCAGGCCCACGCTTGCGATATAAGCACGTTAATTAGCCTTATGCGCAGCCATACGATCCCTAATGAGCTACAGGTTGATAGCCGCGCCTTGGCCGAAGCCAAAGTGATGGCCAATAAAGTGCGTAGCCAATTAGCATTGCCGGCCATTCAACACACCGAGCCATACAGCCTCAATGCGTTGCAACACGCAATTGCGTTAGCCATGCCAGAGCTGGTGTTTGTGCGCCGGCAAAAGCGCCGCCAAGCACTGGGTAATGGTTACAGCGAGGTCAGCGTTGGCCGCGATAGCCGCTTTGCCGAAGATGCCGAGGCAGCCATTGTGCTAGACCAGCATATTATTCCTGCTAAGGGGACAAAACAAAACCTAGCGCTGGCGACGTGCATGTCGCCTATTACACTCAAGCATATGTGCCAGTGGCAACTAGGCGAGGTTAGCCTAAATAGAACCTTTATCGAAAAGCGAAAAATATTAGTCGAAACCCACCGCAGCTATGCCGGCCGCGAAATAGAGCGCACACAAAGCCCACCCAATAAAACGTTGTTGCCTTTTGCACTAAGTGAATTAATTTTGCGCAATAAAGTCTTCCCCAAAGTGGCCGCACAATTACACGCAGACTTACACGCTTGGGCAATTTATTTAAACCTAGAAAAACGCACCGACGAGATACCCGAGCCCGGCGCTTATTTGGCCAATAAATTAGTGAGCTTGGGGCTTGAAAGCGTTGATGATATCGCCTTAATCGATGCCGATGATTTAGCCTTTGATGGCGTACCCGACTGGCAGCGAGAAGCGATAGATAACCAATACCCTCAGCATTTGGCACTGGCCAACTTGCAATTAAAAGTAGACTATCAACTGGCTAAAAACACCGTGATTATTGAGCGTGTTACTGGCATACGCAAAACCGACCCCAAGCGTTGGGAGCTACCCAAATGGCAAGGCTTAAAAATTCGCTACAAAGTGGCAAGCCGAATAGTCGATATACGCTGAAATGCGCCGCGTAAAAAATAAGGCGGTTTAAAAACGACGTAACGATGCACAGGGGTCGTAATTGGGCGCTAATGAATCATTTTCTGGGCTGCTCAAGCCATCTGCGACTTTGTGCTCCTGCAAAGTCTACCCCCACGCATCCATGCTGGGGCTGGTCGCTATATAAACGCTCCCGGCGCTTAAATGCCCAAAAAATAACCCATCAGCACCCTGCCAAGAGGGATTTGTTAACTTGACTGAATAGTTACAAAATGACTACAGCACCGTGCCGTTTGCAAATTGAAGGCTGCTGTTAATCATTAAGGCTAATCATTAAGGCTAATCATTAAGACAAGCTATAAGCTGTTGGTCAAGGTTGGCGGGCAGGGTGGGGGCGATGATTTCTAGGCGGCTTTGAGCTGGCAGCTCGATGCTTGTTTCTTCTTGGGTGTCTTTTGTCATATTAAAGCTGACGCCGCCTTGTGTACTAATAATTGTTGCTTTAATACGCTCGGCGCTGCCTAATTGCGCGAGCAAAAACGCTTTTATTTTTGCGTAATGGAATATTTTATTGGGTGCAAAGCGCCAGCCAATACTACTAAACCCCTCGGCTTGATTACTGGCCGATAAATAACCGCATGCTGGGAAGGCTTGGTGGTTAATATCGGGTTTTGGGGGTGTGTTGTGTTGATGGCTGTTATTGTGGTTGTTAGTGCTGTGATGATTGTTGTGATGACTGTCGCACTGAGCGTGTTGCAGTTGTGTGGCGCCTTGCAGCCAATGGTTTTGCAGTATGCCTTGCTCGGTAAAATACACTTTAGTCTCTACGCTGGCATGTTGGCTAATATACTGCATTAATGCGGCCGGCTCATTGGCACCGTATAAATCTTGCTTATTGCCAACAATGACATCGGCAATGGCAATTTGATCATTAAAAGTACTGTGCTCGGTATAGCGTGTATCGTTGAGTTTTCGGGCATCGACTAAGGTCACAATTTTTTGAATGTCTAGTACATCGCTATAATGCTCAGCACTGAGTACCGCGATGATTTCTTTGGGGTGGCCAAGGCCGGTGGGCTCTATGAGTAGGCGGTCGGGTTGGGCGCGTGCCAGCAATTGATTGAGTGCAATTTGCATAGGCAAGCCTGCCGCGCAGCACATGCAGCCCCCAGGTACCTCGCGAATAAAAATGTTATCGCTGTGGGTATTTTGGCCCTCAAAGAGGCTGCCATCAATACCTATCTTGCCAAACTCATTGACTAATACCGCCCAGCGTTCGTTGCTGGGTTTGTTTTTGAGTAGGTTTAAAATAGCCGAGGTTTTACCTACGCCTAAAAAACCGGTAATAATATTACACGGTACTGCTTGAATATGGCTCACTAGGGTTACCGAATTTTAGGTGATTAGAAGCGCGCAAAGTTTATTGTGTGTACGCGCCTTAGTTATCGATTTATGTGGTGTGATCGCTGGCGCAGCGGCAGTTTTTTAGGCGGCATAGCCGGTAGTTTTTTATGTGTGCCATTATTAGCAATAAAGAGCCTAGCACCGATAATACTTTTTCGATGAGGGCGTCATTTAAATATGCATGGCTCGATAGCTCACTGCTCAAAATAGTCTGCGTATAAGCGGCCAGTACAATAATACAAATACCCACGGTACCCATCCCTACACTCAAAAATTGCTGATGCTTACGGCAGCCTAAATATAAACCCACAACACTAACCGGTAGAGTGATAAAAACTAAGCTTTGATGAAAATGCTCATCGGCCAGCGCTAGGCCGCCGAGTACGGGGCCGGCTAATAGCAGTACGGGTAAAAGTAGGCAATGTAAAGCACAAAGAGATGCCAGCGAAATGGCTGAAACATCGGCTGCGCGTTGTAAGTGGGTATGCAGGGTTTTGGCTGTATATTGCTTTGGTGTAAGCTCGTTCATTATGCTGCGCAGCTTTGGCATAGGCAGTCTAGCTCTAGCTGGGGCCGAATAAGCGTGTAGCCGGCGTTACTAACTTGGCAGCTCAGCTCATCAATAATGTTTTTAGAAATGGCAATTTCTTTGACGTTTTGACATTCACCGCAAATTAAAAATTGCGGCACATCATGGCTGTGTGAACAGGTGATATGCGAGCAGGCAATATATTTGTTGGTCGAGCTGAGCTTATGTACCAGCTGCTCTGACTCGAGAAAATCTAATATGCGATAAACGGACATGGGTGGCATGGCGGTTTCTGATGAGCGATTGTAAGCATCGGTGACATCGTAAGCTGACAACGGTATTTCAGATATTAACAATAACTCTAAAATACGTTGTCGCTTTTCGGTTAAGCGGCTACCCGATTGTGAACACATAACTTGTGCTTTGCTGAGGGTTTTGGTGAGCTGTTGTTTATTCATAATAACCTGCGTTTTTAATGTTATTAAATAAAAAGTGTTAAGCCATAAAAATGCCCTGCACCGCATTGGCTGCGGTACAGGTACTGCTGGGTTACAACTTGGCGCTAAAGCCGAGTTTTATATTGCGCCCAGGTAGTGGCGCTTGGTTTTTGAGAAATGACGTATGGGCCCGCGCTTGTTTATCGCTTAAATTATTACCGGCCAAATATATTTGGCTGCTATTGCCAAACGGCAAGGTGTACCTTATACGTGCATCAAGCAAGGTATAGCCTTGAGAGGCGGTTTCATTGTTGGCGGTTTTATCTTGCTCAAAGTATTTAACCGCGCCCAACTCAATGCCCCACGCGTTATAATCAATATTTAGCTGGCTCGCTAAGCGTGTAGGTGATGTGCGAGGTAAATAACCGCCGTTATCGAGCTTGGCATTAACGGTATCACCCCACACAGTCCACTTAACGTTGTTATGTAATTGCCAGGCGAGCTCGGCTTCTAGACCGGTCAAGGTGGCATCTTGTTGGCTAAAAATATGTATAGGTAATACGCTGTCGTCGTGACCGTGCTCGTCTTCGGCTGTATTGACTGTCTCGTGCTCTTTATGCTCGTCGGCAAATAAATCTTCGGTGGTTAAGCCTGTATTACTCAGCGCATAGTAATCGGTGATTTGGTTGTAAAACAGGTTAATCACAAAACCAAAATCGCCTTCAAATTTACGAATAGAAAGATCAATATTGTTAGATACTTCTTTTTTGGCTTTACCGTGAAAATCTAAGTGGTACTGCGTTTCACCTTCGTGCTCTTGTTCGTGGATATCAAAAAGTGCACCCACTTCAAAGGTGCGCGTTGCAATATGCTCGCCGGCCGAAAAGAGCTCTGCTGCGCTGGGCGCGCGCTCGGCATGCGCCACAGAGGCCGCCATATTATAACCGTCGGTAAAGTCCCAAACGATACCTGCCGATAGGCTAAACGGCGTAAAATGGAGGCGGTCAAAATGAATGTCTTCCTCGTGCTCTTCTTCGTGTTCTTCGGCATGCTCCTCTTCGTGGGCGTGCTCCTCGTGCGCTAAATGTAGATCATCGGCTTCTATCGAGGCGTGCTCGATACGTGCCCCCAGTTGCCACAAAAACGCACCCACATGTTTTTCTTCGATAACGGCAAAGCCAAATTCTTGTGTTTGTGAGTTGGGTGTAAAGGCTTCGGCGCCACTGGCTTCAAAATCGGTATTTTTATTTTCTAATGAAAAAGCCCCTTTCCAGCCGGCTATTTCATTGTGGTGAAAGTTAACGCGTAGCTGCGTGGTGGTGCTGCTAAATAAGGTACCTTCTTCGTGCTCGTCTTCGTGATGTTCGTCTTCATCGGGTTCGCCTTCATCATGCTCGCCTTCATCATGCTCGCCTTCATCATGCTCGCCTTCTTCGTGAAGCTCGGCATGTGTGTAATCGGTATAGCCGGCGCTGGCACTTATTTTATTTAAAAATTGGCCATCAAGCTGGTATTCGCCGAGCAATTGCCAGCGGTTTTGGCGGTAATCCGAGAGAATGCTTTCTTCTTCGTGCTCTTCTTCGTGTTCTTCTTCATGGCCTTCTTCCTCTTCGTGGGCCTCGACGTGACCGTGACCGGGAATACCGTTGATGCGCTCTAGGCGGCCATAAGATAAGCCAACAAAACCATTATCTAATAACCAGCTGCCGCCAAGGTTAATGCCTTTACCTTCAGAGCCGCTGTTTGCCAGAGTGTCGCGGGTATGTTCTTCGTGGCCTTGCTCTTCATGTTCGGCATCGGTTTCATGGCTTGCGTCAATATCGGCAAAGCCAGGAATGTCGTAGTCTTTACTTTTGCGCGAAAACATATCGATATGCGCGGCGAATTGGTCGTTGCCTCCGGTGAGGCCTGCCGCTATTAAGCTTTCGTTGTTAACCGAGTTGTATTCACTGGCCACAGCGGCTTTTAAGTCGCTGTCTTGAGGTATGCGATCATCAACAATATTGATAACGCCACCGATAGCGCCCGAGCCATAAAAGAGTGTGGCGGGGCCGCGTAAAATTTCGATTTGCTGGGCGGTGCTAGCTTCAGTGGTCACAGCATGATCTGGCCCAATACGCGAGACATCACCGGTATCTAGGCCATTTTGGGTGACCAATACACGGGGGCCGTCAAGGCTGCGAATAATGGGGCTGGCAGCAACGCCGCCGTAAGAGGTGCTTTGTACGCCCACTTCATTTTTGAGGGTTTCGCCTAAAGTAGAGGCCTGTTTTTTGATAAGGTCTTCACCGCTTAATACCGAGACAGGCTGCGCCGATTCAATTTTAGAGGCGTGAATGGGTAAGCCAATCACATCTACGACCTCAATAATCGCCCGTGATAACGTAACGGTTAGAGGCCCGTCGTAGTCCCCGTGCAAGTGGAGTGCTTTATGGCTAAAGCCAGGCGCCTCGATATGAATTTCATCAACTACCGCTTGTGGGATATTAAATTTACCTTGAGCGTCGGTGAGGTATTTTGCGTGGCTGCCCACCGCTTCGACTTGCGCATTGGCAATACCATTGCCATTTTGGTCAACAACTTTACCGTTTAATGCGTAGGTATTGGCCGATACCGCTGCTATGGCTGCGCTAAGCAGTGCAGGGGTCATCAAGGGGTATTTCATGGGGGCTCCGAAGGATTAATTGAATGATATAGCGTATCTTTTTAAATGATACAGTATATCTTGTTTGTGACAAGCCTATTAATGCCCCTGTTTTTATAGGCAAAGGAGGGGGCGACTAGCTGCCAGTTGGGATAATAAAAAGGGATGCCACTATTTTGCCCAGCGAATAAAGTGCCTGATGTTGGTTGGCCAGAGCCGTTGACCTGAATGCTTCTTGTATTGTAACTATCCAGAGGTACCGAAATTGGGCGCTAATGAATCATTTGCTGGGCCGCTCAAGCCATCTGCGACTTTATGCTCCTCGACTTTATGCAGGTGCAAAGTCTAATCTTGCATATCCCTATGCAGGGGCACTGTCTACCCCTTGCTTTCCCTGCAAGGCCCGGCCTAAATGCCGAGAAAATAATCCACCAGCACCCGTTAGATACTGTTTTTTTAGCTTGGCTAATATAGTTACCATTTTAAGTTAATAAAAATGACATGGCTTTATCGTGTGCGTCATTAGAACTAATTAGAATTAAAAGTGTTTGCTGATGAATCTATTTTTGCCGCCACTGCCAATGTGATCACAAATCCTACTAATGGTTAAAATGACACCAAATTTAACTGTTATTGTTCTCTCATCAGCTCAATCCAATTGTGTTTTTACACTGTAAAGTTGAGCTTACTACTAGGTAAGCCAGCTTAAAGATATAGGGGTTAAAAAGTGAATGTGAGAATTTGGCGTTTGTGTGCTGCCGTAAGCGCATTAGTTTTATCAGGGTGTACTGGCGATGGCGAACCTACAGCGGGCGCTTCATCATTAGGAGGCTCACCTTCTAGCGTCCCCGTATCTAGTGCCCCCGTGTCATCGGTGGCGGTATCAAGTAGTGCGCAGTCATCGAGCGTGGCTTCGAGTGTAGCCACCAGCGTGGTTTCGCAAGCTATTACGCCCCGGTCACAGTGGGTCCTTACGGGCTCGCCCAATGCGAATACAGCATTAGCAGTCGATGACGATACGGCAACACGCTGGAGCACCCGTGAACAACAAAAGCCCGGGCAATCATTTGTTATTGACCTAACGGCTGAGGCAACGTTTAGCGGTATTGCACTCGATAGCCAAACTAAATTTCCTAAGGCCCTCGCTATTTACGCCTCTAATAATAACAGTGATTGGGGGCAGCCTATTTATACCGGTGCTGGTGCCGAGGGTGTTATGTCGCTTGCGTTTGCTCCTGTGACAAAGCGCTACATACGTATAGAGCAAACCGGTCAATCAAATATTTGGTGGAATATTTATGATTTGAATATTGTGCATGATGGCGGGTCATCTTCGGCAGGCAACCCCGAGCCTGCGGGTAATGTCGATAATGGCCGATCGCTTTACAATAGCGCCGACTTAGCGTGTGCCGCTTGTCATGGTGCTGACGGTACAGCAACTCTTTTTAAAGTTATCGATCCTACAAGCCCAACGTACAGCCATAGCACGGCCGTTGATGAGATGCTGAGTTTAAAAGATTATTTGACAAAGTGGATGCCGCCTAACCCTGCGGTTGTGTGTGATGAAACTTGCGCGCGCGACATAGCCGCTTACATTCGTACGTTTGAAGTCGTGGCGCCGCCTACGAGTACAGGCATTGCTTACGGTAAGCGCCAAATGCGCTTGCTAACGATTAGCGAGTACGAAAATACAATTAAAGACCTTATAGGCTATGATATCGATGCGCTCACCTCTGGCATGACATCAGATACCTTTGTCGAAGGCTTTGCCAACCAAACGCGCACAGCTATTAGCCAAGGTTATGCCGATGCTTTTGCCTCTATGGCCAAAGAAATTTCAGAGTATGCCGCAAGTATCGATTTTAATAATATGGTTGATTGCTCGGGTGCCTCGCGCGATCAGTGCGCAGACCGCTTTGTTAATCAGTTTGCATTAAAGGCGTTTAGGCGACCACTCACAACGGCAGAGGCCAATCGCTATAAAGCGCTATTTCAGGCGGACCAGTCAGAGAGTGTTAAGCAGGGTTTGACCTTGGCGGTAGAGACTATTTTAGGTTCGCCCTATACCTTGATGCGTTCGGAAATGGGTAAAAAAGTAGCCGCTAATGCTGCGAGCCGCCCAAACCCTGAGTTAGATGACGACAGCTATGTGCTCACACCTTACGAAATGGCGACGTTCCTGGCTTATACCTACACAGGCTCTATGCCCGACGCAGCGCTATTTAACGCCGCTAAAAATAACAATCTCGCAACAGATGTACAAATTAAAGCACAGGTAGAGCGGCTATTACAGACTGATCGCGCCCGTATACGTTTTGGCGAATTTGCGGCGCAATGGTTACGTGTAGACACTGTTTTAGATGTTGTAAAAGATGAGGCCTTATACCCATTATTTACCGATAGCATCAAGGTAGATATGGCGCGTGAGGTGCGTGAAATATTTAAGCACGTTATGTTTGATGGCAACCGCTCTATTCATGATTTATTTGGTGACTTTAGTTTTGTTAATAAAAATTTAGCTGACTTTTACGGCTTACCCGGATCACATACAAGCAACTTTACGAAGGTGAGCAATTTAGGGAACCGTGGCGGCGTATTAACCAGTGGTGCTTTTATGGCTGGTTTTGGTGATTTAGATGTTGCCTCGCCGATTCGCCGTGCGGTGGCGATACGCGAAGATATTCTTTGTCATGATGTGCCTGAAATGCCTAATAATTTAACGGATGAGCGCAATGATACCCAAGATTCATTGGATCAATTTCTTGCTGCACACGGTGGCATCGCTTCAAACCGAGATACTGTTGGCTTTTTGACCAGTAGCGATGCTTGCAAAAGTTGCCACGAGGCCATTATTAATCCGCTAGGCTTTGGTTTAGAAGATTTTAGTACCGTAGGCTTACCTATGACAGTCGATAAAGATTCACTTGCCATTGATGCCGCAGGCGAGCTTATTGGTGTTAATGACATTAACGATGGGCAAACATTGAGCTTTACGGGTGCGCGTGGGTTGTCGGAAGAGCTTAAAACGTTAGATACCGTACGAGAGTGTTATGCACAAAAGGCATTCCGTTATGTGATGGGTACCGGTCATGATTACTTTGACCATAAAAATAGAAGTATCCGCGCTGTAAGTGCTACCGAAAAGCAAGGTTATCGCGCTGTACTTGAAGCGATGTATCAAACAATGGATGACAATAATTACAACCCAAGGGCAGCACTCAATGCTGTGGCAATGAGCGATATTGTTAAGTATCGCAAGTAAAAATACTCGCGCATATTAATTAAAAATTTAGTTGAGGATAGATAATGAAAAAGACGTATTCTTTTCAAGAGTTAGAGCGCCGAGCCTTTTTACAAACAGTCGGCAAAAGTGGGCTGTCCATGGGCTTGATGAAGTCATCGGCTTTGGCAACCAGCATGATGTTTGGCCGCACAGCGCACGCCGCTGGCGCGACTGGCATCAAAAATATTGTGTTTTATTATGTGCCTTTAGGGACGCCTTTTAAAAATGGCAGTTTGTTTAACCCTAAAGATAACGCCCTTAATTTACCTGCGGCAAGTGCGCCAATGGAAAGCATTAAAAATGAATGTGTTTTTTTTAAAGATGCACTGATTAGTGATGATAAGGGTAATGGCAAGGGGGGGCACGGTGACCTTTTCAAGTGTTTAGGGGGTGCAGGCCGGCCCAATACCCTCGATGTTGAGCTGGCTAAAACGTGGGGGTCTAACACGCCCTTTTCGTCGCTATTATTAGGCGTGCGAGCCGAAACCAAAAAGAGTTGTACGCAGGTGAATGGCCGATCTGTCAATTATCAAGATAACGCCAAGGCATCGTTCGAGCGTATGTTTGGTAAAAATGTGCAAAATACGCCGGGCGGGGCGGTCAGCAATACCGGTGGTGGCGCTGACTTAGCCAGCACTAAGCGCGCACAAAGTGTACTCGATACCCAAAAAGAAGATATCAAAGCATTGCGTGCGCAGCTAACCGGCGAAGAGCGTGAGCGGTTAGATCAGCATCTAGATTCTATCGAGAAGCTCGAGCAGCGGTTAAGTGCAGCGCAGCAACCGACGGGTAGTGCTTGCGCTAACCCTGGTCAATGGTTAGATGATAACGATAATATTCGCCGGCACTTTGGTGATGAGGTCGATATTACTGGTGATTTGGCGATATTGGCCTTGCAGTGCCAGCAAACGAAGATAGCATCTGTTCAGCTGGCGAACTCGGGCGGCGGCTTTACCATTCCCGAGCTTAATTGGTCGGGTCGTTACCATGCGAGTATGCATAAGCAAGGCGGCGATAAAACAAATCATACTGAAACGCGCCGCTACTTAAGTGAGCGCTTTACGCTATTTATTGAAAAGCTCAAAGCAGCTAAAGACAGTGAGGGCAATAGCCTGCTAGATAGCACGCTGGTATTGCAAACTACTTGTATGGCTGATGGTCAGCAGCATAGCTCGAATAATGCCCCTTTTGTATTAGCTGGTGGCGGCAGTGCTATTCAGCGTGGCTCGCTAGCATCTTGTGGGCGGCATACCAATATTCTCGATACCATCGGTGAGGCTTTAGGTGTGGATAATCAAATCCCGACGTTTGGCGATAAAAAGCTTACTGGCATATTAACGTAAATAGTGATTATCTAAGGTGCCCTATTGCTCGTGTGTTATAGGGTGCGCTGATTCATGTTTTATGCTGTACCGGTCAATAAAGCTGTAGCCTTTTACAAGGTGCAGCTTTTTTTGTTTTTGGCATGTGGGCATTTTAGGCCATACTGTTTATTTATTTTAAAGTGCTAAAACTTCTTTATGTCATTATTGCGATTACCTCCCCTTGATGTCTTAGCTTGCCCTAAGTGCCAGGCAACCGTAGCCGAGGGTTTTATACCTGCGCAGCAGCAATGCGAGCGCTGTGGGCAGCAGTATTTTGATTTGGCCGGAATGCCTTGCTGGTTTGCTGTGGGTTTGGAGCAAAAGACTTATTGGCAAAGCCTTTACGCCAAAATAATGAATGATTTTAGGCGGAGCCTCGAGGCCGCAAAAGAGCGATTAGACTTTAGTGTTTTGTCGCCTGCGTCACAAGCGCGTAGTGCGAGCATTCATGAGGCCAATCATCAAATTATGGTGTCGATGGCTGAGCTCTTAAATAGCGTTGGCCTAAAGGAGGAGGCGTCGGAGTATTTTAGTACCCGTGATCCTAGCCATATGTTGCAATACTTTGACTTAATGTTGCGTGATTGGGCATGGGGTGATGAGCAAGTGGCGCCATCTTCAGAGCCGGAAAACGCTGCCGCATTCAGGCGTATTCAGCAGGCGCTACCTGCCGATGCTTCTCTTGGTCGTGTTTTGGTGTTGGGTGCTGGTGCTGGGCGGCTTAGTTGGGATATACATTGCAGCCTAAATACCGAGTGTACTGTCGCGGTGGATGCTAACCCTGTACTGCTGAGCTGCGCACATAGGTTATTGGCGTTGGCTTTACCTTGGCCGGTCACCGAGCTTAATTTGCACCCGCAGGTCGGTTTTGAGACGGTAAAGTCATGGTGTTTAAAGGCGCCCGCAAGCACTCAAAATCATCAAGAATTACTCGACGGCTGGAGTGTTATTGGCGCTAATGCGTGGCAAATGCCTTTTAAGGCTGATGCCTTTGATACCATTATTACGCCTTGGTTTATGGATGTTAATGGTCGCAGCGTCAATGACTTAACTGCATTGGTCAGTCGTTATCTTAAGCCTGGTGGGCGCTGGTTAAATAGTGGGCCATTACTTTATGGTGATGATATTCATTTTAGCGAGCGCTACAGTGCTGACGAAATTAAGGTTTTATTGGGATTGGCCGGTTTTGAGATAACGACTGATCAATGCGAAATGACCGCGTATTTACAAAGCCCTACCAGAGCCAATTGCCGACAAGAGCAGGTGTGGACTTTTACCGCCCGAGCGCCTGACGCGCCCAGTCCAGCGCCCAGTCCAGCGCCCAGTCCAGCGCCCAGTCCAGCGCTCAGTCCAGCGCCCAGTCCAGCGTCAAAACCAGCTCTAAAACCCTGGTCGCCATCAAGTGTAGAGCGCAATACATACCCTGCGTGGATGATTATGCCGCATTTGGCAATCCCTGCTGAGTGGGCGGCGCCTAAAGTCGATCACCCTGTGGTTAAGCAGCTGGTGGGTTTAATTGATGGCGAGCGCAGCCTTAATGATATTGCCGTGATATTGGCGCAAAAACTTGATCCCGAAGTGGATGCCAATGCGCTGGTGCGGCGCGCGTTTATCGATTATGTACTCTAAAAATTGCTTGTATATAGGGGGCTCACTAAACTGCAGCGTAACTATTCAGAGGTATTGATCAGAGGTACTGATCACAACAAGGTACTAAAATCGGGCGCTAATAAGTCATCTACAAAAAAGTGGCTAACGTATTAAAATAATACGATACATAGAATTTTGATGGGAAAGCGAATGGATGATTTTAAGGGTTTGCAAATACCGGTAGGTATATCGGCTTGTTTAATGGGGCAAGAGGTGCGCTATAACGGCGGCCATAAGCGCTCAGTTTTTTGTATGAAGGAGCTGGCAAACTATTTTGATTTTAAAATGGTGTGTCCCGAAGTGGCTATTGGTATGAGCATACCGCGCCCAGCCATTCGTATGCAGGGTGACTTTGATGACCCGCGCATTGTGGGTAGCGACGGCGGTGATCTGGATGTAACCGATGCGCTCAAAGACTACAGCGCCAAAGAGGCGGCAATGGCGCATACGCTTAGTGGCTTTATTTTTATGAAAAACTCGCCAAGCTGCGGGTTGTATAGCTCTAAGGTGTATACCGAAAAGGGCGTGCACCCTAAAAAACGCGCGGGGGTATTTGCGAGCGCCATTGTTAAGGCCAACCCTAATTTGCCCGTCGAAGAAGAGGGGCGGCTGAATGACCCTGTATTAAGAGAAAGCTTTATTGCCCGTGTATTTGTTTATCACAAGCTGCGCATGCTAGCGCAAGAGGGCAAAGCGGCGGCTAAGCTGGTAGCTTTGCACTCTAGGCTCAAGTATTTTGTTATGTCTTATGGGCAACCGTTGTATAAAACGCTAGGGCAGTTGGTGGCGCGCGCAGGCGTGGGTAGTATTGATGAGGTGTGGGCCGAATACGAAACCGCGTTGATGCAGGGCACGCAAAAGCCGCCCAATCACCGTGGGCACAGTAATGTACTTTATCATTTGCTGGGTTATGTGAATGATGAGGTTAAGGGGCCGCTGCGCCAAGAGCTGGTAGAGGCTATTGAAGAGTACCGTAAGCATCAGGTGCCATTGGCGGTACCTATGAAGTTGTTGGGGCATTACCTAGATCACTACGCGAGCGACTATATAAAGCAGCAAGTTTACTTGCGGCCACACCCGCGAGAGCTGGGCTTGCGTAATGCACTGTAAGGGCTAGGCCTTGCCGGTGCACGTCTACGGCTTCTTTTTGTGTGCCAAGTAAACGTTGAGTATGTATTTTGCACGTTTGCTAAGTTATTGAAGTATATTAAGAAAATATTGCAAAAAGAGGTTGACGGGGGTGCGCTTCCTCTCTAGAATGCGCGTCATCGGAAGGGGTAGCCACTAAGATCAAAGCGAAGTGTTAATCACTAGCGGCGAAAATAAGTCGCTTAACCGGATGTCTCAGGTGCGGGGTGGAGCAGTCTGGTAGCTCGTCGGGCTCATAACCCGAAGGTCGTTGGTTCAAATCCAGCCCCCGCTACCACTTGAGTGCTAGTGCTTATTTTTCAAATGGCGCTAGAGGGTTTGTTACCCTGGCCAATGTTACTTGTTGGTCGAATCGATATTGTTTTATATATCGTTAACTTCAAGAAAACCCAGAATAAGCGTTTTTTTGACGATTATTCTGGGTTTTTTTATGCCTAAAATTTGGTGATTGTTGTTGTGGTCTTGCTATCGTGTAGCGAGATCACTATAATTTGCGCCGATTGTTGTTTGCATTGAATGATGTTGTTTTTTTGACGTAACATCTTTGTATGTATTAAAAGGCCCCATTTATGGGGTTTTTTGTTATCTGGAGGCCCTTTTTTAACTGATAAGGCCCCGATAAATTCATGGGCTATAGGCCCATTTTTTGTTTGTTTCTTTTACTTATATTAGAGAGTATCTGTTAAATCTATGGCATCTATCCAGCAGCGTTTAGAAGACATGCTTGGCCCAGTAGTGGCCTCGTTGGGGTGTGAGTTGTGGGGGTTAGAGTACCTGCCCCAAGGCAACCACCGCGCATTGTTGCGCATTTATATTGATAAAGCCGACGGCATTGGCGTGGACGACTGCGAAAAAGTCAGCCGCCAAGCAAGCAGTGTGTTGGATGTAGAAGACCCTGTGAGTAGCGAATATACGCTAGAGGTGTCATCGCCTGGAATGGATCGCCCATTGTTCAAGCTAGAGCAATTTGTCGAGAGTATTGGTTTAAAAGCAAATATTCGACTGCGTATTGCTTTTGATGGTCGCCGAAACTTCAAAGGTCTATTAAAGGGTGTGGAAGGGGACGAAGTGGTATTGGAAGTCGATAGTGAAGAGTTCCTCCTTCCTTTCGAATTAATTGATAAGGCAAATATTATCCCCACGTTTTAGGGATTAATTAGAGGCTACCCATGAAGAATAAAGAAATTTTATTAGTTGCAGATGCGGTATCGCACGAAAAAGGCGTTGATCGTGAAGTGATCTTTCAAGCGATTGAGCTTGCACTGGCATCGGCGGCTAAAAAACGTTTTGACGAAGAATCAAATATTGTCGTGACCATCGACCGCAGAACCGGCGATTACCTGACCGAGCGCAGCTGGGAAGTTATGGCAGATGACGTAATGGCAGAGCTCGGCACTCAGCTAACCACCGAAGAGGCGCACGAAAAAGACCCTTCACTGGTTGTTGGTGATATTTGTAAAGAAGCTATTGATAATGCAGAATTTGGCCGTATTGCTGCTCAAACAGCAAAACAGGTTATTGTGCAAAAGGTCCGTGAAGCTGAGCGCGCGCAAATTGTAGATCAGTATCGCGACCAAGTCGGCGAATTGATTTCGGGCTCGGTAAAAAAAGTCACTCGCGATAACATTATTGTTGACTTAGGCAATAACGCAGAGGGCTTATTGCCACGCGATCAACTGGTGGGTCGTGAGATCTTCCGTATGAATGATCGGGTACGTGCAATTTTGCTTGAAATTCGCTCTGAAACACGCGGTCCGCAACTGTTTTTAAGCCGCTCTTGCCCGCAAATGCTGGTTGAGCTGTTTAAAATCGAAGTGCCAGAGATTGCCGAAGAAGTGATTGAGCTTCGCGGTGCAGCTCGCGACCCTGGTTCGCGCGCCAAAATAGCCGTTCACACTAACGATGGTCGTATTGATCCGGTAGGGGCTTGTGTCGGTATGCGTGGCTCGCGTGTGCAGGCGGTTTCTAATGAATTGGCCAGCGAGCGCATCGACATTATTTTATGGAACGATAACCCTGCGCAATTTGTGATTAACAGTATGGCACCGGCTGAGATCGAATCGATTGTGATCGATGAAGATACCAACAGCATGGATGTGGCTGTTGTAGAAGAAGGCCTGGCACAAGCCATTGGTCGCGGCGGCCAAAATGTGCGCCTAGCCTCTGAGCTAACCGGCTGGGAAATTAACGTGATGAGCGTTGATGCCTGGAATGAAAAGCAAAAATCTGAGACGGGCAGCGTTGTTGAAACCTTTATGGAGGCTCTCGACATTGATGAAGAGGTTGCTGAGGTTTTGGTTGAAGAAGGCTTTACCACCTTAGAAGAAATTGCCTACGTACCCATGGAAGAGTTTTTGGCGATTGATGGCTTTGATCAAGATGTTGCCGAAGAGCTACGCAGTCGCGCCAAAGACGCCTTGCTAACTAAAGAGTTGGCCGCTGAAGAAGAAATCGATAAAACCGAGCCAGCCGAAGACTTGTTAACGATGGAAGGTATTGATCGTGCACTGGCCTTTACTATGGCGCAGCGCGGTGTGATCTGTATGGAAGACCTTGCCGAGCAATCTGTTGATGAATTGATGGATATTGACGGCATGGATGAAGAGCGCGCAGCCGCGTTAATTATGAAAGCGCGCGAACCCTGGTTTGCCCAAGAAACCGAATAAGTAACGACTGAGGAATTAAAATGGCAGAAGTAATCGTAAGTGAACTCGCCAAGTCTGTTGGCACCTCCGTCGAGCGTTTATTAACGCAAATGGGGCAAGCAGGTTTGTCACAACAGTCAGCCGATGATGTAGTGTCGGATGATGAAAAACAAAAACTATTAGCGTTCTTGAAAACTATTCACGGTGGCGAGCAAGCTGCTGAGCCTAAGAAGATCACGCTAAAACGCAAAACCACTTCTACATTAAAAACCGGTAGCGGCTCTAGCCGTAAAACCGTCAATGTTGAAGTGCGTAAAAAACGCACCTATGTTAAGCGCGATGAGGTCGAGGGTCAGCCCGACGCCGTTGAAGCTGCTGATGTAGGCGAGACGCCCAGCGCTGTAGAACCTGTAGCGCCTAAGGTTGAAGAAAAAACCACACCCGATGTGGCAGTGCAAACCCCAGAAGTTGAAGCACCAAAAGCAGAGCCAGAAGTGGTCGCTACACCCGTTGTAGAACCTGTGGTAGAGGTTGTTAAAGCTAAGGTTGAGCCTGTTGCGGAGGTTGTTAAAGCGAAAGTAGAGCCTGTTGCCGTGAAAGCTGAGAAAAAACCAGAACCCGTTGTTGAGGCACCTAAAGCCGCAGAAAAAATAGCTGAGCCAAAAGCGGAAAAGCCTGTAGAAGAGAAGCCTAAGCCGGTCAAAAAACGCCAGCCTATTCGTTCAAGCTTTGTTGATGATGCAGAAATTTTGCGTCAACGCGCTTTGATTCGCCGTAAAGCGCGTGAAGAAGAAGAGCGCTTAGAAGAAGTGCGCAAGCGTGAAAAGCTAGAAGCCGAAAAACTTAAAGCGGCTGATAAAATTAAAAAGGCTGCCAAGCCCGCGCCTAAAAAGCCGGAAGCACAAGTGGCAACACCTGAAGAGTTAGCCGCTAAAGTTGAAGCTGAAAAACACAAGCACGGCAAAAAGAAAGTTAAGCCTGAAGAGCCTGTCGAAGAAGAAACCGTTAAAAAGCACAACAAAAAAGCCGGCCGCGCAATTAAGAAAACCGATACGCCACTGCCTAAAAAAGGCTCGGCAGTATTGAGCTACTTGGATGAAGTGAATGGCGACGAAGATGTAGGTCGCAAGTCACGCGGCAAACGTCGTAAAACGATCAAAATCGCCAATAAACATGGCTTCCAAAAGCCTGCGAGTAAGTCTGTGCATGATATCAAAATCCCTGAGATGATCACGGTGTCTGAGCTTGCTCAGAGCATGAACGTTAAGGGCGGCGAAGTGGTTAAACACCTCATGAAAATGGGTGTGATGGCGACTGTTAATCAGCCGATCGAACAAGAAGTGGCACAGTTGATTGTTGAAGAGTTGGGTCACAACGCTGTATTGGTAAGCTCTGACGCGGTAGAAGAAGCCTTCCAAGAAGAAATTATGAAAGCCAGTGTGGGTGATGAAGTGACGCGCTCGGCTATTGTGACGGTTATGGGCCATGTTGATCACGGTAAAACATCATTACTGGATTACATCCGTAAAGCGAAGGTTGCCTCTGGCGAAGCTGGCGGTATTACGCAGCACATTGGTGCTTACCGTGTACCCACGAGCCATGGCGAGCTTGCCTTTTTAGATACACCGGGCCATGCCGCGTTTACCTCTATGCGTGCCCGTGGCGCACAGTGTACCGATGTTGTGATTTTGGTTGTTGCGGCCGACGATGGTGTAATGCCACAAACAGAAGAGGCGATTCAGCATGCGAAAGCGGCTGGCGTGCCTATTGTTGTTGCCATTAACAAGTGTGATAAAGAGTCTGCTGACCCTGATCGCGTTAAGAATGAGCTAGTTGCTAAAGATGTTATCCCTGATGATTGGGGTGGCGATACGCAGTTTATCCAAGTTTCTGCATTGACCGGTGAAGGCGTTGATCAGCTACTTGAAGCGGTTGCTTTACAGTCAGAAATGCTTGAGCTTAAAGCTGAAATTGGCGTACCGGCACGTGGTGTTGTGATTGAATCGCGTATGGAAAAAGGCCGTGGTGTGGTAGCGACCATGTTAGTGCAAAGCGGTACTTTACGTACCGGCGATGTATTGCTGGCTGGCCAAAGCTTTGGCCGCGTACGCGCCATGAGCGACGAACGTGGACAAGTGGTGAAAGAAGCTGGTCCTTCTACACCGGTTGAGATTTTAGGTTTAGACTCTGTACCACAAGCTGGCGATGAGTTTGGTGTGGTGCCTGACGAGCGTAAAGCGCGTGAAGTGGCTGAGTTCCGTACCGAAAAAGAACGTCAAGAGCGTTTGGCGCGCCAACAAGCGGCTAAACTCGAAAACATGTTTGCCGGTATGGCTGACAACGGCGAGAAGAAAATCTTGCCGGTTGTACTCAAAACCGATGTACGTGGTTCGTTAGAAGCTATTTCGGCGGCCTTGTTGGATATGGGTAATGATGAAGTCCAAGTTAACATTGTGGGCGATGGCGTTGGCGGTATTACCGAAAACGATATCAACCTTGCGTTAACATCGGGTGCGATTGTTATTGGCTTTAACGTACGTGCTGATGCCAGTGGTCGTAGACTTGCTGAGCGCGAGTCTATCGAGTTGCGTTACTACAGCATTATTTACCAATTGATTGACGAGGTTAAGTCTGCGCTTAGCGGTATGTTATCGCCTGAGCGTGTTGAAGAAATTGTGGGCATTGCTGATGTTCGCGAAGTCTTCCGCTCACCTAAGTTTGGCCAAGTGGCTGGCTGTATGGTGACCGAAGGTACAGTACACCGTAATAAGCCTATTCGTGTATTGCGCGACAACGTGGTTATTTTTGAGGGCGAGTTAGAATCACTTCGTCGCTTTAAAGATGACGTTAACGAAGTGCGCAACGGTACCGAGTGTGGTATTGGTGTTAAAAACTACGACGTTAAAGTCGGAGATCAGATTGAAGTCTTTGATGTGAAGGAGGTGGCGCGCGAGCTTTAAGCGCGCCCGCTTTTTTATATGGCAAGAGAATTTACTCGCTCTGACCGTGTTGCCGATGCTGTACAGCGCTTGCTGTCGCAGATGATCGCAGCCGAAATACGCGACCCACGCGTTGGCATGGTAAATGTCAACGATGTGGATGTCGCACGCGACCTGTCCATCGCAAAAGTGTATATCACTGTTGTTGGTGCCACAAAAGAAGAGTGCCAAGAAGCCGCAGCGGTTTTAAACAAAGCGGCTGGCTTTTTGCGCAGCTTAATCAGCAAAGAGCTCACTATGCGCTCTACGCCTAAGTTGATGTTTTATTACGATAAAACAGCGCACCAAGGTGGCATACTCAGCGGGCTTATTGATAAGGCTGTTGCCGCCGATAAAGCTAATCAGGCAGATGATGAGTCGACTGAGCCTGATGACTCAAGCCCGAGAGAGCAATAACTTTGGGACGTCGACGTAAAAATGGCCGTGCAGTGCACGGCGTTTTAGTTTTATATAAACCGCAAGGCTTAACATCAAACCAAGCATTACAGCGCGCGCGCTACCAATTTGATGCTAACCGTGCGGGCCATACAGGCGCACTCGATCCATTGGCTACAGGTGTTTTACCCTTGTGCTTTGGTGAGGCGACTAAATTTTCACAGCACCTTCTCGATGCCGATAAAGCCTACCTGAGCACCTTTAAGCTAGGTGTTAATACCTCGACGCTGGACTCTGAAGGCGAAACGCTTGAAGTGCGCGATGCCAGCGTCTTAACCGAGCTGGCTATACGTGATGCGGTGGCGGCTTTTGTTGGCCCGATTGCACAAGTGCCACCGATGGTTTCTGCGTTAAAATATCAGGGTCAGCCGCTTTATAAGCTGGCGCGCGAAGGTATCGAGGTCGAGCGCAAAGCGCGTAACATCACAATTTATAGCATTGATGTATTGGCTGTGCGTTTGGGTGAGATTGCCGAGGTCGATGTGAATGTTAAGTGCAGTAAAGGCACTTACATTAGAAGCCTTGCACAAGATATTGGTGAAAAGCTCGGTGTTGGTGGGCATGTGAGTGCATTGCACCGCAGTCAAGCGGGCCCCTTCGTAGAAGCCGATATGATCACGATTGAAGCCTTAGAGGCCAAGCGTGAAGGCGGCGGTCCTGAGCTGTTAGATGAGCTATTGGCACCAGTAGATGCCACTATTGCCGATATCCCCGAAACAACTATTGACGCCAATACAGCGCACTACTTTTGTATGGGTCAAGCGGTGATGGATAACAAGGTCTATCAAGTCGCTGAGCAAGGTGATAAAGTGCGTGTTCGCCATGAAAATGGCCAATTTTTAGGCGTTGCAGAAGTTACCGATGACGCGCGTTTAGCGCCCAAGCGTTTAGTGGTTTATTAGCCGGCACAGTGTTTGTGTTGTGCTAACTGTTTAGTGATGGCTTATTGCGAGCACTGTACTAAGCTTCTGTTTTGATTGAGCCCTGTCATTTAAGGGGTCGTCGCGTTTTTGTTAGTGGCCTTAAACTGCCGTTATGCGGTGTGTGAGTTACGCTAACAAACCGACCTGACTGTCGATATGCACGGTCAGGCCGCGTATTTCCTGTTGGCTTTGTTAAGTTAACAGGTGCATATTCTACTTTAAATTAAGAGGAAATGACTATGGCACTCAGTGCTCAAGAAAAAGCAGCAATCGTTAAAGAACACCAACAAGCCGAAGGTGATACTGGTTCACCAGAAGTACAAGTGGCTCTTCTAACAGTAAACATCAATAAGCTTCAAGGTCACTTTGCTGACAACAAGCAAGATCACCATTCACGTCGTGGTTTGATCCGCATGGTAAACCAACGTCGTAAATTGTTGGATTATTTGAAGTCTAAAGATGCCAGCCGCTACTCAGCATTGATCAAGAAACTTGGTCTACGTCGCTAGGTTAGCAGCCATTAAAAGTGCCCGCATTGCGGGCACTTTTTTGTCTATTGATGGGTTGTTTTGCTGTAATTTATTGAGATAACTTAGGTGGTGCCGTAATACTTTGATGAGTTAAACGCAGCTTGTAGCGCGTAAATCAAGGTATTAACACGTCAAATCGCTCAGATATTGAGTGAAAAGAAGCGTAAAGGACGTTATAAAGCAAGCGTGCAGTATCGATGAGCATGCTAGCGTTTTGTCGCTAACCTAAATTGTTAACACATAAGCCTGAGCCTTTGGTGCTGGGTTTTACGGCCAGTGTTTAGATACTGGTTTTAATACTGAGCTGTGATATTGGGTTTAGGCTTAAGCGCATTTTTACCAAAGTACGTTTTTAGTTAGAGTACGTTTTTATTGTAGTCAGCTCGGCCCGGCCGGCCAAAGCTGGTCATGCCGTAGGGCTAATAGGGTCAGGTCGTGCGGTACATTAGGCTGTCAACGACCATAAAAATGGCCATACAAAAACCGTTTGATACGAATAAATAAAGGATAAAAAAGTGAATCCTGTAATTAAGCAATTCCAATACGGTGACAGCACCGTAACATTAGAAACTGGCCGTATTGCACGTCAGGCTACCGGTGCCGTATTAGCAAGCATTGGCGAAACACGCGTTTTATGTACTGTTGTAGGTGCTAAAACAGCAAAAGCGGGCCAAGACTTCTTCCCGTTATCTGTCCATTATCAAGAAAAAGCCTACGCAGCGGGTAAGATCCCGGGTGGCTTTTTTAAACGTGAAGCACGTCCAAGCGAAAAAGAGACATTAACCTCACGCTTGATTGACCGTCCTATCCGTCCATTATTTCCTAAAGGCTTCTTAAATGAAGTGCAGGTTATTTGTACCGTTATTTCGGCTGAAAAAAATGTAGACCCCGATATTTGCGCCATGATTGGTGTATCGGCAGCCTTATCAATCTCAGGCATTCCGTTTAAAGGCCCTATTGGTGCGGCGCGTGTAGCTTACACCCAAGATGGCGGTTACTCGCTCAACCCTACTTATTCGGCTTTGGCTGAATCTGAGTTGGATATGGTTGTTGCTGGGACTCAAGATGCTGTGCTTATGGTGGAATCTGAAGCGAATGAGCTTCCAGAAGATATCATGTTAGGTGCCGTACTTTATGCTCACCAAGAAATGCAAGCTATTGTAAGCGCTGTTAATGAGCTCGTTAAAGATGCGGGCAAACCGCGTTGGGAATGGGCCGCCGAAGAAATTAACACGGCACTTTTCACTAAAATTCAAGACGCTTTTGCCGAGCCTGTATCAGCGGCTTACCAAATTACCGACAAAGCTGAGCGCTATACTCGCTTAGGTGAATTGCGTAGCCAAGCGGTCAGTGAATTAGCCTTAGAAGACGGCGATATTGATGCAGACGCAGTGAGTGGCTTATTTGCTAAATTAGAGAAAGCCACCGTGCGCAATGCTGTGGTTGAAGGCAAGCCACGTATTGATGGTCGCGACAACAAAACCGTACGCGGTTTGCAAGTTGAAGTGGGCGTATTGCCAACTGCACATGGTTCAGCACTATTTACCCGTGGTGAAACTCAGGCCTTGGTTGTTTCAACCTTAGGTTCTGCACGCGATGCGCAAACCATCGATGCTTTGCACGGCGAGCGTAAAGACAACTTTATGTTGCATTACAACTTCCCTCCTTATTCTGTCGGTGAATGTGGCCGTATGGGCGCCACTGGCCGTCGTGAAATTGGCCATGGTCGTTTAGCGCGTCGCGGTGTGGCAGCTATGTTGCCCTCTGCTGATGACTTTCCTTACACTATTCGTGTGGTCAGTGAAATTACAGAATCGAATGGTTCTAGCTCGATGGCGTCTGTGTGTGGTGCTAGCTTGGCATTAATGGATGCGGGTGTACCTCTTAAAGCACCTGTTGCCGGTATTGCGATGGGCTTGATCAAAGAGGGCGACAAGTTCGCTGTTCTTACTGATATTTTGGGCGATGAAGATCACCTTGGCGATATGGATTTCAAAGTAGCTGGTACTGCCGATGGTATTACTGCGTTACAAATGGATATCAAAATCGAAGGTATCACCGAAGAAATTATGGATATCGCGCTTGAGCAAGCATTAAGTGCGCGTTTACATATTCTTGCTGAGATGAACAAGGTTATTGCAGCGCCACGCAAGGATCTTTCTGATTCTGCGCCGCAATATCACACCATGAAAGTTGATTCTGACAAGATTCGCGACATCATCGGTAAAGGCGGCGCAACCATTCGTGCGCTAACCGAAGAAACCGGTGCAAGCATCGATATCGAAGACGACGGCACGGTTAAAATCTATGCCTCTGACGGCGAAGGTTTAAAAGCTGCTATCGAGCGCATTGAAGCAATTACAGCAGAAGCTGAAATTGGCGCGACTTACGAAGGTAAAGTTGTACGCATTGTAGACTTTGGTGCGTTTATTAACTTTTTACCGGGTAAAGATGGCCTTGTGCACATTTCGCAAATTGCCCACGAGCGCGTTAACGCGGTATCTGATTACTTAGAAGAAGGCCAAATGGTCAAAGTTAAGTGTTTAGATGTTGATAACCGTGGCCGCATTAAGCTTTCTATTAAAGAAACCTTACCTGCGCCAGCGCCTAAAGAAGAAGCACCTGCCGAAAACGCTGGTGAATAAGCTTTTTAGCGATTAGCTGTTTAAAAATCCCACGCTTTAGTGGGATTTTTTTTGCCTAAAATTCTCCCTAGTTACGACATTTTTTTGATTAACCCATATCTTGTGGGTCAACATCAATAGACCAGCGCACACGCTTGCTCAGGGGGAGTTTATCGACCTCTAATATTAATGTTTTTAATAGCTGGCTGCGCGCCTGACGATTACTAAATTGCAGTTGCAATTGAAAACGAAAGCGATCATTGCGTCGCTCCATAAAGGCTGGAATAGGGCCTAAATAGCTGCAGTTATCGCTCGGCGGCATAATGTCGCGTGCGAGTTGTGCCGCGTGTGTGAGTAGGCTGCGCGCGCTGTCAGGGTGTTTTGCCTCTGCACGCAATAGCGCCATAAAGCTAAAGGGCGGCATGAGGCTTTGCTTGCGCTGTGCTAGCAAGCTCTGGGCGAAGTTGTGATAGCCCTCGGTGACGAGTTGTTCGAGCATTGGGTGCTCTGGGCGGTAGCTTTGTATTAGTACTGTGCCGGGCTTTTCTTCGCGCCCTGCACGGCCTGCCACTTGCACAATTAATTGCCCCATGCGCTCAATACCGCGAAAGTCTCCGCTCATTAAACCTTGATCGGTATCGACAATCACAACCAGTGTCACATTCGGGAAGTGATGGCCTTTGGCGAGCATTTGAGTGCCAACCAATAAGCACGGCTTGCCCTCATTAAGTTGGGTGGTGAGCTCTGCCATGGCATTTTTGCGCTGCATAGAGTCTTGGTCTACACGAATCACCTCGTGTTGGCTGAAGCTCGTTTGTAGCATATCTTCGGCGCGCTCTGTGCCTTGGCCTAGCGCTGTGAGTGCGGGGTTGTAGCAGCTGGGGCACTGGCTGGGTGTATGGCTTTGATTGCCGCAATGATGGCAGTGTAATTTGCGTGGCTTGCTGTGCAGTGTCATGCGGGCATCGCAAAACTTACACGCCGCAGACCAGCCGCAACTTTGGCAAATATACGAGGGGGCAAAACCTCGGCGGTTGATAAATACAAGCGCTTGCTCACCGCGCTCAACGGTGGCGCCAATGGCATCGAGGCTGGCCTGAGCAATGCCGCAATGTTGGGTTTGTTTGCGCATATCAATGCGCTGCACGGTGGGTGCGCTGGCGCTACCTGCACGTTCGGTGATACGCAGATGCTGATAGCGACCATTCAGTGCGTTATACAGTGATTCGAGTGACGGCGTAGCAGAGCCTATGAGTAAAGGGATGTTGTTGTGCTTTGCGCGTACAATGGCCAGGTCGCGTGCGTTATAGCGCAAGCCCTCTTGTTGCTTAAAAGAGGCGTCGTGCTCTTCATCAACAATAATAATGCCTAAATGCGGCGCCGGTGCAAATACTGCGAGCCGTGTACCAATAATAATGCGGGCTTGGCCTGTTTGTGCCGCGTGCCAGTTTTCGAGCCGAGCACCCTTGGCGACGCTTGAATGCAGCTGGGTAATGGGCACGGCAAAGCGTGCGGCAAAGCGTGCGACCGTTTGCGGTGTTAGGCCTATCTCGGGGACCAGCACTAAGGCTTGTTGGCCGGCTTGTAATACATGCTCAATCGCGTGTAGATAAACTTCTGTTTTGCCACTGCCGGTAATGCCCTCGAGTAAATTGCATTCAAAGGCATCAAATGTGAGCGCATTAAAGGCGGCCTGCTGCTCGGTATTAAGTGTACGGGGGGGCTCTTTAAGAATGGCGTGTGTTGATGGCGTATTAGCTGCGGCAGGGTTAGTTTGTTGGAAGCTCTCGGCAAGGTCCTTTTTATGCAATTGCCTAAGCGCAGGTTTATCAATATTTAAGGCACCAAGCGCAGGTTCGGTAATAGGTGACTGCGCTAACAGCGCTTGCCAAGCGCTTTGCTGTTTGGGGCTGCGCTTGAAATTGCTGGCATTTAGCCCCTTGCCTTTGGTGGTGAGCTGCCAGTAGGTGGTTTGCGGCAATATGCCGTCGCTTGCGCGTAGTTTTTGCGGCAGCGCACTCATCATTACCTCACCGAGTGGATGCTGATAGTAGTCGGCGGCAAATTGGCATAGGGCGAGTACATCGCCGGTAATGATGGGGGCGTTATCGAGTACTTTGTTGGCAGGCTTGAGCTTGTGAATAGGGTAGGTCGAGTGATTGCTGATGCTCAGTAAGATGCCCACCAAGGTTTGTTTGCCAAATGGAACCTCTAAGCGCACGCCAGGGCGCAGTGCTTTGCGCCCGTCAATACTGAGGTTAGCCGGTGCTAAGTATTCAAAGTGGCGATACAGCGGCGTGGGTAATGCTAAGGTCAAAACTAGGGGTTGATCGGGTATTATCAAGGTTTTAGGTCCTAGTTGAATTTAAAGACTTTGCTTAGGGTGAGCGTTCTGCTAATATTCGCGCTCGATTTTAAGCCCCTTTCACTAATTGTGCGGTACTTGGCTTTATGCATTAGATAGAATAATGCAATTTTAAGATCAAGTGGCGGCACATAATATAACCGAGGCAATACCATGCAAGCAGATATTCAACCTAAATACGGCGTAATGGTCGCAACTTGTAGTTGTGGCAACGTAATCGATACTCGCTCAACAATGGCTAAAGAAATTACGTTAGACGTTTGTTCTGAGTGTCATCCTTTTTATACCGGTAAGCAAAAATCTGCTGATACCGGTGGCCGTATCGATAAGTTCAAGAAGCGTTTCGCAGGTCGTCGCGCTAGCTAATAATCGGCTCTTTGAGTTGTATTCTATTAGTGTCTTTGCTGCTTAGCGCCTAAACCTTATTATAAAATAAGTGTAATAGCGCTAAAGCACCCAAAACCCCAGCATTGCTGGGGTTTTTTTTGCCTGCTATTTGGCTTGTCGACGGCTTTTGCGGTTGGCTTAAAGGGTGTTGAGGGTGGTGTTAAGGATAAAAAAACGTAACTATTCAGCCGAACAACCCCCCCCCTCTTAACAGGGTGCTGATGGGTTATTTTCTGGGCATTTAAGCGCCGGGAGCGCTTATATAGTGACCATGGATGGCTTGAGCGGCCCAGCAAATGATTCATTAGCGCCCGATTTCCGCACCTCTGAATAGTTACAAAAAACTTGCTCAATATATTTACATGTAATAATGTAAGGTGGTGTTGATGAGCTTTTCGGCTTGTACGCTACTTATTATTAATCTGAGGGATAGATATGAATATATTACTGGAGTATGCGCTGACATTTCAGTTTGCGTTTTTTGTTTTGATTATTGTTGTACTAAAAATGTCGATCAAGTTTGTGCCGCAAAATAGGGCCTATGTGATTGAGCGTTTTGGTAAGTATCAGTCAACGAAAGAGGCAGGGCTTAATTTTATTCTACCGTTTGTTGATAAAGTGGCGGCCGATCGCTCGTTAAAAGAGCAGGCTTACGATATTCCGAGTCAGGCGGCGATTACCAAAGACAATATTTCATTGACGGTTGATGGGGTGTTGTATTTTCGGGTGCTGGACCCTTACAGGGCAACCTACGGTGTTGAGGATTACACTTTTGCTGTAACGCAGTTGGCGCAAACTACGATGCGCTCAGAGTTGGGTAAAATTGAATTAGATAAAACCTTTGAAGACCGTGACGCGCTGAATGCGCAGATTGTTTCGGCAATAAACGAGGCGGCTGAAACATGGGGTGTTGCCGTATTGCGTTATGAGATTAAAGATATTGTACCGCCGGCCTCTATTATGGATGCGATGGAATCACAAATGCGAGCCGAGCGCGAGCGTAGAGCTAAAATTTTAGAGTCAGAGGGCGAGCGCCAAGCGGCTATTAATATCGCCGAAGGCGAAAAGCAATCGCGCGTACTGGCAGCCGAAGCCGAGCGTACAGAACAGGTGTTTGCCGCGCAGGGTGAAGCAGAAGCAATTAAAGCGGTAGCCGATGCCCAAGCTCAGGCACTTAAAGTTGTGGGTGATGCTGCCGCGACAGACGAAGGGCAAAAGGCTGTGCAGCTCGATTTGGCTACCAAAGCCATTGAAGCAAAGCGCGCTATTGCCAAAGAGTCTAGTGTGGTATTGCTGCCTGATAGCAGCACCGAGGCCTCTTCGATAGTGGCGCAAGCAAGCAGTATTATCAGTGCCTTAAATGGAGGTAAATAGTGGAAGCCGTTACCGATTACATTCCTCAGCTCATGATAACTGGCGGTATCTTGCTGCTGATTATTGAGGTGGTTGTGTTGGGGTTTGCTACGTTTATATTGTTTTTTTTGGGGTTGGCTTTAGTGTTCACTGGCGCATTGGCTTGGATGGGCGTAATGCCGGTGAGCTGGCCTGTGCTTATTTTAGTGAGCGGCACGCTTACGGCGGTGTTGGCGGGTGTGCTATGGCGACCATTGCTGCGCTTGCAAAGCCATACCGATGATAAACGCACCAAAAGTGATTTTGAAGGTTATCGCTTTGTCTTGGTGGTTGATGTAAATAAAGATGGCCGGCAAAAGCATCGTTACTCAGGTATTGAGTGGAGGTTAAAAAGCGAAGCCCCTTTGGTAGCAGGCTGCGAGGTTGAAGTGGTGAAGGCCGAAGTGGGTGTTTTGTGGGTGAGGGCGACCCCTGATTAACCTGTACTTACTATAGGAAGGTTTTTTGTAACTATTCAGCTTAGCTGATAAACCTCACTTTTAGGGTGCTGATGGATTATTTTCCGGGCATTTAAGCGCCGGGAGCGCTTATATAGCGACCATGGATGGCTTGAGCGGCCCAGTCAATGATTCATTAGCGCCCAGTCTCGGCACCTCTGAACAGTTACGATTTTTTAAAACCCTCGGCCCTAGTGGTTGAGGGTTTTTTTTGTCTTTAAATTAATCAATTATATTGCCAATATTTATTTTGGTGTTATAGTTATGTATATCACCGGTTGGGTATGTATGCATGCCTGCGAAGTGAAATACATTTTTGGGCATTCTTAGAGGCGAGTAAAAAAATTATGAAATATTTATCGGTTGTTGTGGGTGTTTTGTTGGCTTGGATTATGGTGATTTGTGCGCAAACGGCCATAGCGCAAGAGGGCGCAGGCGCTGAGAGGCTAATTGAGCGTACTTACGCTATTAGTGACGTAGATGCGTTATCTATTGGGGTGCGCGGTACTATGGAGGTGGTTTTTGGTGATAAGGAGCGGTTAGAGATAACGGCCAGTAAGCAGGCCTTAGAGCGCATAAAGGTTGACGCGAAAGGGCGAGAGTTACGTATTCACAATACAGCTAAGTCGTGGTGGGGTAATAACAGCAGTCGATTGCACGACAAGACGCATTATCGTTTAGTTCTTAAGCATTTACATAAAATCACAGTGTCAGGTGTGGTGCATGTCGGTGTTGCTGCAGGCATAAAATCACGTAAGTTTGAGCTCGATATATCTGGGCCTTCGGTGGTTAATATCCCCGACTTGGCGCATGTGGAGCACTTGAGTGTAAATGCTTCGGGCCCCAGCGAGTTATTACTTGGGGGCGTAAACTTAGATGTCTTAAATCTTCAAATGTCGGGCCCAGCAAATGTTGAATTAATGGGTGATGCTGCGCAGGCGAATATCAACATGAGTGGCCCATCGAGCTTGTTGGCGGCGACATTAATGCTGCAGCGCGCAAACCTTAATATGTCTGGCCCTAGTGACGCTAAAGTATGGGTGGTACAAACACTAAATGCTTCTTTGAGTGGCCCAGCTGAGCTGGCTTATTATGGTGATGCCAAAGTAAAAACAGCAACGGCAGGCCCTAGCGATGTGCGATATCTAGGTGCCGAGCCCGTTATAAAAAATACAGCGAAAAAAAATTATTAAAGCGAGAGTATGTATGCCAGAACAGTGGAATGACAGTCAGCCTATTTACCGGCAGTTGCGGGATAAGATGGTAGGTTTGATTTTGGAGGGGGCTTTGGTTGAAGGTGAGTCGATACCTTCGGTCAGAACAGTATCTAGCGAATACAAAATTAATCATTTAACCGTTTCTAAGGCTTATCAATCTTTGGTTGATGAGGGCTTGGTAGAGAAGCGAAGAGGTTTGGGTATGTTTGTATTAACCGGGGCAAGGGAAAAGATTTTACACGCTGAAAAAACACAATTTTTAACCATTGAATTACCACAGTTGGTTATGCGTATTGGTCAGTTAGGTATTAGTACCAATGAGTTAATTACGCATTTGCAAGCTTTGGGTACGCAAGTAACAAACGGTGAGCAGGAGTAAATCATGATAATGGAAAAGCTGATAATAAAAGCCGAGTCATTAAATAAAAGCTATGGCGATTTTAAAGCATTGGATAATGTGAGCTTTACAGTGGGCGCCGGCAAAATCGTAGGCTTAATTGGCCCTAATGGCGCGGGCAAAACGACGTTACTGAAAAGTATTTTAGGTTTAACGGCTGTTGATGGCGCGCTTGAGGTGTTGGGCTTAAATCCTAAAACGCAGCGTACAGACCTGATTGAGCAGGTGAGCTTTATTGCTGATACGGCAATTTTGCCGCGCTGGCTTAAGGTGAGCCAAGCGGTAGAGTACGTGAGTGGCGTGCACCCGCGCTTTAATCGTGAAAAAGCGCAGCAGTTTTTAAATAGAACAACCATTAAGCCCAATAGCAAAATTGGCCAGCTATCTAAGGGGATGATTACGCAGTTGCATTTGGCGCTAGTTATGGCAATAGACAGCCAGTTGCTGGTGCTCGATGAGCCGACGCTGGGGCTGGATATTGTTTATCGCAAGCAGTTTTACAGTAGTTTGCTGGCCGATTATTTTGACGAACAAAAAACCATTGTGATTACAACGCATCAAGTTGAAGAGGTTGAAAATATTTTGACCGACTTAATGTTTATTGATCGCGGTCAGTTAGTTTTAAATACGCCTATCGATACGATTGGTGAGCAGTTTTGTGAGCTTGTTGTTACCGCGGCTGCAAAAGAGGCTGTTAGAGCGGCAGGCTTTAAGCCACTTTATGAGCAAATGCGCTTAGGGGGTGCGAGTTTGATTTTTGAAGGTGTTTCGGCGGCGCAGTTGGCGGTATTTGGTGAGGTGAGCGTGCCCAGTGTTGCAGATTTATTTGTCGCTAAAATGTCGAGTGGTTTGGATGAGGCGGGTCGAGGTGAGTCTGGTCTGGGTGGGTCTGGTCGAGGTGTAGCATTATGAGTATGAGTCAAAAGTATATTGCGTCTATAAAGCGTGAAATGTGGGAGCATCAAGGGGCTTTTGTTAAGGTGCCTATTATTGTGATGATGGTGCTGGCGGTGGTCTTAATTTTAGGGGGTGTGGTGGGTAGTCATTATGCGAAGCTTGCGCAGTATGACTATGCTTTTTCGGGCCATGAGCAAACTGAAGAGGGTCAAGATTCGAGAGTGTTTAAATACACCGTTAAAATCATTGATGAGGGTGGTGATGCTGATGTTGAGGGCCTAAAAGAAGGTGAGGGACTGCCTTTGTCGCTGGATGGGCAGGGGTTTGGTGGACAAGAGTTTGATGGGGTTTCTCGTGTCCCTTTTATTGTATTTGATCATTTGATGGCGATTGTTGTTTTTATGTATTTATTGTCGTGTTTGTACGATGATCGTAAAAATAATAGTATTTTATTTTGGAAGTCGCTGCCGGTCAGCGAGGCGCAAAATGTATTTACTAAAGTGATTATGGCTACTTTGGTTGTCCCTTTTATTGCATGGTGCGCGGCGCTAGTGTTTAGTGTGTTTTTGCTGCTTTATGCTTTGTTGGGCGCTGCTTTGAGTAGCCATGAGGGTGCTGTTGGTTTTGTGTTGCGCGAGCAGGCGATTATAGGCGCGGCGATGCAGTATGTGGGTACGCTTTTAGCGACGGCGTTATGGTTGCTGCCTTTGGTTGCATGGCTTTTATTGGTTTCGGCGTATGCTAAAAGTGCTGTATTTTTGCATGCCACTTTGCCTTTGGTGGGAGTTATAGTTGTTGAGTCTATCGTATTTGGTAGCAATGGCTTTGCGCGCTTATTTAGCAGCTATGTATTGAATGTTGGCCCTAATGGGGGTGGTAATATGATGTACGATCCAGGCTGGTGGCATTTGCGAGATGTCTTGTTGAGTGGTCAGTTTTGGATGGGCTTGGCGGCATCGGGTGGTATGTTGTGGGGTACAATTTATTTGCGTGAAAATCGCTTCGAGCTGTAACCGCGCGCCAGTAAGTATGTCAGCACCTTAATCGCCTTGGCGCTTGAGGTGTTTTTGTTTGAGTGGTTGTTGGATTTGGTAGAGGGTTTGGTCTTCTATGTAACGAAAAAAAACACGCGTGTGGTGTTATTTTAATTTGATTGGAGTGGGTCGTTTTTAAGGGGGGTAAAGTATTTTTTAGGCCGTAACGAAGTGTTTTTAAGGTATAGCGAAGTATTTTTAAGGTATAGCGAAGTATTTTTAAGGTATAGCGAAGTATTTTTAAGGTGTGGCGAAGTATTTTTTGGGGGGAAGTGTTTCAGAGGGTTGCTATTGTGATAGGTTCTATCAGGTCTGTCTTTTGAGCGGGCGCTTTGGGTGGCAACTCTAGCCACACCTCGGCACATAATTATACTGCTACCGTTGCTCCCTTCCGGGCCTGGCGGAGTTTACAGCGAACTATTGCGAAGGGACCAGAGTTGCCATAGTGTGACCGGTTGGTTGGTCAAAAGCGCAAAGTTGGTGGCTAGAGGGAGACTTGAACTCCCGACCCCAGCATTATGAGTGCTGTGCTCTAACCAACTGAGCTACCTAGCCATCTTTGCTAGCGAGGCTGCTGCCCCGCTGAGGGCGCACATTCTCTTCATTTACCCATGCTAAGTCAAGCGCCATGTTGTTTTTTTTTCATTATTTTACGGGGTTGTACGAAAAGCGTTCGATGGCGCGTAAAAAGCGTGCATGTTGGCTGAAACGTAACGAGTGAGTATGCTTGATTGCTGAGTGATCTCCCTTATTTTAGGGATCTCTGGTAAGATTGAGCTCTTTTTTAAGATAGTGTATTTGTGGTGGTGTATTTGTTGATATGCAGCGCAGTAGCGTTTGTGTGCACTACCTGATGTTATTTTTTATTGTGTCTGTGATTAGGTGTGATGTGAATGCGAACACGCATTAAAATTTGCGGCATTACCTCGGTTGAGGATGCTCGCGCAGCGAGTGATGCCGGCGCGGATGCCATTGGTTTGGTGTTTTATCCGCCAAGCCCTAGGCATTTAGATAATCTGGCTTTGGCGCGTGATATAGCATTGGCCGCCGGGCCTTTTGTAACGGTGGTGGGGCTATTTGTAAGCCCAGAGCCTGCTGAGTTGGCTCGGGTGTTAAGTCTGGTGCCCATTAATCTTGTGCAGTTTCATGGTGATGAGACGCCTGAGTTTTGTGAGCAAGCAGGGCGTCCATACATCAAAGCACTGCGTATGAAGCCTGATGTCGATATTGCGACTTTGGCCAACAGCTATACGGGTGCGCGAGGCATTTTGCTGGATGCATACCGCAAGGGTGTGCCAGGCGGCACCGGTGAAACATTTGATTGGAATGCCATCCCTCACGATATTGACAAGCCGCTCGTACTCGCTGGTGGCTTAACGCCAAGTAACGTGGCCAAAGCGGTGACTCAAGTCAAGCCTTGGGCTGTAGATGTGAGTGGTGGGGTTGAGCAAAATGCGGGTGTTAAATCGGCGGCCAAAGTAAAAGACTTTATTATCAATACGCTAAGCGTGGAGCTATAAAAGCTTGCCGGTGTATTAAATTATGAGTAGCTATTCAGAGGTGCCGGAATTGGGCGCTAATGAATCATTGACTGGGCCGCTCAAGCCATCTGGGACTTTGTGCTCCTGCAAAGTCTCCCCCCACGCATCCATGCTGGGGCGGGCGCTATATAAGCGCTCCCGGTGCTTAAATGCCCAGAAAATAATCCATCAGCACCTTATCAGGTGAGGTTTATCTGCTGAGCTGAATGGTTACAATTATGAGCGAATAAAACCAGATTGAGGGATACCGTGAGTACAACTGAGCAATCGAAAGATCAAGATATAGACTTTAATGCCATGCCTGATCTCAAAGGTCATTTTGGGCAATTTGGCGGTCGCTTTGTATCGGAAACACTAATTCATGCATTGGATGAGTTGAGTGAGATGTACGAGAGCCTTAAAAATACCGAAGGTTTTCGTAAAGAGTTTGATCACGACATGGCGCATTATGTGGGTCGCCCTTCGCCGCTGTATTTTGCCGAGCGATGGACTCAAAAAATAGGTGGCGCACAATTATATTTAAAGCGCGAAGACTTAAATCATACCGGCGCGCACAAAGTCAATAATACTATTGGGCAAGCCTTACTCGCTAAGCACTCGGGTAAGAAGCGCGTAATTGCCGAGACAGGCGCCGGCCAGCACGGTGTGGCGACTGCGACCGTTGCAGCGCGCCTAGGCTTAGAATGCGTGGTGTATATGGGCGCAGAAGACGTTAAGCGCCAAGCGCTAAATGTTTACCGTATGAAGCTGCTAGGCGCGACGGTGGTGCCCGTGGAATCGGGTTCTAAAACGCTCAAAGACGCGATGAACGAAGCGATGCGTGATTGGGTGACCAATGTGGATAATACCTTTTACATTATTGGCACAGTTGCCGGCCCGCATCCTTACCCTAAGCTTGTGCGTGATTTTCAAAGTATTATTGGCCGCGAAGCGCGCAGCCAGTGCCTAGCGCAAACTGGCCGCTTACCGGATGCCTTGGTGGCGTGCGTGGGCGGAGGCTCTAATGCTATTGGTTTGTTTCACCCGTTTTTAAGCGATAAAAATGTGAAAATGTACGGCGTAGAAGCCGGTGGTGATGGCGTAGAAACAGGCCGCCATGCTGCACCGCTCACCGAGGGTATACCGGGTATATTGCATGGTAATCGCACTTACTTAATGGAAGATGAAAACGGCCAAATTATTGAAACTCACTCAGTGTCGGCCGGCTTAGATTACCCCGGTGTTGGCCCTGAGCACGCGTGGTTAAAAGACATTGGCCGTGTACAATACGCGGCTATTAATGATGATGAGGCGATGGCTGGTTTCCGCAGCTTAACGCGCGTAGAGGGCATTATGCCTGCGCTTGAGTCAAGTCATGCCATTGCCTATGCCGAAAAGCTAGCACTAGAAATGGATAAAGACGATATTATTATTGTGAACTTATCGGGCCGTGGTGATAAAGATATTTTGACTGTAGCCGAAATTGACGGCATTAAGGTTTAGTATGAATCGTATAACAGCAACGCTCGCACGCTTAAAAAGTGAAAACCGCAAAGCCCTCGTTACCTACCTTGTCAACGGCGACCCCTCACCAGAGGTAACATTGCCAGCGATGCACGCCATGGTTGAAAACGGCGCCGATATTATTGAGGTAGGCGTGCCTTTTTCTGACCCTATGGCAGAGGGCCCAACTATTCAGCGCGCCCATGAGCGTGCGTTAGTGCATGGCATTAGCCTTAAGGGCACTATGGCATTGGTGGCGCAGTTTAGGCAAACCAACCAGCATACACCTATTGTGTTAATGGGTTACGCAAACCCTGTTGTGCGTATGGGTTACGCGGAATTTGCTAAGCAAGCCGGTGCGGCCGGTGTTGACGGTTTGCTCACAGTTGATTTACCGCCAGAAGAGTCGGCCGACTTAGATAAAGAGCTGCAAGCGGCTAATATTCACAATATCTTTTTGGTTGCGCCAACGACTTCTTTGGCGCGCATTGCTCATGTTACCGCTAATGCCTCTGGTTTTATTTATTACGTGTCGCTTAAAGGTGTGACAGGCGCGGCCAACATCGATGTTGATTCGGTGACCGAAAAAGTTGATGCCATCCGGGCAACAACCAATTTGCCTGTGATGGTAGGGTTTGGAATTAAAGATGGCGCCAGCGCTAAGGCTGCCAGTCATAATGCGGATGGCGCTGTTGTCGGCAGTGTTTTGGTTTCGCTGATGGCCGAAGGTGATACGGCCGCTATTACAAAGCGTGTAGGCGAGTGCGTGGCAGAAATACGCGACGGCTTAGATGCATAAGGTTTAGACGCATAAAGTTTAGTGTTACTGTGCAGCTTTGTATTGTGATGTGATTAAAGGTAGTGACATTAAGGGTCATGACGTAAAATGCCATACAATACAGTGTGTTAAAATAAAAAGTGATTCAGTAATTATTCAATAGATAATGAGTTTAAGCCCCTTGTGATGGGCAGAGGCAAAAAAGCATGAGTTGGTTCGACAAAATTGTTCCTAAGGTTGTTCGCTCTGAAGGACGCAAAAACGCAAGTAGTGTGCCTGAAGGTTTATGGATTAATTGTCCAAAATGTAGTTCGGTGCTCTATGGTCCAGAGCTCGATAAAAACTTAAAGGTCTGCCCAAAGTGCGACCATTACATGCGCTTAACGGCACGTTTACGGTTAGATACTTTTTTGGATGAAGGGGCTCGCGAAGAGTTCACCCAAGAGGTAGAACCTATTGATCGTTTAAAATTTAAAGATATTAAAAAATATAAAGATCGCTTGTCGGCGGCTCAAAAAGATACAGGCGAAAAAGACGCTCTGGTTGTAATGAGGGGCGAGCTTAAAGGGATGCCTGTTGTGGCGGTGGCTTTTGAGTTTAAGTTTATGGGCGGCTCGATGGGCTATGCCGTAGGTGAACGCTTTACCCGTGCAGCCAACCGCGCTTTAAAAGAAGGCATTCCTTTGGTGTGCTTTTCGGCGACCGGTGGCGCGCGCATGCAAGAGGCGTTGATCTCATTAATGCAAATGGCCAAAACCAGTGCGGTTATTGAGCGCATGAAACAAAAAGGTTTGCCGTACATTTCTGTGATGACTGACCCTGTGTATGGCGGTGTTTCTGCCAGTTTGGCGCTGTTAGGTGATATTAATGCCGCTGAGCCTGGTTCGCGTGCAGGCTTTGCCGGCCCAAATATTATTGAGCAAACCATTCGCCAAAAACTGCCTAAAGGCTTTCAGCGGGCTGAGTTTTTATTAGAGCACGGCGCGATTGATATGATCATTGAGCGCAAAGATATGCGCGATACCTTAGCGCGTTTGCTGTCGAAAATGACAGGCCATGACTCTGTAGAGTATGACCCGGTTGAGCTAGAGCAGCCCGCCGCCTAATGGTTGCGCGCTGCCATACCCTAGCCGAGTGGTTAACTTGGCAAGAGTCGAACCACCCTAATGCGATTGATTTAGGTTTGGAGCGAGTTAAAACAGTTGCCGAGCGCCTTGGTGTGCTCACCCCGAGCGCCCGCATTATTACGATTGCAGGCACTAACGGGAAAGGCAGCTGTGTTGCTGCCTTAGAGGCTTTACTGGCGGCCAGCGGTAAAACCTTTGGCGCTTATACCTCGCCACATTTTTTGCATTACAACGAGCGCATACGTTTGGCCGGCCAGCCAGTGAGCGATGCGCAGCTATGCGAGGCTTTTGCTCGTATCGATCATGCGAGAGGCGATATTTCGTTAACGTATTTTGAGTTTGGTACGCTAGCGGCGATGGATATTTTTTATCGTGAGCCACTCGATTATTGGTTAATGGAAATAGGCTTAGGTGGACGTTTGGATGCGGTGAATATTATTGCACCGGATGTAGCGGTATTAACCTCTATTGCGATTGACCATGAAGCGTGGTTGGGTAATACACGCGAGCAAATTGGCCGTGAAAAGGTCGGTATTTGCCGACCAGGTATTGCGTTTGTGTGTGCAGAGCCTGATCCCCCGCGCAGCGTGGTGGAGCATGCCGCTGCACTAAATTGCCGTAGTTTATGGCTGGGGCACGACTACAGGCTTGAGAGTCTTAATGTTAATGGCCAAAGCCAGCAGCATTTAATGACCAGCCAAGGTCAATCACTCAATGTGAGTCAGGTGACTTTACCAAAAGCGAGTGTGGCAGCGGCCATTGAGGTGTGCTTGTTAGAGGCGTGTTTGCCGCAACAGCCTGTTGGTGTTTTGGCGCAAGCCACTTTAACCGGCCGTATGCAGCTGCTAGCTTTGCCTAAGGGGCGCTTATTGTTAGATGTTGCTCACAATCCCGCGTCAGCGCAGTTGCTTGCTGATGAGCTTAAGCGTCAACAATACGCAAAGTTGCCGGCGACAGTAGCAATGATGGCTGATAAAGATATTGCTCAGGTTTTAGCGCCTTTACTCGCTCAGGTGAGTCATTGGTACTGCGCCGATTTAGCCGGTAATACACGGGCGGCAAAAGCCGTTGATATTGCGAGTGTTTTAGTGACGCTAGGTGTACCTGCAGAGGCAATCACCTGCGTGGAGTCGGTTGAGCACTCGGTAGCGCAATGGCAATCGAGCGATACCACGAGTGAATGTTTATTAGTCTTTGGCTCATTTTTTACTGTTACTGCGGCACTAGAGCATTATGCTTAGGGGCAATAATAGTATAGGGCGCATGTTGGTGCTTACAGTGGTTTTAATATGAATAAATATAGGCACGTGAATGGCGGCAATGATGGATGATGGTTTAAAACAGCGGCTTATTGGCGCCATTGTTTTATTGGCAATTGCGATAATTTTTATCCCCGCTTTATTTGATCGTCAAACGCTGACGCCCGTCGATACGGTCACTCAAATACCGCCTATGCCGGTCATTACCATCGAGCCTATCATTGTGGCTGAGCCTCCGGTTGTCGAGTCGCCAGCGCCTCTACCTGAGCAAATGTTTATTCCTGATGAGACTAAACCTGAATTAGCTACTCCCGAGCCACCATCACTCAACGCGCATGGTGTGCCTAAAGGTTGGTTGCTACAGGTGATTAGTTACGTTGATAGTAAAAAGGCGGAGCATTTTCGCGATACATTAATTGCCGATGGTTATACCGCTTATTCGCGCAAGGTCAAAACGAGCAAAGGCGTTCGTTACCGCGTGTATGTCGGCCCTAAGTTGGATAAAAATGCCATTTTAACAATGCAAGGCGCCATCGATAAAAGGTACAAAGTACAAAGTATTTTATTAGATATTACCCCTAAGCAGTAGCGTGTGCCAGCGCTTAAGCATGGTTAAGCGCCTCGACAAACTCCTCTAAAGACTCACTGAGCTTTTGCGCTTGGCTGCGCAGTTGTTGCGCGTTTTTTTGTGGGTCATCGGCGAGTAAATCTTCTATCACAATACACTGGCGCTGTAATGCGACACCCCCTAAATTAGCGCAAACCCCTTTAACACTGTGCACTTCGGCTTTTGCTTGAGCGTATTTTTGCTGTTGCAGATCGAGCTTAATTTGAGTCACTTTAGGGGGGATATCTTCTATAAACATCTCAATAAGTTGGGTCAGGCGGTGGTTTTTATATTTAACCCGCTTTAATACACCGGCTTTGTCCCAAATATCGGGGTCAATGGCTACGCTACGGGTATCTGATGCGGCAGGGCTTTGCGCTGTTTTTAGGCTTGTGTCTTTCGAAGTGTTTACCGCTGTCTCTTGCTGAGTATCTAAATGTGCCTCTTGCGATGGGCTTAAAGGTGTTTCTTGCGGTGCCTCTAACGTTATATTTGCGCGTAGTGCTTTTTCTAGTATGTCTGGGTCGATAGGTTTACTCACGTAATCATTCATACCGGCTGCTAGGCACTTTTCTTTGTCGCCTGTCATTGCATTGGCGGTCATGGCAATAATAGGAATATGCATATATTTTTGGCCGGCGGCTTTCGCGCGAATTTGTCGGGTGGCTTCATAACCGTCCATTACCGGCATTTGACAGTCCATTAAAACAGCCTTAAAAGGTGGCACGTTGGCCGGTGATGAACTTAAAGCCCTAATGGCTTCGTTGCCATTGTTTGCTAGTGATACGGTCAGGCCCAGATCTTGTAATAAACCCTGGGCGACCTCTTGGTTAATCGGGTTATCTTCAACTAATAAAACACGGCATGTTTGATATGTTAAGCGTTCGGGTTTGAATGGGAGCGCCTCTGGGATGTTAGAAATAAACCCATTGCCGGCATTGTTACCGCTGAGTAAGCGCATTAAAGTATTAAATAAGCTCGAGGGCAATAGCGGTTTTGTGATACTGGCATGAAAGCCAAAATCGATAAATTCGTTATCATCGCCGCCTTGGCCTTGGCTGGTAAGTAGTATGCGATGCTGTTGCTGGTAGCCCGGTATTTGGGCTATTTTGAGTGCTAATTGTGTTCCGGTCGAGTCTGGTAATTGCATATTAATGATTAAAATATCAATGCCGCACGGGGCATTTAATAATGCTAAAGCGGCTTCGCTGCTGTCGGCTTCATAGGTATTTGCCTGCCAGCTTTGCAGCATAGAAATAGTTTGTTCTCTTTGCGGGGCGCAGTTATCAACCACTAAAATATGGTGTTTGGTCAGATCTAACCAGGGCAGGGGTTTGAGCGCTTCATCGCAGCTACTGAGTTGGGCATAAAAAGTAAAGTCTGATCCTTCATCAATTTGGCTCGAGGCCATAATCTTGCCGCCCATTAATTCACATAAGCGCTGGCAAATAGCTAAGCCTAAACCGGTGCCGCCGTATTTGCGTGTGGTGCTGGCATCGACTTGTGTGAAACTCTCGAATAGGGCATTGAGTTTATCGTTGGGTATGCCTATACCGGTATCCGAAATAGTACACTTTAAATGTGCATCTTTATTGTCAATGGTGAGTTGCGGCGTAATTTTAATAAACCCTCTCTCGGTAAACTTAATGCTGTTACCCACCAAGTTAATAATGACTTGCCTGAGCCGGCCTGGGTCACCTACCAGTTTGCAGCGTGGAATACCTCTGTAATCCATGACTAGCTCTATGCCTTTTTCTTGGGCGCGTAGTGCTAGGGGAGCGGTGGTTTCTTTGAAGAAATTATGAATATCAAAAGTGGTCGCCTCTAGTTCCATTTTGCCGGCTTCAATTTTGGAAAAGTCTAAGATGTCATTAATCAGTGTTAACAATGACTTTGCACTGTTGAGCGCCAGCGTCGAAAAGTGATTTTGCTTTTCGGTGAGCTCTTCACGCATTAAAAGGCTAAGCATACCAATGATGCCATTCATCGGTGTGCGTATTTCGTGACTCATACTGGCCAAAAATTCACTCTTTGCTTTATTGGCAATAGCGGCTTCTGTTGCCATGTTATTGGCATTGATAAAGGCAGATTGTAAATCTTGGTTGGCCATTTGTAAGGCTTGAGCGGTTGCTTTGCGGGCACTAATGTCGGTGTGCGTGCCGTACATCATTAAAGGCTTACCTTGAGCGTCGCGAGTAATAACCTGCCCAATATCTTGAATCCAAATCCATTCGCCATTTTTGTGTTGCATGCGCACTTCAACTTCGTAAACCGGGCTTTGACCCTCGAGGTGCTCTTGCAGTTTAACGAGTGATTTTTGGTGGTCATCGGGGTGCGTAAATTGCTCCCAGGTATTTAGTGTAATGGGCTTTAACTCGGCTAAGGTGTAGCCAATTAATCGCGCCCAAGTTTCATTAACCGAAGCCTCTCGGGTTTGTAAATTCCACTCCCAGGTGCCGGCATTAATGCCTTGAATAATACTCGCGAGACGTTGCTTTTCGTTTTGGAGTTCTATTTTAGAGTGCTTAATACGAATGATATTGCCAGATGTATGTTGTACTAAATAGGTGATGCCGGCTAATAGTAATGAGAACGTTATGCCGGTTAATAAAAACATGATGGATGTCTGATTGACTAAGTCACTATAAGAGGTGTGCGGTTGGCTTAGTGTGATGGTGAACAGTTTGTCGTATAGCTTCCGTGTTGTACTTGATTGAATGAGTTTTTTTGCATTAGCGTCAAGCGTATTATCGTACAAAACGGTACTTTTTAGGCTAATAACACTGCGTACATTGTTTAATTTATAGTCGTCGGTCGCTTGCTTAACCAGCTGCTCAAGCCAGGCTTGGGCTTTGTATACCGCCACTACAAAACCGGCAAAGCTTTCGGGTGTTAAAATGGGAAAGTACACAATAAACCCAGGGTCACCTTGGGCTAAGGTTATCGGGGGAGTCATTGTTGTAATTGCATGCTTGTAAGCGCGCTCTAAGGCGGCTTTTTTGGCAGGCTCGTTATTGAGGTCAAGGCCGATAATCGCTTTGTTACCTTCTAGCGGTACCGCCCAGCGAATGACTAAATTAGAGTCTATCCACTCAATGGCATGATAACCTTTTTCGTCCTTCATGATATTTATGGCATCGGCTTCAAATTCGTATTGCGATAAGCCGTTGTGCGTTGCCCAGCGACTTGCCATGCGTTCAAGAGCCCTAGATCGCTGATTTAAATCTGCAATAATGCTGTCGGCTAAATTATGTGTATAGTAATTGAGTAGGTTCTTTTGCTCTTTGCGGTTTTGCTCGACTAATAACCCAAAAAGCAATACTGACAAGCAGCACGCCGTTGCGCCAATAATAAAAGGCAAAAAGCGCGTACTAAAATGTGAGTGCACGATTGATTGAATATGAGCCATCGCCCTTAACTATCTCCAGTTAACAGTCGGTTAAAATCCTTATCAATGAGTTTACATATTCGCGGCTTGATCTAGCATCACCGCGACAATACTGGGTTGACTCATTGAAGCACTGTAAGTGTTGACACTAGATAACTAGGACTGATGTATAGACCTAGCTGAGAGTGACTTAGCACTTTGGTAGACTACGCAGCTTGTTGAGTTTTTATGCATGTTCTTTGTATCTTAGCTTCAATAGGCTCAATCGCCACTGATGAGGCTGTGATTGTTATTGAGTCATCGCTATTAGCACCAATGGAGCGGCTTTATTCTTCGGTGATAGCTCGGTGCTCTATTTTGTAGGTGCTTTTGCCCAGCATGCATTGGTATGTTTTGGGTTTGGGCGTTAGGCTGTTTATGGCTGTGAAGAGGCGCTTTTGGCTTGCCTCACTGCAGTGAATACCTAAATAAATAGCGGTAATACTGCCTGGTGTTAGCATTTTTTCTTCTTTGTTTGCCTGTTGTGTTGCTCGAAAGCTGCTGTCTTTTGGGCTTAGCGCTCGCCATTCGCACTCATCTTTTAGGTGCTCGGGCTTGTGCAATAAGTTTTTTGCAAAACGCTGATGGGCTTGGCTGTTATGGTTGTACAGTAAGCTGGCCATTTGCTCTTTGATGGTAGTGAGCTGAATACGCTCGGGACTGTATTTGACCGGTTGTGCATGATCGAGCCCGTTATCTACGTCAGGCGCTAGACTGATAGCAATACCTTGATGGTTATCCGCAAATTGTGTCCATGCACTGGCAATATTGGGCTCGCTGCAAAAGCAGCATAGACGAATAGACTCTGCAAATTGTTGCCATTTTTGTAAGGTGCTGTATAGCTCTACCTCTTTTTGCTCGACCATTTTTTTGAGTAAGTCCTTTAATACTACCTTGGCCTCTTGAGGGGTCTCGAAGCGCTCTTCATCGCGCCACCGATTGATTGCAGATACTAAAGGTGTATCGCCGACGGCTCTGTCATCACTAAAAATAAGCGAGCTAGCCACTTTGACCGTAGCGTCTAAAAGCTCATGGTTGTTAAAGGGGATGTCACATCGTCCATTCATCTCAAACGGTGAGCTAAAGCTATTGGGGCTACTCCAGAGCAAGCTTTGAGACTCTAGTGCTTGAATACCTGCAGCGGCATCAAGGTATTTGATAAGGTGTTTGGGTGTGGCGCGGGTGTTGGAATCCTTTGAGGGCTCTGAAGTCACAGTCTTCTCTTTCAAAAAATAAATGTATGTCTATTTATCTTAGACTAGGTCGTTATGTTTGCGTTGTTTTTGATAAAATCTTGCGCAAACGCGGCGTGTCGTTAAAATACCGCCCATTCGATCTAGCCGTTGCCTACCCGAGGAGTCTTTAATGCAGCTATTAGGTGCACACATACTGTCTGTAAATCAATTTGAGCGTGGCGATATAGAAGGCGTCTTTACAGTTGCCGACGCTATGGCGCCTTACGCCGCGCGTCAAAAAGTGACTCGTGTGCTGGAGGGGGCTATTTTAGGTAATATGTTTTTTGAGCCGAGTACACGAACCCGTGTGAGCTTTGGTTGCGCGTTTAATTTACTTGGCGGCAATGTACGAGAAACTACCGGTTTTCAGAGCTCAGCGATTGCGAAGGGTGAGTCACTATACGATACCGCCAGAGTACTCTCGGGCTACAGTGACGTTATTTGTATGCGTCACCCAGAGCCTGGCTCGGTGGCTGAGTTTGCCGAGGCGAGCCGAGTACCGGTGATTAATGGGGGTGATGGTGCCAACGAGCACCCGAGTCAGGCATTGTTAGACTTGTATACGATACGCAAAGAGCTAGCGCATAAAGGGCGCACTTTAGATGGCTTACGTATAGCCATGATTGGCGACTTGAAACACGGCCGTACAGTGCATTCGCTCAGCACACTGTTGGCGCTTTATCGCAATGTACAAGTCACTTTGATTGCACCTGATGAGCTGGCGATGCCCGAAAAATATGTTGAAGCGCTGCGCCAAGCTGGCCACCGAGTAACGATATCATCAGAGCTTTCAAGTAGTATTGGCGAGGCAGATATTGTGTATTCCACACGGATTCAAGAAGAGCGCTTCACCTCAAAAGAAGAGGCCGACACGTATCGTGGGCGCTTCCGTTTAAACCAAGCTATTTACACAAAATATTGCGAGCCCAATACGGTGATTATGCACCCGCTGCCCAGAGATTCACGTGCGGATGCCAATGAGCTGGATAACGACCTTAACCAGAACCCTAATTTGGCTATTTTTAGGCAAGCCGATAATGGCGTGTTGGTACGCATGGCATTGTTTGCCTTGATACTCGGTGTTGAAAAGACAGTTGATGACTATGCCAAGCCAGTTAATTGGTACCATCGCCGAAGCGCACCTTAAGACTACACTTTATCAGCGCACCTTAAAAGCGCACCTCAAAAGCATAGCCATCATGCCATGAGCGCAGGCTTGTGCCGTAGGCCATTAAGGCGCGGTCACCACTTGCCCACGGTAAATGCGGGTTTTACGTTTTTGGGTGGCTTGCTCTTCTGCTTTTGAGGCTGGCGTAGGCTTATCGTGTACTTGCACTTGCCCCCGGTACACCCTAACGCTTTGTGGTGGGTTTTCTTGATCGTGCGCCAGCCTAGCGGGCCAAGGGTTGCCCGCTAAGTAAAAGAGCTCTTTGATTAGAGCTTTGGTGACTGCGTTAGCGCGGCCGTGATAATAGCGCTGCAGCTCGCTAAACAGGTCGGGGTTGGCCAGTTTAATGGCCGGTTTTAACTCTGGCGATACAAATCGGCGAATTTCAAAAACAAGTTCAATCATCGGTTTGGAAAATTGCATAATCTTCACTATTTAGGGGCGTCATGCCTTTTGGGTGCACAACTTGTGCTTAAATGGTGCGCTTTTGGCGCCTAATGTTGCAGCTTTCTTTGGGTTGCAGCTCTGTATATCTGGTGGTCCTTACAGTGATCGAGCAGCGTCTTTCTTCTTTTGTATGGCTTTAGCGGCCTCCAAAGCGACTTATTACTATTTGCTTTAATGTTTGTGCGCGCTAATAACAAAAAGTAAGCAAACCTTTGGCCAATATTACATAACGTGATATTAATTTGTGCGCCACAAAAGCCTTTAGCGGTGTTTACTCGTTTGTATTACGTGGATACCGTGAGTATCTAAAGCGCGGGTAACTCGCTACAATGCTGAGCTTTATTTGATTGGCGCACTGTATCTTCATGTCTGCATCTTTTGTTCATCTTCGGATTCGTACCGAGTTCTCTCTCGTCGATAGTATTGTTCGTATCAAACCTTTGGTTAGCACTGTTGCTAGCATGGGTATGCCGGCCTGCGCTATTTCTGATTTGACGAACTTTTTTGGTCTCATTAAATTTTATAAAGCGGCGCAAAATGCCGGTGTTAAGCCTATTGGAGGCTGTGACTTTTTGCTGCGCGGCGAAGACGACGCCCCGCCCACGCTGTTTACGCTTTATGCGATGAACAATGAAGGCTACAAAAATATTATCGAGCTGATCTCGCGCGGCTATCAAAAAGGCCAGTATGGCGGTCAAGCGCTGGTTTCTAAAGAGTGGGTGACTGAGTGTAGCGAGCATGTCATTGCACTGTCGGGTGGCCGTGATGGTGAAATAGGCATGGCGCTAGTCGGGGACCGAGGCCCGCAAGCGCAAGAGTATTGCCGCTGGTGGTGCGATACTTTTCCCAACCGGTTTTATTTAGAGTTGCAGCGTACTGGCCGCGCGAATGAAGAGTTTTATTTGCATGCGGCGGTTAATTTAGCCAGTGCTATGCAGGTGCCTGTAGTGGCCACCAATGATGTACGCTTTTTAACGGCGGACCAATTTGATGTGCATGAAGCCCGCGTATGTATTGGCGAGGGGCGAGCACTGGATGACCCCAGACGTGAGCATCGCTATAGCTCTGAGCAGTTTTTACGTACACCCGAAGAAATGGCAGAGCTATTTAGTGATATCCCTGAGGCGTTACAAAATACCGTCGAAATCGCCAAGCGTTGCAGTTTAGATATTGAATTAGGGTCTTACTTTTTACCGGAGTACCCCATTCCTGAAGGCTCGACAGAGAATGACTTTTTTAGAGAACTCTGCGCTAATGGCTTGAATCAACGCTTGGCGAAGTTGATGGATACCAGCGCGCCAGAGTTTGCCCAAAAGCGCATTCCCTACGATGAGCGCTTAACCTTTGAGCTGGATATTATTATTCAGATGGGTTTCCCCGGCTACTTTTTGATTGTGATGGATTTTATTCGCTGGGCCAAAGAGCATGATATTCCGGTAGGGCCTGGCCGAGGGTCGGGTGCGGGGTCGCTGGTGGCGTATGTGCTCGATATTACCGACCTCGACCCTTTAGAATACGACTTACTCTTTGAGCGGTTTCTTAACCCCGAGCGGGTATCGATGCCCGATTTTGATGTCGATTTTTGCATGGACAACCGCGATAAGGTGATTGGTTATGTGGCCGATAACTATGGCCGCGATGCGGTCAGCCAAATTATTACCTTTGGCACCATGGCTGCCAAGGCGGTGGTGCGTGATGTGGCGCGGGCGCAAGGCAAATCCTATGGCTTAGCCGATAAGCTGTCCAAGATGATTCCTGCCGACCCCGGTACCACACTCAATAAAGCCTTTGATCAAGAGGAGCCTTTACGCGACTTTTTAAAGGTTGACGAAGAAGGCCAAGAAATCTGGGAAATGGCACTCCAGCTCGAAGGCATTACCCGCAACGTGGGTAAGCATGCCGGCGGTGTGGTGATTGCACCGACTAAGTTGGTTGATTTTGCGCCATTGTATTGCGATGAAGCCGGTGCTGGCCTTGTAACGCAATATGATAAAAACGATGTTGAAGATGCCGGCCTTGTTAAATTTGACTTTTTGGGTTTGCGCACGCTAACAATCATTGATTGGGCCAAAAAAATGATTGATACGCGACTGGCGGCTAAAGGCGAGCCGCTGCTCGATATTACGACGATTGACCTTAAAGATGCGCCGACTTTTCAGCTTTTAAAACGCGCCGAAACAACGGCGGTTTTTCAGCTGGAGTCGCGCGGTATGAAAGACCTTATCAAGCGCCTACAACCTGAAAACTTAGAGGAAATTATTGCTTTAGTGGCGCTATTTAGGCCCGGGCCGCTGCAATCGGGCATGGTTGATGACTTTATTAACCGTAAGCATGGCCGCGCCCCAGTGGCGTACCCCGATGCTAAATATCAGCATGAATGCCTTAAGCCTATTTTAGAGCCTACTTACGGCGTTATTGTTTACCAAGAGCAGGTGATGCAAATTGCGCAGGTGCTGGCGGGCTACTCGCTCGGCGGCGCCGATATGCTGCGCCGTGCCATGGGTAAGAAAAAACCCGAAGAAATGGCCAAGCAGCGCTCAACCTTCCAAGATGGCGCAAAAGATAATGGCATTGACCCTGAGTTGGCCATTAAAATTTTTGACCTAGTAGAAAAGTTTGCCGGTTACGGGTTTAACAAATCGCATTCGGCCGCTTACGCGTTAGTGAGCTACCAAACCGCCTGGCTTAAAGCGCATTATCCGTCGCAGTTTATGGCGGCCACCATGTCATCGGATATGGATAAAACCGACAAAGTCGTCACCTTTATTGAAGAGGTGCGCAACATGGGAATTAACCTGTTGCCGCCCGATGTGAATAACGGCGACTTTCATTTTACCGTGGATGATGACGACAATATTATTTATGGCTTAGGCGCTATTAAAGGCTTGGGTGAAGGCCCTGTTGAGGCGATTATTGCCGCCCGTAGCCCTGGGCCTTTTAAAGATTTATTTGATTTTTGCGAGCGCGTTGATGCCCGTAAAGTGAATAAGCGCGCGCTAGAGGCGCTGGTGCGCTCGGGTGCGCTCGATAATATCGGCCCAAACGTAGATTACGATTATGACCGCGCAGTACTGTGGGCGGCGATTAGCGAGGCGGTAAAAACCGCTGAGCAAAGCGCCAAAAATGCCAGTGCCGGTATGACCGATCTATTTGGCTCGGTGGTGCCTGAAGATCAAACCCGCGAAGATGCGTACCGCGATTTTCGGCATGTGCGTAGACAGTCGATCAAAGAGCGTTTAAACGGCGAAAAAGACACGCTCGGGCTGTATTTGACCGGCCACCCTATTGATGAATACGATAAAGAGCTAAAGCATTTAGTGGGTACACGTATTGTGAATGTGGTGCCCGATAAAAGTAAGCAAACACTCGCGGGCATGGTGGTGGCTTTTAGGGTGATGAAAACCAAGCGCGGTGACACCATGTGCTTTATTACGCTTGATGACCGTACTGGGCGCATTGATATTGCCATTTTTGCCGACACCTACAATAACTACCGCGATATTATTGTTAAAGATGCCTTGTTGGTGGTTGAAGGGCAAGTGAGTAATGATGATTACAGTGGTGGGTTAAAAATGCGCGCCGATACCATTAAGGGTTTTGAGGCAGCGCGCGCAACAAAAGCACAAGGCTTGCGGCTCAATCTGCATAAAGCAAAACTAGGCGCAAAGCCTATTGCCGAGCTCAAAGAGGCTTTAACGGGCTATAGTGGCGGTCAATGCCCAGTGTTTGTACGTTATAACGCCGGCTATGCGACAGGCAATATAGCGCTAGGTGCGCAGTGGCGTATCCACCCAACAGATGATTTGTTGCAAAAACTACGCGGTGCATTTGGCTCGCCTGCGGTTGAGGTTGTTTATCGCTAAAGTAATATCTGTCTTTAATCATGTATAATGCGCGCCTTTAAAAAGGCCGATTTAATTAATTTTTTGTTATGAGGTACACCTGTGGATTGGATGAGTTTTGTTACTGAGCAATGGTTGCTAGTGTCTTTATTGCTGGCGCTTGTCGTCGCATTTGTCACTGTTGAAAGCAAAAAGGGAGGTAAAACGGTGACTTATCATGAGGTTTCTCGTTTACTCAATAGCGATGCGGCTGTGTTGGTTGATGTACGCGATGGCACCGATTACAAAGCAGGCCACATTACAGGGGCTATCCATATTCCGCACGCCTCGATGGCCACGCGTACCGGTGAGCTAGATAAGCACAAGGCGAAACAGATCATATTGGCCGATAAAATGGGCCAGCACGCAGGCCACGCCGGTAAGGTATTGCGCGATGCCGGCTTTGATGTTGTGCGCTTACAAGGCGGCATGAGCGAGTGGCTAACGCAAAAACTCCCCGTGGTTAAACCCGGTAAAAACAAAGGGAAAAAAGCATGAGTGTTGTAATGTATAGTAAGCAGTATTGCCCTTTTTGTGTTATGGCTAAGCGCCTGCTCGACAGTAAAGGCGTTGATTTTAAAGAAATTAGTGTTGATAGTGACCAAGCCATGATGAAAAAAATGATGGCCGATAGCGGGCAGCGCACCGTGCCACAAATATGGATTGGCAGCACACATGTGGGTGGCTATGACGATTTGGCTGCGCTGCACCAACAAGGCAAATTAGATGCGCTTTTGGCTAGCGTGCAATAAACCGCAGGTGGATTCCTCCGGTTATTAAGGGTTGATACTTTATTAAGCTACCCCATATAGAGTTAACACAACCAATAGCAAGCCTGCTTTAGCGGGTTTTGTTTTATGAACCACAATAATTTGAACTAAGAAGTAGGCAATATCATGGCAGACGAAAATAACGCACAGGCGCAAGCACCGGCGCAAGGCCCACAATTTATGCTTCAACGTATTTACTTGAAGGATATGTCTTTTGAAGCGCCACAAGGCGTAGAGGCATTTAAGCAGCAGTGGAACCCTAAAATTGGTCAAGACATCAATACAACCTCTACCAAAGTCGATGACAATCACTTTGAAGTGGTATTGAAGCTCACCATCAATGTGACCATGGAAGACAAAACTATATTCTTAGTTGAAGTTCAGCAAGCCGGCTTATTCTTAGTAAAAGACATTGAAGGCCAGCAGTTAGCGCAATTGCTCAATACCATGTGCCCACAAATTTTGTTCCCCTATGCGCGTGAAGCGGTAGATAACTGTGCACTTAAAGGCAGCTTTCCAGCTTTGGCTTTACCGCCTATTAACTTTGATGCGTTGTTTGCCCGTGCCGTAGCACAGCAGCAAGCCCAGCAAGAAGCAACACCTGAAACCACTAACTAAAGGACGAGGAAAAAATACATGATCCAATAATACGTGTTTTCTACTTCCTCTGCTGCGTTGCTCAAAGCGTTACATGCCCAGGCATGCGCCCCTTCGAACGCCTTGCCGAGAAAACAGAAATCTACGTCTAATGGGACAAACTATTATTGCCTCGCCCCTAAGCATACTGATAAAACCCTAGGGTGCCTTAGCGCACCCTTTATATAAGGTTTTATTGCTCAATGCCAAAAACCACTTAAGGTCACTTAAGTGGTTTTTTTTCGGCTTGGGAAAAGTGCAAAAACTTTTTGATTTGTAATTATTCAGCTCAACTGAAAAACCTCACCTGATAGGGTGTTGATGGATTATTTCCTGGGCATTTAAGTGTGCCCCAGACCTTGCAGGGAAGGGGTAGACAGTGCACCTGCAGGGATATGATGCAAGATTAGACTTTACAGGAGCACAAAGTCGCAGATGGCTTGAGCGGCCCAGAAAATGATTCATTAGCGCCCAATTTTGGCACCTCTGAATAGTTACTTTGATTTTAATAAGTTACTTTGATTTTAATATTGAATCAAAAAGATTGACTTGGCCATATAGTGTGCTAATTTTGTAGCACATGCTAAAAATGTAGCACTTGATGAGAGAAGGGTAAATGACAAACGAAATAAACCTACACTATTCAAAGTTGAGTCGTCGTGAGCGTCAAATTATGGATATTCTGCATGAGGAACACCCCCAGTCAGCCAAAGGCGTTATGGCGAAGCTGCCCGATCCACCGAGTTACTCATCGGTACGTGCGTTGATTGCTCGGCTAGTTGAAAAAGGCGTGGTGCGGTTTGAGGTGGCGGGCACTAAGCATATGTACATACCCGTACAAGGTCAGGCTAAGGTTCAGGGGTCGGCTATTTCACGATTAATTAAAACATTTTTTAAAGGCTCAAAAATAAATGCCATAACGGCTCTTTTAGAGGCCGATGGCGAGGTAATGACGGCGCAAGAGATTGCTGTATTAGAGCGAAAAATAACGCAGCTCAAGCAGCAGGCTAAATAAGACGGTTTTGTCGGTATACAAGTGTAAGGCCGGAGGGTGGAATGTTGAGTCTATGGTTTGCTGTTGGGTTATTGGCTAAGTGGATTGTCGTATTTTTTTTGACTTTGGGCTGGTTGTCGCGCACGCGTGATTATGATGCAGGGCGTATGGCGCGCATTGCTGCGTTAAGTTTAGTCCTTGGTGCGTGCATGCCTATCGGGAGTATTGTATTGGCCGATGCTTGGCCTGCTTTACCCATAATTCCAGCACAAGCCTGGTCTGTTTTATCGATTGATATGGCTAGTTCGCCTAGGTTACTTGTGCTGTTATTAATGGTTTACGGCACTGTTGTCTTTGTTTTATTGCATGGCATGTTTTTACGTATTTTTAATGCCTTAGCGATTGTTGAGCAAGCAGTAGCAGTACCTAAAATATTTACAGAAACTTTGGCTGAGCTAACGAGCGACCAAAATTGCAGCATTTACCCGCAATTAAAAATATTTAGCCAAGAGCAATCATTTAATAAGCGCAATCCCCAAGGGCCATTTACTGTTGGTGTGTTTACCCCTGTAATCATACTGCCTTACAGCGCGTATTTTTGGAGCGAAGCTACTTTGCGGCGTGTACTAGCCCATGAGTTAATGCATGTTATTCGGCGTGATTGGTTTTGGCAAAGCGTATTACATGTGCTGACGATATTTATGTGGTTTTTACCCTCTGCATGGCGCATACAAAAAAAATTTACTTGGTTGATCGAGCTACATGCCGATGATGGCGTTTTGGCGCAAGGCCATCATCGCAGTGACTATGCGAATGACCTCATGGCAATAGCAAAAAATATGTATGTCAGCGGTCAAAGCAACATTCCGTGTAACAAGGCGCAGGTTGAAGCAACGCATACGGTGACAGCGTTAATAGATGGCACCTACTGTTATGAGCGCATAGCTGCAGTACTTGATGGGTCGCGATTACGAACCGATAAACCCTACAAAAAAAATAAGAATTTACTATTGTTGGCTGCTGTAGTTGTAGGGATGTTGTTGGGCGGCGTGCAGGTCACTGCCATACCTTTAGGTAGTACTGCAGGGCATTTAAATGGCGCTAGAGTTGAAATACCGTGGCTGTCACCGGGTAATGCGCAGGATGAGGCTGCATTGCATAACACTGAAAAAAGTAGTGCACCAGTTAAACCATTAATCATAGTAGCTGCAGAGGCTGCGCATATAAGGCCTGTTGAAGAAATGGTGATCATTGAGCGTTTGCCGCGCGATATTAAAGCGACTTTTAATACTGCACTTGATAATGATATGAGGGCTTTGGCTAAAGAGGCCTTTAAGCGTATTAGTATTTTGCCGAGTGTGAAGGTGCATGGGTATTTGGCGGTGAGAGCGGTTATGCCGAGGTATCCTAGGCAGGCGCACAAGAAAAGAATTGAGGGGCAGGTTATTGTGCAATTTAACGTGCTACCGAATGGTAAGGCTAGTGAGGTGCGCATTGCCATGGCTCAGCCAAAAAGTATTTTTGATAAAGCCGTATTAGTGGCAATAGAGCAGTCAATGTTTAAGCCCGCGATAGTCGGTGGGCAGGCGATTACAACACGTAATGTAACGCAGACATTTACCTTTAAATTAACCGAAGAAGCAGCAAAAACCTTACCCTCAACCATAGGTAAAACGATAAAAACGGCGCAATTTAAATAATACAACTGATACTAAAATAATAACGCAGCAGGAGATTTAATTATGACAGCTATTGTTAGTAATACCGTTAATCGCACAGTGAGTGATGTGGTGAGTGCATTCATACCTTATTATGCGTTAAAAATATTTAGTCGCTGGGTAGTGGCTTTGTTGACAGCAATTATTGTGACAGTACTATTGATTAGTCTAATGCATATATTAATCACGACCCCAGAATTAGACATGCCAGAGGTAAAAGAGTATCAATCGATTAATGTTGTTTTGGTTGAGCGTGAGATTAAAAATATGAATACACCACCAAAACCTATTAAGCCCCAGCTTATTGAGGATATGCCCGATGTTATTCCGCCACCGGCCACAAGTATTGAAATGGAGGGGACTGGAGGTGACGCCTTGACTTTTACGCCGCCAGCTATTGGTGCTGGTGGACTGGTTACTGCACCGAGCAGTTTGCCGGTAGCTAGAATGATGGTCGCTCCAGATTACCCCATTCGCGCTGCAAATAAAGGCATAGAAGGTTATGTCGATGTGCGTTTTGACGTTAACAAAACCGGCGCAACAATGAATGTAGAGGTGACGGGTTCGATGCCGGCTAATATTTTTGATCGATCTGCGGTTAAAGCGGTTAAGCGTTGGAAGTTTACACCCTATGAGCAAGAAGGCGTCGTTGTTGCGTTTTATGGTATGAGCCGCCGCGTTGTATTTAACCTTGAAAAATAAAATGAATCATTGAAAATGGGTGTAACTATTCAGCCGAATCAAAAAATCTCTTAACAGGGTGCTGATGGATTGTTTTTTGGGTATTTAAGCGCCGTAAGGCGTTTTTTTGGGTTATTGATGCTTAATACGATCTAGGGCTGTGTGCTTAATAAATGCCAGAGCAGGGGCGAGGCAATAATAGATTGTCCAATTAGATGCAGGAGCATAATGTCGAGCTGAGGGAGTAGGAAACTCGTATTATTGGGTAAAGTATTGGTGTTTCGCCCTTAAAGTGTTGGCTCAGTTCCACAAGCCGATTATTATCACACGCGCTACCCCTGAGGTTTGGACAGGTAGGTGCAGTGGTAAACAATGGTTTTACCACATTAAATATCAACATGACTTTCCAATTCCCCTTTAGATGATTAAAGTAGTGCGACCTTTTCACTTTAATATAACGCTATGACAACAATTGATTCGCTTTTAATACAAGCTAGGCAGGGGGCTCTGATGAGTGTGCCTGCGGGTTGGGGCCAAGGCCGTACGGTGTTTGGTGGATTAAGCGCTGCTCTGCTTAACCACGCGATGGTGAGCGAGCAAGCTGATGCTCGCCCAATGCGTGTCCAAAATATTCAATTTATCGGGCCATTGCAGGTCGATGAGCCTTTTACTGTTCAGGTTGTGCATTTAAGAGACGGCAAAAACGTTACGCAGCTGCAGGCACAGTTGGTGCAAAAAGGTAAGATAGCGGTACAGGCTATGGCCGCATTTGGTGCTGATCGCGAGTCGAAAGCGCAGTATCAAGCTGCGGCGGCAACATTAAGCGCCGCTCCTCAAAGGCCCAACTGGATACCGCAAATCCCAAAGGTGACACCCAAGTTTCATCGTTATATTGATTTACGTATTGATGAAGGCGGCTATCCATTTACGGGCAAGTCCAACCCTTATTACCGCGGTTGGATGCGTTTTTCACAGCCACCTCAGCAGATGACTGATGCCCATATTTTAGCGTTGATTGATGTGTGGCCACCAACAACATTACAATTATTAAAATGGCCAGCGCCAGCAAGTACACTTAGCTGGAATGTTGAATTGACTCGCCCGCACCCAGTGCTCGACCCAACACATTGGCTGGCTTACGAATGTAAAACTCGGCAAGCCGGTAGTGGCTATGCCCACACCGAGGCCAGTATTTATGCACCTAATGGCCAATTAATAGGCCTTAGCCGCCAAACCATTACCGTTTTTGATTAAAGGTAGATACCACGTTATGAGTTTTAAAAGTACCGACAATTATATCGCTTCTAGTGAATTAAGTACCGCCGTTAATGCGGCGGTTACACTTGAGCGGCCATTATTAATTAAAGGTGAGCCTGGCACCGGAAAAACACGCTTGGCCGAAGAGGTCGCTAAGTCTTTGGGTTTGGAATTGATTCAGTGGCATGTTAAGTCGACCACCAAAGCTCAGCAAGGGTTGTATGAATACGATGCCGTGACGCGCTTGCGTGATAGTCAGCTAGGCGTAGAGGGGGTCGATGATGTGGGTAATTACATTCGCAAAGGTAAGCTTTGGCAGGCGTTTAGCCGCGAACAGCGCTGTGTACTGCTTATTGATGAAATCGATAAAGCCGATATAGAATTCCCGAATGATTTATTGGTCGAGCTAGACCGGATGGAGTTTCATGTTTACGAAACGGGCGAAACGATCAAAGCTATCCAGCGCCCTATTGTCATTATTACCTCGAATAATGAAAAAGAATTGCCCGATGCCTTTTTGAGACGTTGCTTTTTTCATTATATTAACTTCCCTGATGCGCAAACGTTAAAAGCCATTGTGGATGTGCATTACCCTAGCGCCCAAAGTACATTAGTTAAGCAGGCCTTAGAAATATTTTTTGATATTCGCAAGGTGAATGGGCTTAATAAACGGCCTTCTACTTCGGAGTTAATTGATTGGCTTAAGCTATTAATTAGCGATGAGCTCAGCGCCGAGCAATTAAAAAGCGGTCAATTAAAATCGGCGTTGCCACCGTTATTTGGGGCTTTGTTAAAAAATGAAAAAGACATACATCTGCTAGAGCGCTTAGCTTTTATGTCGCGAAGAGACAGCTAATATGCTTGTTCAGTTTTTATTGCATATGAAGCACTCCGGCATGAAAATAAGCACAACAGAGTGGCTTGATTTAATTGCTGCCTTGCAGGCGAGTGTTAGCGCCACCACTGTTGATGATTTTTATTTGTTAGCTCGTACTTGCACGGTAAAAGATGAAAGCCTATACGATAAATATGATCAAGCTTTTAGTGCATTTTTTGAAGGCGTACGCGCTATGCCAGATCCTTTTGATTTTGACTTACCAAAAGACTGGCTTAATAACCCGACGTTAAAAAACTTGAGCGATGAACAAAAGGCTGCCATCGAAGCGTTAGGCGGTATTGAAAAGCTCATAGAGATGCTTAACGAGCGCTTAAAAGAGCAAAAAAAGCGCCACCAAGGTGGCTCTAAATGGATTGGTACCGGCGGTACCAGCCCCTTTGGCCACTCAGGCTATAACCCTGAAGGCATTAGGATTGGCGGTCCAGGCCGACAGGGTAAAGCCGTTAAGGTGTGGGAAAAACGTCATTATAAAAATCTCGATAGTGGCGTTGAGTTGGGCACGCGCAATATTAAAGTCGCCTTGCGGGCGCTGAGAAACTTTGCCCGCACGGGTAGCTCAGACGAGCTCGATTTAGAGGCTACAATTGGCTCAACAGCAAAAAATGCAGGCTTACTTGACGTTAAAATGCGACCGGAGCGCCACAATGCCGTTAAGGTACTATTGCTGCTGGATGTGGGTGGCTCGATGGACTATCACGTTAAAGCAAGCGAAGAATTGTTTTCTGCCTGTCAGAGCGAATTTAAGCACTTAAAGCACTTTTACTTCCATAATTTTATTTATGATCACCTTTGGTTAGATAATCACATGCATCGCGATAATCTAACCGCTTTGAATGAGATTATTCATACTTACGGCAGAGATTATAAATTAATTTTTGTAGGCGATGCTGCAATGTCGCCCTACGAAATTGCCGCGCCGTATGGCAGCATTGATTTTTATAATGAGCACCCTGGCGCCTATTATTTTAAGCAGCTAACCGATCATTTTGAAAAAACGATTTGGCTTAATCCTACAGCGCAAGAGCAGTGGCGTTATGTGCAAAGCATCGGCATGATCCAAAAAATGATGAATGGCAAAATGTTCCCGCTTACCGTTGAAGGCATTGCGCAAAGCATTAAGGCCTTAACCTAAGTAAAGAAAGTTTGTTTGATGTGTTCTGGTAAATTGCTCAGGGTAGAAACCAGCTATCGATCACCCCGCCGTATACCTTAAAGTGTGCCCAGTGCCTTACCTGAATGCTTAACAGTTTTAGGGTAAGGCAATTTATAGGCATGCTTAGCCTGTAAGCTTTTAGGCCCCTGCCTTTGAAATTTCCTACCTTTAAAATACCTGTCTTTGGCATATCTTCAAATGCCGCTAGGGTATTAATGTAATGTGTTAAAAATAATTTCGGCATAAATTAACTAATGGCATATAAAACCGCTTATTTTTTTTAGGGATGTGACACACTAACTGGGTTTTTGTGCTGCGGTGTTTTTGTTGAGATGTTTTTAGTGTAATGCTTTTTAGGCTATAGGTTTTTCATTAAAATATATTATTATCAAGTTATATTATAGTGTATGTGCTAAATTATATGAAAGTTTACTTGTGATTATGCAGAGGTGCTGAAGTCGGGCGCTAATAAATCATTGATTGGGTCTCTCAAGCCATCTGCGACTTTGTGCTCCTGCAAAGTCTATCCCTTGCTTTCCCTGCAAGGCCCGGCACTTAAATACCTAGTAAATAATCCATCGGGATCTTATTGGTGGGATGGATTAGCTTGGCCAAATTGCTACGGTACTAATATTGTCATAGACAGGAGTATTAAATATGAACCACGAATGTGAGCGACGCTTAGAAAAAAGAAAAAATGAAAATGACGTAAGAGATGAGTTTGATCGTGATGAGGCTCGATTGATTCACTCGGCTGCATTTCGACGGTTACAGTCAAAAACTCAAGTATTAGGTTTAGGGGAGGGTGATTTTTATCGTACTCGATTAACCCATTCAATGGAGGTGGCTCAAATTGGAAGGGGGATAGTTCAATATATTAATAAAAGTGAAGACAGTAAAGACAGTAAATTTTCAGACTATAAAAATAAAATGCCAAGTATTTCACTGATTACGGCTATTTGTTTAGCTCACGATATTGGCCATCCTCCTTTTGGCCATGGTGGGGAAGTGGCTCTAAATTATTGCATGAAAAAGCATGGGGGGTTTGAAGGTAATGCGCAAACATTAAGAATTTTGGGGCGTCTGGGTAAGTACACTGAAAATCATGGTTTAAATCCTACAAGGCGGATGCTGTTAGGGGTACTAAAATATCCAGTGTCATATAATAATTTGGTTAATGAACACGCCTACCGGAAAGATGATGATTTGAATGCGCCGTATTGGTTGTTTAAGTCAGACACTCAAAAACCTCCGAAGTGTTATTATGATTGCGACCAAGAAATTGTCGACTTTATTTTCGAAACTGTTGATGATCAAGAAATTTCTAAATTTAAACAGCATAAAAATAATGAGGATAAGCATAGAAAAGCATTGTATAAATCGTTGGATTCTTCGATTATGAATCTCGCTGATAATATATCTTATACCTTGCATGATTTGGAGGATGCGCTGTCACTAGGTATGATAAATCGTAAACAGTGGGATGATCATTTTTACGATGATCATTTTTACGATAATAAATTTTTTCTTGATCGTTTTAAAAATAAAGATTTAACTTATGATTATGCCACTAATGAGTTATTTAGTGAGGAAAGTTATAAAAGAAAAAATGTTATCGGAAAGCTAGTACATTTAATGATTTCTAATGTTGTCATTAAGCCCAATGGTTCGGGCTGTGATGATCCTTTACTAAGCTTAGCGGTTGAGCTGACGCCTGAAGTTGAAAGGTTACGAGAGCATATTTTTAAATTGGTTTATGCTGTTGTTATTAAAAGTGATGGTGTTCAACAACTTGAATTTAAAGGTCAAAAGCTTGTCGTTGAATTATTTCAAGTTTTAACGAAAGATCCTGAACGGTTTTTACCTGAATCCACTAAAAGAAGATGGAAAAATGCTGCTTCAAATATACCTACTGGCGATGTTGAATCTGCGCAGATGAGAATTGTTTGTGATTTTATATCAGGCATGACTGATGATTATGCTATTAAATTTTATGAGAAATTATTTGTGCCTAGTAAAGGTTCTATCTTTGATAGGATATAAAGATATAGTCACTATTCAATCGAACCAATAAGCCTCCCCTGGCAGGTTGCTGATGGGTATTTGCTGGGTATTTAAGCGCCGGACCTTGTAGTGAAAGCAAGGGTTAGATAGTGCACCTGCATAGGGATATGCAAGATTAGGCTTTGCAGGAGTATAAAGTTGAGGAGTATAAAGTCGAAGATGACTTTAGCTACCCAGCAAACGATTTATTAGCGCCCGATTTTCACGCCTTTAAATAGTTACAATTTATATTAGTAAAATTGTATATTAAATAGGTGGCCATTAAATAACAAAGGATAGGTTATGCCAGGCTTAAGTATGATGGGGAATGTTATATCAATACTTAAACGAAGTGGAGAGCGTATTGATGAGGTAGAGGCTTGCGTGTTGCGTGATATGATTATCATTAAGCGATCAGACGTTACAGTTGGCATGGGTGACTTGATGATAAGGCGTATATCAAATGGAGATGACGAGGTTTATGAGGTGTTAAAAACTGTTTTTTTTAAAGAAAGCCAGTTTTTTACTGCAAGCTGTCACATTGAAACCAAAAGGCTAAATTTTTTTGATGGCGAAAATACAATTCAAGATATTACCCGAAATATTTATGCGGTTAATGCCGGCGCTAATCATCTTTAGGTGACCAGTTAAAATATTTTTAATGGCTCAATAGGTAGCATAACTACCCTAGTGAAACTTACTTAGCGTACTGCCCTTTTAGTGTACTGTGCTTAAATGCGGTCTAATTTAGTTTCTGCGTCACAATGATATCTATTAAAATAATGGTTAACAAAAAATGGTGTTATTAACTGTTTATCGGCTTTAAACTCTCGCAGAGCCTAGCAAGGTCGATCGATATAAGTGATAGATATACATAGTTGCAAAGCAATAGGTTGAGCGAGCATGGTATGAGTTTGTTCTTTGAGTCGTAGAAGGGCAAAATATTTGCTGGCTTACTTGTTTTAGGTGTTGATTATGCTCTACATAACGAAGCAAAGCGCGTGAATGGTAGCCAGTACTTCCCACATAATTTTATATTGATCACATCAAGCACTCAAAACCTTGGGTTCTAGTGTTTAGGTGTGAGGCAATAAAAGTTTGCCCGGTGACGTAGGTTTCTGCTTGCTCGGCAAGGCGCTCGAAGGGGTGCTTGGTTATAACGCTTTGAGCAACGCATCGGGGCAAGAGCCTTATTAGTATTGCAAGAGCATAATGTCGAGCAGGGGAAGTAGAAAGCAAGTATTATTGGATTATGTATTTTTTATTCGTTCCTTACGATGTTGTTTGTATAATAATACCCACCAATTTATTGAAGTGTAGACGACTACCATGCAATCAGACCCTAAAAAACTCGTTGATAAAAACCAGAACCTTATTCATTCGGAGCTGATGAAGGTGCTTTCACATACCCAGCGTGATGATGGCGATTGGGTGTTGCACTCATTAATGGTTGAAGGCTGTGATGCCCCCTTTAAGTTTAAGCGTCAAGGTCATTATCAAAACCTAAAAGGTGCGCGTGTCAATATGACCTATTACGCCGAAGAAAAAGTGGTAGCAGGTATACCCTTTGAAGTGATGAAGGTGGTGCGTATTAAAAAGGGGTGATGCGCTGGAGTGTTTTATTTATCAACAAATAAAGGCAGTACAGGCTTAGCCTTACTCTTAAATCAATAACTGTCTTTTAATCTTGGTCTTTACTTTATAAATCGTAACTATTCAGCCGAGCGAAAAAAAACCTCTTAACAGGGTGCTGATGAGTTGTTTTCTGTGCGTTTAAGCGCCGGGCCTTGCAGGGAAAGCAAGGGGTAGGCAGTGCACCTGCATAGGGATATGCAAGATTAGACTTTGCAGGAGCACAAGGTCGTAGATGGCTGGCCCAGTAAATGATTCATTAGCGCCCAATTACGGCCCCTTGGAATAGTTACATAATATCTTCAGAGGTAAAACACCTTGCGACCAAAATAATCGGCCAAAAATATCGGGAAGGCACTCAATATTGCTACCTCGCCATTGGGTAGGTATTGGTTCAGCTGAATCTGTGCAATGGGACGCTGATCAATTATGGGGTCTAGACTTACACACCCATTGATTAGGTTATTGGCTTTTTGTACGTTACTGGTAATTAGGGTTTGCCAGAGCGTTTTATCAATTTTGCTTGGTTGTTGGTAGCAGGTATTACCACGCTTAACTGATAGCTCTTTATATATTTTACCTTTACACTCTTCCAGTTTTACCGTGCGGGTTAAATATTCGTCATTATTGCCAATATCACGAATGGCTTCGATCATAGGGTAGCTGACAAATAGTTTTCCGTGTTCGGTTTCGTTATCAAAATGTGTGAGCATATCTAAAAGTTTTTGACTGTCAAACTGATCGTCATGGGGTTCCATATCAAAAAATAGGTAAATTTGATTCACCTGATCACGCCTTAAGTGGTTCAGTGACTCTCTATTTGTACCTAATGGATTAAGCTCTTTAATGAGCTCGAAGGGGTTTAGGTCGTCATCGGCTGCGAGCTGTTTATAAAGTTCGTAAATATCATTTTTAAATGTGACGAGAATACGGCTTTGCTCACCGTCAAAAAAGGCTCGCTCTAAGCTTTCAAAATACTTTTTTCTCGGGATTCACCTTCAAATACAAACAATGTACGTTCCATTAGCTAGACAAGCCTTTATAGATCTTTTCTAGATTATGTGCCTTGCGTAGCTCTTTACCTGTAAGGGCTGTAATAGGTTTAATAGTTTTATCCAATACAAAGTAGCAGTCGGGCCGTAATAAATCGTTGCTCATGATACCTGTATTATGCGTAGTCATAAGGGTTTGGCAGTGAGTTCGAGTGATTTTATCAACAATATTTGTCGCCAGAGTATGATGGTAAAATGCATCAAATTCATCAATATAGGCAAATGTAACATCTTGGTTTTTAAAGCGTAACCACCAAAAATAGAAAATTCCTAGCGACAGCGTACCGGTAGAGGCAACTAAACCAAATTCGAGTTTGGTGTGGCCAAAGTCAAAATAAATATTCTTTTCACCGTTATGGCTAGCGTCAACTACGAGTGAGCATGTAATACCCGCCTCATTGAGAAATTGTTCAAAATCCTTTAGTGCGCCTCCATCAATGATGCTTTGCGATAAACGTTTGACGCCGATGTTTTTTCCTACGTATTCACCGGTACGTGTATAATCTAGTGATCGAAAAAAAACCATGCCGTCAATAAACGCTAATAGCTTGCCTAATAGCTTATTGGTTGGTGCCTCATCTAAAATAGCATTGCTGCGGACGTATTTAAGTAGAGAAATGTCGGAGTTGCCGATGTTTGTTTTAAGCGATTCAGCGCCTTGTAAATCAATGCAGGCATTGGGAGATTTTCGGCGGTCTATATGTAATACCTTTTCCCCGTCAATAGTAAGGTGTTCGTAAATCATTTGTGTACGCGATTGCTTACCGTACGCGTAATTAACCTCGACCCCATCGAAACAAAAATCAAACTTAAATTCAGCTATTTTAACGCCAGCTCTGCCATTAAGGTAGTTGCTGTCTAGGGTGTTGAGATGGCTGGGTGAGTCGAGTAGGTGCAATACAGGGTCTACCATGGCTAAACCTAGGTTTGACTTACCGCTGCCATTAGGCCCGTAAATTATCCCATGTGCAACGCTACCATCGAGTACAGTATGCGCGTTAAATTCATACTGCTGGCTAGAGAGGTCAAAAGTTAACCAGTCGGTAAAGTTTCGGAAGTTTTTTACGGAAAATTTATGTAACATGGCGCCTACTCTAAGTTATATAGGGTATTAGCATAGCAGATTCGGTCACTGCCGTAAAAAAACTACGGTTTACGGTGAATTGCGCAAAGTTATCGAGTTGCATTAATACTGACAGTGACTGCGGCTATTGATGGTGATAAGGTAATTTGTAACTATTCAATTAGCTTTTCATATTGCCCGCTTAAACGATTGCAAGGGGCTATTTTTAGGCGCGTGCGTGTTTTGCCGACTGCTGATGGGTGCAAGCCCAGTTTGTAGCCAATTTCAGCATCGGTGTATTTACCCAGTAGCGCAATATCCTGAGGCTGCCAGTCAAATGGCCCATTCTTGCGAAAACTGGCAATGCCCAGTTCGCGCCGCTTAAGCCTGACAAGGGTGGTGTTTAAGTTAAGTAATTTGGCAATGTGCGCATCTGTATGAGTACCAACTAATGCCAGCTCATCATCTAACCAGTGCTTGGGACCTTGGTGCGCAGTGATGTTGAGTTCGGTCAGCTTTTGCCTGACAACACTGAGATCAACTTTAAATGATTGAGCAAAAAATGGCGGTGCCATCAAGGGTAACTGCTTAAGCATTATGGCTGTCCATTCAAAGCTAGCTGCTGCCTGATTTAACGGGATGCCGAGTTGGCGACGCTTTCTAGAGATAAGACCTTTGGGGATATTGAATTCAATTGCAAGGTCGCGATCACTGGACTTACCCATTTTGTTAATTATTTTTTTATTCCAGTCATACTTACGGCCTTTTTTGGGTGGGCTAAGAGGCGGGATACCATAGTATTGCCGCACCAGCCTAATATTATAGCGTATAAAATTGTACTGCCGGGAAATCTCTAGGTCGGTGATTTTGCCCAGTTTTTTTATAGCGGCTGCGCAAAGTTGAGGTAGCGGGGTTAATTCGCCTGTGACTGCATTGGGTATGTCCATGAGTATCCGCTTATTGCGAGCGGATACATAGCTAATGCCAAAATACTCTGCAAATTCTAAATCGCTCACCTCACCGAGGTGATCAAGCATTTCTTGTGACCATTCGATAGGTGAGCGCTCGCTAAAGGGGTCGATACCCATCGAATTTCGATAGAGTGTTACAGTGGATGGACTCACTCCAATACTACTTGCGATAACTGTGTCAAAGTCGGTACCCAATAACGCGATTTCTTCGGGTTGCCAAATGTGCTTGATAGTGCCTTTATCGCCAGCCGGCAATTGCTGTTGCTGGTAGGGTAAAATACCAAGGCTGTTGCGTTTGTCCGTAACTATTCCAGGCCTTACGCCCCACTCTCTGGCTAATTGGGTGTCAAAAGTTGAGCCCAATCTTTTGATTTTAGGTGGTGTCCATTGAATGCTATAGGTATTAAATGATTCGCGTACACTCTGAATACCTAGCTTTTTACGGAGCCTTTTTAGCGCCGAAGGCTTGATGTTAAAGGCGCACGCCAGCGAAAAATCACCCATCGAGCCCAGCTGCTCTTCAATAGCTTGGCGCTGATCGGGCTTGAGTTGTTCTAGCTTTTTATATTGCATTTTTAGTGTCATTGGTATTATTTAGTTATCGCGCAGTTAATAAGTTAGCCGTTTTTTAGAGTATAGCTTTGGGCGCTGTATTTAGGGCTATATTTAGCTGTAAGGTAAGTATTAAAACGAATGCCTGTCCTTGCAAGTACTTGTCTGAAATTTGTCTGAAATTTGTCTGAAATTTGTCTGAAATTTCATGCCTTGATATGGCGCCGTCGTGTATCGATTTCTCTGGCGCGTTCAAGCCATCCATGGGCACTCCATACACGTTCCCGACGCATAAGGGCCCGAGAAATCAATCCCCGACGGCTTTAGATGTGCGTATCCGTAAGTTTGTTAAAACCAAATGATATTAGCTTGAGTGTTTATGCTTGGAGGTTATTAAAAAGAGTGCCTGTCCCTGCAAGTGCCTTGTTAATAAGTTAGCCGTTTTTTAGAGTATAGCTTTGGGCGCTGTATTTAGGGCTATATTTAGCTGTAAGGTAAGTATTAAAACGAATGCCTGTCCTTGCAAGTACTTGTCTGAAATTTCATGCCTTGATATGGCGCCGCCGCGTATCGATTTCTCTGGCACGTTCAAGCCATCCATGGGCACTCCATACGCGTTCCCGACGCATAAGGGCCCGAGAAATCAATCCCCGACGGCTTTAAATGTGCGTATCCGTAAGTTTGTGAAAACCAAATGATATTAGCTTGAGTGTTTATGCTTGGAGGTTATAAAACGAGTGCCTGTCCCTGAAAGTGGTGATATGTGTTTTCTCAATGAGATTAGTCTGTTATTGCCCAAAATGGGTGATGGGAGTTGTCGCTGGCCATATTTTTTTGGAAAGCTTGATGTGGATGTCCAGTCTTTGTGTTTAGCTGTAAGGTAAGTATTAAAACGAATGCCTGTCCTTGCAAGTACTTGCCTGAAATTTGTCTGAAATTTCATGCCTTGATATGGCGCCGCCGCGTATCGATTTCTCTGGCACGCTCAAGCCATCCATGGGCACTCCATACGCGTTCCCGACGCATAAGGGCCCGAGAAATCAATCCCCGACGGCTTTAGATGTGCGTATCCGTAAGTTTGTTAAAACCAAATGATATTAGCTTTGAGTGTTTATGCTTGGAGGTTATAAAACGAGTGCCTGTCCCTGAAAGTGGTGATATGTATTTTCTCAATGAGATTAGTCTGTTATTGCCCAAAATGGGTGATGGGAGTTGTCGCTGGCCATATTTTTTTGGAAAGCTTGATGTGGATGTCCAGTCTTTGTGTGTGATGTGGATGTCCAGTCTTTGTGTGCTGGGCGGTATGTGGGGGGGGGGGGAGTTAGAAACTCCTAACTTACCCGATTGAACTGCGTTACTGTAACTTCCCCAAAAACTCTAGCAATGCTTTTTTCGGGTCGCTTTCTTTTGATGTGAGCATTTTAATCCCCCACTGATCGAGTACAGTTTCTTGAATAGGGTTTGGCCTGTGTGTAAAAACATAAGATCTAGGCTGGACTCCGCCTCCATTATTAGATTTCCATAGTTTGGCCAGCTTATAAAAAAGAAACCTGAGGTTTACATCTGCTAAGCTATACCCAATGAATAGAACTGACTTCCCTAAAACATCAGATCTGAGCTTAATATCTAGAGGTGTTTCAAATTCTAGGCGCTCATAATAACTCGACTCGTCAAGAACAATGGTGTCGTCATTATCGAAATCACCATGAAACTTTATTATTTGAGTGACTCCATTTTTGATTTTTGATATATCAGATACGCCAGTAATCTTGGTATATTCTTTTTCATATAATTCATACGATTTTTCTAGCCAACGATCATAGTTTGTTGTGTAAACCACAGGGAACTTAGATTTTGCAATAAACTTATGTATTTCAGAGCTTTTTAGGTCTACATGGGCGGAATGCCAATTAGTATCCATCCAGCTTCTTAGTGGCCCTATGCTTCCTGTCTTAACACGGTAATATTCAGCTAAAGCTAAACTATCCCCAAAAGACTTATATATTTCAGGATCATATCCTAGTTCTTCTGCAATGTGATTGATAAGCTCTGACCAAGTTGGGAGGCCTAGGTTCTTTGATACACCTGCGCCTACAAAAAGAATAACATTACCCTCTTTATAAGAAGTAATAAGATCATCCATTACAGTACCTCCGAAACAAGAAACTCTCTAAAATTGTCAAATGCTAACTTACGCATGGATATTTCGTTCTTTTTCTCGCCCATTTCAGCGAATGTTTCGTTGAATCCCTTTGGTATAAAAACACAATCCCACTGAAAGTCTTTATTACCTCTTGCCTCGGGAGCTATATTCCCTTCGATAGCTCCTTCAAATATGTATACCTTCTTTGCATCACAGAATGCGATAACTGTTTTTGCTGTTAATGATGTGTTGTCTAGGCCTCCAAATAACTCTGAGAACTTGTCGGCCTTTAACTTATCCCAGAAGACTTGTGTAAGCCCACCTGGAAATCCCTGCAAGCTATCAATATAAAGGCCAGTGTGCTCTATGAATACGGGGCGCCCGACTTGGTTAAACGCCTTAAGCACTTTATCTCTTACAATATGCTTTATATTTTCAGTCTGTATTTCATGAATGGTTAGAGGTGCATGAACAATAGATATACCTATATCTCCAAGTATGCTTTCAACCTCTTTGGCTTTGTGAGGATTCTTTGTTACGAAAATAATTTCCATGCCAAAGCTCGATTATTATGGGGTAGCTAACACCAAGCTAAGTGGCGCGCTTTTCAGCGTCCGCTTGAGCTTTTTTTGTTTCATTAGCATTGATATTGCTACATGTGTCTGAATTGAATCCGTACACCTTGTTCTGTGCATGGAGCCATCGATAGGATTTTTCTTCGCAGAGCACGTAATCCATTTTTCCAACTTTTGAGCTGACGATATAATCGGCCAACTGTGGAAATACAACTATCAACCCGATAGATATCAATGCAAATTTTGTAGCTTTTTTATTATATGAACTTGATATTTTCTTTCCAGTTAACTCGTGGATCATAAAGATAACAAGTAGCCCTGAGCCTAACCCTACGCCCAACATGTACATGGCTCCTTTATTAAATTCTATCATTTCCTTTTTTGATATTAGGCTTATAGTCACACCGAATGCGTAATACCCAAATGCTAGTAGCGCGCATATAGCGAACAGCGCAAATACAAACACAGTTATACACTTCGCCGGAGTGACTTTTTTTGTGTACTCTTCCATTTTTTAGTAGGCTCTTGGGGCTCTTGGAAAGTACTTGCGCAGGTAGCCTTGGGCAGTATTGATAATAATTCTCCTTGCAGAGTCAATTGCATAGTCAATAACTGAATCAACTGCTTCGCGAGCAATCCCTGCAGCCTCTTTCTTTTTAGATGCAATATGGGATTGAATATCAGCCCCTAATTCATCGAGGCCATCAATTAGCCTGTCGGTAATCCCTAACTTTTCATCTGCAACACCCAGCACCCAAGAGACACCGAAACCAATTACCACAACTGCAAAAATAGGCCCCACAGCAATGCTAAACCCCCCCATTGCGACTGCCGCCGCTATAGATGCTCCGGTGGTAATGCCAACTTTAACCACGTCAGTAGCCAATGAACCGATAAGCTGACTTAGTGTTGTATTATCTGTTAGAAAATAATCTGCCACTCGATAGGTGGAAAGCAACACGATTGATAGAATGCCACCTGACTTTGCAGCGTGTATTGCCCCCGCTTTGCCTAGCCCCATTGTAATAATTTTAGGATTCTTAATGCCGTATTTTGTGCCAGTCAGAACACGCCGTAACCCTGAGTGCCCCTTTAGGATGATATGCGGCTTTCCACCATAACTATTGACATAGGCCTTGGTAGCAAACCCGCCAAGATCGCCGACGAGTTTGCTTAGGGTCCTAAGATCATCTGCTGAGGCGTAATAGCTGACTCCGACTTCCGCTTTCCCCTTTAATTTTTGCCACGCATTCTTGATATGTGGCAAGTTTCCTTTGGACGAGGATTTTACGATGGCATCCATTTCCTCAATCGAAACCACAAAAACCTCATGTTGATTCGACTTTATTTGTTG
>CANLTI010000015.1 GCA_947494095.1 uncultured Pseudomonadales bacterium
TGCAGGAGCATAATGTCGAGGAGAGGAAGCAGAAAACAAGTATTATTGGATAATGTATTTTTTCCTCGTCCCTTAGTTAATAATTTAATGTCGCCAGCAGTATCTAAGCGATAAATACCTTGATAGTTAAGTGCTTGGTTGCCACTGGGTAAGCCATGGGTTGGGTCTGTAAAGTACAGGTCACCATTACTGGCGATGGTTAAATCATTAGGGGCGTTGAGTCGTAGGCCTTGGTACTCACTGACTAAAGCCTCGTAGGTTTCGGTGGGGGCTTCGAGTGGTGTGGTCATTTTTGCGATTCGACGGTCACCGGTTTGCGCAATAATCAGCTCATCGAGACTGTTAATGGCCATGCCGTTCGACCCTTGAGTGCCATCACCAAAATGTAAGCCAGTTGAGCCCGATGGCGATAAAAAGTGACTTAAACCCTTGGTAGGGTGCCATTTGTAGGCTGTATTTTTAGGGACGTCCGAGAATAATAAAAAGCCCCCTTTGGCATACCATACCGGGCCCTCTGCCCAATCAAAGCCTTGAGCCAACTCTATTAATGGCGTGTTTTCATCCACAAATTCATAGGCTCTTGTCGATAATATCTCGATACTGCCGACTATTTTTGGTGGCGCACCAGCTGAGCTACTGGTATCGCTTGAGCTATTGTTCTTAGAGCTGCTGCTTTCTGAGCTATTACTCTCTGAACTATTGTTTTCAGAGCTACTACTTTCAGAGCTACTACCATCATAACTGCTAACAGAGTTAGAGCTGCTCATATTCGTCATTGTACTAGAGCGATCAAGCTGGCTACTGCTACTGCTACTGCTACTGCTTGAAGCAATGAGAATGCTAGAGCTATTGTCTTGGCTACTGCCAGGTATGGCTGAGTTATTAATTGAGGAGCGGCTGATTGCTGAGCTTTTATTAGTGATTGAGCTGTTGTGTACGGTGGTGTCTGCACCGGTACAGCCAGCGAGTAAGCCGACACTCACAATACTAGTGAATTTTGCCAAAAAAAAGATGCAAAAAAATGAGTTGTGCTGCGTTGCTGCATAGGTTTATCTCGTGAGTCATGGCGGCTGTCATTGGTGAAGTCTACCAATAAGGTCGGGCTGTTTTAGTGGGGCAGATATCGAGCCAAGGTATTGGGGTGTTCGATAGCCAGGCAGGTGTAAATGACCATTAAATACACAGTATCAGTCGCTTTATGGGAGGTAAATTAAGTGCCTGTGATGCAGTCGGCATATATTGAATTGCGTAGCCTCAGCTTACATTTATGCGGCTCAATGGCGCGGTCCTTATGTGTTGGTGATCATTATACGGTCTAAGCGTTTGATTATTGGCAGCACATAAAAAAGTGGCCGCTATTTTACAATAGTGGCCACTTCGGGTCTTTTGAGTATAACTTACGCAGGTGTAGCGGCTTTTATTGGGGGCTATCTTTTAATGGCCCCGCTTTTTTATTGATAGTACTGATCTCTATCGACCTCACTGCCTGATTTCATTTTGCGCCAGTGCATTTTTTTGGTGACATTATCAGGTATGGGTAATTGAGTGATAGGTGATTGCCCCGAGTTAATTGTGGGCTCACCTTTTGTATTAATATACGTTGTAATATCACCGGCATTAAGGGCGCTTTCATATTCGTAGTACTCTACGGTTGTTGAGGTGCCTGGCTTATGGTTTTTTAAGCTGGGTAATGCCCCTTCGCCATTAAATAAATCAATGGCATAAACGCGAGAGTCTCCGGTATCTTTGGTGCAAGTGGCGCTATCGATAATAGAGGGGTCATTAAGATCAGCAGGGATCAGGGTCGAAAAATACACTTTATTGCTGGCTATTAGAGGTAAACCAAAAGACTTCTCACCATCAACCGTCAGTGCTTTGGTGAGTACTACTACTTTATACAGTTTACTATTTTCGGTGATTTTTGTTTTATCGATATCATTGGCAGTAATTTTATCTACGTCAATCATCTTATTACCTAAATCGCGATGAGTAATAGGGTAAGGTGAGTTTTTAATGGTTAGGCCAGCGTATAAGTCGAGTGGCTCGGTATCGCGGATAAGATAAAAGTGATTGTCGCCTTCAGTTTCAAAAGGGTTTTCGCGCCAGCCAGATGCCAGCGCTATAGCAATATAGCGCTTAGATATTAAGCTATCTTCAATCAGTGCAATCGAAGGGCCCTCATGAAAGCGCCGATTGGCTTGATTGTGCTCGGTCCCTTGACCGGTTACGCCAAATTTACCGAGTGTTGTTGTTTCGCTAATTAACTTATCGGCAGAGGTGTTGTCGTTATCAAGGTCGAGGCGAAATACTTGCCCAGCCAAATCTGCCGCGTAGATATGGTCTGCAAAGCCATCGAGGTTTAAATCGAGAACAGCTAGCCTGGCAGGAATAGAGTAGCGCATGTCGTCATTTTTTTTACTGCTTGCCCCGCGAGCATCAGAGGATACCCAGGCAGCAACTTCACCGGCTTTATCGCCCTCGGCATAAATTAAATAAACAGCGTTGCCTAGCATGCTACTACTGGCCCCCGGATGATAGATGGGCGGGGTGCCGTTTCTGGGTGGATCGTACCGTGTATCGTAGCCTCCGCCAACGGCCATTAATACTTCGGGCTTATCATTTATTTTAACATTAATGAGCTCTGGTTTTGACCACGTTTGGCCTAGGCGCGCCAAAGCGGGGCTTGAGGGGGTTTTACCGTCAGCGGCGCCGTGTGCTTTAAAAATAATTTTAGGCTTATCGAGGTGGGTGATGTCAAGTGCATAGTAGTAATCGCCTCCACGTCGCATACCGCCAAATAAGGCAATTTTATCGCCGTCAGCTGCAGAAATAACACCATCTTGTAGGCCTTTATTGTCGGCTTTATCTTCTCGCCACAGCGTCCATTGGCCATCAAGGCCAAAGCTTAAATCACCTTGGCCATAAGCGCTAAAATCTTTAATTTTATTGAGTAGTGGCTCGGGGTAAAATCGAAAATCCTCTTTGCCCGCCGATGCGGTAAAGGCATACAGGGCGCCATCATTGGTACTAATGAAAATACGTTCTTTAATTGCATTATTATTCTGTGAATCACTTAAATCTCCTGAAATAACCTTGTAGTTAACCACAAAAGGTGATGAATGAAGAGCGGCCCCCATCCATGGACGCAAGCGATCGGTGGTATTAAATTCTGCCGGTGTAGGCGGTAAATCTTCTGCGGGAATAGAATTTTTCATGAATGCCCATTCGCGGCCTTCATGATCAATACCGGTGAGCCATTTAAACCAGTGCGTGGTATCTTCTTGGGCTTGGGTAACGTGCGCAGCATTGCCGGGTGTGCGGCCAATCATTGCATGTGTATATAAATATTCTTTAATACCTTTTTCGCAGCTAGCCACTGTGCGTAGCAAGCTGTTGCTGCGCAACGGCATATTACAGTTGCTATTGCCTTGACCAAAATCTGTAAAAATAGATACGTTATTACCCGTGCGTAAATTAGAGGCGGCGCCTCCTAATAAAATATTGTTACCATCATTAACGTTGGACCAAAAGCTAGAAATCCCTTCATTAAATTGACCTGTTGTTAAATTAATAGCAGCTTTGTTGTTTTGATCGAGTACTTGGCTTTTACCGTTTATTTCACCAAGTTTATAGCGTTTTAAATTGCCATACCAAAACTTACTACTACTGGGCCTAAAGAGTGAGTAACTCACCATATTTTGATGGGCAAAAGGGTTAAAATTATCTACAGCAATAGTGGGGCTAGCAAAAGAGGCTGAGTTGGTTGCTGCAGTGGCAATTCCTTGAATGGCCTCTTTAATTTCGGCTGGCTTTTGCGCCAAATAAAATACGCCACCGCTAGACTCTGCAAGGGCTTTAAGTTGCAGGTTATTATGGCTTAAATTGTTTTTGGTCGATCTGTCGGCTAAAAAACTAATGACATGGGTTGTGGTGTTGTATGTGTCTTTAAGCTTTGCTGAGATTGCTTGCATGCATCGCCAAGCGTCGCCATTAGCGCCTGAGGCGTTATTGGTACAGCGCGGATCGTTACCCATTGCGTTCATGTTATCGGTTAAATACCTTCGCATCCAAGTTGACATTTTCAAACCATCTCGTACCTGGCTACTGCCAGATGACGCTATAGGAAAACCATCAGTTATTAAAATAATATGTTTTTCATTACCGGTACAAGTCAGGGCGTTATTGTCAGGCCCTTTGTAGCGTAAGTCGCCATCTGCAGTAATAACTTCTTTTGAGCAGGCATCGGTAAAACGCCCGAATTCAGGCCCATAAAGGTCCATGGCTTTTTGGCAGTCACTTTTGTTTGTACCATTAATACGCCTTGGAATAATAGTGCCGCCTGTAAAGCTCTCGGGGTGGGCAATCAGATGGCTTTGTAAGCGCGTCCAATTACCACTTGAGCCTTTAGGAAAATTAAGAATAGAGTGAAAATCACTATCGGCGGCGTAGGTGCGGCTTGTCGCGGTAACAACCGGTTGCGAAGACATGTACATCGCCGCTTCAAAAATAGCACCTAAGGTGGGCGTTACGCCATTACTAGCAACTGCATAAATTTCTCGCTTTAATATATCGCGTGCGGTTAATGGACGAGGTATACCACCGTCGATAATGGTGCTGGTACCTGATTCATCAGCGGTTTCATCGCCTAGCGCTTGTACAGGGCGAATAACAGCAGATCCGGGGTAGGCAAAAACCGATAACCCCACATGAAAACTGTCGGGCCATGCATCGGGGCCATCGGGGTTAATAAAACCCATTAAAATATCTTTGACCGACTTCATCCTAGACTCAGGCTGAGCATTGGTAAATATCCCAGTATCAATAATACTACTACCGGTATTAATGATTTTACCGCCATGCTGCATCATGCGACCGCACTCCTTAGCGTTAAATTCTGGCTTGCTTGGGTCGCCCGAACATCGCATGGAGCCTGAGGTATCTAGCAGTATAAGAATTTTGGGCTCCGACTCAACAATTGATTCTTTGTAGAGGTCGGTATCGAATCCCAAAGTGGTCGGGCAGTAAATGCATGCAAGCAAATACATTATGTTTTTAATGGACATTTTTACACCTCTTTGGATGCACATTATTGTGCTCGAATAAAGTTATTTTTTGGGCCAAATTTTTGCCAGTGAAGGCGGTTTTCACTGGCAAAATTAACGCGTTTTTCGGGCGCATAAAAACTGGCGCCTTGCGTTTCAAAATGTTTGTATGAAAATGACCGTACATCATAGCCTGTTGCAATTAAGTCGCCTAAATAGCGTGTTTGCGCTGCTGAAAATAATGTATTGCCGTGGGCGGTTGAATACTTACCGTAAGAGTCAAAGGTATCCTTTCGTGTGCACTTTTCGGGGAGAAAGTCACTTTGCGATAAGCAATCATATTGCACACCCGCTAATACGGCTTCTAAAAACCTTACGCTGGTGACATCTTGCCCCTCCAAAAATACTCTATCAATAACTGACTCTGCGGCTTGAAAGGTACGCTCAGTTGCAACCTGATTGCTGGCCAGACGGGTATAAAGAGTAGTACTTTTTATGCTGTTAAATGTTAGTGTTGACATAACTAAAATCAAAATCATAACAATTAATAAAGCCGCACCTTTTGCCTTTTTAATACGCGGTGCCTTTGCTAGGGGGCAGCCTTTGTGGTGAGTGTATGGGGTGTTTTTATAGTTCATGGTTTTCTCGATAAATATTTTATGTAAAACTTAAATTTACTTAATGTAAATGATATTATTATTTTCAATATTAAAAGCTATTGAGATCCCCGTTTCTTAATTTAACCGAAGAAAAAAATAATCGCCTTAAGTGTCCATCGTTAAAATCAAGTTTATTGTAGCCTGTGCCATTTTTAAATATACGATCGAGTACTGCCATTCTGTAGTTATTAGGAAACTCTTGTGGCGAGCGCGTTGAGCTGTTACTTTTAATTAAAATAGCAAAGCGTATGGCGACAATGCGCTGTGTATGATCGGGTAGTGATACATAGGTGTTGGGCTGATGAAAGCCAACCTCGCCACTGGCGTTAGTATCTATGCCGTACTGAACTTGAAAAGCCTCTACTCGGCTAGTGATTTGTTCATTGTTGCCAGCACTATCGGCGCAAATAAGTTGAAATTTATCATTCACATAAATGTATTTCCATTGGCTGCCGCCAGTAAGAGTCGGCCATATATCGTTACCTGCGCAGTTTTCACCATCGGTAAGTAGTAGTACCACTTGATCAAAATTATTCATGCCACCTATACCATTAGTGGTGTACTGCTCCCCTGAACCTTTTTTGCCTGCGGCGTTAGCTTCTTTTCGTTTTACCGAAATTAAATTGGCGCCATCGGCATTTTTAATACGTATTGCGGCTTGCGAAAGGTTCGTTTCAGAATAGCCTGCAAGCATAAAACTCTGGCTTAATGACTGTGAGGCGTAGCGGCCCTCTTCTTGTATTGAGGCAATGCTTTGCTGTAAATTATAAGATAGTGAGTTGTTGATAAATAAATTAAATACAGCACTTAAAACAATACTTGTAATTAGCATTGAAATCATCAGCTCGATGAGTGTAAACCCACTATTTTTTTTGTGTTGCGCAGTCATATGCGGTCCTTAAATAGTTGAGCCATGCTCGGGGATAAAGTCAATAATGACACATTGTGATGTGCCGCTAAATTCATTAGTTTGAGTTGTACCATCATTATCAAATAATCCGGTGCCATCATTGAGTGGGTTACATTGCTGCGTTGTGGTGTCCATCCAGGCGACAATAACACACGATGCATTGCCGCCAACGGTGCAGGGTGAGCGTAATTCAATAGAGCCGTTGAGAAGGGGCATATGATTTTTGACATAATCTTTAATGAGGCTAATATCGGCTAAGGCCATATCTTTTGGGGTACAGTTTTTTAAGTTTTTATTAGATGTTGAAAAACAGCTCGCATTAATTTTATTGGCGGGCTTCCAGTTGTTTTCTGTTTTATAGGTATCCCAACCATCAGGGTTGACGCGTACAAATTCAATAATGTTTTGCGCGACGACGAGCGCCTGGCTCCTAGAAAAGTTATGTTCGCTTTCTTTCACGGTTTTAACCCAATAATCACCAATCCCCTTAAGGGCTATCGCCATTATGAGCATTGAAACTAAGACTTCAATCAGTGCAAAGCCGAGTGTTCTTTTAGTGCGATAATTGATAGCGCGGTAATTTCTGGTATTCATATTAAATGGCATCGCAGGTACTTCTCGTGGCTTGTACATTGCCTGACGCAGCCACAGCTACGCAGTAAGGGTCTATTTTTATATTGTTGTGTTTTATTTCAAAGTTTACCATCGTACTGGCGCGAGCATTTTGATTAAATGTTATCGCGTTTATTTTACCTGTTCGGCTAGTAGCACTGATAGAAACCTCGTTGCTCTTGATGGGGTAGCGTTTAAATATTTCTTTTGCGCCAGTAGTCGGAATAAATTCAATGTTCCAGCCTTTAGACCAGTTGGTGCCATCGATGGTGGTGATTTGGTAGGTGCTGCCATTAGCTAATGCCTCACTGCGGGCAAGTTGAATGCTATCACTAAGGTCTTGGGTTGCGGCTTTAATCTTTTGCTTGGCTATTAATGGTGCCATAGATGGAGATGCAATTGCGGTCAATATGGCAAGAATGCTAATAGTTATCATCATCTCAATGAGCGAAAAGCCCTTAACGGCTTTATGCTGCACCTTATGTGGCACTTTATATAACAATTTATACAACAAGGTATACCTCATAGCTTACTCTAATGGCTGAGCCTATAGAGGCTTAGTCAGTTAGACTGATATAAAATTAGCAGGCATCAGTGTTTAACTAAAAATAAGGTCGTGGTCTTATAATATGCCTAATACCGTTTTTATATTTTTAGTGTATGCAAGAAATTGTGAGTATTAAATATCAAAAAGATAGACTGCAAGGGGGTTAGATTAGCGGTGCTCGACTGGGTTTTATGCTGTTTTTTTTGGGTATAGTACGGCCTAAATAGCTCGATATTAATCGTTAGGGCTGGTTAATGGTGGGCGTGTTGTAAGGTATGAGCTTTTATAAGCCATGAGTTTTTATGGTCATGGCTTTATTTGTTCTTACTGTAGCTAAGCTATTTTAGAGTGCCGAGCTCTGGCTTGTTTGTGTTTGGGTTACAAACAGTCATTTTCACCTAAAGATTTATCGCCAAATTCCCAGCTGTTATCACTCGAAAATTTTATATCACCACATGTGTCATTTTTTTGACTCGCTAAGGCGACTGCGGTAATGGTGTAAGTCGAGCCGTCATTAGAGACATCAATTTCGTATTGATAGTAAGTAAACTGGCTACTTTTATAGTTATCGAAACTGGCGTACGACATTAAGCTGGATCTGGCGCGCTCTAAGCGCTCTGTGAGTGAGTATATTTGGCTGATACCCTCTTTGCGGTGCGCTTTAAGAATGTAATTATTATAAGAGGGAATACTAATAGCTGCTAATATCCCAATAATAACAACTGTTATCATAAGCTCGATAAGAGTGAAACCTTGTATTGTGATATGAGAAAGCTGCTTGGGCGGTTGTGATAGCGCGTTAAAATGCATAAATAGCCTAACGATACAATGAATTATCTATGCAGTATTGAGCAATCTTGATGTATTTTCCAGAAAAATAAAGGTAACTAAAGCATCGCCGCTATCAGTGGTATTGATTTGTATATAGACGGGTAAATTATGGCTGATGATTGAATCATTTGCTGGGCCGCTCAAGCCAGCAGTGATCATTAGCGCCCAATTTCGGTACCTCTGAATAGTTACATTAAATTTTAAAAATAACATTAAGGGATTACCCCTCAAGGGTGGTTTACTTTCTTAATGTTGCTTTTACTGCCCCTTTCTTGTTTGTTTTCGCTACGCTTTCTGCGCTCACCTTGTTGTTTTTGTCACCAATAAATACCTTTTGTCGTATTATTCTATTGTATTTAATGTTTTTAGTTTTTGTGTGTCTCATTTCTTTTGGATTTTTAATGTTTGTGTTAAATTATTTTTGCTGTTCCACTTGATGGCTTTAAGGTCAGGTTCTAATAGAGCTATCTTGGCGTACTTTAGTTTTTTTGCAGCTATTCATAGAGTGCCGAGTTGGGTGTTGTAAGTGCGGTCGACGGCTAGCCTCTCGATTTTGTGCTTTTGCAAAGTCTAATCTTGCATGTCCCTATGCAGATATACTGTCTAATCCCTGTTTTCTCTGCAAGGTTTAGCTATTAAATACCCATGGAATAATTTATTAGCATCTGTCAGATTAAGTTTTAACTTAATGGCTGCAAGTTTTACGGGCATCAATAATTTATTTATTTTTAACAATAGGTTTTTTATGAAAATAAAGGTAGTAGTTTTTTTTGTTTTTGTTTTTTTGGGGTCTGCTAATTCATTGGCGGATAATAAATATAACTTATTTAAAGAGGAGGTCAGAGGTTTTGCCGTTTCTACTGTTAATAAAAATGCAACGAGTTCAGTCGCAGTAGGCAAGTACAATGAGAAGGTAAGCAGTGTTGTTATGCGTGATGAGGTTGCTGTTACAATAAATGATTCTTCTACTGACTTTAAAATAAAATCTATTAATAAGTCGAATGATAGAATGTCTTTTACTGCTGTTGGCGAAAATGATGGTAGTGTCTTAACGCTTGCGGAAAATAACGGGAAGGTTGTTGGTTCGATGCAGGTGGCAGGAAAATTATATAAAATTAGACCTGATGAAGCTGGTTATACTAACGTTATTGAGGTGTCTAATGATGACTTGATTGATCATGGTCCAGAGTATTACGAAGATTATAATCTAAGGCTCGATGCTGATGCTTTCGTCAGCAATGCTGATTTAGAAGGGCGGGATTCTAAAGTGAAATTTACGGTAATTGTTGCATACACTCGTGCATTTGCCAGAGATGCAGGTGATGTTGTTGCTTATATGGATTTGCTGGAAGAAGAGACCAATTTATCTTATTCAAATAGTTTGGTAAATACCACGGTAGAAATAGTACATCACTATCAAACACGCTATCGCGATAGCGGAGACTTTTATGCGGATCGATCTTACTTTTCTAATAAGAAAAATCCGGAGGCTGCCGAGCTCTTTAGTTTAAGAGATACTCATAAAGCCGACATGATGATTATCCTTACCGGTAATCGTGGTTATGATTTTTGTGGCATTGCGAAGGAAATAGGAGCAACTGCAGGAACATCTTTCGCATTCGCTCGCGAAGGGTGTGCTGCAGGCTATTTTAGTTTTGGTCATGAAATTGGTCACCTATTTGGTGCAAGGCATATTATTTATACGGATAACAGCAGTAAGCCCTTTTCTTATGGTCACGGGTATTGCAATGTAACCTCTGGTACCTGGAGAACAATAATGGCTTATAATTGTCCGTCCAACTCAGGAGGGCCAAGAATTCAGCAGTGGTCGAATCCTGATGTGTTCATTGATGATGAGATAACCGGTTCTCGGAATGTTGAAAACAACGCCAAGGTCTTAAATACACGAGCCCGTAGGGTATCTAACTTTAGGTAAGCAAAGGAGTACAGCGGGGTAAATCCAGCTATCACTCGTTGCAAGCCAATTCATGTCCGCAGTGTAATCCCTTGCAGTGCAAGTGTTAACTGCGGGTATAATGAGTCTGCGTATTGTTGTTGTTGTGGTGTGGTGTTGTGGTAAACTAAATATGGCCACCCAATAAATCTAGTTGCTACGGTGTATATTAAAGGTTGAATATCACCCGTTAACCGGGCAGCTCCCTTGCAGTTAGCGCTTGCCGAAAATCTTCCTGTTGCCCAAAGTCAATAGCGCTAAGGGGCGAGGAAAAATACATGATCCAATAATACGTGTTTGCTACTTCCTCTGCTTGACATTATGCTTCTGCAATGTCTAAAAGGGGCTCCTCCCCGATGTCTTACTCAAAGCGCTATATGCCTAGGCTACGCCCCTTCAGCGCCTCGCCAAGAAAACAGAAACCTACGTCTAATTGGATAAGCTCTTATTGCTTCGCTGGCTACCGTCTATCCACTATCTATTTACCAATACCCATCGCTCAGCGACTTCTCAAATACCATAATTTTGCTCTAATGCTAGATTAGCGAATTTTAATAGTCAGTCGGAATTAATCGGGATTGTGTTTACTTGCTCATGGTGCATCTTTTTAAGTTGTTAGGTGGTTTTAACACCTTCTAGTAGGTGACCAGATTTAGTTTGCCGCAACACAGTGTTACACTAACTTTTTTGCTTTGATGGGACAATATAAGATGCAATTAAAGCCACATCTATCCAGTTGTATTACTGCAACGCTTCTTTCCTTTTCTTTTCACGCCTCTGCTTTGCTGGCCGAAAATCAAGAAACAACTGGTGCGCGCCATAATGCGCGGCCAGTTAAGGTGATGCAATTGGATATTGGCAGAGTAGATCGCGAGCGTGAGTTGCCCGGTGAGGTGAGAGCCTCAGATAAAGCGGCATTGTCTTTTCGTATAGCAGGCCAAATTTCTCATATTTATGTGCGTCCTGGGCAGCATGTGAAAGCGGGTGATTTGTTGGCAGAGCTGGATAGTGACTTATATCAACAGCAATTTGAGGTTGCAAAAGCACAATACGAATTGGCTAAGGTGCTTTTTGAGCGTTCGGGCTCGCTGGTGGAGCGCGGTGTTGTCTCGCGTAATGATCATGATCAATCAAAAAGTGATTATACAATTGCTAGTGCTGCACTCGATAAGGCTGCAAGTAATTTAACTTATACCCAGCTTAAAGCGCCTTATGATGGTGTAATCTCTAAGCGTGATCATCGGGCATTTGAGTTTGTACTAGCGCAAGAGCCTGTGTTGGGTATTCGTACAGAATCCTATATAGATGTTGGGTTTCAGTTACCCGAGCAATTTATTGGTGCAATTGAGCAGCAAAAGATATCGCAAACAGCAACGGGCAATATCAAAGTAAAGTTCGGTAGCCGCGAACAATGGTATCCGGCGATCCTAAAAGAAATGACAACCTTGGCTGACTCAACGATCGGCAGTTATACCATTATTATTACTTTACCCATGCCCGATAAATTGAATGTATTGCCTGGTATGGCAGCGCTTGTCAAAGTTAGTCTGCCTTCTAGGAGGGCACGCTTAAACCCCAAAATACCCGCAGGAGCTATATTACAAAAAAATGGAAAAAGCTTTGCCTTTAAGTGGTTGCCCTCTGAGGAGAAAGTACAAGAGGTTGCAGTAATGCTAGATAACGGGCGTTTGATCGAGGGAATGGTCGATGGTGAGTGGTTAGTGGTTGCTGGCGCCTCAGAGTTGATCGATGGCGATCGAGCTGTCCGTTGGGTAAAAGAGCGAGGTTTGTAAAATGAGCAATACAATGATGGGTTTTACACGAATAGTAATGTTGGTGAGTATGGTGTCCTTAATACTCGCATGCGACTCAGTGGAACAGATAGAGTCTAAGCTCACTCGGGTAAAAATTTACACATTACCTTCTGCTGATCATCAAGTATTACGTGAATTTAATGGCGTGGCACGGGCGCAAGATCTTACTGCGTTATCTTTTCGGTTGGAAGGACGAATTGCTAAAATTCCTGCCGCCAAAGGTCAGATGATTAAAAAAGGTGATTTACTGGCTGTGCTTGAAAAGCGCGATTTTAAAATTGCTTTAGATGATCGAAGAGCGCGCCTGGAAGTTGCTGATAAGCAAGCGGCGCGTATTAAGCAACTCATTGATAAAAAATTAATAGCGCAATCAGAGTTCGACAAAATTAATGCGCAATATTTAGTTGCTCAAGCACAAGAAAAACAAGCGGAATTGAATTTGAGATACACCGAGTTACATGCCCCTTTTGATGGCATGATAAGCGATGTGTTTGTAGAGCCTTTTGAAAATGCACAACCGGGTAAGCCGGTACTGAGCGTGCAGCGAGTGGGCCAAGTTGAAGTAGATATTCAAATTCCCGATATGATACTTGCGGTCTCTCACCAAAACGATACGGAAGATGTATTAAAGGTATCGTTTGAGATGTTTGAAGATGTTTTTTTTGAAGGGCGATTTTTAGAGATTAATACCGAGAAAGACGCAAAAACATCAACCTACATTGCCACTGTTGCTGTTGATCTTGATGGTGATTATAAGGTGCTAGAAGGCATGCCTGCCAAAGTGCAGGTTAATCTGAGTAATATTACCTATACATATACCCGTGAATTTTTATTACCTATTAATGCTGTTGTAATGAAAGATGGTGACGCACTTGCGCAGCAAAAAAGTGGTGTGTGGTTATATGATATAGATTCACAAACAGTAAAGTACCAAGCCGTCCGTTTAGGTGTAATAGTGGGTGATAAAATCGAAATTATTGAAGGCCTAAAAGATGGCCAAAAAATTGTTACATTAGGTGCCTCAAAGTTAATTGAAGGCCAGCGCGTCGAATTGGTGAAGGGGTAGTATAGCGATGGATGTTGCAGGGTATTTTGTTAAAAATACGGTTATGAGTTGGATGTTTACTTGTATCCTATTGGTTGGCGGGCTTATTGCTTTTACTGGTTTGGGTCAGTTAGAGGATCCGCCGTTTACGATTAAGGAGGCCGTTGTTGTCACTATGTATCCAGGTGCTACCTCTACAGAAGTAGAAGAGGAGGTTACCTATCTTGTTGAAAAAGCGGTTCAAGAGCTACCTTATATCGATAAGATTCGTTCTTTAAGTACATCGGGTATGTCACAGATTATTGTGACTATGAAAAATAATTATGGCCCAGATGAGCTTCCTCAAATTTGGGATGAATTACGCCGTAAAGTTAATGACATAGCTTCTACTTTACCGCCAGGGGCTAGTACACCTATGGTCAATGATGACTTTGGTGATGTGTATGGCATTATGTTGATGGTAAGCGGTGAAGATTATAGCTATCGTGATATTTCCGATTATGTAGATTATCTTAAGCGTGAATTAGAGTTAATTCCAGGTGTAGGGAAAGTTTCATTAGCAGGTAAGCAACAAGAGCAAGTCTTTGTTGAAATGTCACTAAATAAAGCTGCTAGCTCAAATATAGATTCTCAGTTAGTTTCTAACTTACTCAATTCACAAAACTTAGTATCAGATGCCGGTAATATTCAGGTAGCAGGCGATAACCTTAAAATCCGTACTAGCGGTGGTTTTAGCTCAGTGCAAGAACTGGAGGAATTAATTATTCCGGGCACTAAAGGCGACAAGCTAATTTATTTAAAAGATGTTGCTACTGTTTCTCGAGGATTCCAAAATATCCCCACTAATTTATTAAGTTTTAATCAAAATAGAGCAATTAATATTGGAATTTCTTTTGCTACAGGCGTTAATGTTGTTGAAGTGGGTAAAGCGGTAGATACCAAGCTAGCGTCCATAGAGAGTGTTCGCCCTGCCGGCATGAAAATAGAAACCATGTATAACCAGCCTAATGAAGTTGCCTATTCTGTCAGTAGTTTTGTATGGAACCTTATTGCAGCGGTTGTCATTGTTATTACTGTGCTATTAATTTTTATGGGCTTTAAAAGTGGCATTTTAATTGGGCTAATTTTATTTTTAACGTGTTTAGGTACCTTTTTGTTAATGAAGCAAGCTGAGATTGAGCTTCAGCGTATTTCGTTGGGTGCATTGATTATTGCGCTAGGTATGCTTGTTGATAATGCCATTGTTGTCGTAGAGGGTATTTTAATTGGCCGCCAGCGTGGTCAAACAACGTTGGCAGCGGCGCAAGCTGTTGTTAAGCAAACAATGTGGCCTTTATTAGGTGCAACAGTTATTGCAATTACTGCGTTTGCACCTATTGGTTTATCACCTGATGCTACAGGTGAATTCGCAGGTTCATTGTTTTGGGTGTTACTGTTTTCGTTGTTTTTATCGTGGATTACAGCAATTACAATTACACCATTTTTTGCAAAAATATTTTTTGGTGAGCAAGGAGAGGAGCAAACATCAATAACAAAAGACCCTTATAGCGGCGCACTTTTTGTTTATTATAAAGTGCTTTTAAATGTTTGTATGAAGTATCGATGGGTAAGTACAGCTGCTATTGTTGTTGTCTTTTTTGCTTCTGTTGGGGGGTTTACCTATGTTAAGCAGTCTTTCTTTCCGCCATCTACGACGCCTATGTTTTTAGTTGATGTTTGGATGCCTGAAGGCACGGATATTCGTGAAACAAATAAAATAGTTCAGAAAATTGAAGCGAAAGCTGCCAGCATAGAAAATGTTGAATATGTTTCTTCAACTGTCGGTAGAGGATTTCCTCGTTTTTTATTAACTTATTCACCAGAGAAAAACTTTGCATCTTACGCGCAAATTGCAATACGCACGACAGATTTTGAGGTTTTAGAGGGAGTTATGTTGGCCGTCAGGGAACATGCTGAAATGTACTACCCTCAAGCGCAATTAAAATTTAAGCGACTAGAGATTGGTCCATCAAGCGATGCTAAAATTGAAGCAAGAGTCAGTGGTCCAAACCCTGATGTTTTGCGTGAAATCAGCGCCGAAGTGATGACAATATTTAAATCGACACCGGGGACTGTTAATGTACGCCACGACTGGCGAGACCGGGTTAAGTATATATCACCAAAGTTTAACGAAACTCAAGCGAGGCGTTTAGGAATAGTCAAAAGCGAAGTGGACCAAGCGATGCGCTTTGCTTTTACCGGTGTGCAAATTGGGATTTATCGAGAGGGCACGAGTTTATTACCTATTATTGCGCGTTTACCAGAAAGTGAGCGTGTCAATATCGACTCTATGGATAGTTTACGAGTGTGGAGCCCTGTGGTTAATGCTTATGTACCAATGCAGCAGGTTGTTGATGGCTTTGATGTTAAATTTGAGGACCCTATTGTTCAGCGCCGCGATAGAAAACGAACCCTAACGGTATTCGCCGATGCTGATTTCGCCTATGACATTCTACCTGCAGAAGTCTTTAGTCTGGTTCGGCCAAAAGTTGAAGCTATTACACTGCCTGTAGGTTATGAGTTGCAATGGGGTGGTGAGTTCGAAGCGGCAAATGATGCACAAAAATCACTATTCTCGACTCTACCGCTAGGTTTTTTGTTTATGTTTTTAATTACTGTATTTTTATTTAATTCAGTCAAAGAGGCGCTGGTTATTTGGTGCGCTGTACCGCTAGCCATTATTGGTATTACTACTGGCCTGCTTATTTTAGATAAACCTTTTAGTTTTATGGCGTTATTAGGAATGCTGAGCCTATCGGGTATGTTATTAAAAAATGGTATTGTATTACTCGATCAAATTAATGCTGATATTAGCGAGGGTAAAGAGGTGTTTCAAGCGGTATTTGAATCTACGGTTAGCCGAGTAAGGCCTGTATGCATGGCAGCGGTAACGACTATATTGGGTGTATTACCGTTAATAACTGATGCATTTTTTGAATCGTTAGCAGCTGTTATTATGTTTGGTTTGGGTGTGGCTACAGTACTAACACTCTTAATTGTCCCGGTGTTTTTTATTATATTTTTTAAAGTTGAATATCGGGATTACAAAGAATTTAATAAGTAATTATTAAAAAATAATAACTATTCAGTCAAGTTAACAAATTCCTCTTGGCAGGGTGCTGATGGGTTATTTTTTGGGTATTTAAGCGCCGGGCCTCGCAGGGAAAGCAAGGGTTAGACAGTGCACCTGCATAAGGATATGCAAGATTAGGCTTTGCAGGAGCACAAAGTCGAGGAGCACCAAGTCGTAGATGGCTTGAACGGCCCAGAAAATTATTCATTAGCGCCCAATTACGGCCCCTCTGAATAGTTACAAATTTTCAATATTCCCAGCTGATTATGGGTGAGCTGATTGTCGATATTCATGTAACCCTTTGCCGAAGGGAAAACACTTAATCTGCTATCAGCTCACCACCTTTTCATACCCTATGAAGCTATACGCTTCGAGGTTGAATTCAGGTATTAAGAAAAGTATGCTTATTCAGCGTACACTCTTAGTTGAGCTTAAAATGCTGGTGTTGGGTACCTTTACAAGTCCACTGCTGAGCGTTGACCGAGTTGTTCTTATTGCCATCTGCAATTTCAAGACACTTATTGCTATTTTTTGCGATCAATTCGAAATAGCCTTCACCTACATCATTCAGTTTGAATTGTTGATTGTCGCCTCCCCAGCAACCCCAAACTTGCATATTTGCGCCGTCAGATGCGCCGCCGACATCTAAACATTTTCCGCTAGATATTGATTTTATTTCAAAGTATCCATTGTCCTTCTCGCTAAGTTCCCATTTTTGATTGGAATCATTATTGCAGTCATATTGAATAACGTTGGTGCCGTTGGCTGTTCCATTGTTTTCCAAATCAAGGCAGCGGTTGGAATGCTGGGCGCGCAATTGAGCAGTGCCAGACTTAGGTGTTAATTCGACTGTTGAAATTTTTTCTAGTGATAAGCGGTTTACAACCCAGTTTGCATCGGAGCCGCCTTTATCGGAGAACTGAAGTGTAAGCATTCCGTCGGATACGGTAGTATCAAATACCACATAAGGGAATTCGCCTTCATTATTTTGAATGTCGGACTTCATTACTCTACCTTCAGCGCTAACCGACATGGCGTCGTGCATATAATTAGCATCGCCCATATTTAAAACTACTCGCCATGTTCCATTAGCAATTTTATGTTTTAATGTGCGTGTTTCTGAGCTGAAGACGAAGTCACGATTGATGTTATTTATACCTGTGGAAACACCTCGATCGCCACTGTTGACAGAAGCATTCCATGAAACATCGCCATTTGTTTCTGGGGATATGCGAGTCCAGTCAGATTGAACATCTGAAATTCCAGTTCCAAAGTCGTAATTGTACTTAGTTTTACTTACATCAACATTAAGCGTGTATAGGTTGCCAGTAAATTTTGTTGGTCTAAATTTGGAGACTTCTAAGCTCACATTTTGAAGGGCTTTAGAAGCATCTGCTTGTTGTGGTTCTCCTTCGGGAACACCACAAGTAACGCCGTTACATTTAATGCGAGGGTTTGAGAAGCGATTCCCTCGGAAAGTGCGGAACGAAGAGGCGTATGCCATAATGCTTGAATATATGTAATCGACACCATAGCCTAATCCGTACGCGTAGCGCGTTCCGCCGCTCTTGCCTTGGCGACGGGAATGGTTAAGTCCCATGTTATGACCCAGCTCATGCGCTGCAGTTAATGGTCCGCATTTTGGGCCAACGACGTTCCAGGCCCAAGCTTGGCTTACGGTAACGTAGCCGATTCCACATTTACCTGTTTTGTGTAATTGAGTGACGAAGTCGGCTCCCAGATCATCTCTTAATTTAACAAGATTTTTATTTTTTCTAATGTTCCCCAGTACGTCACGCATTTCTGTGCCGCTATCACTATGTGGGTGAACGCCAACCACTCGCAATTGAATGTCTACACCACTTGCGCTGTAAGCGTTGTTGATTTGACTAACCCAGTTTTGAATACCTGTTTTCGGGTCTCCATTAAAGTAATCTTTTGAGTGAGTATCGTAAAGTACAAGCCAGTCAACAGTAACCGCTTGTGCACTTTGAGCCAAATAGCCTAGGCTTAGTGCCAAAAATACTTTCTTAAAGGTTTTTAATTTCATTTTTTTTTCTCCAAATCTAAAAGATATCGTACTTGTGTATTTAATCTAAATTTTTGTAAAGCGTCTTTAAAAGGTGCTTTTCTCCTTGTTTATCCACTACGTAAAGTATCCATACTTACAGATTTTTTATTGATCATTGTTTAAAATTTTTCAGTGTTGGTATGCTTATTCGTCAGGTAAAATAGCATCTGTTTCAGAAAAGTCTTGCTTGAATAAAGTTTGGCTGGATGCGATCCAGCCAACACCATCATGTGCTTGTAAAGCATAATGGCCCATTGATGTATTAATGCCCGCAATGGTGAGTTTTTCGCTTTGTGTGATGAGTACATCGTAACGTTCAGAATCGCTGGTTTCGATATGCCCTTCCCAAGTTAAGCTAGTTTCTGCATAGCGGATAGAATCGACAACCATAACGAATTCTTTTTTTAGCTGCGCTACCGGTATTGTCATTGTATCGCCTGGCATAAGCGTTTCTATTTTTAGCGGATTGAAACTGATAAATTCTCGACCGTCATTTTTGTCTTCATCGTTGAGTTGCATGTTATCGGGAATGTCATCTGTTTCTGTCCATGCTGATGCTTGCTCCAATGCCTTTAGTACTGATTCGGCATCAAAAACTTGATTGGGACGTTGAAGTCGCATTCGTTCTAGCCGATCAGTTAATTGAGGGAAATCGGGGTTAGAAGAGGCTGATAAATAACGTTTGCGCATCTCAGGTGACACTTCTTCTTGATTAGACTCTTGCTGTAGGCCACTTTGAGATTTGGTTGCAAGGTTACGGGCTGTTAGCTGGGAGTTAGAGTTTGAACCAAAGGTTTCTTCCATGTTGATTGATGCCGCTTCTGGTATGTCATCGCTAACTCTAGTATTGGAAAAAAAGAGGTAGCCAGAGATAATAAAAGCAATTGCAACACTGATGGCGATTTTATAATCCATACAAAACTCCTATGAATAAATGATAAATGTTTATAGCTTCGGGTTTTTATTGGTGAAACTAATGATTTAAGACTCTATGAAATATCTAGATTTTTCCATTCTACAGAGAAAGTTTTTAAAAATATGTTGGTTCAGGTTTATTTGTGAGCTGGGTCAATAATAATCAAGAGCTATCTATGAGTTTTTAGGAGGAGTATTGAGGGTTGAGGGTCGACCTTAGGTGGCCAAGCTAATCGAAGAGCAGGCATTTGAAATTCATCGCCTTATTTAAATTACAATACCAGTTTATTAGTTTGAAGTTTGTCACGGTTTTTGACTAAATGTGTCAGCTCTGCCTGAATATAAATCGAGAAATTTTGCAGTATATTAATTCATTTTTTTGTGATTTTTTCAGGTGATCGAATGATTTTTTAATACTTAATTATAGCCTTTTAAGTATAGGTGGTGATGTGTACTGGCGCTGCCAGTGTTGGCTTATCAAAAGTGAGGTTGGGTTCGCAGTGGTTAGGAGGCAAAGGTCACTTAATAGGTCCAGCTAAAAAAGATGCCAAGCTTTATCGACTAGCCTGTTGTTAAGTCGTAACTATTCAGATCAGAGGCGCTGGAGTTGGGTGCTAATGAATTACTGACCAGGCCGCTCAAGCCATCTACGACTTTATGCTCCTGCAAAGTCTAATCTTGTATATTCCTATGCAGATACAAAGTCTACCCCTTGCTTTCCCTGCAAGGCTCGGCGCTTAAATGCCTAGAATATAATCCACCATCACCTGTCAGGTGTTGTTTGCCGGCGTGGTTGAATAGTTGCAGTATAAATAACTTAAAACTAATACCTTGATATTTTTTTGGGGCAGAGTTGATGGTGATGGATGCAAAAGGTTTTATTCAGGGTGGCTATCAAGTGGTGCACTTGGACCTTTACCTGTATTTAGTAAATAAAGCTGATGTGAAGCAACTCTAAATGTCGCAAGTGTTTGTTTGTTGCGCTTATTTTATCATGACTAATAGTATGGCGGCGTGAAGGGGGTCACTAATATTGGAATACAAGAAGAGCTATTCCAATGCAGCTCAAGCTTTGTAGTCTTTGTCTGTCGCTCTCTATGTAAATGTCGATAGCTTCGTATTTGACTGTATGAGTGATTCGCCTTGATGTGGCGCTGCACCATCTGTACGCTTTTAAATAAACAATACCTACCCCTAAGCCTTATTAGCAGCGCTTCTACGGGGTTGATTAATGACGCGATACAGGTGATTGTGCATTACGTATAGGTGCAGATTTCGATGGAAAATATAGAGTTTAATAGTTTGTATGCTCTGTTCGAGCAGTACTAAGGGGCGAGGCGGATGAGCAAGCCAATAATGCATGCCCTGGCTTTTGTCGTCGCATGCCTTTGTGGGCCACAAAAGGCCATATAAAGAATACACGTAACTATTCAGTGGCATCGAAATTAGGCGCTAATGAATCATTGATTGGGCCGCTCAAGCCATCTGCGACTTCGTGCTCCTCGACTTTGTGCTCCTGCAAAGTCTAATCCTGCATATCCTTATGCAGGTGCAAAGTCTACCCCCACGCATCCATGCTGGGGTGGTCGCTATTTAAGCGCTCTCGACAGTATGCTCCTGCACTGTCTAACCCTTGCTTTCCCTGCAAGGCCCGGCGCTTAAATGCCCAGGAAATAATCCATCAGCACCCTAGAGGTGTAGTTTATCAGCCGAGCTGAATAGTGACGAATACACCTATATAGCGCGTTGTGATGCTGTAGTAAGCGCGATGATTTATCGAAACGGTACCTGTAAGCCTTGTGTTATGTCTGCTGATTCTGAGTTTCTAGCTCAGCGTTAGGTAAAGCTGTTTGATGAATCAAATAGCGATTTGTTCTAATTTTTGAGTTTTTTATACTCGAAAGGTGTTCTTAGGTGCGCCTGTCCTCGCGTTTGTCGTTCGTCGACCTACGTATTAGCGACGCTGTTCTCTGGGCCGCGACTCAGTATTTTTGATAATACTACTGAATAGTTACTACTTATATTGATATTTAAGGTGTGGCTGTTGTGTTTTCTGGGCTGTTTATGTACGCAGGTATTTTAGGCTGAGAGCGGCAATTGTTACGCTTTTCACAGCGCTTTAAAGCGGTAGGCCAGTTTTTATTGGCTGTTTCAATGCTTTTAGTCAGGTCTTTTTTGAATAAGCGAAAAGACACCGAGTTATGATTGAGGTACAGCTTACCCTCATGAATTAGCCAGCTGTTAGGCCTAATAGAGGTGGTAAAGTTTTTACTCATCGCAAAAGAGCAGTAGCCGCCGTATTGTGGTGCATAGGCTTCGGGGTCGGCTTTAAAGCGTTCAAGGTTTTGCTGTGAGCTAAAGTACCAAGCAACATTATTCCACTCGGTCGCATATTCCTTTTTGCCTTTAACTGCTTTAGCGCCTGGTGGTAGCGTAAAGTAGGCCACAGTATCATAGCCTCGTATGGCTCCTTTATCTCGATAGCTGTTATATAGCGGGTCGGCAGCAAAAGTATAGTTAGATAACAACGCAGACATTAATAGGAATATAGACCAGCCAAGCTTGAGCATAGGGTACCTCGGTAAAAATAACATAAATGCAGTGGCATGGATGGTAGCAGTTACCAAAAAATAATTAATCACAAAAGCGTAACTATTTAACGGTACCACAGCGAGGGCGCTGATGAATGATTGGTTAGGGCATTAAAGCCATAGGGGAGTTTTTATGCATGCGTTAACGGCGCTTAAATACCCAGAAAATAATCCATCAGCACCCTATAAATTGATGTTTTTAAGCTTGCTTGAACCGTTAAAAAAATTTATTTGCACTCGAGTGCCTTGCCGAGAAAATAGAAGCCAGCGTCTAATTAGATAAACTATTATTGCCTCGCCCCTTATCGCAGTTTAGGGTCGTATAGTATATGTGAGGACTAAAATTATTGCGGTGCACGAGTGAGTAGTAATTTGAGGCCTAAAATAATCATGGCGCCACCGAGTACCCGATCAATGATATGACCACTTTGTTTAAACTTTTTGTTGATTTTAGGGTGAGACAATAATAATACAATAAAAGAAAACCAAGATAATTGGATGAGCATAATCCATAAGCCGTAAAACGCAATGTGATGCAAAGGCATGTCAGGTTTAAGTACTAAGGTAAATAATGATACAAAGTAAATGGGCACTTTAGGATTTAGTACGTTGCATAAAAAGCCAATACTAATACTTTTTTTAGCCGAGTATTGTACGGCCTTTTTGTTAGCAGTCTCTTCATTTGACGGGGCTTTTGATTGAAGCCCTTTAACACCTAAATAAATCAGGTAACCACCACCGAGTATTTTGATGGCCCACAGTGCATTTGAAGAGTTGGCAATAATAGCGGCTAGGCCAAAAGCTGAGTAAGTTAAGTGCACGGTAAGGCCTAAGGTAATGCCAATACTACACATTAAACCCGCTCTTCTACCGTTTGAGAGCGTTTGCTGTGACACTAAAAAAAAGTCAGGGCCAGGTGATGCAACAGCTAAAATATGAATCAATGTGATGGCTAGCAAGCCGTGTATAAATTCCATGAGTGACTCGGTTAGTTAGATGGGGTTGGATGGAGTTGGGCGCAAGAGTTACATAGGTAAGGTACGATGAAATCTGGGCTGTAATATCGGTAGCTATCACAAAGGATTAATTGATAATTGCTTTATTATGACCTAAGTGTAAGTCTTAGGGACGAGGCAATAAGAGTACTTTTGATTATGAAGCTCTAATCACTTCGCTTGGATATGATCACATTATTCATGCAATCATATCTGTCGTGTCACTATTGAGCTCTTGATTAATGGGCTTTGGTTGCCACCATAACAACACGTTTAGGTGCTGGATAACCTTCACAGGTTTTGCTGATATCGTTAGTGTCTAAAAAATCTTTTAGCGAGAGAAATTCCATCCACTCGGTAGAGCGCTGCTCTTGTAAGCTGGTGGTATTAATATCAATGCATTGGATGTCTTTAAAGCCGGCACGCTTTAGCCATAGCTCTAGTGTGGGTATGCTGGGTAAAAACCAGACATTATTCATTTTGGCATAGCGTTTTTCAGGCATTAAGCTGTAACCTTTGGGGCCATCGGCAATTAAGGTTTCTAATACTAGCTCGCCACCGGCACGTAGAGTGTCTTTGAGCTCTCGAAGGTGATCGATCGGCGAGCGGCGATGGTAAAGTACCCCCATTGAAAACGTTGTGTCAAAGGCGTTTAAGTTAGCCGGTACAGCCTCTATGCCCATAGGGAGTAAGTCGACGGGTACATCGCCGATATATTTTTTGATTTGATGAAATTGCACTACAAAGCGCGGTGAAGGGTCAATGCCAATGACGCGCGCGGCTCCTGCGCCGTACATGCGCCAGCAATGATAGCCACTCCCGCAGCCTACATCTAAGACCGTGCGGTTGTTTAATGCGCTAATGCCATCTTTTACTCTATCCCACTTCCAATCAGATCGCCACTCGGTATCAATAAACGTATCAAATATTTGAAAAGGCCCTTTACGCCACGGGATTAATGCTTGCAAGCTACTGTGTAACGCCGCTTGCTCTGGTGCTGTTAAGTCATCACTTTTGCCAATGGTCACGCTATCGCGTAAATTGATATGAGACGGTGTCGCCGCTGGCATCGCTGCAAGAGCCTCTAGCCACCCAGCTAAATCACTATTGCGATCTATGTGTAGGTTTGTGGTCACCGCCTTTGGGATGGCCTCGGCGAGGGGGGCTAACTTGGTCTCTTGCAGGGCGTGTATTAAGTGAGTGTAATCAATCATGGGTTACCGTAAAGGCTGGTTTAATATAGGGTGAGCAATATATTTTAAATACTATGAAAGCAAGTATTGTGTAAGCGCTGTCATTATTTAAAAGCAATCATTGAAGCAAAATTAAAACATTGAAACCATAGCTCTACACCGCTAAACCCTGCTTCTTTTAAGCGTGCTTGGTGCGCGGGAAATGTTTCGGGAATTAGTACATTTTCGAGTGACTGGCGTTTTTGTGCGATTTCTAAATCGCTGTAGCCTTGACTGCGTTTAAAATTATGGTGTAAATCTATCATTAATTCGTGGTGGCGTGGCTCATCAAAGGCGAGCTTTTCAGACAAAATCAATACACCACCGGGTACCAAGGCGTCGGCTATGCGCGTTAATAATGCGGTGCGTTTTTCTATCGCTAAAAATTGCAGTGTAAAATTCAATACCACAATCGAGGCGGCATGCAGTGGTGTGCTTTCTATATCGTCTTCAATTAAAAGCACTTTAGCTGAGCTTTGTAGGTTGTTGGCGTCAACAATTTTTTGGCAGTGTGTAATCATGCTACTGGAGTTATCAATGCCGACAATCGTACAATTTTTTTGGCTAGTGCCCTGACCCAAGCCTTGGCGCATGGCGAGGGTTGCCGCGCCCAGCGAGCAGCCTAAATCGTAGCAATGGGTGCCGTGCTGGGCGTAGCGTTCGGTGAGTTGGCTAATCATATTAATAATGGTGCTGTAGCCCGGTACCGAACGCGAGATCATGTCGGGAAAGACGGCCACGACCTTGTCATCAAAACGGAACCCTTCAACGACGTCACTTGGGGCTGCATAGATAGTGTCTTTGTGGATGTGCGGCTTGGTCATATGGGTACTCGCATTAAGGTGTGCGCGCATTTTACCTGATCGCAGTGAGTTGTCACCTTGGGTTTAGCCTCGTATTTTAAGCGAGGGTCTAAGCGGCAAAGGCTTGCCGCTGAGTACTGGGCGAGGTGCTTAAGGCAGTTTTTTGGCGAGCTTAAAAAGTGTGATTTTTAATAAAGTACTTAACTATCAGTTGGTTACAAAATATTTGAGGCGTAATTAGGCCCTTGGCCTTGTGCTTGCATTAGCCCCAGTACGTATTTATTTGGCGCAAGCGGGTTAAAAGGTTGTGGTTATGGCAATTTCATTTCAAGGGTATACCGGTTTATATGAGTCGGCTTTAAATTTGCGTAGTCAGCGTTCAGAAGTCATTGCCGGTAACCTAGCCAACGCCGATACTCCTAATTATAAATCTCGTGATTTTGATTTTCATAGCGCTTTGAATGCCAATATGAGCAGCCCTAATGGCGGTGGCGGTCATATGCGCTTAACCCATCAAAAGCATTATCAGATGGGGGGCGGCAGTAGTGGTGCTGATATCAATTATCGCATTCCTACACAGCCGAGTATTGATGGTAATACGGTTGAAGAGCAAGTAGAGCACGCCGAATTTATGGAAAACACACTAGAGTATCAAGCCGCATTTACTTTATTAAATAGCCGTTTTAAAGGTTTAAAAGCAGCGATTAAAGGGGAGTGATATTGATGTATTTAAGTGGTTTTAGATGTTAGTGACAATATGTTAGTGACAAGGTATTAGCGGCAAGGTATTGCTGATCAGACGTGGTGTATTAAGCACGATAATAATGTACAAGCACGATAATAATGTACAGCCATAAATAGGGTGTGCAGTTAATTGTATAGGCAGGTGAGCGATGAGTTTAAATAATATTTTTGATGTGGCAGGCTCTGGTATGAATGCGCAGAGCGTGCGGCTCAATACCACGGCCAGTAATATTGCCAATGCCGAAACAGCCTCTTCAAGTACCGACCAAGTGTATCGTGCTCGGCATCCTGTATTTGAGGCGAGCTTTAATAATATGCTGGGTCACTCTAAAAGTGGTTTGAGCCCGCAAGATGAAACCGCTGGCGTGGCTGTGCGCGGTATTGTGGAGTCGGATGCGCCTTTACAGCCTCGGTACGAGCCCGATCATCCCATGGCGAATGAAGACGGTTATGTGTATTACCCTAATGTGAATGTGGTTGAAGAGATGACCAATATGATTTCGGCTTCTCGCTCCTTTCAAATGAATGTCGATGTCATGAACTCGGCAAAACAAATGATGCAGCGGGTGCTTTCTATTGGGCAGTAGGTATTAAAATTAGTGCTAAAAATAGGCCTAAAAATAGGTACCAACTATAGGGTGCATTGTAAAATACACATTAGTGAATAACGGCGATTTTTAATCGATTATATTGATAGCTTGACCCATTTTAGAGAGGTAGTTATGTCAGTTTCCTCGGTAAGTAACTCACCAGCATTGGATGAGTTAAACATTAAAGATAAAACTAAAGATGAGCCTAAATCGGGCGAGTTAGGCCAAAAGGCTTTTTTGAAACTGATGATTACTCAAATGGAAAATCAAGACCCTTTAAGCCCGCAAGAAAATACAGAGTTTATTGCACAGCTTGCACAGTTTAGCTCTGTCGAAGCGCTTGATAGTATGAATAATAAATTTGATAACTTAACCGAAAATTTTGTCGCTAACCAGGCCTTACAAGCATCATCACTAGTGGGTCGATCGGTGGCTGTGTCGAGCGAAATAGCGCAGCTGGATCTTGGTGATGTTGTGGCTGCCAGTGTCGATGTGCCCGCGAGCACGAATAGTGTTTCGGTCAAAATATATGCCGAGAGTGGTGAGTTGTTGGATCAGGCTGATTTGGGTGCTCAAGGTGCCGGTGAAATGGTAGCGCGCTGGAACGGTGAAAAACTTGAAGTTAATGGTACGGTTTTGGAGTGGAGCAGTAGCACCGAGGGCGGCCATCCACCGGGTGTTTACCGCATGGAGTTTGAAGCCTCTATTGATGGCGAGCCTACGCAACTCAATGCGGCCTTGAGTGCTAACGTTAACAGCGTGACCGTAGGTAAAGATGGTGTTTTGACACTTAATTTAGCGGGTATTGGCCCGGTAAAAATGTCAGAAGTTAAACAATTTAATTAATGATTGTAGTCTATTGAATAGAGCTTTTAATCCTGCGGTCTAGGAGAGTGTTATGCCTTTTAATACAGCGTTAAGTGGAATTCGTGCAGCATCGAGTGATTTAAAAATCACCGGTAATAATATTGCCAATGCATCCACATCAGGTTTTAAGCGTTCACGCGCTGAATTTGGTGATGTGTATGCGATTAGTGTACTGGGCTCCGGCTCTAATACTATTGGTAGTGGGGTAAGGCTGCAGTCTGTTTCACAAAATTTTAATCAAGGGAGTATGGCGTTTACCGAAAACTCATTAGATTTAGCGGTTAACGGTAATGGCTTTTTTGTCGTGCAGCAAGGCGGCGAGCAATTTTATACCCGTGCAGGCACTTTTGGTTTAGATAAAGAAGGCTTTGTTGTGAATAATGTCGATGCACGTTTGCAGGGTTTTCCGGCCGATGATGCTGGTAATATCAGTGGTTTGCAGGGTGATATACAGGTGCGCACCAGCAATTTGGCGCCACGCGCAACGACTAACGTAGACATGTTATTAAATTTAGACTCTTCTGAAACGGTATTGCAAAGTAATGGTACTACCTTTAATACAACCGGTAATTCAGTCGCGGTAACGCGCGCAGGTTTAAGTGACGATACCACCACAACAATTACCGGCACAACGTTTACGTTCCCTTTGGCGAATGATTTTCGCACTACCCCAATGACCTTTGATGTTGAGCTAACGGCAGCGACGGGCGAAAATGGCACGGTATCGGTTAACTTAAATACCGCCGAGGGCATACCGGCTACGGTGAATAATTTTAATGAATTGTTAACCTTAGAGGGTGTGATTAATACGCAATTATCTCAACCTTTACCGCCGCAATCTACGGTGGATGTCTTTGCTAAAGCGGTTGATATGGGTGGCGGTAATTACCGTATGGATTTTGTAGCCACTCAATCAGGCGAGGCGTCGCAGGTGCGAGTGCTCAATGCTTCGGCTAATGCCGCTGATATTGGTATTTCACCAACGCCTGCTATTGCCACCTCGGTACCGGGTATTGCCAAAGTCGATAATGGCTACCCCGAACAAACGATTGATATTACTGATGATGACGGCGGTGTCATTTCATTTGTTGCCGCTAAGGGGCAAAGTGCTGCGCAAACGGCTTCATCGTTGAATGCTTTAAATGGCGTAACCGCTTCGGCTTCTACAACGTTGACCATTCCTTTTGCTAATTTTAATAACAGTAATGGCGATATGACTGTAACAGTAAAAGGCGTTAAACTTAGCGCTGATAATTTATCGGTGTTAGCCGATAACGTCAATGCATTATCGAATGGTACTTTGCAGGGTGTAACGGCAAGTATTGATGCCGCAACAGGCGATCTAACACTCACCTCGTCTGTGGGTGACGATATCCCCATTCGTATCGAGAGCCCCGATGATGGCGATAGCATGGAGGTGTTTGGTAATCCAAATGCGCCATCTTCTTTTTTAGAGGTGGATACCGATGGCGTCCTTAATAACCCTTCGGCTTTAAATTCAGATTTAAATTCAATTGTTGTGGGTGGCTCGATTAATATTGTATTAGATGAGGGCTATACCGCATCCAATGCGGTGCCGCCTTCTGTGGGCTTGTTTGGCCCGCTCACCGCGCAAGCGTTTACCGAGGTGATTATTAATGAGTTCGACCCAAGCGATCAAGGTACGTATAACTGGGAAAACCAATTAACGATTTTTGATAGTTTAGGTAATTCGCATGTGATGACCAACTATTATGTTAAGCAAGAATATGACGTAAACGATCCATCAACAACCGCCAACCACTGGAAAATGTTTACCCGTATTGATGGGGAAGATGTCGGTGACCCCGATACCTCTTTGCCACCACCACAAAATATAGAGGCGACGGTTGCTGTATTTGATGTATATTTTAATGATGATGGCTCACTCAATAATTTAATTACTGATGATGTACTGGTCTCTAACTGGACCCCCAAAGATGCTGACGGTAACCCCAATGGTGCCATGACGCCACAAAACGTTTTGAACGGTGGTAATACTTTAATTGGCGATCCACCCACTAGCTCTAACTTTGTGATTAATCTAGAGGGTACAACGCAATTTAGCAGTGATTTTTCAGTCAATGATGTTGACCAAAGCGGTTATTCGACAGGGCGGTTATCGGGCTTGAATATTGGTGATGACGGCGTAATATTTGCGCGCTTTACGAATGGTGAGTCTCAGGTGTTAGGACAGTTGGCGTTAGCTGATTTTGCCAGTATGCAAGGCTTACAGCCCGTAGGCGATACCATGTGGGCCGAAAACTATGAGTCGGGCACACCGAATATTGGCGCGCCCCAAAGCGGCGCTTTGGGCGCTATTCAGTCGGGTGCTCTGGAAGAGTCTAATGTTGATTTATCTGAAGAATTAGTGCGCCTTATTATTGCACAGCGCAACTTTCAGGCCAGTGCAAAAACCATTGAAACCGCTGATTCAGTGACTCAAACAATTATTAATATGCGCTAGCTTATAGAGATTTTATAGAGATTTTATAGAGATTTTATAGAGATTTTATAGAGATTTTATAGATAGTTTTTAGTGTGTTATTTTTTAAAAGAGGCCTTGGCCTCTTTTTTTATGCCTGCTATTTTGGCATTGGCACCGGCTTTGCAGTTTTATTATTAAGGTGTTTTATTGATAGATTTGTTGACGGTTTAGGCGATGATCAATCAATGATAATTCAAAGTAATAAACTGGGTGCAGTATGGATAAAGCATTATATACAGCAATGACCGGCGCTAAGCATAATATGATGGCGCAAACATCACATGCAAATAATTTAGCCAATGTAAATACCACAGCATTTAAATCAGACTTTGCTGTAGCACGCAGCATGCCGGTATTTTATGGCGAAGGCCTACCGACACGCGCGTTTAATATGACAGAAAGGCCCGCGACAAATTTAGCACATGGCGCGCTAGAACAAACCGGCCGAGATTTAGATTTGGCCATAGAGGGCGATGGCTTTTTTGTGGTGCAAGCACAAGATGGCCAAGAGGCTTATACCCGCTCGGGCAATTTAGTGATTGATAGTGCCGGTATGTTGCGCACCGGTAATGGATTACCGGTTATGGGTAATGCAGGCCCTATTGCTGTACCGCCAAATACTAAAATAGAAATTGGTTCTAATGGTACCGTTTCGGTGATCCCCTCGGGGCAGGGTGTTGAAGCACCGGCAGTGATTGACCGTTTAAAGCTGGTAAACCCCGAAGCCGGCACATTAAGCAAAATGGAGGATGGCTTATTTAGACAGTTAGATAACCCCGATATTCTACCGCCTGCGGCTGAGGTAACTGTGATTTCGGGTTTTTTAGAGGCGAGTAATGTTAGTGCTGTTCACGAGTTAACGAGCATGTTAATGCTGGCCAGGCAGTACGAAATGCATGTTAAGCTCATGGCAGCTGCAAAAGAAAATTCCGAAAGCTCTTCACGTTTAATTCAGTTTAATAATTAATTTTAGACAATGGCTGTTTAAGCCTTGGGGTGATGTATGCACGCAGCATTATATGTAAGTAAAACAGGGCTATCTGCTCAAGATAAACAATTAACAACAGTGGCTAATAATTTGGCCAATGTCTCCACAATTGGTTTTAAGCGTGATCGCGCAGTCTTTGAAGATTTGTTGTATCAAGTGCAGCGCCAACCCGGAGCCGACTCAACAGCTGATACTCAGCTGCCAACCGGTTTACAGCTAGGCACCGGTGTACGCATTGTTAGCACACAAAAACAATTTACAGAAGGCAGCTTGCAAGTCACCGATCAAGCATTAGATGTGGCGGTTGATGGCCGCGGTTTTTTTCAAATATTGCAACCTTCAGGCGATATTGCCTACACCCGCGATGGCCAATTTCATTTAAATCGTGAAGGCCAGTTTGTGACCGCCAATGGTTTACTGCTTGAGCCTAATATCACAGTTCCAGAAGGGGCAAACCATGTCACTATTGGTGTTGATGGCGTTGTAACAGCGACGATTCTGGGTAACCCTACGCCTCAAAATATTGGCAATATTGATATTGTCGATTTTATTAACCCTGCTGGGTTACAGGCTATTGGCAGTAATTTATTTTACCAAACAGCCAGTAGTGGCGACCCTATTAATAGTGTGCCAGGGCAAAACGGTATGGGGCAGCTTAAACAGGGTATGTTAGAAAATTCGAATGTTGATATTGTACAAGAGATGGTCAATATGATTACGACTCAGCGCGCTTATGAAATGAATTCAAAAGTGGTGTCTACAGCGGATCAAATGCTGCAATTTATTACACAAAATGTTTAGGGGGTTATATGGTTAATTTACGAGAGCCGCTCTTTATGTTATTTGCATTACTGATTGCAATACTATTGTTCAGTGGTTGCGCCAGTGAGCCACCTTTAAGGCCCGGCGACCCTTATTATGCACCTGTTGTTATGCCGCAAATGCCACCGGCACCCGCAAAATACGGCTCGCTATACAGTGAAAATTCGGCTATTTCATTGTTTGGAGATAAAAAAGCAACACGCATAGGTGACCTCATTACTATTGTCTTAAGCGAACAAACCACCTCCAATAAATCGGCTAATGTCGATGTTAGCAAAGACTCTGACATTAATATTGGGGCGCCTGTTGCTTTTGGTAATTTGGTGAGCTTTAAAGGCAATACACTCAGTGCTAGCGCTAATGCTGAACGTGAATTTACAGGCCAAGCCGGTGCGGGGCAAAGTAATAGTTTGCGCGGTAATATCACTGTTGCAGTTGTTGATGTATGGCCCAACGGCACACTTGTGGTTCGGGGTGAAAAGTGGATGACACTTAACCGAGGTGATGAATTAATTCGCATTAGTGGTTTAGTGCGGCCCGATGATGTTTCGAGCGAAAACGAGGTTATGTCGACTAAGTTGGCTAACGCACAAATTACATACACAGGCACAGGCGAGCTCGCCTCGTCACAAAAAATGGGCTTTGCTAATCGATTTTTTAATAGTAGCTATTGGCCGTTTTGAGTATTTCAATGTCGTCGATATTTTACTGACTGGCTTAGGGTTTAAACATATAGCCTGTTTAAAGACGATACCCCACGGTATTAATGATATGGAGTCGTCATAGTATGGCGTATTAATCAATAGCGCCAACAGATTTTACTAATAGGTTTTACTAATAGGTTTAATTATGCGTAGTTCACACAATAAAGTGGTTATATTATTGAGCTGGCTGGCCATAGCGGGGCAGATACTATTACTGCCATTAGCGCAGGCTGATCGCATTAAAGATTTAACAAATGTACAAGGTGTAAGACCTAATCAGTTGATTGGTTATGGGTTGGTGGTTGGGCTAGATGGTTCAGGTGATAAAACTAACCAAGCACCTTTTACAACGCAATCTTTTAATGCCATGTTAAAGCAGTTTGGCATTACTTTGCCACCGGGCTCTAACTTTCAGCTTAAAAATGTCGCAGCTGTTGCCGTCAGCGCAGAGCTGCCTGCGTTTACCAAGCCTGGTCAAACAATTGATATTACGGTGTCTTCTATCGCAGATGCTAAAAGCTTACGTGGAGGCAGCTTGTTATTAACACCCTTAAAGGGTATTGACGGTAAAATTTATGCTATTGCACAAGGCAATTTAATTGTGGGGGGCTTTGGTGCTGAAGGGCGAGACGGCTCTAAAGTAACCGTTAATATACCGAGTGTAGGCCGCATACCCAATGGTGCTTTAGTCGAGCGTGCAACGCCTAATACTTTTGCATCGAACGAAACGATTATTTTTAATTTACACAAAGCCGATTTTACCACCGCTAAGCGTTTGGCCAATAGTATCAATCAACTGGTTGGGCCTAATACCGCTAAGCCGTTGGATGCGGTCTCTATTTCGGTACAGGCACCGAGCGATACCGGTAGTCGGGTTGAGTATTTGTCGTTACTTGAAAATATCGAAGTTATGCCAGCCGAGGCAGCAGCAAAAGTCATTATTAATTCGCGTACGGGCACTATTGTTATTGGGCAAAATGTGCGTGTCTTTCCTGTAGCTATTACGCATGGCTCGATGACGGTAACCGTCGATGAAAGCTTGGCGGTCAGCCAGCCTAATGCCTTAGCCGATGGCCAAACGGTGGTTGTACCCGAAACAGCGATAGATGTAGAAGAAGAATTGGTGCCGATGTTTAAATTTTCGCCCGGACCTACCTTGGATGATGTGGTGCGTGCAGTCAATGAGGTAGGTGCTGCGCCAGGCGATGTTATGGCAATATTAGAAGCTTTAAAGCAAGCTGGCGCGTTACGTGCAGAGCTTATTGTTATTTAATTGTGTCATGTTTTATTGGCGCTAATTAGTTTTTAAGGTGAACGCCTAGGTAGATACTATGCCCGACTTTATATCATCAAATAGTCAAGTGCGGCAGGCTCAGCAAGCTGCGGCTTACACCGATTTAAACAGTCTTCAAAAAATAAAATCTGAAGGCGATAAAGATGTTGCGCTACAGCAAGTGGCTAAGCAGTTTGAATCGATGTTTGTATCTATGCTGTTTAAAGGTATGCGCCAAGCCAATGCCGTTTTTGAAAAAGGTAATATGGGCCATAGCAATGCCGAAAAAATGTATCGTGATATGTACGATCAACAGCTATCGCTGAATATATCGCAAAATAGAGGCTTAGGAATTGCCGATATTGTGTATCGCCAGCTTAAGGGTAATGCACCTAGACAAGCGAATGTACAAGAGTTTGAAATAAATGATAGTCAAAAGCTCTCGGGTTTGTCACCTTATCTTAAAGCAGATAAACAATTTGTGAGCCCATTAGCGCCAGAGCAAAAAGTGATTGACAGTCAAATAATAGCCGAAAAAGACCTAAAAACTGAGGTGGGTATTACTCCCTCATTACCGATTTTACCTATTGAAAATACAGACAGTGCGCTATTGGGCGCAAAAACGCCATTAGAATTTGCCCAAAAATTATTACCTATCGCTAAAAAAATAGCGGGATCGGTAGGCTTGGATCCTTTAATGACGGTGGCTCAAGCGGCATTAGAAACAGGCTGGGGCAAGCACATTATCAAGGATGCGCTGGGGCAAAGTAGCCATAATTTATTTAATATTAAAGCCGATAGCCGCTGGGCTGGCGATAGTGTTAGTACTAATACAGTAGAGTATCGCGACGGCATAGCCCAAAAAGAAACCGCACGTTTTAGGCGCTATGAGTCGATTGAAGAGAGTTTGCGTGATTTTGTTGATTTTATGCATAATAACCCTCGATACGCTAAAGCTTTAGATCATAAAGATAACCCTACTGGTTTTATTAAAGAGCTACACCAAGCCGGTTATGCCACCGACCCGGCCTATACCCAAAAAGTCCAATCGGTTTATCGTGGGTTACAAAAAGATTTAAGCCCTAATGCCTTGGGTCAACATCACACTAAGGATGTTAAATAGGAGGTATTATGGGGAGTGATTTATTAGGTATTGGTGTAACAGGCCTTAAAGTTAGCCAGCAAGCGCTCAGTACAACAGGGCATAATATTTCTAATGCCGGCACCGATGGTTTTAGTCGCCAAACGGTGTCACCGGTTACTAATGCAGCACGACTCAATGCGGGTCAGTTTATTGGTAGTGGGGCTAATGTTAATGCTATTGAACGCATAGCTAATGATTTTGTGACAAAGCAATTGCGTACTGATTCTAGTTTATCTTCTAATTTAACTGCTTTTCACGATCAGGTTTCGCAGCTTGATAATTTATTATCAGAGGGCTCTACAGGCCTTACTGGCGGCATGCAAAGTTTTTTTGCAGCTATGCAAAATGGCGCCGATGATCCAACATCTATTCCTGCGCGTCAGCTGGTGGTGAGCGAGGCGCAAAACTTAGCCGATCGCTTTAATAGCATTGACGCTCGCTTAAAAGTAATAGAAGAGGGCGTTAAAGATGGTATGCAAGTGGCTGTCTCTAAAATTAATACGCTTGTTGAAAATATTACGCAATTGAATTTACGCATTGCCGATGCTTACGGCCTAAGCGCTACAGCAACACCGAATGATTTACTTGATCAGCGTGATGAAGCCTTACGGCAACTGGCCGAGCTCGTGCCTATTCAAACCTTTGATCAAGGCAATAGCCAAACCAATGTATTGATCGCCGGCGGCTTGCCGCTGATTGTGGGCTCGGAGTCTTATAGTGTTAGTCTACAAACTGGCCGCAGCGCGGGTAATGATTTGGATTTAATTTTATTAGATGAGGGTGAAGGCCGCGTTATTACCGACCAAGTTAAAGGCGGTGAGCTAGGGGCTTTGGTGAGTTTTAGAGATGAAGAGTTAAACCCAGCTTTTAATAGTTTGGGGCGTATTGCTATTGTACTGGCCGATGAGTTTAATAATATTCATCAACAAGGCATCACACCCGATAATAATTTTGGCGGGTTGTTTTTTAATGATATGAATGATGAAAATATTGCGCGCCAACGCGTGATAGCTACCAAAGGTAATGCGCTACCTGCTGATCGTCAAATGGCGGTTTATATTGATGATAGTAGCCAGCTTAGCTTAAGTGATTACAAGGTGTCTATTGGCAATAATGGTTTATATCGCATTGAAAGGCTCAGTGATAGCACCGAAGTTACCACAGGGTTGTTACCTAGTTCGTTCCCTGTTGTGGTGGAGTTTGACGGCCTTAAATTAGAATTTATTGATGGCAGTTTTACCGCCGGCGATGAGTTTACACTTAAGCCTTTAGCGAATGGCGCACACGATTTTGAGCGGGTGGTGCAAAACCCAAGTGATATCGCCTTTGGCTCGCCGCTGTTAAGCGATGCTGAAATCGGTAATACCGGCAGTGCAAGCGTCAGTGCCGGCAAAGTACTGACGCTAACGAATAAGAGCGGTGACACTTTACCGCTTTTTGCCGAGGTGGGTACAATGTCGCCACCAATGGTTATCCAGTTTACTTCAGCGCAAACCTATGATGTGCTTGATAATACCGACCCGGCCAACCCCAAACAGTTAGACCCTCCCATTCGCAATCAGCGTTTTATTCCGGGTGTGAATAACTCGGTATTCCCAACACTCGATGGCCAAACACAGCTGAGTATGGAAGGCATTATGACGGGGCTGCCAGAGGGTAAATCGGCGATTACGCAGGCCTCTATTACGCCACCGGCGGTAAACCCTGCCGATGCTATAACAGGTCTAAGTGGACTGAACTTTACGGTGACCGACTTTTCAGGCGCCGAGCAGTTTTCGTTTGATGTTGAGTTAAGCGATACGGTGCTCGGGGTTAAAGATTCGCTAACCACAGTGACCATTAATAGCCCCAATATTACGACCGAAGCCGAGTTATTGCAGCATATTAATAGTCAGCTGGGGCCAACTGGTGTACGCGCTTTTATGGCGGTAGATACTGCGGGCAACCGCACTGTGGCATTTAAAGCGGCTGATGGGGGCTATGGTAATGTGAGTGTGCACAGCTATAGCGGCGCAGCAACAGGCAATACCAATGGCTTAATGAATATTGACATTGAAGCCGGTGGTACATTTACCAGTGCTGGTGGCATTGATGGAATTGAGGGCGTCGGCGTTTTAAATAACGGTTACCCCGCGCAAACACTGGTGATTACTCAAGCGCCGAGCCAAGAGGGCTTGGTCCCGACAACGTATTCGGTGAATACTGATTTAAATGCCAGCGCACGTGAAATTGCTAATGAGTTAAGTAATGTGCAGGGGGTAGAGGCAAACGCTTTTACCTATGCCGAGATTAACCGTTTTGATGTGACACGTACCGAGCCTTTACAGGTAGTGCTCAACGGCTTCGATTTGGTTGAATACAAAGATGACGGGATAACAGGCAATCGCACGATGGTGCAATCGGTCCCCGATCCAAGTACTGATGCAGTGGGTTTTAATCAGTATTTAGCCTCGCGTATTAACGATAATAGTGATTTTAAGACGGCAGGGATTTACGCCGTTGCAGGGCAAGACCCAGTGACCGGTGAACCGGAATTGCGTGTGTATAGCTCGGCAGGTGATGATTTGAAGTTTGGCTTGGTCGCCGCCGCTGGCGAAACCTTGCAAGTGAGCGACGGCGAACATAACCCGCTAAGCCTTGCCGGCGCAGGCAATAACGTGGCCAGCCAAGTGGTGGTGGGCGGTAAGGTGGATGTACGCTTAGCAGAAGGTTTGAGTTTGGCAAGCCGGCCAGAAGACAGCTTATTATTTGGTGATACCTCGGCGCAAAACTTTGCCAGCGAAACTTTTTTAGGTATTGATGTGAGCTTATCGGGTGTGCCCGATAGTGGCGACCGGTTTACGCTCGATTTTAATACCGATGCCACCTCGGATAATCGTACCGCATTGGCTTTTGTAGGGATAGAAAGCGAGCGTATTTTAAGTGGCGGCTCAGCTAGCCTTACCGATGCCTACGGTACACTCGTGGAAACAGTTGGTATTAGTACTAGCGCGGCTAAAACCAATGCGAATGCCGCAAGTGCTGTACTTGAGCAAACCCAGGCGTTGCGCAACTCTATTTCGGGCGTTAATTTAGATGAAGAAGCGGCAAACCTTATCCGCTTTGAGCAGTTTTTTCAGGCCAATGCTCAGGTGATTTCGGTAGCCAGAGATTTGTTTGATACTTTATTGGGTTCTTTTTAGGTTCTTTTTAGGTTCTTTTTAAATGTACTACAATAGCGATTCTTGTATCACCATCAATGACATGGTTTGAAATAATCAGTCTGTTGTATTATTACCCTAAATGCTAAATACCTCGCAGCCGCCGCAATACTTTTATTGAATCGACCCTATTCATAATATCATTTTTAGCAACGGCTACAACTTGGGCTGTTAATTGCTTTGTTTTTACTATGATTAATAGACCCTAAGGGTAAGGTACGGGTGCGTTATGCGTATTTCATCGTTGCAAGTTTTTAATATTGCCGATAAAAATATGGCAAGAATCAACAGCGAAGTCATTAGGACGCAGGAACAAATTGCGACCGGCAAGCGTGTGCTATTACCTTCGGATGACCCTGTTGCTGCGACTAAAATTATGCAAATTACGCAAGACTTAGAAGTGAGAATACAATACGGCAAAAATATTGATATTGCGCAAAATTCGCTATCGCTAGAAGAGACCGCTGTGAGCAGTGTGAATAACCTTATTCAGCGCACGCAAGAGCTAGCGGTAAAAGCGGCAAACACAGCCACTTTAAGTATGAATGATTACCAGGTGATAGCGGCTGAAGTGGATGAGCAATTAAAAGAATTGCTCAATATGGTCAATACCAAAAATGCTAATGGTGACTTTATATTTGGTGGCTACAAAACAGGCGAGATGCCTTTTGTGGGTGATGCAAATAGTGGCTTTCGTTATCAAGGTGATGAAGGTCAGCAATATATTAAAATTGCGAATAATACTCAAGTCGCTGCAACCGATTCGGGCAAACATGCTTTTGTGGATGTGGCCAGTGAGACTAATACCATTAGTACTTATGCCGGTGCAGCGAATCAGTCGTCACCGGCGGCTACTATTAATATTGGCCAGGTTATTGATCAGCAAGCGTTTGATGACTTTTACCCCGCCGATATGGTCATTACATTTAATGCCGATGATGCTGTTGACCCTGCGCGTAAAAACTTTACCGTGACTGAGCGCGGGAGTGATCGAGTATTGCTGGAAAATCAGGTGTTTTCAGGCGGCGATGAGATAGTCATTGAAGGTGTGGCAGTACGTGTGAGTGGCTCGCCAGCATCGGGTAGCGCAGTAGTGCCTGCGCAGTTTGATTTTGGTTTGCAGGCGGCACCGGCATTACCCGCGACTATTGCAGCGCCGGGCGAAACGTTTACCGTAAGGGCCGGCGGCAGAGTCGAAACGTTTAATTTACAAGGTACTTTTAATACAACAGCCGATATTGCCGCAGTATTAAATGATACACCGAGCGGTAACGCTGCAAAGTTGAGTAACTTAGGTGTAGAGGTGACAAGCCAGGGGTTAACGCAAATTCATGGCACTGAATTAGAAATTGGTAATGCATCGGTAACGGTGGCCGGTATGTTGGGTATGACTGACCCAGTAGCAGGCATTGTTACCAATAACGGTGAGCCGGCCCAAAACGGCGACCGTTTTTTTGTAGACTCCTCTGAAAAGCAAGATGTGTTAACAACTTTGGCTCGCTTTAGTGAAGCCATGAAGCGCTATGATGGTACGCAAGATAGTCGCGATCAATTATCAGATGCTGTTGCTAGTACTTTAGCGAATTTAGATAATGCACAAACCAGTGTCTTGAATGTAACAGCTTCTATTGGCGCACGCTTGAATACACTGGAAAATACACGCGGGCTACATATTGATAATGACTTGGTCAGCCGTGAGGTATTATCAAATATTCGCGATTTAGATTATGCCGAAGCCTCCACACGCCTATCGCAGCAAACACTGATTTTACAGGCGACTCAGCAATCGTTTATTCGGGTGAGTCAATTAACACTCTTTGCGCGATTATAATAAAAATAACGTAATACTTTATCTCGCTTTAATGCTCGAGCTTAACGCTGCGCTAATTTTTTTTGTTAAATCTGGTGTTGTTAAAGTTAGGGCTGTAAAAAATAATTCTGTGAAAATTTAAGGCCGAGCCTGGCGCGTACGGATTTTTTAAAACCTAAATTTTACTTTGTGGCATATCATTTTTAATTTCTGATAATTAAGCCTTGTTTTTAGTTTATTGTTTAGCTTCCTTTTTAGTCTATCGAATGATGAGCGGCAAGAGATAGTCATTGACGGTGTAACTTGTTGCCGCTTTTTAATGTTAGTGGCTTTAAAGGGCTAGAAATTCTATTTAAACACTTAAAATACCCTATAAATTGATTTATTTTTAATGAAATACAGTATTGGCATAGGCGTTGCAAATTACTCAGTGTCAGCGTCAAAACTATTTTGACTCCACTCAAAAATTGTTCACAGTGGTGAGTTGTAGAGTGGTTTAGTGAATACAGGAGATGGGTTATGCCTCTAGTTATTAATACCAACATTGCTTCATTAAATGCACAACGTCAATTACTTAACTCGGGTAATGAGTTGTCAACAGCAATGGAAAGATTGTCTTCGGGTAAGCGCATTAACACCGCTGCCGATGATGCCGCAGGTTTGGCCATTTCAAATCGCATGACTTCGCAAGTGCGAGGCTTGAACCAAGCGGTGAGAAATGCAAATGATGGTATCTCTCTTATTCAGACGGCCGAAGGTGCATTGGATGAAACAACCAATATTTTGCAGCGTATGCGCGAATTGGCGATTCAATCGGCTAACGGTATTTACGATGAGTCTAACCGTAAAACACTCGATGCCGAGGTGCAGCAATTAATTAGTGAGCTCGATCGCATTGCCACATCAACAACCTTTAACGGGCAAACGCTATTAGATGGCAGCTTGGGCAGTGTTGAGCTACAAGTGGGCTCGCAAGCAAATCAAACCATTGAATTTAATATACAAGCCATGGATGCAAAAACGTTGGGCATGGGGTCTGTGAGTGTTGATGTTTTAGGCTCTGAGGTGACATCAACGCTAAGTGCGCTGAGTTTAGATGAATCTGATATTAGTATTAATGGTCAGTCGATTGGCGCTTTTGATGGCTCGACTGATACGTTCCAAGACTTAATTGATGGTATCAATGAAAATGTACTGGGTGTTGAAGCCTCGGGTTATACCTCGCTAGAAGGCGAGGGCAGTGGTGATGGCGTACTTGAAAATGGTAATAAATTGCGCATTACATTAGCCGCTGCAGATGGCAGTGGGAATAATGTATTTAATATTACCGACACCGAAAACATGACCGAGCTAGTCGAAAAAATCAATAGTGTGACCGGCGGAGCTGTTAGCGCAGACTTAGATGATAACGGCCGCCTAGTGATTACCAACAATAGCGGCTCAACGATAGAGGTAGCAGGTATTGATGCGACAGGCTCATCGGATGCCGCGGCTGAAATTATTGAACGCGCAACCGGCTTTGATACCTTTGACGGTGTTGCCGGTCAATTAGATGCCGCTTATGGACAAATTGTATTAACCTCGGAGCATGGCGACCCCGTGACGGTTTCTCGTGGGGCAACCGGCACACTCGAGAACCTACAAGATCTTGGTTTTAGAGAAAGCGACGAAGCGGGCATTGTAAAAGGTGCTGGCTTAGGCTCTGCCGGTGCAGCGCAAGCGTGGAATGTAGGCGATGTTTCGATTAACGGTGTGATTATTGATAATGACAATACCGATAGCTTGCAAGGTAAAGTCAATGCTATTAATGAACAAAGCGATGAAACCGGAGTAGTGGCTCACGCCTTTGCCTCGTTGTCGATAGATATTAGCACGGCCGATTTAACCGTTGCCTCTGCCGCCGCCGATAACATTACTATAAACGGAGTGACGATTGATTTGGGCTTGACGGCCAACGCAACCGCCTCTGATATTGTGGCGGGTTTTAATGCCAATACTGATTTAACCGGTGTCACGGCAAGCTTGTCGGGTACGCGTATTATGTTGGAGTCGGATCAAGGGGCAATTAATATTACCAGCCCATCAACCAATAGCATTGTAGATAGCGGCACGGCATTGGCCGGTGCTACCTTTCAGTCATACGTTACGCAAAGCAACGGTGCTTTGCTTTCTTCTGCGGTTGCGGCAAGTTCGGCTTTAGCGTTAAAAATTGAGGCTGGGATTAAATTAGTCTCCACCAATGATCAACCCATTAGCTTAGAGCTTGGCGGCAATGCCGACCCTCAATCATTAGGGCTAATCGAGGCAAACTCAACCGCCGGCGGGCGATTTGGTAGCGCGATTGCGAGTGTAAGTGTTGATACAATTGCCGGTGCGCAAAAGGCTATTGGTGTGGTTGATAATGCACTGGACTCTATTAACGATGTACGCTCGCAGTTAGGTGCAGTTAATAACCGGCTCGACTTTACGATTAATAATTTACTCGTAGTATCCGAAAATACCTCGGCAGCAAAATCACGGATTATGGATGCCGATTTTGCGGCCGAAACTGCAGCCCTGAGCCGCGCGCAAGTTTTACAGCAAGCCTCGCAAGCTATGCTAGGCCAAGCTAATGCAGCCTCGCAACAGGTATTACAACTGTTGCAAGGGTAATAAATCTGAGGCAGTAGCTTAACGAGTGTTATAAAAAATCGATTAAAAATATTTAAAAGGTATTAACAGACTAAGGTGTTTTATTGATTGAATATAAAAAGCATAAAAAATACTTACTCATAATTAAATAATGTAAGCAGCGATATTAAACTCTATCGCTGTTTTTGTTTGTATTTAATTGTATAAAAACATTAAAGTTTTTGCTGTGCTAGCCGAAAAGTGAATTAGGAACGCTTATTACAAGCAATTTCTATTTTACTGAGTGCAAATATCTGCACTTGAGACTCTCTGTGAGGAGGCTACCATGCCACTTTATATCAATACCAACGTTTCATCTTTGAACGCACAGCGCCAGTTGAATAAAGCCGGCATGGGCGTTGACACAGCCATGGAGCGTTTGTCTTCTGGTAGTAGAATTAACTCTGCTGCAGATGATGCCGCAGGTTTAGCGATTTCAAACCGTCAAACTTCTCAAATTCGCGGCCTTGATCAAGCCGTCCGAAACGCCAATGACGGTATTTCATTGATTCAAACGGCAGAGGGCGCACTGTCAGAAACAACCAATATTTTACAGCGTATGCGCGAGCTGTCTATTCAGTCGGCTAACGGCATTTACGGCGACAATGACCGCGCCACACTCGATGCTGAGGTTCAGCAAATGGTCTCTGAGCTAGATCGTATTGCTGAGACGACCTCTTTTAACGGCCAAAATATTCTTGATGGCAGTACCGGTAAAATTGATTTGCAAGTGGGTGCACAAGCGAACCAAACGGTAAGCTTTGAAGTCGCAGCGGTTGACTCTGATACGTTGGGTATGGGCTCGTTAAGTGCTGATGTGGTGAGTGATGAAATCACCGCAGGCTTTGCGGCAGTTTCACTGTCTGAGCAAGATGTATTAATTAATGGACAAGCGGTGGGTGCTTTATCTGCAGGCTCAAAACTCGAAGACCTAGTTGATAATATTAATGAAAATATTAATGGTGTAACAGCCGAGACCGCTGTAGAGCTTACGGCCTCTAGTGTGGGTACTGGTATTGTCGGTGATACGGCCTCAACGCTCACACTAACCAACAATGATGGCACCACACAAACGGTGGAAGTTAAAAATACCGATAGCTTACAAGAGTATGCTGATGCGGTGAATGCGGGCTTTGGCGGCCGAGTGAGCGCAACCATTGGTGATGATGGTAAACTGAGTATGTCAGCTGAAGGGGCCCAAACTTTAGCCATTACAAACACCGATACCAGTGGTACAAGCGGTACAGCGCAAGCGAAAATCATTTTAACCTCAGATACCGGTGATGATATTACGGTTGAGCGTGGTGCGACAGGTACACTGACCGATTTGAATGATTTAGGCTTCCGCGAAATGGACTCCGGTGGCGTGATTGAAGGTGTAGGCTTAGTTGCTAACTCTAATGGCGCGAATGAATCACTAGAAGCCGGCGAGCTAACCATCAATGGCACCGTCATTGACAATAAAAATACCGATAGCTTGCAAGGTAAAATCGATAATATTAATGATGTATCGGATCAAACGGGTGTAACGGCAAAAGCTTATTCAACTGTCAGTATCGATATGAGTGGCTTTACTTCATCAGGGATTGGTACCGCTGGTACCGACCAACTTGAAATTAATGGTGTAACAGTCGATTTAGGGCTTGTCGATAGCGCTTCAACAGAAGATGTCGTCAATGCATTAAATGATAATAGTGATGTCACTGGTGTTTCGGCTAGGTTACAAGGTACTAATATCATATTAGAGTCTGATCAGGGGGCGATTAATTTAGCGGCAGGCAGCGCTAACACGGTTTCGTTTATTGGCACCGCGACAGGTGTGACTGATGCAACTAAAGCAACGATTAATTCATCCGCCGCTTTTATTGAATCAACATCAACTATTACAAGTGCTGTAGGTTTTACCGCTGAAGCAGGTTTAAAATTGGTGAGTGAAAACGGCAACCCGATTAGCGTAGAGCTTAAAGATGGCGCAGACCCAGCGCGCTTAGGCTTAAAGGAATCCAATAGTTTAGGCGAAGGCTCGTTTGGCACGTCATTATCCTCTATCAGTATTGATACTGCTGCCAATGCTCAAAAGGCGGTGAGTGTGATTGATAATGCCCTAGAGACGGTGAACGATATTCGCTCGGACTTAGGTGCGGTGAGTAACCGGCTTGATTTCACCATCTCTAACTTATCTAATGTATCTGAAAATACATCGGCGGCACGCTCGCGGATTATGGATGCAGACTTTGCCGCAGAAACCGCCGCATTAAGTCGATCACAAGTATTGCAACAAGCATCACAGGCTATGCTGGCTCAGGCAAATTCTCGTCCTCAGCAAGTGTTGTCGCTACTGCAGTAACAGCAGGAAGGGCTTTAACGCCCTAACAACAGGGATCGTTGGTCGCCGATGGGGAAACTCATCGGCTTTAGTACGTGTTGAGAGGTAATTGTATGAATATTATTAATACCACCACGCCCATAATGCCTATGGTACCGGCGCAACATTTAGCCAAAGGCAACAGTGCGGACTCTGTACCGGCGGCAAGCACCGGTATTAATGCGGCACAGGGCGGCAAGACTTTGCCGTCAACGAGTGCTCATCAAGGTGCTGCGGCCGCTGACATTAAGCCAGTAGCTCATACTGGCTCGGCAGATGTTAATGGCATAGACGGGGTTAGCTTAGCCGATAAAGCTACGGGTAAAGCCGAAGAGCAGCCAGGTGATGAAGAGGGTGCCAAAGCATTAGAGCTAGCCGTAGAAACGGCTAATAATTTTGTGCAGACGGTACAGCGTGATTTACATTTCAGTATTGATCAAGAATCTGAGCGAACGGTCGTTAAGGTAGTAGAGTCGAGTAGTGGTGACATTATTCGCCAAATACCTAACGAAAGCTTTTTGGAATTGGCACGAAAAATGAAAGAGTTCGGTGAGGTCTCTCTCGTTAATGCGACTGGCTAATTGTCATGTCAATGTTATATGAATACTAGCCCTTATACGGGTAGTGCTCTATAGCAATAACAATAGCTAAGATGTATTAGCGGGCTCAATAATGAGTGCCGCCGTTGTGGGTTGTAATGATTGCCTTTAAACGGCTTGGCTGGGGTACTTGTGTTTAATTTTAACTTAATAAATAATATTTTTAATTGATTAGTTTTTTAAAAAAGTACGTTGTATCTTTATGGGTAGTGAACTGTAGCCATTTAATATATTGCAGTAATAGTGGCTTACTTAGCAAAAACAGATTGTGTAAGACGAATGAAGTTAAGGCTTCAGGTAGGTTTGTATGATTGATAATAATATTATTCAGTCTTTAGGTGCTGGCTCGGGTATTGATTCGCGTGCGCTTGTTACGCAGCTCACCGAGATCGAGCGCTCGGCGCCGCAGACGCGCATAGACACCAAAACAGAACTACGTGAAACCCAAATTTCAGACTTTGGCAAAATTAAAAGTGCCCTTGCAACATTTCAAACATCGATTAAAGCGTTAACTGAACGCGAGGGGTTATTTAGTAAGGGCGCCTCGTTTACAGAAAGTGATGCTTTAGTGCCCACTGAGTTAGGCACTGACATTAAAGCCGGTACCTATAAGTTTGAAGTCACCTCTTTAGCGCAGTCGCAATCGCTAGCCTCGGTAGAGTTTGGCAGCGAAGACGAAGCTGTGGGCGAGGGTGTACTGACCTTTGATTTTGGTCAGTGGGCAGGGGCGAGTTTTGCCCAAGATGCCGACTCTACCTCTGTCGATATTACTATTGATTCAAGTAACAATAGTTTAAAAGGCATGCGCGATGCAATTAATGATGCCGACATGGGGGTCACCGCATCGATTATTAATAACGGTAGTGGTTATGTTTTATTGATGACGGCAGAGTCTGGTGGCAACAATCAATTACAAATAACAGCGGCCGAAGCGGGAGGCACACCCACCAATGGTGATGATAACGGCTTATCGCGATTTGCCTACACGAGCGAATTATTATCTGACCCCTCAGTCACGCCAACACGCCTTACTCAGCAGCAAGCTGGTACCGATGCCGCTTTGATTGTAAACGGCCTACCTGTAACACGCAGTAGCAATAGTGTGAATGATGTGGTTGAGGGTTTAACGTTAGACTTATTAAAAGAGTCGCCTGGAGAAATTATTACCGTTACGGTGTCTGATGACGTAGATTTTGCTAAGCAAACAACGCGTGATTTTGTTGATGCTTATAATGCTTTACTCGAAGAGCTAGAGCCCGTTATTGGTTTTGATACCGAGAACGACCAATATGGCTCGCTGGCCAATGATTCTTTGGCCAAGTCTGTTGTATCGCAGATGCGGGGTATGTTTGCCAGCAGTGTGACGGGGCTATCAGATAGTTCAACGTTTGCGGCCTTAACTAATTTAGGTATTAGAACAGAGCTCGATGGTACGCTGAGTATTGAAGATGATGAGTTTAACGCCGCCTTTGATGATAATTTAGAGGCGGTGCAGCAACTACTGGCGCCGCATTCGCAATCGTCTGATGCTGGCATTACGATTAACAGTTTTGGCAAGCAAACTCAAACAGGAGAGTTTGACGTTACTATCAACCAAACCCCTCAAAAAGGCGCCTTTACCGGTGGCGATACTGGTGCTATTAATTTAGATACTACAGGTAAAACCTACGGCTTGAATATTACCTTAAACGGTGTGGAATCTGATTTTATTACTATACCCACTGATGTGGTTTATAGCAGTACAGAAGAGTTAGCCTCTGCGATACAAAGCGCTATTAATAGCGATGATAAGCTTAAAGCATCAAATGCATCGGTATCGGTCTCTTATGTTGATGATAAGTTTGTGATGACATCATCCAAATATGGCGCAGCCTCTAATGTGAATGTGAGCTCGGTGACCGGTGACTTAACCACTGATCTTATGATTGCGGCAGGCAATGGCACGGCGGGCAAAGATGTTTCGGGTTCGATTAACGGCGTAGCCGCATTTGGTTTGGGGCAAGTATTATTACCAAAACTGGGTGAGCCTGCCGAAGGTTTAAGTTTGGTGGTGAGTGAGTCTGCTAGCAGTAGTACAATTAACTTTTCGCGTGGAGTGGGTGGCCAGCTCGAGGAACTTATTGGAACCTTCTTGCAATCTAATGGCTTGATTGATCAGCGTGAAGATAACTTGGGCCGAGATATAGATACACTAGATAGCGAGCAAGAGCGCTTAGATCGACGAATGATAACTTATGAAGATCGATTAATGCAGCAGTTTATTGCTATGGAAAATATTTTAAATGGGCTAAATAGTTCGGGTAGTTTTTTAGATAACCTCTTTAAATCATTACCTTTTACCTCTTCTAATAACTAATTTCGTAACTATTCAGAGGTGCGGAAATAGGGCGCTAATGAATCATTTTCTGGGTCGCTCAGCCACCTACGACTTTGTGCTTCTCGACTTTGTTCTCTTGACAGTTATAATCTTGCATATCCTATACAAGTGCGCTGTCTAACCCTTCTTTCCCTGCAAGGCCCAGCGCTTAAATACTCAGAAAATAATCCATCAGTACCCCGCTAAAAGGGTTTTTTCGACTGAATAGTTACCGTTTTTATAATGTATTCTGCATTTAATATACACCCAGGTTAAGCGTTTGCATTGAGTGATTTAGTTGATTGTGGCGATGCTTGATTGATATTATTGCTTAAGTTAGCATCGCGTATTTTAACGTATCCTCCTTTGCTACTCATGGCTCATATTCACTATCTTATTTAATTTCGCTTCATCGTTCATGCATCGTATAATCATGCCTGGTGAGCCCAGCGGCATGGTATTAATGCCGATAAAATGATGAGATAAAGCTATTGAAAGCGTGTAATCAATGTGGAAAGTGTTGTATTAAATATGGTCAAGGTGCTTTGGCTGCGACCGATAATGAAATCAAAATGTGGGAGCTATTTAACCCCGATATTATGCAATATGTACGAGACGGAAAAATATGGATGGACCCTAAAACGGGCGAACAATTACAGCGCTGTCCTTTTTTGATATTAGAGACTAAGTTACAAAAATATACGTGCAGTATTTACCATAATCGACCTGAAGATTGTCGGCATTATCCCACGCACATTGCAGAGATGGTGCGTGATGAGTGTGAAATGATTGAGCTTGTTGACCTTGAAGCCCCCAAAAAAGCGCAAACACAATTAGATGCTCTAATGACCGATAGTCGCCCAGCCTATAGCAAAGCATAACGTGATTATTGGCCATGAAAAGTGGCGCAAATAATGACACTTAGGCGCTTTAAGTGGGTGTCTAACAAAGCTGATTGACCTTTCGGTTGTAACGGCAGATTATGCCTTGTTATATTTATGTCAGTCTCAGTCTCAGTCTCAGGGGCGAGGCAATAATAGTTTGTTCAATTAGAGGCAAGTAGACGCAAGGTTCTGTTTTTTCGGCCAGACGCATGCTGGGGCATTAACGCTTTGAGCGGCGCATCGGGGCAGGAGCCCCTTATATGATCGGGCTCTACTCTTTAATATCAGACTCTGTAATATCAGCCCCTTTAATTTTAACTCCTTTAATTTTAACGCCTCTAAGCTATTTTATTTCATTAATAGCGTTATACACGCTTTATGTCAGTAATTTTTAACCCCTTTATTTTAAAACGTAATGCAAACGCCCAACGTGTAATTTTATTGTAATAAGGTATGCATTGTGTTCTTGGCGCGTAATATTAATAACGGACTTTTGTGACTAAGAAGTCACATTTTTTGAGTGGCATAGACTAATTTTACTGAAGGTATCTCATTTTTTACTAGACTACCTTTGGACCTTTTAAGGGCTTAAGTGATAGAGTGCATAGCTTAAGGGTTATATAGCATATATAGCATATATAGCATATAGCTCTTCGTGCTTTAACGTTTGGCCTTTCATGTTTTAAGGGGTTTATCGTTGTAGTGCCGCATTGGGGTGTTATAGCCTCGCTAATAATAACGAGATCAATTGATCACTTTTATGGTAAAAACCATGTTTAATAAAAAATTACAATATTGGGGGGTAAGTGTTTCTAAAACCTTACTGCTAATGGGCTCGGCAGCTGTTATGTCTGCCTGTGTGGGTAAAACCACTTCATCATCATCGCAAGACACCATGCCAAGCTCGATGCCTAGCCTATCGTCTAGTACAGCAATAAGCACTTCTCTACCGGCTTCGTCAGTCGGTACGGTGTCGAGTGTTGCCTCTGAGACATCCAGTCTACCAGATGCTTCGAGTATGTCTGGAATATCGAGTAGTACAGGGTTTGACCCAGGCGCTACAGATGTTATCTCTGAGGATAGTTATGACGGTAATATTCCATTAGACCAAAAAGTAGTAGGGCAGGCCGGAGCTGCGCTACAAACCGCTGGCAACCCTTTTGCTGATGCGTATTTCTATTTGAGCCCAGATGTTAAAACCATGATGGACTCATCATTGGATGTCATTAAAGCGCAAGGCGATGATGACTTAGTTAACAAAATTAAATATGTTCAACGCCAGCCGAGTGCGGTGTGGATGGACTCGATTGCAACCATTGGTGGCGATGTTGCCGCGGGCCGTCGCTCGCTAGAGCAACATCTAGATGCCGCCGTTGAGCAGCAGCGTTATTACGCAGCACAAAGCGCAGGGCAAGTAGCCCCAATGACCGTTGTGGTGATTATTTACAATTTACCCGATCGCGATTGCGCTGCGTTTGCCTCTAATGGCCAATTAATTGAAGTGGGTCAGCCGGCCGATGGCGCTGCACAAAATGGTGATGGTTACGAGCGCTATCGCGATGACTATATTGGTGAAATAGCGACTATATTTAGTAAAAAACCTGAATATGAAAACTTACGTATCGTGGCAATGCTAGAGCCTGATTCGTTCCCAAATATGGTTACCAATACGAATGAAGGTGCTAATGGCGAGCCCGCTAATAGTACACTCAACCCCATGCCTGCCTCATTGCCCAATGGCGGCTACTGCGATCGTATTTTGAGTCACACAGGCTCGGGTGCCTCAGTGACAGGTGAAGGCTCGGGTGATGCACCCAACTTAGGCCTATATGCTGCTGGTTTGCGTTTAGCGATTGCCGAGTTTGCAAAAATCCCTAATGTATATACCTATCTTGATATTGGCCATGCAGGCTGGTTAGGTTGGGATAACGACACCGATAACGATACCAATATGAAGCGTGGTGTGAAGTACTTTAAGCAGTTGGTTGATGGTGCCGATGGCGCGTTGGACGGTTTAGGGCTAGATATGATTCGTGGTTTTGCTTCGAATACTTCGGGTTATACACCGGTTGAGGAGCCGCTAATTTCTAATGCCGTTGCCGATCTGCCTGCATTACAGGGCTTTTATCAGTGGAACCCTGCAGTGGACGAGGTGAGTTATATCGACCAGTTGCAAAAGTATTTCACCACTTCCGGGCAAGCCTTTGGCAGTGCTTCGTTCGATGCTAATAAGTTTGGCTTTATTGTTGATACCGCGCGTAATGGTTGGGGTAGCGATACTCGCCCAGAGTTAGGCTCGGGCACTAAAGGTAGCGATTTGAGCAACCGTATTGATGTACGCGCCCATCGCGGACACTGGTGTAATGTGAACAATGCCGGGGTGGGTGAGGCGCCTAAAGCCAACCCCGATACTAGCCGTCCTTACTTAGATGCTTTCTTTTGGATGAAGCCACCGGGCGAGTCAGATGGTATATCGTTTGATCATACGAAGCTTTCTGCGAGTGAAATCGCAGCGTTAGATGATATTGACCGCGCCGTCTATGAGTCTGCAACCGATAGCGTATATGCCGGTAAATCACTCGATACCATGTGTATACCTGGTCAAGCACGTGAAGGTGTAACGGTCGATGTAGTACCCAATATGGCGCCGCATGCTGGTGCGTGGTTCCATAAGCAGTTTATTATGCTGATCAACAATGCTCACCCACCTTTAGGGCAAAGTGATTACGATTAAGGCATCTCATCAGCACACATATTACAGGTGTAACCCATAGTATGGTGTTGGCTAAAAAAGATGTTTAACAAAAATAAAAAGGGCCGTTAATGTAATTAACGGCCCTTTTTTGTAGTGCTTGTTGACTGCGCTAGCTATCTTAGGTCATATAGCCTTAAATCATGCAGCGCTTAAGCGAGTAAAGCGTCTATCGCCCCAGTGTTTGAAGCCTTAGAGCCAAAAGATGTGTGCGGTAAGTCACTGGCTTTTAATATGGTCGTGTAAAGGTCGTTGAGCGAGCGCCCATCAAATTTACAGTTAAGGCCACCTTGTTTAAAGCCTGTATTTTTACCCGCTAATATAGTCACTGGGTAATTGTCCATGCCATGATCAGCACCGCGAGAAACCTCTGAAATCCATAGGAAGACCGTATTGTCTAACATTGACGAACCGTCAGTGTCGGGCGTATCGGCCAAGCGCTGGCACAGCTGCGCATATTTTTTAGCATAGTAATTTCTTAATACGCACATATAAATGGCGGCAGCATCGCTCCCTTGATGCGAAATACTATGCGCCCCAGCGCGCCCCATGCCTGCGCTACTGCCGTATTTTTGTAAATCAGCGGCTAGCCAAGGGTAAGCAAATTTAGGTTGCACACCGCCAAAATCCATCGTTAATACACGAGAGAAATTGCAGTTCAGCGCTTGAAAGGCCATATTTAGCGTGGCATCTATATCGCGATCAAGTTGTCTATCGAGTTCAACCTGTACTTGGTCGGGGGTTAGATGGAGCCTATCAAAGTCGAGCTTAGGCGGGCCAGGGTTTTCGCAGCTGGCACTGGGCATAAAATTAGCCTGGCTGTTAAATTGCCCGGCCAGTTGCTCAATGCTACTTTGGTAAAAATTAAGTGACTCTTTAGCATTCATACCAGGTAGGTTTTGTTTGAGTTGGGTAATGTTTTTACCCACGCTCTCTAGCACGGCAACTTTGGCTTCTAAGCTAAATTTATCGGTAGGGCCGCCATTATCGACAGGCGAAGCAAACAGTTGTTGGTAGATCTTTTGTGGCCCAACAAGCCTTGGCACTTGCACGCCATTATTGTCATAGCAAAAACTCATGCCGCCTTCGCCGCCTAAGCCACAGGTATTGAAGTTGAGGTGGCGGTAAGGTGTGCCAGCTTGGCCAGCAATGAGGTTGGCTATATGCACATCCAGTGAGGGCCCTGTTGTTGTTACGAGCGTTCCGGTATTGCCTGAGCGAATATTACCGCCGGTTAATACATGGGCGGCTCCGCCAGCATGCGAGCCAGTCCCTTGGCTAATAGCTGAGGCATTATTAAGGCCCTGCATAACAATCATGTTCTCGCGGAAGCTCATGAGTGGGTCAATGGCCGTCCTAAAGTCTGATGCTTGTAATGCGGTTACGTCGTCAGTGGGGGTTTTGACCAAATGCTCATCACGCGCGGCATCCATAATGCCTAAAGCATTCATCACGGTAATAAAGCGCACAGGGGCTTTGCCCGTGGCAGCATGCGCACCTGTTTGTAAGCCCATTAAGCCTGCCGTAGAGGCGGCCATTAATGCAGAAGATTGTTTGATAAAACAGCGTCTATTTCTATTCACAGCATGTACTCCTATTGATGGACCAAGGTGATAAAATCATCAGACTTGACTAAAGCCTCTAATAGATCAAACAAGCCATTAGGGCCTGAGCGCCATTGATCAACGATGGTATCAATTTTGGGTTTATCGGTTTTATGTTCATAGCGCCCGTATACATGTCTAAACATAAGGTTGGCCATACAGGTTTGTGCTTGCTTACTTTCGCTCACCTTTTTGGCAAAATCTTCAAGCCCGTCAACGTCACCCGATAGATCGCCAATGGTAACTAGCGATGCTGTTGCGTCAATATTACTTTTATTATCGTATACAGCGTATCGATCCATACGTAAAAATGGGAAACCATAGTTATCAATTGTATCGTGACAGCCTACACAACCTGGACCAGCATGCGCAGCTTGAAGCCACTCTTTCACTGTTTGACCTTCTGGGCGATCATCTGGGTTGGGTGCAGCAACTGCAGGCGGTGGTGGAAGCTCGCCACACAGTAAGTGCTGAGCAACAAATACGCCTCGAGTAATCGGCGAAGGCGTGTCGGTGGTATGGCTACCAATAAAGGCTTGTAGGCCAAAAATACCTAAGGGGGCGGTGATGGTTTTGCCTTTTGCTGCTTTGGTTCTTACCGAGCCCGAATAGAAGCTCTCAAAGCTTTCATTGTTTTCTAACCAGTTGTTTAAAAACGCGTTTAAAGCCACCATGGCATTATCTTTGTAGGTTTGCTGATGCACATAGCTTTTGGCAGTATCTGGATCGAGTGCTTTTTGTAGTTGTTTTTGGCTACCGTTAAGGTTTATGCCTAACCAGCGGGTTAAAATTGTTTGAATATTGTCTTTGCCGCCTTCTTTATTGATTAAGCGGTTAAAGTGATCTGCGCGTACAGAAGCTGAATATAAGCTGTTGCTTGCGGCGGCATCTAAAAGTGCTTGATCTGGTGGTGAATTGGTTAATAGGTACGCAAGGCGGTTAGCGACTTCGATGTGGCGTAGTTTTAGGCCGCCGTTAAAGTCAGCTTCCCCGCGCTCAATAAGATGAATATATTCAGGCGAAACCAAAGCTGCAATCAAAAAGCCCCTTAAGGCTAGCTTGCGTTTTTCGTTGTTGTTTTCGCTGGGGTATAGGCTTTTAACGTCGTCTTCGACCTTTTTGAATTGGGCTAACTCAGCCGTACTGACAGGTCTTCTTAATACGCTTTCTAAAAACGTTTTTCTAAAGTTGTTTGCACACGTTGCTTCATCAAGATTGTTTGCGCAACCTAAAGCACTTTTATAAGCAGCATCTGAATTTAAATCTTCAACAAACATTTTGGCGAGTGTATCGGCGTTTTCAAAATAACCACTGGCAAGCTGTGCATTCACTTTTTGTGTTTCAGCAATGTTAATCAAGCCTTCTAATTCGGTTTCACCGGGTAATCTACCTTCGGCATCAACTTTTGGGGAGCCTGGTAAGCCATCACTACCCACAGGGATATCTAATAACGGGGCAAAATTAAGCAGTGTTTTTGTAGAGTTAATATACTGCTCATGGGTTAAGCGGCGTAAGGGCGAAAGTGGTGTTTCATTGCTGCTGGCACTGGCATAACCCGATAAAATATATTTGGCTATTTCTTGCGAACAATCATTAGCGCAACCGGCCGGGTTGCCTTTAGGCATATCCGTTAAAATATAGGCCGCTAGCGTGGGTTGTGTACTGCAATCGAGACCGGCGCAACTCATTAGGTTAATCAGCGATTTAGAGTCAGTGCTGGCTTCACCTGCTGCAATAGCTTGGCGATAAGCATCTTCGCCATCATAGTGACAAAACGAACATTGCTCAGAATAGAGGCGCTCACCTTTAACGAGGGCTCCAGCATCATCGCTAGAGCTAGTACTCGCACTGCTGTTGGCGATAGAAGAGGGTGTTGAGCTTACACTGCTGCTAATAACACTTGAGCTGCTCACAGGCGGTAAGCTCGAACTGTTAGAAGAAACACTGACAGAAGATAGGCTTGAGCGAGTAATGCTAGAGCTACTATCAGTACTACTCGATGTATCTGGTGTTGGGTCAGGGGTGGCTACGCACCCCGCTAAGGTGATACCGGCGGTAAATATGGCCGAGCGGAAGAGCATATCGTTAAGTATTCGCATTATTTTTTCCCAAAAGCAGGATAAGCACAAATTGATGTGAGTGGTTTACCTTAAAATAGAGCAAGTCAAAGGCCTACCAATAATACTCAATTTTGGGATGGTTTCGTATGCGGGCTATTTTTTTTGAGAGCCTCCGCACAAAGTATGATGTTTAAAAACGTAATTTGTTTTCTTTTTGTGTATTTACCTCATCAAAAAAAGAATACCTTAAGAGGGTGCTTAATCTCATCATAAATAAGAAACCCTTTTTTTATGAGTTAAAAGTCTTCATAAATAGAGAACTTTTTTTGATTTTAATCTGTGCAAAAAAACAAAACCGCTTTAAGGGGGAGGTTAATTTTGAATGGGGTATTTAGCTTGTTATTTTGTAACTATTTAGCTCAGCTGATAAAGCTCACTTAATAGGGTGCTTATGGATTATTTTTTGAGCATTTAAACGCCAAGCCTTGCAGGAAAGCAAGGGGTAGGCAGTGCACCTGTACAGGGGTATGCAAGATTAGACTTTGCAAGAGCACAAAGTCGAGGAGCATAAAGTCGCAGATAACTTGAGCGGTCCAGTCAATGATACATTAGCGCCCAATTTTGGTGCCTCTGAATAGTTACGCTATTTTAAGAGTGGATTGAATATAGCTAGGCCACTTTGTGTGTGCGCATCGATGGTTGTGGTTTGGGTATCTTTTTTGTGGCAGGCATTATTAAGATACTACTAAAAAGACCGTTTATTAACGACCTTTTTAGTAGTTGTAGCGGGTGCTACCAAGATTACTTTTGGCGATTATTAAAGGTCTCTAATTGCTCGGGCGTTGCTTTTTTTTGGTGCTTTTCTTTCCATTCGCTATAAGGCATGCCGTAAACAGCTTCGCGACTTGCGTCATAATCAACGTTAAGGCCTTGCTCGGTGGCCGCTGCGCTATACCACTTGGCTAAGCAGTTGCGGCAAAAGTTGGCTAAGTTCATCAGCTCAATATTTTGCACTGCTTTGTTGTCGTCTAAGTGCTTTAATAAACGCTGAAAAGTTGCCGCTTCTATTTGTGTTTTTTGCTCGGGTGTCATATTGGCCTCTGTCTATATAAGCGTATTTTTTGAATACGCTTATATTTTGATGATGGTGTTAGTGATCGTATGAATAAATATGTTTATGAATGTGCGAATAAAGGCGCGCTTAGTGACGAGAAAAGAATACATGATCCAATAATACTTGCTTTCTACTTCCTCTGCTGCGTTGCTCAAAGCGTTACATGCCCCGGTATGCGCCCCTTCGAGCGCCTTGCCGAGAAAACAGAATCTTGCGTCTAATTGGACAAACTATTATTGCCTCGCCCTTATGTTTTTGTTTTTACCGCCGCTTTAGCTTTTGGTTTGGCTTTGGGCTTTTCTTTGGGGGTGAGCATAGGCTTTAAAAAGCGCCCTGTATGCGATGCTTTAACAGCACATATATCCTCGGGTGTACCGGCGGCAATAATTTGGCCACCACCGCTACCGCCTTCTGGCCCTATATCAATCACCCAGTCGGCTGTTTTAACCACATCTAAATTATGCTCAATAACAACAACGGTATTACCGTGGTCGCGCAGGCGATGCAGTACGTTGAGTAACTGCTGAATATCATGAAAGTGCAAGCCTGTTGTTGGTTCATCTAAAATGTACAGCGTTTTGCCGGTATCACGCTTAGAGAGCTCTTTAGCTAGCTTGACTCGCTGCGCTTCACCGCCCGACAGCGTTGTTGCCGATTGCCCTAGGCAAATGTAGCCTAAGCCTACATCCATTAACGTTTGTACTTTTTTCGCGATAGAAGGAATGGCATCAAAAAAGTCTACCGCGTCTTCGATGGTCATACCGAGCACTTCGTGAATGTTTTTACCTTTGTATTTAACGCTTAAGGTTTCGCGATTGTAGCGCTGACCTTTGCATTGGTCGCACTCCACGTACACATCGGGTAAAAAGTGCATTTCTACTTTTACCATGCCATCGCCTTGGCAGGCTTCGCAGCGCCCGCCTTTAACGTTAAAGCTAAAGCGTCCGGCTTTGTAGCCACGTGCACGGGCCTCTTGTGTGCCAGCAAACAACTCGCGCACAGGCGTAAATATGCCGGTGTAAGTGGCGGGGTTAGAGCGCGGTGTACGGCCAATGGGGCTTTGGTCGATATCAACACACTTATCAAAATAATCTAACCCGTGCACCGCTTTGTGTGGGCGGGCGGTTAAGGTTGTTGCATTATTAAGCGCGGTAGCCGCTAGTGGGTATAGAGTGCCGTTAATTAAGGTTGATTTACCCGAGCCCGAAACACCCGTGATACAGGTCATTAAGCCTACGGGAATTTTTGCGGTAATCTCTTTAAGGTTATGGCCGGTAGCGCCTTCGATGACTAAAAACTGGTCATCTTTTATGGGGGTGCGAACCTTGGGTATGGCGATAGATTTGCGGCCCGACAAATACGCGCCCGTTAATGACTTTCGGCTGCGTTTAATTTGCTCAATGGTGCCTTTGGCAATGATTTCACCGCCGTGTACGCCAGCGCCAGGGCCTACATCAACTACATAATCAGCTAAGCGAATCGCATCTTCATCATGCTCGACCACAATCACGGTATTGCCTAAGTCACGTAGGTGGCTAAGGGTTTTTAAGAGCCTGTCGTTATCGCGCTGATGCAGGCCAATCGAGGGCTCATCTAAAATGTACATGACGCCCACAAGCCCTGCGCCAATTTGGCTGGCTAGGCGAATGCGCTGCGCTTCACCGCCCGATAACGTATCGGCGCTGCGGTTGAGTGTTAAGTAGTTTAAGCCCACATCGACCAAAAACTGAAAGCGCTCGCGCAACTCTTTAAGTATTTTATCGGCTACTTTGGCTTGCGCGCCTTTAAATTTTAATTGGCAAAAATACGCATGGGCATCGCCCACCGGTAAGTCGGTAATTTGGTCTATTTGGCGATTATCAATAAAGACGTTGCGCGCCTCTTTGCGCAGACGGGCACCGTCACACTCGGGGCAGGTTTGCGTGGATAAAAACTTACTCAGCTCTTCACGCACCGAGTTAGACTCGGTATCGCGTAAGCGGCGCTCTAAGTTTGGGATAACACCCTCAAAAGAATGGCTGCGCTTATGAACGTCGCCACGCTCATTGACATAGTTAAACTGGATAACCTCTTTGCCCGAGCCATAGAGTACGGCTTTTTTTTGTTTGGCTGACAGCTCGCTCCAGGGGGTTTCGACATTAAATTGATAATGCTCAGCCAGTGACATTAACATGTGAAAGTAATACAAGTTGCGCTTGTCCCAGCTTTTTACGGCACCATCGGCCAGTGAGGCGCTTGGGTCGACCACAATACGTGCTTCGGCAAAAAACTGTTTAACGCCTAAGCCATCGCAGGTAGGGCAGGCACCGGCGGGGTTGTTAAAAGAAAATAATCGTGGCTCGAGCTCGACAATCGAGTAATCACAATGCGGGCAAGCATGTTTAGCCGAAAACACTTGGTCTTTTTCGGTATCGCCTTGTTCGGCATCCATATAGGCGATTGTGGCAATGTTATCGGCAATGCGCAGGGCGGTTTCGAAGCTTTCGGCTAGGCGTTGCTTTAGGTCATCACGTACTTTAAAGCGGTCAACCACCACCTCAATGGTGTGCTTAACACGCTTATCGAGTTTGGGGGCATCATCTAAGTCAACCACTTGGCCATCAATGCGGGCTCTTACAAAGCCGTCGCGTATTAAGCCTTGCACCACATGCACATGCTCGCCTTTGCGCTCGCGTACTACCGGCGCTAGCAGCATTAGCTTGGTACCCTCTGGCATACTGAGTACGGTATCGACCATTTGTGACACAGTTTGGGCGGCCAAGGGCACATCATGAATGGGGCAGCGCGGCTCGCCGACACGGGCAAAAAGCAGGCGTAAGTAGTCGTATATTTCGGTAATCGTCCCCACGGTTGAGCGGGGGTTATGGCTGGTTGATTTTTGTTCGATAGAAATGGCGGGGCTTAAGCCTTCAATATGGTCAACATCGGGCTTTTCCATCATCGATAAAAACTGGCGTGCATAGGTCGATAGCGACTCGACATAGCGCCGCTGGCCTTCAGCGTATAGGGTGTCAAAGGCGAGCGATGATTTGCCTGAGCCCGATAAACCGGTAATAACAATGAGTTTATCGCGCGGGAGTTCGATATCGATATTTTTAAGATTGTGGGTGCGAGCACCCTGAACAATGATTTTATCCACAATGACCTACAGCTTATTGGGCTACGAGAATGACAAGGCCAAAGTATACGAACTTGAGGGCCACTTGTCTTGATGGGCTTGAGTATATCAGTTTGAGCCGTAGGTTTTTTTGCGGTTACGGGTAAAGTATATGGATAAATAGCCAGTATTAGGCGCTTATGGATTAAGGGTTTGATGGAGGGCTTTATTGCGCTGCCTTTAGGTGGCTTTGCGCGGTGTATTTTGGGTGTTAGCTTGTTTGCTGTTCAGGTACAAAATAGCGCCTAGGTATACGGTGCCCCATATTAGGCCGGGCAGCACGGTGTGCAGTTTATTGGGGGTGCCCGCCACACTATGAACAGCCCAAGGGATAACCAGCATTACACCAAAACCCACACTAAAGCCGGCAGCCATACCCCTAAAGCCGCCGTGGTAGCGGCGGTATATGTTTAAAGCAACCAGCGTGACACACAGCGTTGATAAAAAAGCATAAACCCCCTGCACAAGCCCTGCGGTTAGCCAAGCTTTTTGGCCGTGCTCAAAATTCGCATATACCGCCCAGCCACCATAAAGTAGTAATGCCGCAGTCGCGTTAAGTAGTGATGTTGTGCGCGGTGTAGGCAAGCCAATAGATCCTTAGAATGGGAGTGGTGTTTTAAGGGCTATTGTAGGTTTGTTTGTTTTGGTTGGCCAGAGCAAACAGGTTAATACGAGTGACTGCCGGTCGCCGCGCAAGGCAGCGGTAAGTGCGCCCTTGTCGGTGCTACATCGAAGGCTCTGAATGGGTGGTGTTTAGTTGGATTAGATCGGGGCGCCGCCCGCGTCACCCATTCAAGGCGCGCGGCAAGTACTTCCCTGTAGGCTCTAGTCGGCATCCTGCCTTCTAAGGTCTTGAATGGGCGCTTGCGGGGCTGGCTTGGTTGGTTTGGTCGGGGCGCCACCCGCGTCACCCATTCAGGGCAGGCGGCAAGTACTTCACTGTAGACTCTAGTCGGCATCCTGCCTTCTAAGGTCTTGAATGGGGGCTTGCGGGGCTGGCTTGGTTGGTTTGGTCGGGGCGCCACCCGCGTCACCCATTCAGGGCACGCGGCAAGTACTTCCCTGTAGGCTCTAGTCGGCATCCTGCCTTCTAAGGCCCTGAATAGATGACGCGGGCGGCTTTGGCCTGCTGTCAGTAAGCCCTGTTGCCTTGGCACCCTCTTATTTTATTATTCATAGCCCATTATTTTTTTTATTTCGTTTATTAATAGGGTAGCTATATTTTCATTTTTTGTTGCTTTTTGGCGTACGTAATAGACTTAACAATATTATTTTCGTGGTAGTGTTGATGTTAATTATTGGCAGGTTCTATTTGCAGTGCCAGCGCGAATCTGTACGCCGCTAGACTTCTTCTGTGTATATACAGGGCAGCCGGTTTTTATAAGGTGCAAACCGGTTGTGTTGTAAGGGCGTTAAGGCTGGCTTTGTGAAAAATGTGTAACAAGATAGGTTGGTGCAACGCCCTTATGCTCTAGCGTTGGGAGTTTGTGTTTTTACAAATAGGTTGGTCAACCCAGTCCCTTGTGCTGGGCGTTTCCGCTGACGTTGCCCGACCTTACTGGGAGTTTGGGGTGTCCTCGAAATCGTTGTTGCTGTAAAGATCTGTGCTTGGCTTTTATCATCAGTAATTATGTATAAATATGTTAGATTCAAAGTTAGTAAAAACAGCACATAACAAGCGGCTGCACAAGACCTCCGGTAATTCGCACCTTTTTTGCGGTGGATCTGCAAAAAAGCCGCCAATCACCTCCGGCATGTGAGCCGGGCGTTAGGTGCTGAAGCAGTGGAGTACACATTGTTAGTCTGCATTCTAAGAATTGGTATTAAAAATAACAATTCTACTATCTAAATTATATAGTTTATTTAATATTTTAATGACATAGGGAAATAACATGAAATCAATTTTCGGTAGCTATAAATATGAAGATAAGAAATGGAAAGATAAGGCTGAAAAGTGGAGTAAAGAAGAACGCTTAGGAGATAATGTACGGATAACTGGTGAGTCAAAAGATGTAAGGCTTTCTGGAGAAAAGGCAGTGAAAAAGCATCTGTCACCTAAAGTAAACGGTTCCTCTGATATGCTCGTCTTTGTTGGTGATAATACTCACAATTCCAAAGGTGTTGATTATGAAATTCAAAATGCTAAAAGCTCTGGTAAGCGTGTAATTCCCGTTCGTATTCCTGGTACAAAAGGAGCGGCTCCAGAATCAATTCGACAAGAAGAAATGATTGCATTCGATCCTAATGCAATAAAAAAAGCACTAAAAAAATAAATTCCTGAAAATTGAATAAATATGAATAACAATTTTATTGTGGGTATTCCTGTCAAAAATTATTATTCATTAAGTTTTATTACCTGCTTACGCAATTTAAGTATTCTACCAGTTACCAATGATTAAGAAGTTACTAATGACAAGAGAACAAGAATTATTTATCCAGCGTTTTTTAAATGAACTTGAAGAAGACAATGTTGCAATATTTGCAGGTGCAGGATTGTCATCCTCTGCAGGATACGTAAATTGGAAAGAGTTATTACGCCCCTTAGCTGATGAATTAAGTTTGGATATAGACGAAGAGCAAGACTTAGTAGGGGTTGCTCAATATTACTTAAATGAAAATGGGCGTAACCGCATAAGTCAGCAATTAATGGATGAAATTGCGACTGCAAAGCAACCAACTACAAATCATCAAATATTGTCACGTCTTCCAATAAAAACATATTGGACAACAAACTATGACAAGTTAGTAGAAAAGTCATTGGAAGGTGCAGGTAAAATCGTTGATGTAAAATATACTAACAATCATTTAGCTGTTACTAAGAAAAAAAGAGACGCGATTGTTTATAAAATGCATGGTGATATAGATCATCCTGACACTGCAATTTTAACTAAAGACGATTATGAAAAATATCCATTAAAAATGAAGCCTTATATCACGGCTCTTTCTGGAGATTTAGTTTCTAAGACATTTTTGTTTGTAGGCTTTAGTTTTACTGACCCTAATTTAGATTACATAATGAGTCGTGTTAAAGCATATTTTGAAGAACACCAAAGACAACATTATTGCATTTTTAAGCAATGTAATGAACATGAGTTTGAAAGTCCCGAAAGCTATGAAAATGCAAAAATAAAACAAGCATTGCTCATAAAAGATCTAGCTAGGTTTCAAATTAAAACAATCCTAGTAGAGAACTATTCTGATATCACGGAAATTCTACACGGGATCGATAGAGCTTATAGAAGAAAAACTGTTTTCCTATCCGGAAGTGCACATGAATTTTCTCCATTCAAGCAATCAGACGTCGAATTGTTTCTTTGCCTATTAGGTAAAGTTTTAATTGAGAGGAACTGTAAAATATCATCTGGCATTGGCTTGGGAATCGGAAATGCTTTTATAACAGGAGCTATTGAAGGTGTTTATACTCACCACAATGGCTATGTAAACGACTATTTAAGCATGAGACCATTTCCGCAATATATAGAAGATAAAAAAGCACGAGACGATACTTGGGAAAAGTATAGATATGAAGTTATTGGGGATGCTGGTATCGCAATATTCTTCATGGGTAATAAAATTGTTGACGGAAATACCGTGCTAGCCGATGGCGTTAGAAAAGAGTTTGAGATAGCCCATGAATTAGGTTTGGCACTGATACCTGTTGGGTGTAGTGGTTCTATGGCGAAAGAGCTCTGGCAAGAAGTTATGGGTAACGTAGCAAAGTTCTATGATGAATCTAATGAAGAGTTGATTCAAGCAATCAATGAGCTTGGTGTTGAAGTTGAAAAACCAGAACAATTAATTTCAAAGATTATTAATGTAATTGACTTAATGTCAAAGGAGTAAGAAATGACAAGAAAAGTATTTTATAGCTTTCACTACGTGCCTGATGTTATGAGGGTGTCACAAGTTCGAAATATTGGTTCTTTAGCAGCAAATAAAGCAGCTACTGATAATGACTGGGAGACTGTGAAAAGCGGAAAAGATTCTGCCATTAAAAAGTGGATAGAAGATCAAATGAAAGGTCGAACATGTACAGTTGTTTTGGTCGGTGAAGATACTGCTAACAGGAAGTGGATTAATCATGAAATAGTTAAATTTTGGGATGATGAAATGGGTGTTGTAGGAATTAATATCCATGGTTTAAAAAATACAGATGGAAATGTCTCCAAGAAAGGAAATAATCCATTTGATTACATTAACTATGGAAGCACAGGTAAAAAATTATCAAGCATTGTTAAATGTTACAACCCTGCAGGAACTAATAGTAAAGATCGTTATGCATGGATTGCTGAACATTTAGAAAACGCTGTTGACGAAGCAATAAAAATTCGGAAAAATAATTAGAGTCCGCACCTAACAAACGCCTGCAATCTGACCTCCGACCACTGGCGCCTTTTGTGCAAAAATCCGCCAGTAGCCTCCGGCAGTTGAGGCGGGCGTTAGCAGCCCAAACGGAGGAATAATGACCAGATTGTTGAAATACTTTTCCTGCTTCACCGCGATAGTTGTTTGCTCAGTGATGTTGGATTCGGTACAAGCTCAAACCATAGAGGGAGTAACCTACTCAATAATTTCCGACAAAGATTTTCGGGATGTAAAACGTAGCATTGATGTGAGACTGGATAAGAAGGTATCGGTAGAGGTACTAAGAGCAATGGCTCGAAAACTAAAAAATACGAAACGTAAGAAATATGAAAGAACTTTTATTGGTTACTATCTACCGAATATGGAAGCTGGTGTCGGTGCTTGGGCAACATCGCATTTTGATCCTGAATTAGAAGTGAGAATTCTTGGGCTTACTGCTGAGGAAGAAGAGAAGATGGCCCGGGCTGCAAAAAGCACATCGCGTGATGTGGTAGGTATTTGGATGGATGATAGGCCATATGTAGGCGCAACGATAACAATATATCGTGAAAACAAAAAAGTGTTTTTGGAATCGAAATATAAGGATGGCAGTGGATCCATCGAAGAGATGACCGAAACTCAATCCACTATTGGCACAAAGCTGGTGGAAAAAGGCGGTAATCCCCATGGAGAATACTTTGTTCTTGATAAAAAGGGGAATCTGCAAGCCGGTGGCAATGACGGGATATTTTTGAATTACAAGAAACTCCAATGAAGTGCTGCTAGGACAGGCGTAAATAAAGAACTAGAAAATAAAGAACTAGGACGGGCGTGATTAAAAGAACAATCTAACTTAGACAGGCATGGCAAAAGAAAGAGACACTAAGCTTTATCGACTGTCGTGTCGCCACGCTAAAATAATCGCCAATAGCGCATTAATTTAATAAAAAGCATAAATAACCCCAAGCTAATAACTTGGCAATATCTACTAGGACAGACGTGACTAAAAGAAAATGACACTTAGTTTTATCGACTATCATGGCGTCACGTTAAAATAATCGCCAATAGAGCATTAATTTAATAAAAAGCATCAATAACCCCAAGTTAATAACTTGGGGTTATTTAGTTAGGCAGGAGTGATTTTGGGTAATGCTGGAAGGTTTTGTTTAGGAAGACCTTGCTAGGACAGGCGTAATGGAAGACCTTGCTAGTGACCCTGCTAGGACAGGCGTGACTAAAAGAAAATGACATTTAGTTTTATCGACTATCATGGCGTCACGCCAAAATAATCGCCAATAGAGCATTAATTTAATAAAAAGCATCAATAACCCCAAGTTAATAACTTGGGGTTATTTAGTTAGGCTGGAGTTATTTTGGGTAATGCTGGAAGGTTTTGTTTAGGGCAGGTATTAGGCAGCGCGCTTGGGCCTTTGTCTATGTTTGGCGAATAAGGCCTGATATTCACGCTCAAAATGCTGCGTTTGTAATAGCCAAGCGTTAATATCGATATTTAAGCGTTCTAATATGGGTGGTAAGTGCGTGACTATAGCGCCTCGCTTATCATCACGAATAGCACGGCGACGTGAAGGGATTCACTAATGCAGCGGGAGCAGGATGCTCAAGAGCTGTCGGTCCAATCGACTAAGTCAATATAATCGGCTAGGCCAAAAATAATGCCTGATTACTCAGTATTTTTAAGGCTGCCTTGACGTGAATGGATTCACTAATGCTGCGCAAGGCAGGACGCCTTGAAGCGTGCAAAGTTAAGTAATGGCTTCAGGGGTAAGTTAAACTGGCGAATAGATTGCGGTGCGGTTTGTTGTTTAACGGCTTCGGCTAAATTAAAGCTAGGGTTAATGCGCTGACGTGCATGGATGCACTAATGCCGCGATGGCAGGAGCCATAGAGCGGCCCTTGATGCTGGTATATTCTGAGGTTTCGGGTGTATCAGCCATGCAGGCACGCACTGGGTTGAGGTCAACATACGCCATTGCGCTTAACAGCGCTTGTTCGGTCAGTAGAGCTTGCGATTTGAATCGGCTTTCCCACAAAAATATCGGGAATATTTTTGAACAGCTTTAGCTGGCCCGAAGGGCAAAAGGCAGGAGCCTTTTGTAGAAGTGGCCTGTGCAGTTATCCTCTTTATTGGCTTGTCTAGCGATTGGTTCATTAAGGCATTTCATAAACCAACTTAAACTTTGCAGTCGCTTTTGATAGCACTCAATGCAATCACTCACGGCTTCTCGCTCAGCCTTTGAAAGCTTCTCACCTACCATATGCCGCTGCACAATCGGTGCGCCTTTAAACAAGCAGGAGACCCTGGCTAGGACAGGCGTGACTAAAAGAAATGACACTTAGTTTTATCGACTATCATGGAGTCACGTTAAAATAATCGCCAATAGAGCATTAATTTAATAAAAAGCATCAATAACCCCAAGTTAATAACTTGGGGTTATTTAGTTAGGCAGGAGTTATTTTGGGTAATGCTGGAAGGTTTTGTTTAGGGCAGGTATTAGGCTAGAAAAGCTAGGACAGGCGTAGTAAAAGAAAGTGACACTAAGATTTGTCGACTGTCGTGTCGCCACGCTAAAATAATCACTCATAGCGCATTAATTACATGAAAAGCATAAGTAATTTCAAATTAATAACTTGGGGTTATTTGGTTGAGCAGGAGTAATGGTGGGTGATTCTGGAAGGGCTTATTGAAGATGGTTTTTAAGTGACCATTCGGGACAGGCGCTCCTTTTAAATGACTCACGTCCAAAAAAAAGGCTCAGAGGCGTAATACTGACCTCGTACTGATAAAATAATCCTCACAGCCATTAATATTGATAATAATTTATTGTGTTAGCAATTACACTGGGGATAATTTGTAAATATTGGACAAAGTATTATTGCCACGCCCCTAAAACACCCGAAAGGCCCGTGCGAGGACTCTTTTCAAAGCCTTTGAGGCAGGATGTCGAGTGGAGCCATCAGGGATGATTTCACGGCGCTTTTGAAAAAGTCCTCGTGCGGGGCGAGATATAACCAGCTGGGACAGGAACTCGTGTTACCCCAAAAAAAAACCATCATCTCGCTATGACTCCCCTCTTGTATCAGAATAGTTGTCACCCCTTGTTTTTGACAGGTACTGCTAATTTTTATACCGATCTTGCATTACTATGCACTGCTAAGCGATAAGAGTCCTGAGAAAAGCTATAGTCAATGCCTGCTGATTATTACATCAAAATTAATAGTAAGTAAGATTGTCGTCTGCAGACTAATCTCGGTATTCATCTAAGGGAGCAATAATGACGGGATGCCGTAGTGATATGTTTTATTTAATGATGCTAGCGAGAGTCTTAATGAAATAATAATATTGGCTTGATATTAGAAATTCAAAGCCAAAAAAAATGGCCATAAACGCAGTATATAGTTTATGGCCATTTATAGAGTCACTATTAATAATATCTTTCAGTGATGATGTACTGCAGGGCTTAATATAAAAGCCAAATAAAAGACTTAAAAATAAATATTCAGTTTTTTATCTCAGCGTCTTTATTTTAAATGCTGTTTTAAAAAACGGTCGTACTCCTTCATATAAGCAGCCCGGGTTGGTGCTTCGCTGTCCCATTTTGAATGCTTGGCATTGGTAATTCTTTTGTATTCATTGGTTATGCCTAATGTATTTAGCTTATCAAACAGTGAATCACCGTAACGGCCTTGAGGGGCATTAGGTACATCACCGCCACTTTCAATCAATAAAATAGGCCCCATTTTATTATTTGCATGTTGTATGGGTGAGCCCTGGCGTAAAAGGTTGAGGTGCTTATTGTTGTTTATGTTAATTGATGCACCTGTAATACCAAAGTAACTTTTGACGTATTGGCTATTTGCAGCTGAAGGGTCGGTGACTCTTAAGCGGTACTCTTGATCCATTCCGCCGGCTAAAACAATCGTTGCTTGTAATTGATCGGAAATATTACTGTAGGCATTAGCTGGGCCGTCAAAATTATTTTTTTCTGAAGTGGTTGCGGCCATAGCAATAAGATTACCTCCGGCTGAACCACCTATGCCTGCTATTTTGTTCGGGTTTAAATTGTAGGTTTGAGCGTTACCTCTAAACCAGCGAATAGCCGATTTAACATCGATGATAGCCTCGGGGAATGATTTAGTGGTTGGAGTGGACAGTTGATAGTGAATATTGGCCACTACATAACCTTTAGCGGCAAGCTCTTTGGCAGTTGTTTCGAGTTTGTTTTTGCCGGGAAAGCGCCAAGCACCACCATGCACTAATACTAAACCTGGGTAAACATTGTTGTTGTCGGGGCGGTAAATATCTAAAACATTGGGTGAGTGATTTGCGGGGTAGTCAGCAATACTATTTCTTCGGAAGCGCTGTGAGTAGCGAATATCCTTGTGGCTGGTTATTTCAAAGTTTGTCTCTGGCGTACCAAGTTCATAAACAGACACATTATCTATTTTTACGTCATTCTCATCTGCGCCCAAATTAAATAATAATTGCGCTTGAATATTATTATTAGGCGCATTATTAGGGACTTGTAGGGTAAATGTTTTTACGGTGGGTGTTTCTGAAACGGTAAATTCACCGATGTTGGTACCAAATGGCGCACCACCTGAGTATCTCGCACGAAAACGCATGACTTTTTCAGTGCTATTATTGACCGCGTTAAATTTGGCCGAAACTCGATACTTTTTGCCTTTAGTTAATGTAAATGGCGGTGAATAGAAGGTGGTTTCCCACCAGTTATCTGAAATAGCCGAAACAGTAAGCACGGCTGACTTTTCTACCCAATCTAAATCTGATTGCGTCATGTTTTGATTTACTACAACCCACTTGGCGCCCGGCTTATTGGGGTCTTGTGCAAAATCACCATTAGGTACTAAATTAGGCCCTATGGGTTGATCGGTTGAATTGGCACTGGAGCTGCTACTCATAGCCATTGACGACTGACTGCTAGGGGCAGAGGAGCTTGGTGCTACCGATGATGAGCTGGCCGGTGCAGAGGAGCTAGGCAAAGAGGGCGGCAAGCTGCTTGATGAAGCGGGCATACTACTAGAGGCTGGTGTAATGGATGAACTCGATACCGGTATTGCCGATGAAGCAACCGCTGAACTGACCGAGGTGTTAAGGCTACTTGAGCTATTGACAGGGCTGGAGCTAGGAGCTGGCTGGCTAGCGCCATTACAGCCTGTCATGAGTATTAGGGCGCTAATACTGGCAAATTGTAAGAGATTTTTATTCATATTTTATGGCTCCTAATGTGTCTGGCCCTGCTGTTATATTAAAGCCGACACGGTTATCTTTTTTTGAGCGTATAGGGATGTATCAAGTTGTCGATACTTTTTTTGATTATTGCCAAACCGAATCATTAAAAAATTTACTGCCTAAGTGCTCATTAATAATGTCTGAAGTTTTTATATGTGCGATGCTTTAGGTGTTATTAAATCGTAATGTAAGGTCATAATTTTAATAGACTTCTTACGCTAATTTGCCGATTTTAAGCTGATGGCTGTAGCAGTATTAAAGTGCTTTTGAAAAGTTCTAGTACAGTATTTTTTGACAAACGATACACTGGCATGAAATTTAATTAACTAAAAAATACCAAGGTATTAACAACAATAAAGTTAAATAGATTGGTTGGTAGATCTATTTTTTACAAACTTATTTTTTATAGATTTGCTGTTTTTATATTATTAGCAAGTTTGCAGCCCTAAAAATTTAAAAAATTATAGAGCTGCACGATAGGTAATAATTTTTAATCGCCAATTTTTAATTTTGATGCCCCCCGCAACAATGATTTGTTGCGGAGCACACCATTGGCGCTAAAAATAATTTAGGCAATAACCCCGGTAACTGGCCCTTGTCCGTACTTAATCACCTTATTAGAAACACCTAATAATTCAGAGGCAGTATCAAAAACGCTAGTATGGCGCGCAGCACTTATCACGCGACCACTTCGCACACTACTACCACCACCAGCAAGCATAATTGGTGCATCAATAGAGCTGTGTACATTTCCATCGCCCATGTCACTCGATTGTATGACCAGCGTGCTGTCTAATAAGCTCTCGCCAAACTCATCTTTAGCGTTTTTAAGGCTTTTGATTAAATAGGCAACTTGTTCACTTAAGTAGGCGCGCATCTCGATAAAGGCATTAATATTGCCCCCATGAATACACTTGTGATAATCGATATTATTGTGTGTAAGTGTTGGAATCACTTGCTCAGCTTGATGGTTTCCTAAGCTTATAGAAATAACATTGGTAAGGTTGCATTGCAGTGCTAAAACGCTAGTGTCCATTTGAAGCTGTGCTTCGCGTGTGAAGCGGCTTTTATTCGTTGCACTATAAACAAAGTTACTGCTATTCCAGCCGGCTGTTGAGCAGGCCGAAGGCCCTTCATTTCCCATGCTTGCTTCTAGGCGATCTTCTAGTTTTTTAACTGAGTTTAAATGCTCAGCAAGTTTAGATCTTTCGGCGCTACCCAAAGAGCGTTTTAAGGCATCTAACTCTGCTTTGTGAATATCAACAATACGCTGTTTACTTAACTGAGTATTGCTTGATGACCCGCTGTTTCCACCGGTACTACCACTAGAGCCAAATAGGCGATTAAACGCTGCAATAGGATTGTTTTCATACAAAATGGTGTTGCCATTTTTTTTCGTGGGGCTTGTTAGGCCTCCTTTACCGCGGCTTTGTATACCAAGTTGTAGTGATGGGAAGGGTGATGCGTCACCAATAGCCTTAGCCAGCTCAACATCATATGTGCTTTGTTGCCCTATACCGCCAAAGGCTTTATCCGTATTTGCGTGTCCACCACAACCGGTACCATTTTTATCACTAATGAGTGTTTGTTTAAAAAATATACAGTCTTGCTTGACCCCCTCTAAGGGGAGCGAAGTATCTACTAGGTTTAAATTGCCTGTAGGTAACCAGCGGTTTTTACCTTTTACTGGCGCGCCGTCAGGTACGTACAGGCAAATAACGCGGCGTATACCTTGGGTGCCGGCGGCTGTTGCGCTACGCGCGACCATCATGCCAGCGGCAAGGCTAGAGCCGTTAACAACAGCTGCGCTTACACCCGCTGCGGTTGTGTTTTTAATAAAGGTGCGACGGTCTAAAATGTTTTTCTCTCTATTTGATTTCATAACAATAGCTCCCACAGATTAATAGAGTTTACGATAGCGAACAACATCGCTAATACCGAGCGCTTCAAAGGCCGCTTTGGCATTCATATTATTACTTTTCATCGCGTCAGACATTTTGCTAAGTGCACACGCGTAACCGGCTTTTTCAGCATCAGAAAGATCTGGAGCATCTTGTGCTATGTGATCGTAATATTTATGCCCAACCCCCATAACTGAGCGGAAGCCTTTTTGTACAAAGCAGCGAGGTACTTGAGTCGAATCCTTGAGTATTTGAGAAAGCCCCATGGTGCCCTCAAAGGCTTTCACATTGCCGTCGGTTAAACTTTCGGTACCAATTAACTCACCCATTAAATCAATATTAAGGTTGTTTGCGTCTTTTGAGCGTGGGCGGCCTGCAGCGTCAAAATCTTCCATACCAAAACCGAGTGGGTTAATGAATTCGCGATGACAATCGCTACACGGTGCATCTTTGGTTAAAAAGTGAAAGTTTTGCTTGTTGGTAATTGTGCCGCCTTGAGAATCAATAAAATCTTGTAATGCCGTTTCGGCATCATCGCGAGCAGAATCGATATCTGTTGGCATCGGGGGTAGCGGTTGGCACAGTAGGTTTTCGCGTACGCTCACAGCGCGCTTAATAGGTGATGACTCATCTAAGCCTGCTAAGCCAGCCATAAAGGCCCCGCTGCCTAATACACCACCGCGTGTATTGAGGTTGTTAACGCGTACAAAGTTATTATTCATTGGCCCTGATACACCATAGTAATCAGCCAGTGGTTTATTTAAAAAGCTAAAGTCATCAAAAATGGCATTAATAGGTTGGTTGCCATCAAAAACAACCGTTTTAAAGATCTCTCTTATCTCACGCGCCATGGCGTCGCGAATTTGGGGTGTAAAATCCGGAAATAAATCGGTATCTTTACTGACATCTAAAATGTTGTCAGCGTGTAACCATTGAGCACCAAAGTTACCAAAATGGGTTTTTGCTTTTTCGGTATTAAGCAGGCGCGTGACTTGTTTTTGAATATTATCAGGAGTATCTAGTGTCCAGTTTTTAGCGGCATTAAGCAAAGCGTTATCAGGTGTGCTGCCGGTAAAGGTATACGCTAAAAATGTGGCTAGCTCATACTGTGATAACACATAGGCATCAGAGTCGATATTATTAGAGGGCTTAGCCACGAGCGTTGTATTGCTAGGACCTGTAGTGGTGGTGGTTGTGGCAGGAGTGCCAAATTTAATGGCCGTAAACTCTACGAAGCGATTTTTTTCTGCTGAGCCATTGCCTCGAATATTTTGAACCTTTAAAAGCCCAGTCTGCACATTGAGGTTTTTAACCTTAAAGGTGTATTGCGCATAGGTATCTTTATTAATGGTGGCTTTACCAATAGAAGTACCATCAATCTTTAACTCGAGTATTGGCCACTTGCCGCCAACCTTGGCGCCTTTAGCTCTAACAACAATAATATTGTCGTTAGAAAACGGGAATACTGACTTAACGTTCTTGCCGTATGTTTGGTTTTGATTGAGGCGTCTTGCTGTAGCGTTCATCAGGCCGAGTGAGGCACCCTCTAATGTGGCGAGTATTTTTTGTTGGCCTTGGCTTTGTGTAGGCTGTTGGCGCGTTTTATTGACGTCATCTATTTGTGCTCTTATTGTAGCGACATCTACACCAAGCTCTGAGCGATATAAAAAGTTAGGAGAGCTTAATATGGCGTGTAACGCAAACGTTAGGCCTGCTTTGGCATTTGCCGATGCTGTAATAATACTGCTGTAGCGATTTTTTTCTTCGTTTGTTAGCGGGCGCCTAAAGACTTTACTGGCATAATTTGCCGTAAATGCGTCGGCACACTGGGTAAGGTTTTTTGCACTGCAATCAATAATGCCAGCAAAATCTTTACTTTCAGCGTATTTAGCGGCCGACTCGGCTGCTGCTATGTACGAGTCATAGTGTGCTTGAGTAACAAAGCTACGCGTATGGTTGACAAAGCCCTCAACAACCGCATCGTTAGGAATACCTAAATCAACGGGCTTTAATGTGTAGCCGGTTAAGTCTTTGAGGGTTTCAGTGAGTTCGGCACGGCTTAGTAGGCGCAATTGGCGACGGCCATAAGCCACGCTATCCACTTCGCAGACTTCGGCGGCATTACCGCTAGAGCTGCTTGAGCCTGAGCTTACCCAAGTCTCGATATAACTAGCAATGTCGGCGCCGCATTGTGCGTCACATTTATCGGGCGCAGGCATAAATGCCGTAATATATTCTGCTAGCCCCCAAATACGGTTGCCTGTTGTGCTGTGTAATAGCTCAGATTTTGAGGGGTCAATGTTAGGGAATACTGGCAGTGGCGATTGCCCTGTCTTGCCGTGGCAATTAATGCAGCTGTACGCAGAGCCTTCATATAGTTCTTTTCCGCGTACGCTATCGCCTGTGAGTGGTGTTTGCGAGCTGGGCGCGCTTGATGCCACAGACGAAATACTGGATGCTGGGATGCTACTCGCGGGTGTTGCGCTGGATGTAGTTGCGCTGGATATGGGTGCTGCGCTAGACGCATTACCGGGTTCACCAACACAAGCTGTTAGTGATAGTACAGCTCCTGCCGCGACTATCATCCGCATACTGTATCTTGCTATTTTCATGACTTACCTCAGTTGCTTTAATAAGTAAAGACAATTAAATGCTGGTGAGGCCCCTTATGTATGTCTACAACGCTGGTGTAAAAGACACTAAAGGAACCAAGCAAGCACTTACCTATCAACAACTTTAATCATTCATATGATGTATTGAAATTGCCAGATTAGGGTCTGAATGTGGGACTCGTTGATATGCTGGAGAGCGCGTAACGCAAGAGCAGAGGTCATGGGGCCTGATTGATTTGGGAGTAAATACCTGTAAGATATTAGAGACGTTAAACTGAGAGGCCCATCACGCCCAATTTATGACTCATTAAATACATGAGACCACTTAGACCTTAAAGTTATAGTAATGAGCGTTTAGCCATCAGAACTTGAGCCCTATTTTTAGGGGCACTTGTTACATGAACTCAGCGGGGTGGCTCGATGACTTCTGCTTTTTGAGGCATACACGATGAGCTTTTGTTATGTGAAGCAGGTTTGTTTATTGGAGCTTTGGTGTTGACTCACTGGCAGGCAGCGCGCCAATCAATCATAGTTAAGCGCGATGACTAACCGCTGAGCGACCTGCAATAACATTGCGCCAGCTTTGAATATTCTAGGTATTAATATTGTGGATGTTTAATTGAAATGAGTACAGCTATTCATACAGTAGTAACCGGGTTAGCAGGTAGCACCCTTAAGTAAAGGGTCATGGTAATTAAGATGCAGTTGATATTGACTATCATTCGCATCTTAATTACCATGCGGCGCTAATAATCATTAGCGAATAAAAGACATGAAGCATATTTTACTAGCCTTACTGGCAACATTTTTGTTAATAGGCTGCAATTTTGGTGGAGGTGGAGGTGGAGGTGGAGGTGGAGGTGTTAATAAGCCTGCAGTATCCTCAGGGAGCACCATAGCGCAGTCCTCTCTTTCTGCTAGTGTATCGTCTTTTGATGTAGGCTCATTGAATAGCCGCTCTTCTACCGTGGATTCTTCTAGCCAAGCCGCTTTTAGCTCTATGGCTCAATCAACGAGTTCGGCAATGCATTCATCATCATTGCCTACCGAGGCTCAAGATTTAGCACTTGTTATGTCGGTCACACCGGCTTTAGTCACAGTGTTTGGCGGTGCTGAAGTCAGTCTTATTCAGCGCAGAAGTAACATAGCGGTTACAGCGGTTGTGAATGATGCCGCGCATATTACGTTGGCAGTACCAGCTCATTATGCGCCCGAGGAGCCCGCTGAAATAACCCTTACTCAAGGTAGCGCCATACTCAAAGTATTAACGCATAAATTGAGCTTGTATCAGGCGGTGAATGCGCGTATGGCGAGTATGAACGCTAGCATGACAGGGCAAAGTGCTATCGCCGATGACCGCCAGGGTCTTGTGGTGGCTTCTCCGGTCTCTACTGCGCAATTTGCCTACCTCGATAGTGACCAAGATGGGCTTTTAAGCGGTGATGAGTTGGCCCAGAGTACCATGCGGTTAAATAGCGCAGAAGATGATAGCCTTTTATTGGTCAGCGCTGCCATCGAAATTTTTGTGACCGAGGAAGAGATCAGCGGTACTCAAAAGCACGATAGCTATCAATTGGCGTTGGATATGTATGCCGATACCCAATTACGTCATTTTATAAAAGTCCAAAATTATGATGCCCTAAAAGCTATCATCGACCGTGACTATCCAGGGACAATTACTTTAGCTGCGCGCAACCCCGAAACAGACGATTTTTTTAGGGTTGATCAAAGCGGCGTATTACTGGAAGACCAAAATACAACGTTTGATGTATTGCCGTGGCGCTGCATAGATGATTTGCGCGGAAGAAGCACGCCTTACCGCCAGTATGGTTACGGTATACACATGTGGCATTATGGCGACCAAAATGCAGCCACAACCGCTGTTGTACAAAGCGAGCTGACTGCTGAGGCGGCCCAGTTTAATGAGGCTAAATTGTGTGGCGTAATGGACTGGTCAATTCCGACGATTGAAGACTTTGAATTTATTTTAAGTGAGCAAGAATCAAAAAAATAGCGCGTTTCCCGTTGTCATTTCCCTTTTTAGATCAGCGCTATTATTGGGTGAATACCGATAATACACGCTTAACCTATACCCCTGGTATTTATGATTTAACCATGGGGCAAGTAATAGAAGCGCCCGAGCTAACACATGCTATGCCACTTTATAAGTCGTGGACACGTATTAATGCCGACCCATTAAAGCCACCAGCCGAACAAACATCTAGCGATATTGCACAAATTTATAACGATATCAAACCCCTTTATGCTGAGCGCAATCCTTTAACCTGGCCGCGGCCGCATATTGATGACAATATCGATTGGCAGCCACTGGGGTTATTACCTAAAGTTGAATATCCTGAAGACAACCCTTATTCACAAGAGGCTAAAGAGCTTGGCAAGCGATTATTTTTTGATGCTCGTTTATCATTGCATCGCAATATCGCTTGTGCCACATGCCATAGCCCGGCACAGGGCTGGGATGATAATTTATTGGCTTCGGTGGGGGATGCGGCACAAGTGGGTATGCGCAACGCCCCCTCGATTATTAATATTGCACAGCATTCGAGTTTTTTTTGGGATGGTCGTGCCGCCACTTTAGAAGAGCAGGCATTAGGGCCTATTGTTAACCCGGTTGAAATGAACCTAAGTCTGCGCGAGCTGACGCAGCGCATTGAAGACGGTGATTTTAATGATTATAAAGTGCTGGTTAAAAATGCTTATAACGAAGATAAGTTATCACCAGCGATTATTGCTAAAGCAATGGCTAACTACCAGCGCACCATTGTGAGTACCAATACCAAATTTGATCAGTTTTTACGTAACGAGTTCAGCTTATCTAACCGTGAGTTATGGGGTTTACACCTATTTAGAACCAAAGCGCGGTGTATGAATTGCCACTTTGGCCCTAATTTCACCAGTGGTGGTTTTGAAGATTTGGGCTTATCGGATTACAACCGTAAAAATCAAGATTTAGGGCGCTACAATGTGACGCTAAAGCCAGAAGATGTGGGTAAATTTAAAGTATCATCACTGCGTGAGCTTTTGCACACATCGCCTTACATGCATACAGGGCGGTTTGATTTTGATGAGTTGTTTACTTCTTATAACAATGCGATGGGTGTACGTAATATCTCGAATAAACTAAAAATTAGTAACTACTCAGCCATAAACTGTCCAAATAACAACCAGAATATGGGTCTCGTAAATTTATCCAGTTAAAAGGGTATG
>CANLTI010000016.1 GCA_947494095.1 uncultured Pseudomonadales bacterium
TGCGCCCCTTCGAGCGCCTTGCCGAGAAAACAGAACTCTACGTCTAATTGGACAAACTATTATTGCCTCGCCCCTAACTAACCCCTTTGACCGGGGTGCTGATGGTTTTTTCTGGGTATATAAGCGCTGGGCGTTGTAAGGAAAGCAAGATTAGACTTTGCACCTGCATAGGGATATGCAAGATTAGACTTTGCAGGAGCACAAAGTCGAGGAGCATAAAGTCGAGGAGCATAAAGTCGAGGAGCACAAAGTCGAGGAGCACAAAGTCGAGGAGTACAAAATCGCAGATGGCTTGAGCGGCCTAGTCAATGATTCATTAGCGCCCGATTTCCGCAACTCGGAAGAGTGACTAATAATGATGACCTTTACGCGCTATGTTTTTAGCGCCATGAGTACTTTTTGGGACCGTTGTTTGGCACTGTCTTTTCGTTGAAAAAACGCAAAATACGCCGAGTAAGGCTTGTTAGCAGCTGGCCGAACCTTTTAAGGGTGTGGTGCAATGCAGCGATGTTTTTTAGCTACACTAGAGGGGTTGCTGATGAAATAAAGGTGCTGTGTGATGGATATCAATATGAGGCGGTTTATGGCGTACAGCGAAGGTAGCTTTAAGTGGTCGGTGCTTTAATGATGCCCATCTTGTCCAAAAAACACCCTAAAAAAGCACAGGATATTCGTGATAACTACCCGCTAAGAACAGGCGTTATGACGGTCGTTTTATTGATTAATCTGTCAGTGTTGTGGGGTGAAGGCATTGTGCCATCGTGGTATTGGGTGCTGGTTTTTGGCCACACCTTATTGATGCCACATATTATTTATTATGTTTCAAGTCAACGCGATCATGAAAGTTATAGCTTAACGTTTGATGTCACTATGTACGCATTTTATTTGGGGGCTTGGGGCTATAACCCTTTTTTAGCCGCTGTTTTTATTGCAACGAGTAATCTCACCTTGATATCGTTGGGAGGGTGGTACCGGCTGGCAATTAGCTTGGTGATGCAGCTGATTGGAGGGCTTGCCGGAGGCATGGTTGCGGGGTTTTATTTTAGACCGCACCTCGATATAACCCCCATGCTGATCGCTACAGTGGGGTTTTTTATCTTTATGATAGGCATTGGCTGGCTAATGCATCATATTCATCAGCGTTTGCACAGTACGCGCCGTGATTTAAAAGCACGGCATAGCCAGCTAGCCGATATCAATACGCTGGCTATGGCGGTGAATAGTCAGTTGACCATTGATAGCATTATGGAGCAATTACTCAATACCCTCGAAAAGCTCTACCCTTTTGAGGCGGTATACTTTTTATCTTATCATGAAGATACCCATCGCTTAGCGCTATCGGGTGTCTATGGAGAGGCTATCTCTTATGACGAGCGCACAGCCTTTGAGGCGTTAGATTTCGATTTAAACAGCGACGCTAATAGCGTTTTTATTATGGGGCTTGTACAGCGACGTATTATTAATCTCTCGCATGTTGAGCCTGACATGGTCAATGCCGGAGCGGCTATCGATAAGCAGCTATATGAGATAAAACCATGCGTGTCTATTATTTATTTTCCTATTTATATTGATGATGAAGTTGTGGGTGGCTTAGCCTTTATTAACCATAAAGACCCCTGCGTTCTAAAAAAGCCCGACCTGCAACGTATTTCTGATTATCTGATTCAAGTCGGTACAGCTATCAAAAATGCTAATCTTATTCGGCAACTCAAAAAAACAAAAGAAGACGCGCTTGCAGCACAAAAAAAAGCCGAGGAATCCGAGGAGGCTAAAAGTCGATTTTTAGCCAATATGAGTCATGAAATACGTACGCCAATGACCGCTATTTTAGGTTACTCAGAAGCTCTACAAGAGCCTAATATTAACGATGGTGAACGCAAGAAGTTTGTCGGTATTATTATGAATAGCGGTAAGCATTTATTATCGATGATTAATAATATTTTAGATATCTCTAAAATAGAAGCCAGTAAAGTACAGATCGAAAAGATTAGTATTGATGTCGTACATATGATGAGCGATATAGAGAGCTATATAAAATTACAGGCAGATGAAAAGAACCTTGATTATAAAATAGTTATCAATTACCCCGTGCCACAGCGCATTACCAGCGACCCTACACGCTTAAAGCAAGTGCTTTTAAACTTGTGTAATAATGCGATAAAGTTTACAGATAAAGGCTGTATTACACTAATATTGAGCTGGCCGCAAAATAATTTAATAGAAATAACGGTACAAGATACCGGTATCGGTATGAGCGATCAGGAGTGTGCGCATATTTTTGAGGCCTTTGCGCAAGCCGATACTTCAACAACACGGCTTTATGGCGGTACCGGTTTAGGGTTAACTATTTCTAAGAGCTTAGCTTTACTTATGGGTGGCGATCTAAAAGTTGAGAGTAAAAAAAATAAAGGCAGCCAATTTGTTTTAACACTTGATACCGGCCAGCTAGTAGATAACTGCATTAATAATAATCAAGCATGGCAAAAACGACAAAAGGGTCAATATCAAAAAAATAAAAACAATAAAATACCCGTATTGCAAGGTAAAGTATTAATTGCAGAAGATAACCCTGTTAATCAACAAATCATTAAACGCTTAATAGAGTTGGCAGGTTTAACGGTTGACCTTGTCGAAAATGGTTTAGAGGCGGTTTCGGCTGTCAATGATAATAGTTATGATTTGATTTTTTTAGATATGCAGATGCCAATTATGGGAGGCAAGGATGCAGCGTTACACATTAAAGCTTTAGGTGTGGATACGCCAATGATTGCATTTACAGCTAATGTGATGACTCATCAAGTGCAAAGCTACTTGGATACAGGTTTTATGGATGTAATCGAAAAACCCATAAATAGAGAAAAATTGTATCAATTACTGAAGCAGTCATTAGCGGCCCCCAAATACAATCGCTCATCATTTTGATTATGAGTGATTAATCGGTCAATGGTGCGGTATTTATCGTTAAATTAAAAATATACAGCGCATGTGGCATTAAAGCACGGAGTATCTACGTAAAGGCGGTTGCTTGACGTCTATCTTTTTATGCAACTATTCAGCTAAGCGCCGGGCCTTGCAGGGAAAGTAAGGGTTAGACCGTGCACCTGCATAGGGATATGCAAGATTAGACTTTGCACCTGCATAAGGATATGCGAGATTAGACTTTGCAGGAGCACAAAGTCGAGGAGCACAAAGTCGCAGATGACTTGAGCTGCCCAGTCAATGATTTATTAGCGCCTAATTTCGGTACCTCTGAATAGTTACCTCTTTATTTCTTATCTCTTGTGTGGGGCTCTGTTGTTATCTCTATTACTGACCTGTGTTGTTGTGCTTGTTAGTACAAGGCTTAGGGGCAAGGGGGGAAATTCATTATCCAATATACTTATTTGCTACTTCCCCTTGTGTGTTGCTCAAAGCGTTACATGTCTGGGCGTCCGCCGCTTCATAGGGTTTCTTGTTTTCACGATCAGCGCTAGGCCTGCTCAATGTGCTTTTAATAGTGGCTCTTATAGGCAAAAACACTGGCCTTACCAGCAGCGCTTTTAATGATTGATATTTTAATTTTATAACCTAATTTCACTACAAGATTTAATATTTAAGGCGGTGTATGCTCATGGGTTTGGCGATCAATATCGGCTAAATAGGTTACCTACTGGAGAGTTAAATGTACTTGATATTTAGAATGCTGTATGTGTTATTGGTTTCTCGAGGTAAGCCGAGACTCCCTATTGAATACCCAGATAGCACATTAACATTTCGTGTATTACCCAATGATATTGATATTAATATGCATATGAATAATGGACGCTATTTAACGATCTGTGATTTATCGCGATTAGATATTTTTATACGATCTGGGTTTGCTAAAACCATGCTTAAACATAAATGGATGCCGGTGATTACTGAGCATACTATGCGATACAAAAGATCATTGGGGTTGTTTCAAAAATATCATATTAGTACAAAAATTGTTGATTGGAATGAAAAAACATTTCAAATGGAGCATGCTTTTACTTCGGTATTATCGGGCAGGGTGGTTGCTGAAGGTATATCTAAGGGCTGCGTTGTGCATAAGGGAGCCGTTATTCCGCCTTTAGAGGTTATGGACGTGGTGGCGCAAAGGCTCAAAGTTAAAGGGTAAAATAGAGCCTTTACCTTGCTATCGCTGGCAGAGGTAGAGGCTCCATTTTTAAATTGTCATTAAAATTTAATTTTTTAATGACAATTTAAAACTAATCATCGGCTTGTAAATTAATTTTATACATTGCACCACGTTCACTGGCTTTAATGTAGTTCACTGGGAACAACTGCTGCTTGGCAATAAAGTCGGCGACACGCACGGTATCAGGTGCATAAAAAATAATATTTAAATCGATTGCGGCATCAATGCGAGCGAGCTGCCAATTATTATCCGCACTGGGGTTGACGGTACCGTTATCGGCCGATAGTGTACGAATGTAATTGGCCAGTACATCACGATTTGCATCTGGTGCCTCAATAACAACATGCTCACTGCCGGTACCCGGAAAGCTACCTCCACCGCCGGCACGATAATTATTGGTAGCCACCAAAAATTGCATATCCTCTGCCACAGGCTCATCATTAAAGGTTAGATTAACAATGCGTTGCGCATTGCTGTTGTCTAATACGCAGCCTTCGGCATAGCGAGCAGGCTGGGTAACGTCTATTTGATATTTAACACCATCGATCACATCAAAATTATACGTTGGGAAGCTAGTGCTAATAAGCTCTTGTGGCTCACTGGATGTCGTATCAATTTGATTAAACATACCTGCCGCGCATTCAAGCCACTGGGCGAGCTCGCCGCCGTTAATTTTGACAACTTGTAGTGTGTTGGGATAAAGGTATAAATCGGCGGCATCTTTTAAGGCCAAATTCCCTTTTTTGACCGTCACAAAATCACTTTCGTTGCTACAGTTTTGGCTGCGAGCACAGGCTTTAAAAGGCGCAGCCGCCGACAGTACAGGCAGGTTCTGTAAATTGACATCGCCTTGAATGAGCTGCTCGACGTAGTCTTTTTGTGCATCACTTACAATTTGTACCGAAGGGTCGTCTTGCACTAGTGCTAAAAAACTAAACATATCGTCTGAGGCAGAGCCTATAGGCTGGTTCATATAGGTTGTGGTTTGAGTATCAGCATCCGCTAAAGCCGCGGTAATTTCAGGGTCAGTGATGACGCTTTCGGTATCGATAGAGGGCGTTGATACTTGATGGTTAAAAATATTCCATTTTTGACTGTCTTTATCGTAGACAAGCTCCAAATCAATAATACCTAAATGGCTGCCCCAGTAGCCAGGCATAACCGCAGGTACGCGATTGATTGTGCCTTTTTCAATATTAACGTGAGCGACATCAGCAAATGCCTCTGAGGGGAATACCGAGTGAGAATGACCAAACATAATAGCGTCAATACCCTCAACTTGTGAAAGGTAATACGAAGAGTGCTCAGCCAAATTACTTTCGTCGTAAGGCGCAGTACTAATACCCGAGTGCGGAATGGCCACAATAATATCTGCGCCTTCAGCTTGCATCTTGGGGATAAGCTCTTTTGCTGTCGCCGCAATATCTTTAACTGTAACCTTGCCTGTTAAGTTTTTTTTGTCCCACACTAAAATTTGTGGTGGTACAAAACCAATAAAGCCAATTTTTACAGTGCGATCTTCACCGTCACTATCAATTATCGTTTTTTCGATAATCGTATAGGGGTCAAAATAATGCTGATCATTAGTGGGGTCGGTATCGCCATCAGGCTTATAAATATTGGCACTGATATAGGGGAAGTTAGCATCATTGACTGATTCTTTTAAAAATGCTAAGCCATAATTAAATTCATGATTACCGTAATTAGCCACATCGTACCCTAGTAAATTCATGGCTTGATAGACTGGGTGTACTTCATCTGCAGTAATGCCTTTTGAGGCCATCCAATCACCGATAGGGTTGCCTTGTATTAAATCACCATTATCAACTAATACGCTATTCACGACTTCTTCGCGGGCTGTTTTAATTAAACTAGCTGTACGGCTTAAACCAAAGCGTGTTTGTATCGTATCGCTATAATAATTAACATCTGTTAAATAAGCGTGAATATCTGTGGTTTCCATTAAGCGTAAGCGTGCAAAATACTCTGCATTCACAATAGCTTTTAAATGAGTCAGCTCATCAGCTAAAGCCGCTTTATCAATAAGGTCTTCAGTCGTATCTAATAAAAAATCAATATTATCTATTTTTTGGTTGTACGCTGCTTGTTGTTCAGTACTCAATGTATCGTTGTTGGCAGCGTTGCTTTTGATTACCTCAAAAATCGCTTTTAGCTCAGTAATTGTTTTATTGCCAGCTTGTGGGTCCATATCGGGGTCAGGAGTGGTTTTGTCATCGACAGGGACTTGCTCTTTTACGGGTTGATTATCAGGCTCAATCGTATTGGCTTGTGATTTATTACTGCTACCACAACCGCTTAATAGCGCTATACAAGAGGCTAGCAATGTACTCGTGAATATGTTTTTGGCGGTAATGACATTGGCCTTTAGTGGCTGTTTATATTTGATTAACATGAGTGAATCTCCGTAAGTATCGATCATTAGGGGTGAGGCAATAATAAGTTGTCCAATGAGGCGCAGATTTCTGTTTTGTCAGCAAGGCGCTCGAAGGGATTCATGCTTGGGCATGTAACGCTTCGAGCAACGCATCGGGGCCGGAGCCTCTTATGAGGCATTACAGGAACACAATGTCGAGCTGAGGGAGTAGAAAAATCAGTATTATTGGATAAAGTATTACTGCCTCGCCCTTTAGTTTATCGATAAGTCATTTAAAACGCGGAGGGTGACATAGTTTGATGAATTTTTTGTTGCATATTTATGACTGTTTTATAACAAGTGCTATTTATAAATGTTTAGTTGTAATTATTCAGCCAAGCTGACAAGCCTCATCTGATAGGGTGCTGATGGGTTATTTTTCGGGCATTTAAGTGCGGGGCCTTGCAGGGAAAGTAAGGGTTAGACAGTACACCTGCATAGGGATATGCAAGATTAGACTTTGCAGGAGCACAAAGTCGAGGAGCACACTGTCGAGAGCACGTATATAGTGACCACCTCAGTAAATAATTTATTGGCACCCAATTTAGGGACTTCTGAATAGTTACGCTTAGTTAATATAAATACAATAAAACCTTAATATTCCTGCTATATTCTGCGTCAACCCTACATTCGTAAGGGTCTAGCCTACTCACCACTTTTTTAGGTCTTATCCTAAAGGGGATGTCATGTTTAACGTCGAGTATTGTTGTACACTCAAAAAAAATGCTACAAAATTCAAAAGTATTCTAGCGGGCCTTTTATTGGCGACACCATTGTTATCAATCAATGCGATAGCAGCTACTGCTCAGTGGAATACTCGTGTACCTATCAAGGCGCCAACAGCGAGTAATAATAATGGAAAGCGTGTTTTATTTGATGTATCGCACGGGGGGACCCAAGGTAATGCAGACTGGGTTTTAGATGGTGCATTTTCGGATTTTGCTGATGCGCTAGTCGTCGAGGGCTATACCGTAGAGGAATATCGAGGTGTCGACTTAAATAATAATGGCCGTATTGATTTTTTTGATGATTACAATAAGCCGGCTAACGTTGGTTTAAATGAAGCAATTATTACATATAGCGCCATTATGCATGCGGATGTTTTAGTGCTTGCCGAAACCAATCGGCCTTTTAGTGTGAGCGAGTACGCTGCGCTAGAGCGATTTGTGCAAGCGGGTAAAGGGATATTCTTTATTGCCGATCATTATGATGCTGATCGCAATTTAAATACATGGGATGCGACCGAAGTATTTAATGGCTATAACCGCTCAGACTCCAATACTTATAATTTACATTCTCATTATGGGGATTTACGTAACCCTAAAAGGGCTAATGCTGGCTGGTTAGCGCAAAATTTTGGTATTCGTTTTCGGTTTAATGCCGTCGATTATAAGCAGGGAGTGAGTGGCGTTAAACCACCTTCAGACACTGAAAACCTAACACAAGGTGTGGGTCCTGTATTAATGGCGGCAGGTGCAACACTGGCCATTATTGATAAAACCAAAGCCAAGGGTTTGGTTTATTTTTCTGCCAGTGATACGCCTAGAAAATGGACTCACGCAAACGATGCGGGTCTTTATTTTGGTGGTATGGCAGAGGGGCCTTATGTTGCTATATCAAAGGCGGGTTTGGGTAAAGCGGCATTTATTGGTGACTCATCACCTATTGAAGATGAGACACCAGTTTATAAAAGAGAGGACAGCGGTGCGACCAAAAAAACCTACCCTGGTTGGACCGACGCCGGTAATGCGGCTAGGTTATCGGTCAATATTATTAACTGGTTAGCCACACCCGAAGCATATACGCGCTTTAATAGTAGCCGTCATCGAGCAGGTATAGTGACGCCAACACCCATGGCGAATGCAGAAAAAAGTGATCCTAATAACGGCCGGCCGTGGTCGCAACCGGGCGGCCAGTATCAGCCTTGGAACCCCCTTACTTTTGCCAATGGCGCGTATGGCGCACCTTGCTCTGCGCAAGGTTGCAGTAACACCGGCCCAGGCGACGGGAATACACCAAGCACAGGCATTATCAGTGTTAATCAAGCATTGGCATTAGGAAAAGGTAAAAGAGTCACTGTAGAGGGCAGGGTAAAGGCTGAATTAAATGGTATTTATGCTTTATTGCTCAGCGATGCTAATAACCAGACAGTAACGATTAACGTCAAGTTAGAGTCTCATCAGCGAGCACAATTTAGCCCGAGCCTTAATCGTGCAATATTGGGTAAGCTCATTCGCGTGACGGGCGTACGTGACAGCTATTTGTCTGGCCCAAGTATTGAGTCTGTTAGAGCAATTACGGTCATTAATTAATATAAAAGTAACTCAGCCGAATCAAAAAAACCTCTTAACAGGGTGCTGATGGCTTATTCTATGGGTATTTAAGCACCAAGAGTGCTTAAATAGCGACCGCCCCAGTAAATGATTCATTGGCGCCGAATTTCCGCACCTCTGAATAGTGACATATAAAAAAGCCTGTAGCAAAATTGTATTTGCTACAGGCTTTTATGCCACCCTTAAGGGTGAGGCTTGCTTAAGTATTAAAAATGTTAAGAGTTATTAAGAATTTAATGCGCCTTTAATTATTTTCCCACCATCTAAGCGCTTTTCGATGCGAGCATCGCTAATACCAACAGCTTTAGCAAGTGTTTTACCAACAGAAACGAGAGTTTCCTCAAAGGGAATATCACCATTGGCACGTGCTTTACCGGTATTAGACTGGATGGCAGAGGCTTTAAACTCTGTGACTTTACCGCCAGTACGTACAGGCTCTAAACCACCCACTATACCGGGTTTAATATCTTGGCCAAATACAAACATACCGTGATGCAAGCCGTTATGATCGCGACCACCACGGCTATTGCGTAGTAAGGTACGCCCAAAGGGGTTAAGCGAGGTCACAACCACATCGTTTTGCTTACCCGCGCTTTTAAGTTCTTTCCATAAAGTTTCGATATATTCCATGGCTTTAGTGGTTTCTTGCACTTCATCACTTAAGTCATTGTCTTGGTGGTTGTCGCCGCCAAAGGGAATACCAAACGTATATACCGGCGCCACGTTGACTTGAATTAACGCTACAATCATTTTGGCTTGGTTGGTGGGGTCATCACCGTTAATGCCGCTCACACGCGAGCTAAGCTCTTCACTTACCGTAGCAGCTGTTTGGCGGCTTTGTACCATTCGGTCAAAAAACTTCTTTTGTGCCGGAGTGCCGTTGTTTTTAATGCTACGGTAATTGCGATCGACAAAGTGATCACGTGCTTTAATCATGCGCTCGATATTACCCGCATTAGAGGCGAATAAACCTTTAATTGCATCGGGCTCAAAAATAGGTACAGACTGACCGTCATAATTAATGCGGTTGCCGCCCACACTTAAAGGCTCTTTAAGTACACAGCCTAAACCGTTAGCGGTCTCTTGTGAGATAAAACCGTCAAATTCTTCTTTTGAATTTAAGCTGAATTTTTCATCTTTTACGGCACCGTTAAAACGCCTAACCGCTTGAAAATCGGTATGCGCATTCACGTAGGTGCCATGATTCCAAAAACCCATTCTTGCGCGTAAATCATTAGGTAGCTTGGCCCAGGGGGCAGCCGCTTTTACATCTACGGTACCTAGTTTAAAGTCAGTAGGTACTTTAAAACCCGGAGCATCAGGGTGGTCAATGTTGGATAGTACATCGCTATTGTTTGCAGGGTATGTGCCTGGCATATTAGCGTTAATAGGGTCGCCAGTGCGCATATGCGAGATAATTAAATATTTATAATCATCGGCAGCAAAAGCGCGATTGCTTAAACCTGCAAGCCCTGTACCGGCTAAAAAAGAAACCGGTAAACCCGTCACTAATGACTGCATAGGTAGGGAGCCAAATGACAAAGCGCTTTTTAATAAAAAGGTACGTCGTGCAATAGTGTGTTTCATAATAGCTACCCCTAAAAACCTAAACTAATTAATTCTGGCGAAGTACATGCGGCGAACCATACGTACTCTAACGCTTTTACTTTTGATTCCCCAAAGCCACAACTCACTGCATTTTGGTCAAAAGCATTGGTGCCACCAGGGCAGTTAGTCCCATTAGAGGCAATGTTATAAACGCGCTTAAGCTCGTTCACTGTTTTGTTGTAGCGGCTGTGGTTTTCGGGTAAGCCCATAAATTGTCGAGTGATTTGACCAGCAATATCATCGATGCTTTTACGTGAATCAATAATGCGATTATCGCTGTTAGCAAAAATTTTGCTACGTGCTGCGGCGCACTGTGAATCGATCGATTGCGCATCAAAGGTACTAACCGATTTAACCTGTACGAACTCGGCATCACCACGATTGAGACCGTCTTTGCCGATAATGCCAAGCTTGCCACTATTTTTGTTGCATATTTGTACGGAGCCTTTTGTATTATTGGTCGCTTTTATATCAGCGAGACGCGTATCAATAGCATGGCATAAATGATTTGATCGGCTAAGGCTAACGAGGTACTCGTTTTTCTCGTGAGTTTCCATTTTTTCTGTAGCGGTAAAAATAGGTGAACTAAAGAAGTCACGCACCAATTGATTAAAGTTTAAATTATTATTTTTGAATGACTCAGCTAAACGCTGGAATTCGGGGTCGGCTTCAGAGCAGCGCTGTGAATTGCCCCACATGCATAACTTTTGTACCCAAGCGACCGGAAAACGAGGATGTTCAGCCAGTAAGCGGCCAAAGTCATCAGGAGTTTTCATCGCGCTACGTACACCCATAAATGCAAAAGATGGCCTAACGCTGTTGTCGACATTCTTTGAGCGATGGTTGGTCGTTTGAAAGTTACTAAAGACTAATTTCATCGGGTCCATCAAGCGGTGACACTGATAACACACTGTTGAAGGGTCGGCATGGTCAAGGTCTATACCGGCTTCGCCACGGTGCGCTGTTGGATCGCTGGCCGAGAAGGTTGCATCTAAAGCAGTAATTAAACTTTGCGAGGCCGTCACGCGAAACTGATTGCCATCGTTTGTGACCCATAACTCTAAAAATGCCGGCGCCGAGAAAAACCCTACCCGTGGGAAGCGCATGGCAACTTCGTCGTTATTTTTGTAGTTACGCATGGTCGACGCATAGCCAGCAGTATTTGCATAGCGAATAGGGTTGTCACTTTGAATGATATTGACATAGCGCCAGTCATTAAAATCGCCAGGCTTTAAGTGTTCAAATAGTTGTAAGCGGTCTTCTTTTGCGGGGAGCTCGGAATAAACGCGGCCTGGTGTTTGGTTTTCTTTTTCGGCGTAGCCAAGTGCAACTAAGATGGCGGTGGTGACCTTCCAGCGGCGTGTGGTTGCAATACGGTTAAATCGCTGATCGTTCTTGACAATATCCCATGCCATATCCACAAACATATTGTTCAGGCCTTCCCATAGCGCGCGATGGTTATCAATTTTACTGCGCACCCCACCAAAGTTACCTAGCTGATAGCGATAGCCAAAACTGCCGGGGATCTCTTCCATTTGCAGCGCTTGCTTTAAGAAGCTTTTCATTTTGGCTTCGTAGTTGGGCGTTTTTTGCCACTGTGTAATTCTTTCACGCAAAGCGACAGGGTCAAAATTAGAACCACTGACAACAGCGTTAAGCTCTTGTTTGGTCACGGCCGAGCCATTGAGCAGGTATTTGGCTTTGATCAAGGCCGACGCTGCATCGGCAACAGCAAAAGGTTCGCCGGGTCCTTTAGGCTCTACGGTGGGGTTCTCGGTATCAATTACATGCTCAATCCACTGCTCTACGCATTTAACTTCGGCAGGCTTTAAGCGCGCACCTGTTTGCGGCATGGGGTTGCGCTTGCAGCTACCGGCATTAAAGTCGGGGTAGCGGTTAGGGTCGATTAGTTTTAGGAGTAATGAATTACCCATATCATCCGAGTCGATGACTTTTTCGTCCGCGCAGGGGACACCACCAAAACTGGTTGTGCGATCGAGTAAATTAGCACCTACATTACCGGTATCTAAGTTTAAGCCGCCACCAATGCCGCCAAAACTTTGAGCGTTATGGCAAAGCATACAGTTGTTATCTGCAAATACTTTTTTAACGTCATCAAATCGGCAGGCCGATGGCAAGGTAGCCGAAGAGCTTGCGGCTGACGAAACAGCGGGCTCAGAGCTTGATGAACTGCTTTGCACGATACTGCTCGAGCTTACAGCGAGGCTCGAAGATGACCTAGCTGAACTCGATACAGCTCTAGATGAAGGTGCTGATGATATCGCAGGAAGGCTAGAGGCCACCTGCGAGGCTGTAGAGTTAGCATTGCTGGACGAGCTGGGTTCGCTCGTACCGGCGCAACCGGCCAAAACCAGCGCCGAAGCGGCGGTTAGGATTAAGATTAATTTCATTTTATTACTCCAGGGTTCAATCTATATTTTTTGCGCTTAATACAACGTGTGTTCAATGAAATGCGTGTTTAATAAAGTGCATATTGATCAGTATAGGCTCACACTTTATTATTAAATAATATCTTTATCTTGACCCATACTTAATTCAGTGGCTAGTGAGCAGCCTGTTTATTAGCCACAATCACGTACCCCCCCGAGCTGCAGCGGTCGTACATCTACTGCAGCACCCTTTAAAGCCATAACGATCTCTAGAGGGCGGGACGATTGAGTGATTCGCAAGCCGTTAAATTATTCTTTTCTCTGCGCTCTTTATTATTGTGTCTTATGGTTGTGTCTTATGGTTGTGTCTCTCAAACAGTGAATAGCAATCCTTGCCGATTGATACGTGTACTATGTCAGATCTTGTACTATGTCAGATCTTGGTGTAATAAATTGTGAGATAGTACCGTTTTCTTAGATTGGGATGCCTCAGTTGTAAGTACTGTGATCAAAGGTGTGTATTACCTGCGAATGACCCTTGAGGCCTTGATGTGGGACTTGTATTGCTGCCTGTAATCGCATAACCGGACGGTAACTAATTAGCCTTAATGCTGTGCTTTAAATACTGACGATGGCTCAACGCATGAATTTTTGAGTTAGGCGTAGTCCGTATTTAAAACAGTGTATTGGATGTACACATGAGTGCTTATAGTCCACGCCATCAGTGGCTGTTACGTGTGCCATGCACATTATCACTAACATCTGCACTACAAGCTTTTACCTTATTCTAATAATAGTGTGTAGTGAATCGTTGTATCGGCGTCAATATAATAAGTAAAAAGGCTTTCAACATCTAATATTTCGTAAACAAAAGTATAAAAGTTGGCAGTATAAAAAAGTAATAAAGTGAGAATAAAGTCTTTCGTGCTCCGCGTTAAAAGTGATGAGTATTATCTTCTCGATAGAGGCGGAAGTCATCATTTGGGCTGCCAATTTAAAATCTCTTAATGTGGGAATATACAATAGGCTTTTTTTATTGGATGTGCCCGTACTGAGCAGCTAAATTACTCGCCTAAGAGCCTAAAATGTTAGTGATTTTATGTTATGACGTCCGACTGGCTTCAGGTTAAATGATGGGCGGAGTATAGCGCTCAATACATGGCGCCTATTACGGTTAAAAATAGCCCTAAACCCCTGCTACAATTGATTTTTAGGTGTTTTTTTTAAGCGCCGTGAGCTGTGTTTTATCGAGAAATTACGCTGTTAAAGTGATGCCGCCAGCGAGTTAGTTTAGCAATAATACTGGGCTTATCTGGACGATATTAGAAAGTTGATAATACAAAAAACACCGTTTAGCCTATTTAAGGAGGTGCGTCTCAACAAAATAATATCTCTCTTTAATTTATTGATACTCAACAATAAAATGGCTCCAAACATAAATATGTATAAAAAATTAATATCATAATTTATCGCTATAGGTATCTACATGTATAAATATTTAATGGCCTTACTGTTAATAGGTCTCACGGCATGCTCGGGTGAACCTGATGCCCTCTAAACCCTCATCGTCTATAGCGCCTCCTGCGCCTGAGGTCAGCTCGTCGTCACTGCCCCCGGTGCCAGTATCATCGGTGGGTGTGATTCGTCGGTTGCTGTTAGCTCTTCATCGGCGGCAACAAGCTCAGTCAGTGGCAGTAGTGCCGTCAAGCTGCTCCAGTACCGAGATCAAAAAAGCATTTACTGATAACAGCTGCATGGCATGCCATAACGCGAGTATTTTTGCTTTAGCCGGTGGTGATTTAAACCTCGAAAGCGCAACCCTTGGGGTTGATATGCTCGAGCAGCCAAGTAAGCATGGCGGCTCGGCCTGTGCTGATGAAAAAATGATTGATGCGGCTGCCCCTGCCAACTAGCTCTTTTTAAAGCCGCTGCGCAAAAAGTATTTAAACAAGCTTAACGCTACAGCATGTGTACGTCAGCCTATGCTGCCGAATGCGGTAACACACGATGCCTTCCTTTCTGGGCCTGATTTTAAGTGTTTATCTAACGGTGGCAGAGGTTGCTGCCACTGAAGTGCCCAAAGAAGATGGTAATGCACCTGAATTTGTGCCCGTAAAAGCGCAAGAAGCGCTAGCTAAAGCTAAGTATATGCTGCATGGCGGTGCGCCCACTGCTAAAGAGCTAAGAGCACTTGGGGGGCAGATACTCAGGTTTCACCGGTAGATCTTAAGCAGTTGATTGCCGAATGGGAGCAAACACCAGAATACAAAACTAAGCTAGAGCGCTTCTTTTTAACCGCGTTCCAAATTAATAGCTTGGGTAACCCTAGCGTTTATACCGATCAATTTTGGAAGCTCGCTAAATTCGACGGTTTAAAAAAAGATGCCCGCGATATCACGCTGGTCGAATCATTCCGCGATATGATGGTGAAAACCGCATGGCGCATTTACGATAACGAGCAACCATTTAGTGAGGTTGTGACCACACGTAAATGGGAAGTGACCAGTGCTATCTTGGCAGTATTGACAACGAGGTAGAGCAAACAGGTTGCGCGATGCAAGATCTTACAATTATGTGGGACAAACTCAAAGAGGCTAATCTACAAGATAAGGTTGTGTTTGCATCGCTAAATTTTTTTGGTTGTACGCTTCGGTATAACACTAACGGTGGGCGAAACCACAATGGTATGCATCATACAATGCTGGTAGCAGGATCTTTTATTAAGCCGGGTGTTGTTGGCGGTATTGAGCTTACTAAGCCTACAGCTACTCCGGTAGAATTTAAAGCGACAGGCATAAACCCTAATACCCACACGTCAAATAACCCTGATATTGCTTATAGAGATACTCTCGTTTCTGCCTATAAAATGCTGGCAAAGGCGGCGGGCTTAAGTGATGAGCGTATTAATATACGCTTTAACGGCGGAAAAATAATGACCGGCGCACTGAGTCAAATACGTCTACGCAAGGTTGCAAGCTACGATATGGTAGTTTGTGACCTATTAAGCATATATACCATTTTAAAATTTTTTATCCATGAGCCCAATCGAGTAATTAGCCTATAAATATTAGGCCGTATCTCAGGCTAATACCATTATTCATTCGTTTGATAGCTACCGGCCTTTAATGGCTTTTAGCGTTATATGTTAACGCATTAATACATTCGATAATTATTGAATGTACGAGCTTTAAATAACCCATTTCACAACAGTACGGGGGTACCCTGTTTTTGGGTGAATATTTTTTATTGTCTGATGGCTTCCCATCGGATGATAAAATATTTTTATGGATAAAAAATTATATTTTTATTGTGAGTCCGGTAATATTTTTAATCATATTAATAGTGTTTAATACTCAAGGACAAATAAAAATATAACTATTTAGCCAAGCTGAAAAACACCAGCTGACTGGAGTGCTGATGGATTTTTTTCTGAATATTTAAGCGCGGACCTTACAGGGAAAAAAAGGGGTTATCCCGTGCACCGGCATAGGGGGATGCAAGATAAATTTTGCAGGGAAAAAGTCGAGGAAGCGGCTGTCAAAACGCTTCTATAACGCCCTCAGTCAGTCAATGATTCAAGTGTCCAATTTCGGTACGCCTACTCTGATTCGGTACGCCTACTCTGAATAGTTACATAAAAATAAACTCAAACTCAGAGATACACTATGACTTTAAAAATACCCTTAGTTGTCGCATTAAGTTCAGCTTTAGCGGCGTGCGGTGGTGGTACAGTAACGGAACCTACAGCGAGTGTTAGCTCCTCAACGGTTTCTTCGCTAGTTGCCAGCTCTATTCCCGCACCAAGCTCTAGCGTTGCACCGGTTTTAAGCTCTAGCGTAGCATCGGTTTCAAGCTCTAGCATTGCATCGGTTTTAAGTTCTAGCGTTGCACCGATTTCAAGCTCTAGCGTAGCATCGTCTTCGAGCTTGCCGGCGTCATCGAGTGCTAGTTCGTCATCGGCTCAAAGTATTCCTAACGAAACACCCCTACTGAGCTTTGGTGGGGGCGTTTTTACTTTAACTTACAACGCAGCAACCATGATGTTTAGTGAGCCACGCGAGGTGAGTGATGCCGGAGATATTCGGTATGTGACTACCAACAATAAAGGTGTCATTTATACCTCAGGAGAAGACACCGTTGGTGCTTACACGTGGGATGGTACTAATTTTACCCAGATCAGCTCTCGGCCTGCTGGTGGCAAGCGTGGCTCAGGCGTAGATGTTCACCCTAACCAAAAATTTCTCGCAACTTCTAATTACACAACCGGTGAGGTTGTTGTATTTGGCCTTGATGATGATGGCACGATTAAAGACGATGCTCAAATCTATGCGCATGGCGAGACCTCGTTACCGCATTGGGTTGGCTGGAGGAATGACGGTAAATACTTGTACTCTCCTTTTAAAGGCGATGATGTTATTAGAAAGTATGCCTTCGATAAAACCGCAGGCATATTATCGCCCGGTGAAGTGGCTTGGCGCTCAGAAGATGGCGAGGCACCTCGGCATATGACGTTTCACCCAACGCTAGATGTGGCTTATGTATTAACCGAGGCCACCAGCCGTGTTGTTGTCTTTCGTATTAAAAATAATGGTTCGTTAACCGAGCTGCAAAGCATCGAGGCATTGCCTGCGAATCAAATGGATAAAAGTGGTGCCGCCGATGTTGAAATCAGCCTTGATGGTAATATTTTTTATACTTCTAACCGTCCAAATCAAACGATTACAGCGTATTCGATTGCTGCCGATGGTCGCTTAGAGGTGATTGATCGTGCGGTGCAAAACATCAATAAGCCCCGCGCCTTTACCTTTATTGATAGCCGAAACCTATTGTTTGTGGCCAACCAAGGAGCAAATACGATTTCTGCCTTTATGGTAGGCTTGGCGGGCGAGCTAGACTTTGCTGCAGAGTCAACCGACAGCACCCTAGAAAAACCAGCCTTTATTATGCAGGCCAAAAAAACACGACAATAAGTGCTCAAGACTATTGTGTAAGCCGTAATACACGGGGGCCACAAGCGCCCGTGTATCCCTTCTGTTATATGGCTACACATCCTAGCCGCCCACATAAAGCAAAAACGTGCAAACTTTACGGCGCTGGCACCCAATTGCAGTACCTCTGAATAGTGACATTAACTCCATTATAGGTCGTTATACGCTGTGCTTGAGGGTTGCTAGAGGCTCTGTACTGACTTTTTACTGCATATTCTTGTTGTAATAGGTGCTCAATTGGGCGTCTCGGAGGCAATAATAGCTGCAATTTTTGGCTTTTCATTATCTATTATTGATGTAATTTTTCAGGCCTATAAAAACCCATAGTCATTATTTTTTATAATAAAATCATCCTATAAGTAACCTGTTATTATTATAAAATAATCTTAAAAGTGGACTTATATCACATATTATAGGTTACTAATTAAATAGACTTAAGTTAATTTCTTGGGTGTCCTGGCTTATCGCTGAAGTCTTCTAATTTATGACTATTAGGTAGCGCTAAACAGGTCTCAGCAGAAAGAATAATAATAAAAAATTTTCAGTCTTTTGCGTAACGAGGAAAAACAATGTCAATGAGCTATCAATACTTACTTAAAAAAATATCTGCTATGGGCCATACACTCAATAACGGGTTAACGAAGGGTTTGGTTTTTGTCGCTACTTTTTTACTATCTATCAATGCGGTGGCTGGTTTTAGTGTGTCGGGCACGCAATTGCTTGATGGTAATGGCCAGCCTTTTGTTATGCGCGGTATGAACCACCCACATGCGTGGTATTTGGGTGAAGCCTCTGCTTTTGCCAACATTGCAGCCACTGGCGCTAATACTGTGCGCGTTGTGCTAAGTAATGGCGACCGCTGGACTCGCAATTCAAAGGCGGATGTTGCTAATGTGATTGCGCTGTGTAAACGAGCGCAGCTTATTTGCCTATTAGAGGTTCACGATGTGACGGGTTCTGGCGAAGAGGGTGCCGCCGGCACTATGGCCCGTGCAGCGCAATATTGGGTTGATATAAAAGGCGCGCTTAAAGGGCAAGAAGATTACGTTTTAATTAATATTGCTAACGAGCCCATGGGTAATGGACCGGCGCCTAGCCGCTGGGTGAATGAGCAAAGTGCCGCCATTCGAACATTAAGAGCGGCAGGCTTGACTCATACGCTGGTGATTGATGCCGCGAATTGGGGCCAGGATTGGCAAAATATTATGCTCGATAATGCCTCGCAGGTAGCGCAAGCCGATTCGCTTAGCAATACGGTATTTAGTGTTCACATGTATGAGGTTTATCAAAACTATAGTCGTATCAATAACTACGTGACAGGCTTTTTAGCAAATCATAACCTCCCTTTAATTGTGGGTGAGTTTGGTCAGGATCATCAAGGGCAATTTGTTGATGCCGACTCGATTATGCGAGTCGCTCAAGAGCAAGGCATTGGCTACCTAGGTTGGTCTTGGTCGGGCAATGGTAGCTGCTGTGTGGCGCTGGATATTGTGAATAATTTCAACCCTAAAAGCCTGACACCATGGGGGCGGCGTTTGATTAACGGTGTCAATGGAATTGCAAAAACATCGGTAAAAGCCAGTGTGTATGGTGGCGTAACCCCGCCACTTTCGAGTAGTAGTGCTGAGAGTAGTCGCTCGTCTAGCTCATCAATGGCATCGAGTTCTTTGTTGTCGAGTTCTTCGGTAGCGAGTTCTTCCGCAGCGAGCTCTTCAAGTAGTGCAGGCGGCGGTAATTGCGCGCAGCAATGCCAGTGGTATAGCGACGCACCGCGCCCTTTGTGCACAACCCAAAGCACCGGCTGGGGCTGGGAAAACAACCAAAGTTGCATTGGGCGCACACTGTGCCAAACGGGGCAGCAGGGCAATGGTGGAATTGTGAGAGTGTGCAACTAACGCCAGAGCCCCTGAGGCACCTCAATATATAGCGATACCGTTTAAAAAACCCTCTATGGCTGCGCCTAGAGGGTTTTTTGTTGGGCGTAGAGTTCACAAAAGTGAATCAAAGCACGCCAGTGGAGTGATTAAGCGCGGTGCTCTCGTAGTTCTCCTCGCAGCTATTTTATTTAGTTATCTTCTTAGCTATCCTCGCAGCCATCGCCTCAGTCTATTAATGCCTCTAAAGTGCCACATCACTGCTTGCACCCCTCTTATCCCTTAGCCCGCTGTGTTGTGTCAACTCACCTTTTAACGTGGCTACGGCGCTTGCGCGTTAGCCATATAGCTAAACGTAATAACAAAAGAGTTGCGCTGTTTCGTCTTAATAAATAAAATAGTAATCATTATCATTTAGATTAACTTTGGGTTTTGCAATGATTGAGTTACTTATGAACGGCGGAATTGTGGTGTGGCTGTTACTTGGCCTTTCGGTAGTTGCACTGAGCGTGAGCTTGCTGAAGGCTTGGCAGTTGTACCGCACGCAGGCAAAGCCTGTAGATGCTATCGAGCAAGCCTTTGGTTTTTTGCAGCAAGGCAAATGCTCGCAAGCACTGTTATTAGTAAACGGTCAGCGCAATTACCGTGCGTTACTGGTTAGTAGTGCGGTGCAGCTTATTGATAAGTCTGGGATGGCTATTGATGACATTAAAGATGAGGTGTATCGCCAAGCGCAGCTAGCCATTGCACAGCTCAATAGCTATTTGCGTGTGCTAGAGGTTATAGCCACATTGGCGCCACTCATGGGGCTTTTTGGTACCGTTATAGGCATGATCGAAGCGTTTAAAGCCATGGAGGCTGCCGGCGCGCAAGTGAACCCAGCGGTGTTATCTGGCGGTATTTGGCAGGCGCTTTTAACAACCGCTGTAGGTTTGGCTGTGGCGATTCCGGTATCTATGCTGAACAGCTATTTTGAGCGTAAAGCCGAGGTAGAAGCGCAGGCGATTCAAAATGATTTACAGCGTGTTTTTACCTTATATGCCAGTGCCAATACCTCAACAGCCAAGGGCAAAGTTTCGGCAATGCCATCGGATACTGAGTAGCGGCTATGTCAACTTTAGTCATGTCGAATTTAGCGGTGCCTTGCTTAATCTTACCGCCAAAGCGCAAAAAAAGTATCAGCTTAACCGCCTTGATTGATGTGGTATTTATTTTGTTGATGTTTTTTATGCTGACCTCTTCATTTACCCAATTTAGCGCCATCGACATGCAGACGGCTTTAGCGGCAAGCGCCACTTCAGAGCTTAAACCGCAGCAATTGCATTTGGATATTGAGGGGCAATTACGCAGTGTTGATAGCGCCAATACAGGGGCTGTGTTGAGTGATGACATGCTGCAAGCTGCGTGGGATAACCAAACTGCCACGGTAGTGCTACCTGCGGGTAATACGCCAGTGCAGATCATTGTCGATACCCTTAGCCGCTTACAATCATTGGGCTTTACGCGTGTGACCTTGGCGCCGCTGGCGACCAATACCCAAGCGCTCACTTTACCAACACTTAATACACCAAAGGCGGCGCTCTAATGGCCCGCCCAATGAACCTTTGTCAGCTATCTAAGCGTAAGGCGAGTACCGACGATAATTTAATACCGCTGATTAATATTGTTTTTTTGTTGCTTATTTTTTTTATGATTGCGGGCAAAATTGAAGTCATACACGATGCGGGTTTAGCGTTGCCTATTAGCGCAAAAGCCAAGCCTGCTAGCGATCAGCCTATCACTTTGCAGTTGTCTAAAGACAAAAGCATTCGGGTCAATAATACACTTGTGAGTTTAGAGGTTTTACCGAGCGCACTAGCGGACTTATTACTGCAATACCCCGCAAAAATTGCTGTGCGCGCAGACAAACAGACTACCTACCAAGACTTAGATCAGGTACTAAACATACTGCGTGCGGCAGGGTTTAGCACCATTAACCTGTTTACCTTAACCGTGGAGCCGAGCGCATGAGTGTGTTTAATCGCTGCACGGTTAAGTATTGCGCTAAAACGCAATATGCCGATGCGGCTACTAATACGAGTCGCCAAACGGGCGCGGCTTGGGCTGGCCTTAGTGGGCAGGTGCTGGCAGGCCAAGGCACCTTTGATGTAGTTGCTGACCGGGGCCGCTGGCTTGTGGCTATTGTACTTGCTGTTTTGGTGCATGGCGTAGTGTTGGCTGCACTATGGGTTGAGCCTGATGTACTGGAAGGCGGCGCTTTGGGTGAAGGGCAAGATGGCATTGAGGTGGGCTTGGGTATGCTTGGTGCTTATCAAGCGCAAGAGCAAATCATCTCTGAGCGGCAATATGATGCAATAGCCCCCGAGCCTCAAAAAACAACTGTGACACAACCCAAATCTATAAAACCAGAACCCATAAAACCAGAATCTTTAAGGCCAGAGCCTATAAAACCAGAGCCTCTCAAAAAAGAGCCTCTCAAAAAAGAGCCTCTCAAAAAAGAGCCTCTCAAAAAAGAACGGGTAAAAGCCCCTCATTCGGCCCCCGCTCAGCCTAAATTAGTGGCGCCACAGGAGGCGGTTGCTGCTCCTGTCATTAAGCGTGCCGATGAATTGGCCATTGCTGAACCTCAAGCTGAACCTCAAACTGAAACTAAGCCCAAAACGGTGCCTAAAGTTGTATCTGAAATTGTGCCTACAAGTGTACCTGCCAATGAGTCCAAGCAAGCACTGCCAGAGGCTAATGCCACTACACCGGTAAACACTAAAGACCTTGAAGCCCCATCAAAGATTACTGAGCCAGAAAGTACACAGCAAGAAAGTACACAGCAAGAAAGTACGCCAGCCCCTGCGCCTAAAGCGCGTAAAGCTGCACATCGAGGCACCGGCCGTGCAAGTTCAAACCGCTCGGGTGGTAAAGCGGGCAGTGCACAAAGTTATTTTGCGGCCATCTCTGCCCGTTTGAGTGCCTTTAAAACCTACCCCAAAGCGCTTAAGCGGCAAAAGCAGCAAGGCATAGTCACGCTGCAATTTACGATAGACCGCGATGGCTATGTTTTAGCTTCCAGTATTAAAAAAAGCTCGGGTTACCCTGAGCTTGATCAAGCGGCGCTGCAGATGCTTGCTGCAGCCAATCCGTTACCGCCGGTGCCAGAGTCTATTAAGCGCGAGCGACTGACTTTGGTCTTCCCTATCGATTACTCACTTATCACCAACTCCGTATTTAAGGAATAGCTCCTATGAACTCTAAAAAACCCAATGCTTCGGCCTCTTTGAGCTTGCGCTCACCGAGCTTTAACACGCCAAAAACTTTGTTAGCATTAAGTTTACCTAGCCTATTGTTAAGTCCTTTAGCGGTGGCACAAGAAGATGAACCTATTGTACTTGATACACTACAAATCGAAGAGCGCACATTAGATACCAACCCTTATGCACAAGCTGGCGCGCCGTACAAAGCGCAAACCTCGGGCGATGCACGGCACGTCAAAGAGCTTGCCGATACACCACAAACCATTAGCGTGTTAACACAAACGCAAATTAAAGAGTCGGGCAAAACCGACTTAAAAGATATTTTAGCCGCGCAGCCGGGTATTACTTTAGGTACCGGTGAAAACGGTAATGCTTTTGGTGATCGCTATATTATTCGCGGCCAAGAAGCGCGCAGCGATGTATTTGTTGATGGCTTGCGTGACCCTGGTATGACAACCCGTGAAAGCTTTGCCACCGAACAAGTTGAAATTACTAAAGGCCCAAGCTCTACCTTTGCTGGCCGTGGCTCGACCGGTGGTGCTGTTAATAGCATTACTAAGCAAGCCAGTACAGAGTATGACTTTAATAAGCTCGAAGGCGGTTTAGGAACCGACGGCTATCGTCGTATTACACTAGACAGCAATAAAACTATTAATGATGACCTTGCGGTGCGCGCTAACGTTTTGTATTCCGCTAAAGATATTCCCGATCGCAGCCCTGCCGACCAAGAGCGCAATGGCTTGGCATTGTCGGCGGCTTACCAAGCCACGGATAAACTTAAATTGGTGGCCGATTATTATTATTTAAAAGCAGAAGACACCCCAGACTTGGGTACTTATATTACGCCCAATGGCGGTACACCAGTCCACGACTTACCCATGTATACCCAAAAAGGGCAAGACTTTTTAACATCAGACATTAATACTTTTACTTTGCGCGCACAATATGAAATAAGCAGCGATACGCGCATCGAAAACTTAATGCGCTATGGCACAACTGATAATGGTTATGTGACTACCGGTGCGCGCGGTACAACGCGTGATGCGACCGACCCCGATGCACCCGGCGCTGCAACGGTTAGCTTGAGTACGCACCAAGGCTGGCAAGATGTGGCTTATTTAGCTAACCAGTTTAACGTTTACCTAGACCGCAATGTCGGTGGCCTTAAACACAACTTTGTGATCAGTGCTGAGTACAGCGCGCTAGATGTCGAAAACGGTGTGTACAACGTTGACAATACCGGTGCCACTAACTGCATTACTGGGGGGCGTCGTGGTGCCTCTGCTGGCTATTGCATTGTGGATGCAAATGGCAATTATGTTGATAACATTAACGGGTTAATGGGTCGCAACATTACAAAAGGTGCACAAGACTCTGATTACGCATTAGATACTTTCTCGATGTCATTAATGGATACGGTTGATATTACTGATGATTGGTCGGTGTTTGCCGGTGTGCGTATTGATAGCTTTGATTATTCAAATTTAGTGACCAGCCAAGGTGAAGTAACAGCGTATGATTACTCCGATACTTTATGGAATGGTCATGTTGGTGTGGTACATGATATTAATGAAAATGCGAACGTTTACTTTACCTATAGCACTTCCAGTAATGTGAACGGTGGGGAGTCTGACTTGGGGGGTAACTGTGGTTATGGTGGTATTTGTGGCGATCCACAACAAGTGACCGACAGCAAGCCCGAAAGTACACAAAACCTCGAGCTAGGTACCAAGTGGAATGTCTTTAACGACAAGTTACTGATCTCTGCAGCTATTTTCCAGATCACTAAAGATGATGTCATGGAAAGTGTTGGCGCTGACGATTATGCTAACTTAGGCACGCTTAATACCGGTAAAAGCCGCGTAAAAGGCGCCGAGTTATCGATTGTGGGTAATATCACCGAAAAGCTCAGCACTCAATTGGGTCTCACGGTGATGGATGCCGAAATATTGGCCTCCATTAACAAAGATACTCTAGGCCGTACGCTCAGTAACTTTGCCGACGACAGTGCATTTTTACAATTGCGTTACCAAATGAGCGAGGCGTTTTCTTTTGGCGGCACCATGACTTACTCTAGCGAAATGTACGCAGGCCAGCCAGATTCAGCGGCAGGCTTTAATGCGACGATTGGCGATTACTCGTACACTATTCCTAGCTATACCGCCTTTGATTTATTTGCTTCTTATGCCTTTAGTGAGCAGCTCGATTTACGCTTGAACGTAGCTAACGTGGCCGATAATGATTATTACCTAGCGGCTTATCGCAGCGGTGCTTTTGCATACATAGGTGCGGCAAGAAATGCAAAACTCACTTTAGCTTATGAGTTTTAAGCCTGTTTTTCAGCTTACACTGCTAGGCTAGTACAATTTTTTTGAACTAGTCAATTTTTGTTAAATTAGTACATTTTTTTGAATAGGTACAATAAGCGCGGCATTGATTGCCGCGTTACTCAGGGAGTGAGCGATTAGGTCGCGCTCCCTTTTTTACTTAAGATGCTGTTTTATTTAAGGCGCTGTTTTATCTAAAGTGCTGTTTTATTGAGGGGGCTTTTGCTATGACTGCCGATCATTATATTTTACCTAAACTGGCGAATATTCCAGCCGATGTAATTGCGATTTGTGATTACGAGCGCTTGGCAAAAGAGTATATGCCGCACGGTATTTATGAATATATTGCCGGTGGCGCAGGTGATGATATTACCTTAAATGGCAACCGCCGCGCCTTTGATGCGATTGGTATGAATATGCGTGTCTTGCGCAAGTTTACACAAGGCTCCACGTCGATGACATTAAATGGCGAAGCGTTTGCTTCGCCATTATTGGTTGCGCCTTTGGCTTATCAAGCCCTAGTGCACCCCGAGGGCGAGCTGGCTACCGTGGCCGCAGTTAATGCCGTCGATATGGGTATGCTGACCAGTACATTGTCGTCGGTAGCGCTAGAGGATATAGGCGCGCAACAACAAACCCCTAAGTGGTTCCAGCTGTATATACAGCCCAACGCCGAACATACCTTAGATTTACTAAGGCGAGCCGAGCAGGCGCATTACACCGCCATTGTGGTTACCGTAGATGCCCCGGTAAGTGGCTTGCGTAACCGCCAGCAGCGTGCAGGCTTTAGTTTGCCCGCAAACGTGGTAGCGGCTAATTTGCGTGATTACCCGCAGGCAAAAACCCAAGCCTTAGCGCAGGGGCAAAGTGTATTACTCAACGGGCTTATGGCAGATGCCCCTAGTTGGCAAGATATTCAGTGGTTGTGTGAACACACTCGGCTACCGATTTGGGTAAAAGGCATTAGTCATCCGCAAGATGCCATTATGGCGATCCAAAGTGGCTGCGCAGGCATTGTTGTTTCTAATCATGGTGGGCGCACCCTTGATGGTTTGGCGCCTAGTATTACAGTGCTGCCGAGTGTGCGCCAAGCTGTGGGCAATACATTACCTATTTTGCTTGATAGCGGTATTCGCCGAGGCACTGATATTTTTAAGGCATTGGCGCTAGGCGCTAATGGTGTATTAATTGGCCGCCCCGTACTCAATGGTTTAGCGGTAGCGGGGGCCTTAGGGGTTGCGCATAGCTTAACGTTACTACAGCAAGAGTTTGAGCTGGCGATGGCACTAGCGGGCTGCCAAACCCTTGGTGATATTCAAGCTGATTGCATTCATGTAAATACTTAAACCGTTGCTTAAAGACTGACACTCTGCCAATAATTAACGCACGCACAGTATTTGAGAGGCCCTATGTTAACGATTATTGATGCACTATTATCACCCGAAGAAGTGAGCCAATTTAACCACGCGCTAGCAAGTGGGCCTTGGCAAGAGGGTAAAATATCGGCCGGTAGCCAAGCGGCACAGGTTAAAAACAACGAGCAATTCGATGATGCTCATCCCGTAGCTTGCGAGCTTAGAAATGCCTTGCTGTATAAGCTTGCTGCGCACCCTTTATTTATGTCATCGGCGTTGCCAAACCATATATACCCACCTAAATTTAATCGCTACTCGCAAGGCGCGCATTACGGTTTACATGTTGATAGTGCAATCATGCCCATGCCTTATGAGAGTCGCAGTGCTCATGGCGGTACTCGCAGCATGCGCACCGATGTATCGGCGACGGTATTTTTAAGTGACCCCAATACTTATGAGGGTGGCGAGCTAAGTATCGAAACACCGTTTGGCCTGCAGCACATTAAGCTTGACGCGGGTAGTGTGATTTTGTATCCCGCCAGTAGTTTGCACCAAGTAAACCCAGTCACTAAAGGTTGCAGGGTGGCGTCATTTTTTTGGGTCGAGAGCCTCGTGCGTAGTAGCGAGCACCGCGCCACGCTTTTTGATTTAGATCAGTCGATTCAAGCATTAACGTTAACCTTCGGTAATAGCAACTCCGAGGTTAAGCGTTTGAGTGGGGTGTACCATAATTTACTGCGCGGCTGGGCAAGCGGCTAGTGCAGTGGGGTGGTTAATATGTTATGGATAGGTAGGGTAGGGTGATTCCATTTAAATTTTATAATTTTTATTTTTAATGTGCATCATAAATTTTTAATTTTTAATAATAGAGCCCAATATAAATCACTGAAGCGATTGATATTTTTAAATGAGTAAAACGAGTGTCTGTCCCTGCAAGTAGTCCCTGCAAGTAAGTGGGCACCGCCGCGTATCGATTTCTCTGGCGCGTTCAAGCCATCCATGGGCACTCCATACGCGTTCCCGACGCATAAGAGCCTAAGAAATCAATCCCCGACGGTTTTAAGCGTGCGTATCCGTAAGCTTGTTAAAACCAAATGATATTCGTTTTGAGTGTTTATGCTTGGGGGTTATTAAGGCTAGTGTCTGTCCTGTAAGTGCCGTAAGTAAGTGGGCACCGCCGCGTATCGATTTCTCTGGCGCGTTCAAGCCATCCATGGGCACTCCATACGCGTTCCCGACGCATAAGGGCCTAAGAAATCAATCCCCGACGGTTTTGAATGTGCTTATCCGTCAGTTTGTTAAAACCAAATGATATTCGTTTTGAGTGTTTATGGTTGGGGGGTTATTAAAACGAGTGCCTGTCCCCACAAGTGTTCCGCTGGGCCTTGAGAGAACCAAATCCAACTTTCATTGGTTTGGGGAATTGAGAGTCCATAGGGTGTGTGCTTGCCGGCTTTTACCTCCTCTTGAAAACCCACCTACATGCACACTGGCTTTAGCGTCAATCGATATTCGAAGGCAACCAGAGTCCTCATCAGCGGCCTTATTGAAGGGCTTTATTCGGTTAAATATAGCGTCAGTTTCGGGTACCTTCTTCAGCGGTTTTGTTTTTTGCACTTTCTTTAGCGTAAAACCAAATTTGTTGAGTGATGTCGACGGCGTTCGCCTTGAGTGCAAGTTTTTACACTTAAAGCCGTATTGGCTAATCAATCGTTTTCGAATATGCCTAGCGGTTAGAGGCGTATAAATACGAGTGCTACGAAAGGTGGGATCGGTTTGACTGCTTGGCTCAATAATGGCGCGAATAGAGGTTTCTAAATCGGCGAGTGTATTTTGATAGCTGCTACGCCCTTTATTGTTGTGCCGTCGATCAACAAAGTGATTACTTTCAAGATCTCGCAGTGACTTTCTAATAGTCCCTCGATTCCATCCGAGTGCGGTCTCTGCAAAGTATTGCCCGCCATAGCCCAAGCGCTTGACGACGCTGGCAACGAATTCACGATAATCAATACCGCTCAATTTTTGAGCGGTATTTTTCCATATCGCTATATCCTCAATTTGATATTTACTCGACAGTCACTAGGTGATTGGTGGTACTTAAATTATGTTCGAATTTTAACAGATGAGGCGTCAATTGGACAAAGTATTTTTTCCACGGCCCTTATCGCTCTGCCAGGGCCGTCTCACTTAAATTCAAATACGCTGACACAGAATTGAAAGCAGTGAGTCGTCATTCCAGCCGGCTGATTTCCTCAGCCCTTTTAAGCTGATTTTTCTAGGATAGTGAGATTGAGCTATTCGGAGTTTATTCATGACGACATGCTTAATCATCGCCATGTTTGGCATGAATACGACCATCATCTTCATTGAATACCACATCAAGAACCCGTGAAAGCTATTCTCAATAGCCCAGTGTGATCGAATGATTTTATTATCCTGCTCAGCGTTTGCAGGTCGCGAGTTAATATAGTATCTGTACTCTGTAGACTCTTTGCCGTTTATGGTGCGGCGCGACAGTATCGCAACGCATGATTTAATACCTACCCAGTCATCTTTCATTTTAAGCCAATCAATTGAATCCGTAACCAAGCACTCTCTTTTTGCCAATCGATTTAGACTAGCGCCCTCCATCACCGATACATCAACGTTTTTGTTGTTTTTCATATCAAAGAAATTGTTGAAATGATCTTTTATCGCTTTACACAAGGACTTTTGGTTGCCTTTTACTGCAGTGACGTAATGGCCATCAGACTCTATTATTTTTTGAGCAATCGCTTTTTGGCAGCCCATGGTATCAAACGTTACCGTCGCGCCTTTCAAATTTAGCATGTCGATAAGTTTTGGGGTTGCCGTTATTTCGTTGGATTTTTCATCGACTTTTTCTTGCGCTAAAACCAGTCGCGCTTCTGCAGAAAAAGCGCTGGCCATATGAATCGCGGATTGCTCACTGGCCGCGCTATTCGCGATGACACCCAACTCCATTGCATCCCTGTAAACGTTGGATTAGTAAATCCTGTACGTCAACGTGGCGCCATTGCCGAAAATCTGCCATCCATACTTGTTCGCTTAAATATTGATATTGACGCGTGGTTGTTACAAACACAGTATTTTGAGCAGCAGTACCAAATATTATTTGCTAAACGCAGGCAAAGGCCAAAGCGTGGGGCTTGACTCACCCTTTAATCCCACCCAGTAGCTTCAACCCTCATTACCGCTACCCCAAAATATAACCCAAGTTACTAACTTGAGAATGTTAATACTTTTTAGTCCATTGGTTTAAGCTCTACCTTTTTTTGAGCAATCGTTCACTCGACCATAAATTAAGTGTCGCTTTCTTTTAGGCGAGCCTGTCCTGTTAGGTACTGATTTGCCACTACCGGTCCGGCAAACAATAGACAAGCCAATACACATTTTAATTTAACCAACATATGATTCCCTAACCTATATCAGACAGTGTGATTGTTGACGCAGTATATCTACGCCAACAGGCAGAAAATAGGGACTTAAATACAGGCAATCATTCACTCAATTGCTAACTGCGATCACTGAGTAACGTCACCACTGGCGGTAGTAACCGGTATTAACTCACGCTCAATAGTGTGAATTTCACCAAACGTTAACGTCATTAAAGCTCCCGCCGTATCGACAGCGCCATTGGGGTTAACCGGCGAACCATCATGGCGTAACCACCAACCACGGTATTGGCACCAATCCTGCGCATCAAGCGTGCAGCCAGTAGGTAAGTCACTTTTCACAACCGGTATTGCAAAAGCGGCCAACAAAGTCTGTAAATGAGACGCCTCCATAATGGCCGCGACTCCCGCTGTCTCACTGCTATCAATCTCAGAAATAACTTCAACGTCTACACCTGCCAACGGCTCATTAAGCATCGAAAGCAATACCGGCTGACTCAATAAACCGTAATCAGTAGCCAGGGCACTAAGCTGATCAAATGTTTTAAGGGCATCAAAGGTTACTCGATACTCATTGATGTAGGCAACATGCTTAGTTCGAAGGACCTCTAGGTACACATTTCCCAGCGAGTAATTTGAATTATTATCGGTAAAACCTGCGGTACAATAAGTGGCATAATCAATATCGATTGTCGAGGTATCGGAGCTGGTGAATAACGCAGTGATCGCTTTACTCGCTTTACTCGCTTGCGTCGGTAACGCACCGATATCTGGCCAAACATCACCCCAGTTATACTCACCTACACCGCCAGGGAATACACCGCTTGCCTGCGAGAAATTTATAATACCTAGAGCTTGAAGCGCATTATCGTTAGCCACAAGAAGGCGAGCATGTACCGCATATTCATTAGCCGATTCCTTGAGCTCACCTCGTAAATGTAGGCCCAGCGTCAACGCTGGCTTGGCATGAAAGGGAAGTAACTCAGCAATACTTTCGATTTCGTTATGTCGTGCGGCATCTAATTGCGTAAAGTACTTTTGGTTACTTTCTTCCCGTTCGTTTTGGTAATCGAGGCTACTTCTCAGCCTTACAATTTCCGCTTCAACTACCCGAATATCACTTTCCTTATCGCTAATCGTTCTCTCCTCTTCCCTTTTGGTATCTCGCAAATCATCTCGTAGTGCACGCTCGGCGGTACATTCATTGACACTCTTTTGCTCAACACATTCACGATACACCGCTGTAAGATCTTCAATTTCTTGCTCCAAAAAGGGAATCTGATCTTGTAAATCCATTAACGCTTTTTGCTCAACTACTAATACCGCGTCCTGTTGTGCAACGGCATCATTGATTGTTTTTTTCTCGGCGGCAATATCGACCTTGTCCTGCTCGCGCTGCACTTGTATATCTCCAAGCACCGAGTGTTGAATAACGGCACTCGTGTAGTCCGTCTGTACTGCCTGATATTGCTCGCAGTCGCGCTGATCGGCATGGGTCTTCTCGCTCACAAGTTCCAATTTTAATGCGGCGCTAAAATCACTCACTAACTCCGGCGTAACACTGACTTTAAGCGTATCTTCATCAAAAGCGCCTTCGGTATCCGTAACTTTTACGGTAAAGCTATAGTCGCCAGCCACAGACAAGGATGCAGTGTAACTATCTAACCGAGAAACAACTTGACCGCTTGTATGATCTAGCCACTCATACTCTAGGGTATCGCCATCGGAGTCGGTACTGGCCGATGCGCTGAGCGTAAAATCTTGATTCTCGACCACCCGAATATCGTCACCCGCATTTGCCATCGGCGCCTGATTACCAACAACGCCCGCTACCGTCAGATGCAGGGTAATGGTGACACTACTTTCACCACCGGTATTATCGGTTACCGTTAAGCGTAACTGCACAGCCGTTGCAGCGGTAATGTTAGGCAGAGTAATATCGGTGTTTAGGATATCTGGGGCATCAAAAACGACATTCGGACCCGATAACTGCTTCCACTGGACCTTCTCAATCGTGCCATCGGAATCCTCCGCCGTTGCCGTCATAGTGATAACACTACCGGCGACGGCTTCGCGGCTTCCGGCAATATCGACAACCGGTAAAACATTCTTTTCTTGGGGCGGTCGTTGGGAGGAATCACCACAACCAGACAACAAGAGCACACCAAATAAAGTACCTAAACACAACCGTTTAGAGTGAAATTCAATCATCGATAAGTACTCCTGCACCATTACAGCAACAAACCAATGCATACACAAAGGTCATCTAGAAAAATCTTGTGATATTAGAGGCCATAAAAAGGGATTATGGCCGGAAAGAATCATAGAACTTAATTATATAGCTACTCTGTACCTATCTGCCAGCACATACTTCACATGTTTTTTACATAACAGAAAATCGTCATTAAACTGAAACAAAAAGGGCCTGTAACTTCATCACTACAGGCCCCATATATAGGTACTCTCTATTCGTTATTGATAATCAGTATATTGACTCTCAGACAAGAAAGTCCCCCGGTAACTATCGGCATTTATCCAGATAGAGTTTTGGCTAATAAACTGCTTAAGATCGCGATAGTCAACCAATACCGTTGACGCGATATTATGCTTTAACTTCTTTTTATCTGAATATTCAATGGATATTGATGAAAAAATGTAGTCAATTAACTGCTTTTTGACTGATGTTCGGATTTTTTCTTGGTTAGCTAAACTAATGCTTGGGTCCACAAAGCGAATATTAAACCAAGATTGCTCATTCATGCCGTTAATGATCCGATAAATCTCGCTCTTATCAACATGATGACGCCCAGAAAACCGCCAACTCGGAAACCTAAATAGATAGTGATGACGGTAAAAAGCATAGCGATACTGTATACGGGGGTTATCATTGGATAATAAATGGCGATAAATCACTTTCGCGACCTCACCCATATTGTGAGCTACGCGAATACCGGTTTCAGATTTTATTTGATAATTGGAGCGTAAATTAACACCAAGATCTTGAGGCAGTTGCGACATACCTCTAGGCAAAACTGATGATGCACTACCACTAGGGTAATGTTCACATAATGCAGCTAACGATAACCCCATTTCTGCTTCATATCTATCGAAACCACTTGTCGAAAATTCCTGATCCAAAATACTTCGCCCTGTTATGTTATCGGGGCCCGCCATAACACCCACACCATACCGTTCGTCGCGGTCATTTAAGTTATAATTTTTGATGTCGCGCATTCGCGTCCATAGAATGCCTGTGTACTCAGATGTATCTGCAGGTAAAGCCGAAATAGCCCGCCCACTGGTTAAGCGCATCGGCTGCCAACGCTCAATATTCGCATAGCGATTACGATATACCATCTCTCTTATTTTTTCTGACCACTCAGTACGAAGCTCAAATAGCAAATCACCACCGTGTAATTTATTAAGCTCGGCCAGCAAATTACGGCGCGATATGTTCAGCGCATACAATTCATCCAACGCCTCGGTTACCTCTGTTTGCCGCCTTGCCTGATACTCGACATAACCCGTAAGATCCTGCTCTGTCTCTTCGAGTAGCGTAACGGCAAGCGAGTGCTCATAAGTCACCGTCTCAAGGGATTCTCGCTCTGCTCGTACACGTGCTTCAGCACGCTCTAAATCAGCATCGGTAGCAAAATCATCTAGATAATCCTCTTCGACACCCCAAAGGATCTCGTTGGCATGTTGAAGGTTTTCTTCGGCTCGAATGACTTGTATCGCTAACTGATTGGCTTCATCATCCGCAATATCCATTATTCGAAGTAATCGACGATATTCAGTTGTATCAATTTGCTCTCTGATAATACTAGAAAGCTCAAGATTAAGTTCGGCAATTTTTTTATTGGCTTCTTGCTGGTCCTGTCGAGTTTCGCCTACGTTCCTACACATTTGTAGATTACTGTTGGCGTAAAATTTTTTGGCATGTGTAACTCCCTGAGAGGGCGGCAGTACGAAAACAGTATTGCAAGTCTCATTCGTGTAGTAATCAAACCCGTGATCGGCCCCGTCTAAAGTAATACCACAATCATTACGGTAACTTGCAATGCGCTCATCCCCAATTGGCCCATTTACTGGTTTATAAATACCTTTAGTATCACTTACAGCATAAAGTGTTTTACCGCCGCGATTCGCGTATTGCCGGCCGATTAGCTCATCTCTCCCGTCACTATCAAGATCCTTAAGTCTAACAGTCGCTAAGTCGTACAAATTTGAATTTAGCGCATTACTTGTAAAAACCTGGATAATATCGGCGCGCCGCTCTGTTAATGCCGGCCCCCGTTTTGACCATTCATATTTTTCGTATAGCTTTAATGTAAAGTTGGCAAGTAGCTTACTGCTAACACCTTTTGTTGGCATCCCCATGACTAAGATATCTCGAATAAAGTCGCCGTTAATATCTCCCCATAAAATTTTTGATTTTAATGGACGCCAGCCTTTTGATAATTCACTTGATGAAACTATATCGGACTTGTAATTCCAAATAGGATACTGTGGGGTTGAGTTATAAATCTTTACAAAATAGGTAATTTGATTTGGCGGCCCATCATGAACCCAGCGTGTCTGCTGATAGTTATAGTATGGGTCTATCGGTTCCGCTTTTTTTTTGAACTCTACTAGATATTCTAGATAGGGGGACAATCTAGGTGGTCTCACCTCCCGATAATAAACCTGATAGGGAGACTTTTTGAAGCCATAGGGCTTCGCTTTACTAATATGATTTACAGCTTCACTTTTACTTGATTTAGGGTCACTAATAATCACAGTCGCCGATACATTAAAAGACAGTATCAAACTAATGACGAGGCAGTAAATTATCGCTTTTTTTAAACACATTGTTTCATCCTTACTATTGTTTCATCCTTACTAAAGTGCATTTCTAGATATTACCGAAAACCCACGCGAGAGTTTCAATGAACGGCCCTATAACTAGCGGGCCGCAATGAAGTCTAAAAAAGTACCTAATTTAAAGGTACACATGTATCGAATAACAAAACTTCGTCATCTTTACAGGGGTTTTCGATACAGCTATCAATATAAAATATCTCCTCGTCGGCACATGCAGGGGGCAAGTCAAAGCATTGGCCTTCAAATAGCTCTTGGTGAGGCTCACACGCTGGCGGAGCATCGGCACACGCACCATCTACAAGTACTTGGCCATCCTCACATACCGGAGGAGTATCGACACATACACCATCTACTAATTCTTGGTCGTCTTCACACACAGGTGGAATTTCCACGCACACACCATCTACTAACTCCCGGTCGTCTTCACACACAGGTGGAATATCGACACATACTCCACTAACTAATTTTTGAGTGTCATCGCATACTGGGGGTTTTGGTAATGTAACTTAGACAGGCGTGGTTAAAAGAAAGAGACACTGAATTTTATCGACTATCGTATCGCCACGCTAAAATAATCGCTAATAGCGCATTAATTTAATAAAAAGCATCAATAACCCCAGGTTAATAACTTGGGGTTATTTTGTTAGGCAGGAGTGATGGTGGGTGATGCGGAAAAAATTTATGGTGGTTGGATATTAGGCAGCGCGCTTGGGCCTTTGCCTGTGTTTGGCGAACAAAGTTTGATACTCACGCTCAAAGTGCTGTGTTTGTAATAGCCAAGCGTCAATATCGATATTTAAACGTTCTAATATGGGGTGTAAGTGTGCGGCTATAGCGCCTCGCTTATCATCACGAATAGCGCGACCCGTCCAATCGACTAAATCGATGTAATCGGCTAGGCCAAAAATAATGCCTGATTGCTCAGTATTTTTAAGGCTGCCCTCGAAGCTAAGTAATGGCTTAAGGGGGAGGTCAAACTGGCGAATAGATTGCAGTACGGTTTGTTGCTTAACCGCTTTGGTCAAATCAAAGGTGGGGTTGATGCGCTCTTTGATGCTGGTATATTCTGAGGTTTCGGGTGTATCAGCCATGCAGGCGCGTACAGGATTAAGGTCAACATAGGTCATCGCGCTTAATAAGGCTTGTTCGGTCAGCAGGGCTTGCGATTTGAATCGGCTTTCCCAGAAGTGCCCTGTGCAGTTATCCTCTTTATTGGCTTGGCGCGCAATGGGTTCATTAAGGCATTTCATAAACCAGCTTAAACTTTGCAGTCGCTTTTGATAGCACTCAATGCAATCACTCACAGCTTCTCGCTCAGCCTTGGAAAGTTCCTCACCTGCTATATGCCGCTGTACAATCGGCGAGCCTTTGAACAAGCAGCACCAGCGCTCTAACACTTCTTTGGCAGACCATTGAGTCGCTTCTTCCGGGTTGAGTTTGATGACGAGGTGCAGGTGGTTACTCATGACAGCATAGGCGCAGATATCGATAGCGAATATGGAGCTTAATAGCCGTATGCGCTGCTCGATCCAGCTGCGCCGATGCTCATAGCTTTTGCCATTGAATTTATCATAGCCACACAAAAAACTACGCCTCACGCAGCGCGTTGTAATGTTGTAAAAAGCGGTATCGTCTATCGAAACCAGTTGCTTGCGCGGTTGCGTCATGTCTGCTTATCCAGTGCTCTATGATTTAACGTTAGATAAGGCTGGCTGATGAGTCAAATAGCTATTTGTTTTAGGTTTTGGGTTCTTTATAATTATAATGTTTTTTGAGGTGTGCCTGTCCTAGCGTATTCTTCGGAACTGCTTTTTTAGTTCAGCGCTCACCCAGAGGTTATTTGGCTAAGTACTACCTAGGAGTGAGGGGGGATGTAATAAACAGTGAGGGCGCTTCTAGATCAGCTAGTGGAGTTGACGCTTCTACTAGAGGCCCTCAACGGGCCTGATAGGCTGAAGCCTTATCGCTCACCTTGCTGGCTAGTTACATTGTCTTCAGTCTGAATTCTTTTGCAGTCCTCGGTGTATGCATCTATAGCTATTGCCCAGTTGTTCTCCTCTTGAAGCTGTTTTAGGCTTAGCTCCGCGCTAAACTCCTTAAGCCAGCTCGACAGAATTTTGGGGTCGTTATAATCGGGCTCGTTCGTTGCCACTCGCACCGCAATATCTACAGCCACATCGAGTGGAGAGGTGAAGTCGAACCCATTTATGTATAAGAAGATCTTTGCTGATAAGAATGCAGTACGCTTATTGGCCTGCTGAAAAACGTGTGCTTTCGCTATTTTTATATAGAGATACGCAGCTAGGACAAATATATCTTCGGTTTGCTCGTAGTAGCGATAGCGTGCTGGGGACTGAGCCAAACCTTCAATTCGGTCGGGGTGAAGAATGCCAAAGGGCTCCTTCGGTGTTACCGAAAGAGCCCTTTGGTGGGCGTAGCGGATTGTTTCTGCTGATATACATTTGTACCCCGATTCGCTGGACACAGCTTATCCTTAGACCTTAGCGAGTGCTTTAAGAGTTTTTTCTTCGCTAATAACAGCTTGATCGAGTAACTTGCGTGCAAGCAGATGATTTGCCCCTTCGATTGGGCGCGCTTTCACTTCAGCCTCTTTTGATCGGTCGTATAATTGAAATGTTCTTTGCTCTTTTTGGAGTTGCATGGCAACACCCTCCTCTCTATAACCGTCTTAAATCCAGTGGCTACCTGTCACTCTGCGGCGTATTACTGGATAGTCGGTGGATCACCCACAGACCACCTAGAAACGTCTAGGCTTTTAGTAAACGCCAAGAGACACGATTCAGTCACAGCCGAGCCTGTATTCAAAAGTTGTTTACTGTGTAAATCATTGTCGTATGTAATGGCGGGGTAGTCAATTTAAAGGCTGTGCTTTACGGCCAAATTGGCGCCCGTTTGTCGGTTTATAGATGTTATTGAGTAAAAATCATACAGGCATAACATTGCGACTTCGCCGTAATGTTATGTGTTCCTCTGGGTGTCACTATTTTTACAGCCAGCGTTCAGAGCTTTTAGCCCCCAGATAGTCGTGTAGGTAGCGCTTTATACCCTTTCTATACCCCTGTAGCTACGTTCAATGGGCCTCAAGTAGATATTTTAAAGCTCGCTGATGAGTGGTTAGTGACACAAAAGCAATACTCGAGTTCTAATCCGTAAGGTAAGCGATCAATATAAGACGTCTTTCTCTCTCAGTTAGCCCACTCTAAACTGCATGCCATCTATTCAATACGAGAGGAGCCAGAAAAGGACACTTAATTCTATAGACTATCGTGTCGCCATGCCAAAATAATCGCTAATAGTGTAGTGGTTAACCGATCTGGTCTTGCAGTAATCAGCTCCTATCTAACGGCCTCTATCTATAGTCCTTAAATACACTTTTGCAGTAAGGCTTTGACTTGTTGTAATTCGTTGGCGTTTAGCGGTGCAAAGACCTCTTGGTGGGCTTGCAGGCGGGCTTGCTGTAGTTGCTGATGAACGGCCTCGCCTTGGGCTGTTAGTGTGAGGTTAATACTGCGTTTGTCTTGTGTACTCTTATGTTTATTGAGCAAGCCTTCGGCCAGTAGCTGCTTGACGACCCGCGTAATCACCGCTTTATCGTAACCGCTTTGACATGCCAGCTGCATGGGCGTCTTGAGTTTTGTGGCGTGCGTTAAAATAATAACGTGCGCGGCCTGTACCGAGAGGTTTAAGCCGCGTTGCTCAATGGCTTGCTGCAAACTGCGCCTAATGCGAACCAGTAATTGCCTAACAACCTCGCTGAGTTCAGGAGTGTCACTAAGCGCTGTGTTAGGGGGAATGTAAGGCGGTGTGAGAGGCGGTAACGAAGGCATGATGGGATCCATTGCGCGTGTTAAGGGTAAGCTATTATTGCAGTAAATTTAAAGGGTTGACAGTACTAGCTGTGCTACAATGTTGTTGATATCATCAACTACCTCTGTGCTGAAAAAAAACCTTATGTCTCACTTACGTATAGCCATCCCTTTAGCTGCAACGGCGGCTGTGGCTCCTTTTGCACTAGATACTTATTTACCCTCTTTTCCTTTAATGGCTGAAGCCTTTGGCGTGACGGCTCATGAGGTATCTTTGAGTGTCTCGGTGTATATTTTAATGCTTGCGGTGGGGCAGTTGGTGGGTGGACCGATGGCCGATCGAGTGGGGCGACCTAGAGTGATGCTGGCAGGTTTGGTGCTATTTGTATTATCGAGCTTGGCCATTACGCAGGCTCAGCAGCTGGGAGTGCTAAATGTTTTACGTGCTGCGCAGGCTTTTGGTGGTGGATTTTTGATGGTCTGTGTGCCGGCAATGGTGCGCGATCGTGTGCACGGGAGCGAGGCGGCTAAAATGTTTAGCCTTATTGGCCTAATGATGGTCGCCGCGCCAGCGATTGCACCTAGTTTTGGTGCCTTTTTATTGCGCTGGGGTTGGTCTGCGGTCTTTTATTTTTTGGCCGCTTATGGCTTGCTTGTTATTATCGTATTGCGCCTTACGTTATTTCGTCAGGGCTTTTTAAGCCATACCGCGAGCAATACTTCTACGACTCAGCCGGCTCAGTTATCGGCTATGACGCGGTACGCAACGGTATTAAAAACACCAGGCGCTGTGCGGTATGTGTTTTTACAGGGTTTTTTGTTTACCGTAATGATACTGTTTGTGACGCACGCTTCTTTCATTTATCAAACACACTTTAACGTAACCAATACCACCTTTGGTTTATTGTTTGGCGCTAATATTGTACTGATGTGGATAGCGATGATGGCCAACCGAATTTTACTGGGCTATTTTCATTCTAAAGTTTTACTCAAGTTTGCCGCCTGCCTGCAAATGTTAGCGGTGAGTGTTTTAGTATTGAGTGCTGCACTTGATTTATCGATCTTCTTTTATGCGCCAGCACTGATTGTGACTGTGGGGATGATTGGCGTTACATCGCCTAATTGCCAGGCGTGCTATATGGATCACTTTGCGGTGAATGGTGCTACGGCGGCGGCGGTGATGGGCGCAATGCAATTTGGCTTGGCAGGGTGTTTGTCTGCGTTATCGACGCTTTTACCCGAAAGCCTTTTATCGATCACTATTATGCAACTGGTTTGCTCGGCAATTGCTGTTGGCCTGGTTATGTGGCCTAAAGCGGCCCTGCAAAAGGCCGCGTAGCGTTCAGCTCTATCGGCCACTTAGGGACGAGGAAAAAATACATTATCCAATAATACTTGTTTTCTGCTTCCTCTCCTCGACATTATGCTCCTGCAATGTCTAATAAGGGGCTCCTGCCCCGATGCGTTGCTCAAAGCGTTACATGCCCCGGCATGCGCCCCTTCGAGCGCCTTGCCGAGAAAACAGAACTCTACGTCTAATTGGACAAACTATTATTGCCTCGCCCCTTATATTCTTTTGAGTTTAGTATTTTGGGCTATAGCTACTTGGGGGTTCTAGCTATCTTGCGTAGGCTCTAGTGTTTCGAGTAACTCGGCGATTTCTTTTTTAAGATCTTTGTCTTCAATTTTATTCGCACTTATTTTTGCGCTTTTTAGGTTTTCAACGGCGGCATCGCGCTGCCCTAGCTCTAGCTGTAAAGTTGCCATGGCGTAGTGAATCGAGGACATAAAATCTTTTGAATTAATGGCTGTTGCTTTGGTTAAAGCTTTTTGATAAATCACAATGGCCGCTTCTAGGTCTTCGGTAAAGTCGGCGAGTGTCTCCCATTGTACGGGGTGATCTTTATCGGTGTTTTCGTTGTTAAGGCAAATAGACTTTAACACAGCGTAAAGCGAGTCAAAGGCTTCTTGATCCTCTTTGTGTGCGGCACTCATTAATTCGCTGGCAAGCTTATGAACAGATTTGTAAATTTTGGTATTCATCATAGTCGATGGCCTTGTGGCTAAAATAAAGCTTGCTAGAGCAAGAGGTATTTGAGTGTCGAATTTAAACTGTGAAATATCAACGTTAAAAAGCCGCTAGCGCATAAAAAATAACCTCAGGGTATACGCCTGAGGTTATTTTGTGCACGTTCATTATTTATTTTTTGCGTGCAATGGTTTGCGTGTTAGCATTTTTTTAAGACTAAGCTACCAATGGAGTAACCGGCACCAAATGAGCAGATCACACCGATGTCATCTTTTTGTAAATCTTCGTGGTGTTTGGCAAAAGCAATAATTGAGCCTGCTGAAGCTGTATTGGCAAAAGTATCGAGTACGATGGGCGCTTCATCTAATGTGGCGTCACGGCCCAATAAACGCTTGCTAATCAATAAATTCATATTGATATTGGCTTGGTGCAGCCACCAGCGTCTTAACTCTTCAACTTCTACGTTAAGGTCGTTTAAGTGATCTTCAATGTGCTGTGCGGCCATAGGACACACATCTTTAAAGACTTTGCGGCCGTTTTGGTGAAATAGCTTATCGTTGGCAAAAGGGTCTTCATCGGTAACGCGCGAGGTGTAGCCAAAATTAGACCGAATATTGTTGGAGTACGAAGTAATACAGCGAGTGCCCATCACTTCAAAGCCGTGAGCAGAATTCCAGCTGGCTTCATTTTCCATCACAATAGCCGTTGCCACATCACCAAAAATAAAGTGTGAGTCGCGATCGGTGAAATTAACCTGCGGCGAGGTTAATTCTGGGTTGATAATCAGCGCACATTTAGAGCTGCCCGAGCGAAGAGAGTCATAAGCGCGTTGCAGGCCAAACGTGGCCGCCGAGCAGGCCACTAACATATCAAAGCCAAAGCCTTTAATGCCTAATTCGGCTTGCACTTCAATGGCGATAGCGGGGTAAGAGCGCTCGGTATAGGCGCAGGCAACAATCACCATATCAATATCGGCGGGTGTTTTGTTGGCCGCTTGTAAGGCTTTTTTGGCAGCAGCAACAGCCATTTGAGCCTGATGAGAAAGCTCGTCTTCGGTGCGAGAGGCTAATTTTGGACGCATACGGTTGATATCGAGTATGCCCTCTTTGCTGTACACATAGCGGCTTTTGATGCCGGACGCTTTTTCAATAAATTCGGCGCTGGAATAAGGCTTAGCCGTTAATTCTCCGGCTTCAATTTGTGCTGCGTTATCGTGATTATATTGCTCTGCCCAGGTGTTATAGCTACCGACTAGCTCTTCATTGGACACAGTGTAAGGCGGTACCCACAACCCAACACCGCTAATAATGACTTTATTCATGACCTATTACCCATCAGCTTTGACGTTATTTGATCATATTATCTCGCACTTATATTTATTAGTCTATTTTTGCGTCACAACCCATGATGAGGCTCACACAGGCCAAAAAGCACTAGAATTGCGAGGCATAAAAAGTGACAGGCGGCGTATTGTTTATATCATTTTGCGACTTTTTGTGTGTCAAATTGTGGTGTTGGTAGGTGTGTTGCCGGCGCTAAGTTGCATTAATGGTGGGCGTTCATGGTCAGTGCATTTTAGGTGGGTAAAGGTTTTATCCTGCGCGCTAACAAAAGAGTTTTAGGTCTTTTTAGTGTGCAAGGTAAGGCGCGAAGCGGTCGACTTTCTCTTTTATAGTACATTTATAGTACATTGCGTAGCAGGTCTCTCAGCATTTTAAACGCTTCAAGATGACTATGCTGCTGATGTTGCAGTACATCAATATTGGCTAACCAGCCCATTTCTTTAAATTCAATAGGAAGCTTCACGAGCAGACCGCTCGCGACCGATTCATCGGCAATATGCTTTGGCAATAGGCGCCAGCCATTGCCCTGCAAGGCGAGCTCTAACAGTAAAAAATAATTATCGGCATAGCAAAGGTCAGGGCTTATTTTTAATTGAAAGCTGCTTGAATGTGTATTGCGTGAGCGAATAATTAGCTGGCGATGGAGCCTTAAAGTATCGATATTTTTACAGATTTGGCTGGCCAGTGTATGAGATTTTGCAACATATAAGCCAAATTTTATTGAGCCAACACATTCATAATCTAAATAGCTTGGAATAGTTAATTCACTAAAAATAATCCCGGTTAAAGGTTGCTTATTTTCTAGCATATCAATGATGTCAAGGCTGGATGCGCTTAAAAACTCTAAAGTGATATTTGGGAGTGATAGTTGCTGTTTATGAGTGATACTGGCTACTTTTTTAAAGGGTATGCCTTCATCTAGTGCTATTTTAAGCTCGCTAGGTGCGTTTTGGCTTAAGCCTAAGACTAAGTTTTTAATGAACAGTTAAAAGCATTAGCGACTTATGATTTGGTCACTATTTTACCGGCTGCTTTTGATTTGAATGCGCTTATTAATCAGCAGGGGCTAAAGCTTGAAGTAGCTGTGTTTGATGGGCATTTTGAGCGAGGAGGTAAGCAATTATTTAAAACAATGCTGGCCTTTACAAGGCCAATATATATTAAAAAAATTGTACTCAGTAATAATCCCGAACCTCAATTTTAGCTCGTTAAGCTAAGCTCTGAGCAAGGCTTGTTGGTGCACGTTATCGCTCAGAAGCCTAGTTTTGATGCGTTAACATTGGTGCCGCTGGAGGACGGGGTATATAAAGGCAGTAGCCAGTGCGATGTGGCTGCTGTTAAGGATAGCGCTGCGCTAGCTCGCACACGTAAGCGTTGCTGGAATGCGCGACCTGCATACCTTGAGGTACAAGATTTTAGTGCGAGCTAGGCATGGTTGCCACTCGATAAAGCAGCACCCCTAAAAACACTACTCCTATAAGCATTACTCCAATAGGTTGCCTAGTGAGGGCTGCTTTGCTCTGGAGAGTTGTTTAATATTGGTCGCTTTGTGTTGCCTTTAAGCTATTGCCCAGCGGGGTTTGGTTGTATCGCTGGGTAGTCTGTAGGCTAGTGTGGCGAGCGTCGCCCGATTTCTCTTTCGTAGCTGTTGCGAGCTTTTAGCTCGGCGGTAATGCTGCGTAACAGATCGACAGGGATTGATGTTTCTTGCTCTAGCGCCGGGCGAAGAAGACAGCCTAGCTTGTAGCTTGATAAAGATTGTACGTAGTTAGAATGATTAATCATATTAGTTTTATAGTTATCTTTTGGTCATTGTTATAGATGTTCCAGTGATTTACACGATACTTTTCGCATAAAATAAAATACCGTAAAAACCCATATTTGCGTTAAGTCATTTTTCTTCAATGGCACCATGTAATACGATAGTGGAAGACCATGAATGTAAAATGTACGCGGGTAAGCGGTTTACTGAAATCTAATGAAGGTGCCCTAATGGCATGTGTGGCTTAAAATATAGACTGGAAATTAGAAACTGCAGAACGAGGAATTACGAATAAAACGGCGAAGTGTAGAATGTAAGTAGTAGACTTATTTTTTGCTGATGGCAGTGTATAGATTTTAATTGAGTTTGTACAGTGCTATTTTCATATGGCGATAACCCGCTAGCGTAGCGCCAACCTGTGTCGCGCTGAGTGATACAGCTAGCAAGCACAGCAATGCTTTTAGACTTAGGGGCTAGGCAATAATAGCTTGTCTAATTAGGCGTAGGTTGCTGTTTTCTTGGCAAGGCGCTTGAAGGGGTGCATGCCGGGGTATGTAGCGCTTTGAGTAACGCAGTAGTGGGGGCCGCGTCACTATTCAGCCCAACTGAAAACATTACCTGACAGGGTACTAATGGGTTATTTTCTGGGCGTTAAGTCGCTGGGCCTTGTAGGGAAGCAAGGTTTAGGCAGCGCTGATATAGCGTCCGCGTAATATTTCAACTTCATTGTTACTTAAATGCCGCCAATTGCCCGTGCTAATGTCGAGTTTAAGGGTTCCAATTTGTTGACGATGAAGGGCAATTACTCTATTTCCTACGGCAGCAAACATCCGCTTTACCTGGTGGTAGCGCCCCTCTGTGAGCGTAAGTAATACGTGATGTGAGTCAATAATACGTAGTGTGGCAGGCTGCGTTAGTGTCGATTCGCCTTGCAGTAAAATACCTTGCAAAAAGCGCTCAGCAACACCCGACGATAGTGGTTGAGATAGTGTTACGTGATAGACCTTAGCGCATTTATTTTGGGGCAGTGTTAGGTGAAAAGACCAATGCCCATCATCGGTTATCAATACAAGGCCGGTAGTATCGGCATCTAAGCGGCCAGCTATATGCAGCTCTTCTACTTTATCAATATCTAAAAGGTTGAGTGCTGACGGGTACTTCTCATCAATATTCGAGCAAATCATGCCAGCGGGTTTATTGAGTAGTAAGTAGCGAAAAGGCCTTAAAGTTAATACACTTCCGTCAAGTGCTACCACATTATTTTTGTGTACTTGATGAGAAGCGACGATAACAATATCACCGTTGACAGCAACCCGCCGATCTTCAATGCATGTTTTTGCATCTGCTAAAGAGTACTCGGTACTTTTACCTATAAATTTATCTAAGCGCATAGTGCTCATGAATACTTATTTTGTTGAGTGGTTAGTTACCCTTATTTTTTGGTCACTATTCAGAGGTACCGAAATTGGGTGCTAATGAATCATTTGCTGGGCCAAGCCATCTGCGACTTTGTGCTCCTCGATTTTATGCTCCTGCAAAGTCTACGCTTGCATATTCCTATGCAGGTGCGCTGTCTAACCCTTGCTTTCCCTGCAAGACCCGGCGCTTAAATGCCCAGAAAATGACACAATAATACGGGTGTTCTATTCCCTCAGCTGCGTTACTCGAAGCGTTATATGCCCAAGTTGCGCGCCTTCGAGTGCCTGACTAAGAAAACAGAACTCTGCGTCTAAACAGAACTCTGCGTCTAATTGGACAGTCTATTATTGCCTCGCCCCTTAAGCCCAAGGGGTATACGCGTTACTGGCTTGGCCAAATTGATCAAGGTTGAGTCCCAGTGCTTTTGTATAGCCATAAAACAGCTCGCCTTGATGGCGCATGGCGCTGCCTTTACGCCCATCAAAATGCTGGCCAGTTTGCAAGGTACCGCCTAAGTTGCCAATACTCATGTAGGGCATTAAGTCGAACTTGTGGTCGTAGGTACTAAACTCCGAAGCAGTGACGATTAGCGTAGAATCGAATAAACTGCCTGCACCATCAGGAATGTCTTTTAAGCGCTGAATTAAATAGGCTAAGCGGCCATAATACCAGCGAAACACCCGCGCCTGATCGCGGCGAAGCTCGGCACTACCCGATGAGTGTCCCATCGCGTGGTCGTGGCGCTCGGTATTGCGGTTGCCTTCAAACCCTGGGATATCTAAATAGGTGTAATGCTGCCCGTTAGCGGGCCCGCCTTTATCGCCCCCAGAGGCACTAAACTGCATTAAAGAGACCCGAGTACGATCAAGCGCAAGGGCAGCAACTGTAGTATCGATCGCGATATCAACCATTTTGCCAAAGTTTTCGGGCTTGTTCCAATACCTACTAGTATCACGAAAGCCACCTTGTACATTGGTCCAACCGCTGGGAATATCAAAGCGAACATCGGCGGTGTTAATCGGGTTGGCGTCGGCATCTAATAATGACTGAGTTTGCTTTTCGATGCTTTCATAGGAGGCGAGCAGCAATTCCATTTTATGGCGTGCGGCTTCTCCGCCGATACACTTAACGGCGTCTATTTGTGCTGCGGCGGCCTCTAAAATAGCCACTCGGCTATTGCGGTCGGAATATTTTAGTTCGACAGGGCCGCTATTGTTGGGGGCTGGAATGCCATTATTAAAGAGCTCCATATACCCTTGCATTGGATTCCAGTGCGGGTATTTACCAATAGTATTACCATTAAGGTCGCGTACAGGGGATAGGTAACTATTGCCCGGTCCGGCTGAGATCGGATGATTGCCGTAAACCGGTAGGTAAAGCGAGTCAATAGTTGCTTGCCCTTTCCATGCGTTAGCGACAACTTGGTCTAAGCTGCCATTGCGGTAGTTGCCGCCGGTCAGTGAATTGGTAATACCATGGTGGTGGTCATCATCTTTACCGCTATCACCTTGGTTGCGAAAACCACTGTATAAATTAATATCGGTAATATGATCGGCCAGTGGCTGTAAGCAAAAAGTGGCAGCGCCGTCATCATCAAAGCTGCGCACATCGGTGGTGGTTGGTTGCCTCATTTGCATATTATTGACGGTGGCGCTTGGGTTGATATTAATATCGCCAAACTGACGCGGCCAAAAAGCTTTCTGGCTACAACCCTCTGGGGTATACCAAACTATGAGGCGTTTGAACGGAGTATCGGCCGCTAACGCGCGCCGCGAGAAAGCGCTAAGCAGAGAGCTTCCAGCCATACCTGCAGCGGCAGTGCCTAGGCTCGTTTTTAAGAGGTTGCGACGGTTAAATTTTTTCATGGTTAGTTCCCCTGGCAGCTCATCGTGTTGTTTTTAGCGTGCAACAACTGAAAGGACTGGCTCATCACAAAGGTTTTTACCGCCTCGTGAATTGAGCTACCGGCATTAACGGTGGCAAAAACGGCATCAAAACTGGTTTGCTCGATAGCCTTAGGTTCACGCCCGAGTGCCGCGCGGTAAAGCTGGCGTGAAAAGCACTGTGTGGCGGCTTGTGATGTACTAATGGCACTAGAAAGCGAAGTGGCATCATCGTATGGGCCATAAATATCGATGTCTAAGCCAAAAAAGCCTTCTAAATCACTTTGTGCATAAGTTTTACCTGTGTCGTCATAAATATCAAAAATGCGCCCAATGGGATCAACCACCGCGTGGCAACCGGCACAAGCTTTAGCCACACTGCGGTCGGCAATTAACTCCGATGCTGCAATAGCCCCATCGGGTGCCGGCGGCATCGATTGGCAAAAAATACGTTCAAAAATAGCTTTACCTCGAAAGATCGTGTTTTTATCGCGGCCATGACCGCTGTGCGCCGCTAAAAAGTAAGCGTGCGTAAGAATGCCTTGGCGGCGGGAGTTGTTCGGCAGCGTGTTCATAGCCCATTCTCTTGCAGGCTCGGCAATACCATAATGGGCAGCTAAAGTGTTATTAATAAAACTGTAATTGGCACTAAACAGCGTACTTAGCGGTAGCTCGTTATCAATGATGTAATCCACAAAGAGGCGAGTTTCTTGATAGGCCGCGCCTAGCGCTGTATTTAGGTCGGTGTTTTTAGGCGTGGTGGACATGCCTAGCCACTCAAAAATAAAGGCCCGCGCAACCGGCTTAAAGCCATTGCTTCGAATGAGCCGGTCGACGTGTTGCTCGTAGACGGCGCTATTACTGAGGTTATTGATATCGCTGACCAAATCGGCATCCGGAGCTGATTCGCTCAACCAATAGGCGAGGCGGTTGGCAAGCTCTTGGTGGGTGAGGTTGATTTGCGTACCCGAGATATTAGGTTGGCCAATTTCAAGTTGAAACACAAAGCGTAAGTCGACCAGTATGCGCGCAATTGCAGCGGCGACGGCTTGCTCGGGGGTGGCTTTGGCGGCAATAGCATTGCTCACAATATCGGCAATACCTTGGCGTTGCGCGTGGCTAATGGCGCTGCTGCGGTAAAGTATGTGCATGGGCTTTTTGAGATGTCGGTTAACACATTGTTGGGCGCTGTTACGCCAATCACATCGGTTAGCTAAGTCGGTGGCGAGGGCATTGGCAATAGCTTGTGCCGAACTGACTAAGGTATCGAAGCGTGAGTTTGTCTCTGCGGCGTTGTTAGTAAATAGCTTAAAAGGCCCTTTTTCATCTGATTGCACCGAAACATCGGGCAAGCTGTTGACCGCAAAAGCGGCTTTAATAGTATTAAAGTACTCGATGGCTGTGAGGCGCATTTGCGGGCTTGTAATATCGCCGCCCAGTAGCGGCATCGACCCACCGCAGCCACTAATACCGACTTTTTCGCCAGCAGGTGTTATGCATTTATCAATCGCGTCGGGTGCGCCATCACTATCGCTGTCGGGTTGGCGCTCTTGTGCTGAGCAACCTGCAGTCACTCCAGAGGCATCAACGGTTGTTATTTGATTAGCCGGCGTGCTTTGGCACTTATCATCGGGTATTAAAATGCCATCGTTGTCGCGGTCGCGCTGCGCCACACTACAGCCTAGCGCATTAACAGTAGCGTTATTGAGAGTACCTGGGCAGTTATCATATTGATCGGCAAGGCCATCGCCATCGGCGTCGTTAGGCTCGATACTAACGACTTTAAACGCGGTGATACTCCCGTTATCCGTTTTGCCTTGTAGCAAAATATTCAATTCACCGTCACTCACATTCACCTGTGTGAAGGTTTTGGTAATGGCGATGTTTTTACCGCCTGCATCGGCAAAGATATCAAAATTTGTGAGCACTTTCTGGTCTTCTAGGCTGACATCCATAATGCGTTTGCCAGCTTCTTCAAAATACACCTCGGCTAAGTGAAGGGTAACGTCATAGTTGCCATTGGGGAGAGGGGTTTTGTACTCTAGACTTTTGCCCCAGCGCTCTGTTCGATACAGCGTATCGTCTTGGGTATTGGCAACGGCAACGGTATGGCTTAGGTCGCCACCAATAGAGCTTTCTGTGCCGGCGTAGTATTGCGCGTCATCAGCTTGGTAGGTGGTGCCGTCTTGCGCGGTATATTGTGCGCCACCGGCATTAAGTGCAAAGGCATGTTGGGTTACTTTGACCACATGTTTACAGCCAGCGCCATTAATGCTTGCAAAGTCTTTGGCTTGGGTATTGGGGCATTGGTCTTGGCCGTCGGGCACGCTATCGCCGTCGCTATCGCCGATAATTGCTCTGGGTGCAAATGCAATAACTATATAATTGGCGACATCGCTAGCACAGGTTGCACCATAGGTATTGGTACATAGCCCGCCTGGCTGCGGCATATTGGCTGCGATGTAGCTCGCTAGCTGTGCCTCATTACCACAGGCGCCTGGTACAGCGGTCGTGCATGCGTGGTTATTAATAGCCGGAAAGCTGCCTGCGCCTTGGCCTCGTTCACCATGGCATGACGAGCACAGTTGGGTGTTGTATTGCCGTTTGCCGCGCTGGTAGCTTGAGCAGCCATTGATATCTACAGTTTGACCTAAAGCCGATCCTAAACAGGCATCGCCAGCGTCAATAATACCGTCCATATCGTTATCAAATAAGGACACACTCGGGCTAGCTGTGTGTGAGTTGGCTGCTTCATCATTTTTTGTGTCGGAGCAACTTGCCAACAGTATGCCGCATAGCGCAAGCAAGATTGGGTGGCGTAAAGTATACGCAAAAATGTTACGGTGAAAGGTGAGCATATGTGCTTCCTATGAATGGCATGTAGATGCGGTTGTTCGAATGGACGTGACCGTTGCCAGGGGCGGTTGCCGTATAAGATAAAGTGGCAGTCACGTTACCTGCACTCAAGTAGTTTAAAAAAACGGTGTATGCCACGGTCAGTGAGATAACAAAGAGCCTATAAGAGCGCGAACTAAAATAAAGCAGCGCATTAAAATAAAAACAGCGCACTAAAATAAAACCTATGTTGGCAAAAAATAGCGGTGTATTAAGCAATAATTGCGCGCTAAAACATGATTGCGTAGTCACATACGTCGTGTGGCTGCAGCTGTTTAATACTGCGTGTTTGTCGCGGTGTTGATTATGTTTTGTCATCGTGCAGTACCCTTGAAATCACAGGTTTAGAATACGCGAGTTAGCGATAAAAAATGTACTCGACGCGATCAGAATGTGAATATATACGCACTTATGACGGTGCCGATACACGGCGGATTGTTGCGGGAAGGCTTAGTTTGTGAGGGTTGATACTTTGATTTTTAGCTGTGTGTTTTATTAAGATTCTACGAGCCAGTACTCATGCCAATGTTTAGCTTGCTTGATGTGGGAGCGCTTTTGGGTTGAGCTTAATCGTTACAAAAATGATTATTTTAGGCAAAAAAAAGAGCGCCAGGCAGGATGTTGACCGGGCGCTCTAAACTGTGATTACTCTGATGATACACGACTGCCGTAAGCGACAAAAAAACCTTTAAAAAGCGGCCTTATGAATCGCCGTTGCTTTACTGCTTTACTGCTTTACTGCTTTACTGCTTTACTGCTTTAAGCTATTGCTAGAGTGATGGCTGTGCCGTTATTAAAAGTTGTAACCCACCAATATAGTCATAGGTGTTGTTGTGAGATTAAGTGGTGCGCTAAAAGTAATATTCAGTGTGCCGTTATTTTGTGTGTATTGCCCTTGACCTAAGGTTTCGTTGCTATCAATGATACCGTTATTGTTTTTGTCATGGGCAAGAGTGACAGTACTAATATCGTCCACTTCATGAATATTGCCGCTGCCTTTTAGGCTGAGCGCTGTAACTTGTGCGCCCACACTATCAGCTTTTACGGTAAATGCCATCACGACTTGTTGGTTACTTCTCTCATTAAAGCGCGTAGTGCTCAGTGTTTTGTTTTGTACAGTCACTACCGGTAGGGGGTTGGGGGCAGGCGGTGGTGTGCTTTTTTGGCTAATATCAAAATAGTTTAAATTGGCCAAATAACCCGTACCGCCTTTGGCGCGTACAAATAATGTGTTTTTACCTTGGCTAAGTTCTACCTCGAGGGCTTTTGACTCCCAGCTTTGCCAACCGCCAGTAGCTCCCAAGGCAAGCTCGCCAAGTACCGCAGTGCCAAGTTCAAATTGTAGCGCCACGTTTTTACTGGCAGCCGCCGCACTGGCGTAGCGCACACTTAACGTATAGGTGCCTGCTTGAGCGACATTGACGCTGTATTCCATAACATCATCACTATTAAGCCAGCCAATATTAAAAGCGCCTGTAGCATCTTCTGTGGGCTCTATTTGTACACCTTGCGCGGCGGCATAGGTTTCGGCCTCTATTAATGCGGGTAGGTTATAGGTTTTACTAACAACGACGGGTTTTGTGGCTTCGATCGTGGCGCTGTTATTGTCGACTGCTTGTGTTTTAAGTAAGTAATACCCTGCCTTCACATTTTTTAATAGTGCATCTTTATTGGCTACATTCCCCCACTGGTAAGGTGATGCGCTGAGGTTGCTCACTAAGGTATCGTTAACCCATAAGCTGACTTTGGTGATAGTACCGTCGGTATCGGCGGCATTGACTTGGGTTAGTAGTGTTTGGCCTTCTTGGATGACCGCGGCGGTAGGTGCTGTAAAGCTGACAGTAGGTTTAACGTTGGGTGTTGGGCTTGCGCTATCGCCGTTTATCTCTTTAAGCCATGCCGGTAGTTGCCCTAAGCGTAAGGCTAGTTGCGCCTCATAAAGCGATTCTGGCTCGACCTTGGTACCGTAAGACTCATTTAGTCCAAGTTGGCCATCTAAAAAGTTAGCCAATGCTCCGTGCCAGCCCACCATTTTAGGTAAGTAAAAGCGATGGTATTTACTGTTAGTACGCCACCAGTCGTGGGTAACGCCAGAGTTTTTGCCTAGGTCTTTAAAGTTCCAAAAAACGAGGTCTTCAAGGTGGTTGGGTTGCGAGGTGTCAGTGCCGCCATTGCCACCAGAGGAGCCGCTAAAGCCACCATCAACACGGTCAAAGAGTGTGGCATGGGGGAACGAGGCATGAGCATCTAAGGTGGTATCTTGTGGCCAAGACAAGCGATGAAAAACAATATTTGCCGAGAAAGCACTCACGCCCTGAGCGTGGAATTGGCCTTTTTGGCCAATATCGCTACTGTGGCTAATCAAGATGCCGTAGCTGTTGCCCACATGGATACCGCTGTGGCCACGAGTGCCGTCAACAGTCACATTTAGTGCGCTCATAAAAATACTGGTACCAATATTGAGCGTACTGTTCCAATCGATAAGGCGTACATTTTTAACCCAAGAATCCGCATATTTATTGATGCTAATCCCGGTCCAGCCACCGTCGTGCACAATATTTTTGTGATGAGAAAAGTTGTCTTTCCAGTTGCCTCGTAAGGTCATGTCTTCTAGGCCAAAATGGGTACCTAGGGTCATGAGGCGGACTTCCCATTTGTACTTGGCGTCTATATCCATCGCCAGCGGGGCTTCTAGTGTGAGCGTATTCCCCGATACCGATTTAACTTGGTGCAGCTCGCGTCTAAATTCGCCGGTTTTAAATTTGCTCCAATTGCTTTCTACCTCATAAGGCGGTAGTGCGTTAGCGTGGGCGGCGCTGGGGTCTTTTTGGTTAAAGTACACGTAGTTGCCGGCTTTAAATGCACTGGCATTTTTAACCTCAACTTTAAAGTCACCCATCTTTGCGCTGGTTTTAATTTCGGTTTTACTCGAGCCTAGAAAGGATGAGTTACTGCCGTTAAAGTTCAGCATGGCTGGGGTCGAGTATTTAAGCGCAGGCGTTTTTGAGTCTAGGTGTTCTTTAAAAAAGAGCTCGGTGCCGTTGGGGCCATCGCCTTCGCCACGTAGAATAAGGTTGCTGGTGGTCACGTTGATCAGCGATTGCTTAACACCGGTTTTTTCGCTGAGTAAATAGCGGCCTTTAGGGAAAAACACAATACCGCCGCCGGGCTCATCTTTGGCGGCGGCTATAGCGCGGTTAACAGCGGCTAAATCGTCTGTATTATCGCCTGGGGTTGCCCCGTAATTAGTGACGTTAAACACCTTCCAGTTAGGCGCGGGTATGGCTTTTTCACCTTTTTTATATCCGGCATACGAAAAGTCGGGTAAAGGTAAGCGCTTGCCTTCGGCTTTGGCTTTAACAAAGGCATCCCATACGGGGGTGGTAGCGGCAAACGTTGAGGTCGAAAAAGTACTGGCAACGATGAGTGTACCGAATGATAGTAAAGCGCTGATGAGTGGCTTACGTTTTATGGCTGCTTTGTGAATATCAGTTTTACTCATAGGTGTTAGGATGGCGTTCATTGCGCACCTCCTGTTGTGCGTACTAAATTGAGCGATGCGTTATTGAGCGGTGTAGTATTAACTGTAATTGGCGCATTGGTTTGTACTTGTTTAACGGTCATGGCGTTAACTTTAAGTGCAAAACTATCGACCACTGGTGCGACCGAGCTCGCTTGGCTAGATGAAGACGCTACAGGCTGGCTGGAGGCTTGTACGCTAGAGGGCTGTGTACTAGAAGAGGCTGTAATTGTACTTGAGCTGGTCTCGTTTTGCCCTGAGCAGCCGGTGATCAATAGCGCACTTAATAGGTACCCCATCAGCGACCAGTTAAGCGCGGGGGTTGACGTGTACAGTAACCCATTACATGTTTTTTTCATTGAAAGTTCCCTTGGGGTGTTATGGGGCAAGATTACTTGTATTCTATTTGAGAATGGGTTTTGATGAGGCGAAGTGTGAATGCAGGCACAAATATAACGGTACCGATATCGGATACCTTATTGTGGGACGTATATAATGGGCGTTATTGTACCTGTATTTTATATTGGGGTTGTTTACCCCCTAATGCATTGATATGCCCAAATTTATTTTAGAGTGAGTAATTTACGTCTACAAAATAACCTTATACAAGCATGGATTTAAGGCGATACAGTATCATCACTCAGGAGCAATAATGATTGTTGAGATATCGCTATGTGTTAGTCGCATGGTGAGTTGCGAATGCTTGCAACACGATAACCACTTTATATTATGAGCGAAAAGTCGATGGAAGATAAAATAAAAGGGGCTTTAATAGGGCTGGCCTGTGGTGATGCGGTAGGCACGACTGTAGAGTTTAAAGTAAGAGACTCGTTTGAACCGCTGACGGATATGATCGGTGGTGGGCCATTTAAACTGCAAGCCGGGCAGTGGACGGATGATACATCAATGGCTTTATGCCTTGCGCATAGCTTGTTATCTCACAAGGGCTTTAATCCTGATGATCAGATGGATCGTTATTGCCATTGGTTTCAGTGGGGTTATATGAGCAGTAATGGTAAGTGCTTTGATATTGGCTTAACGGTATCGAATGCTTTGCTTAAGTACCTTGATACCCAGCAGCCTTTTAGTGGCTCGACCGATGAGCGGTCATCAGGCAACGGTGCCATCATGCGATTAGCTCCCATTCCTATTTTTTATCACAATGATTATGAACGCTGTATTTATTATGCCGGTGAAAGCTCCCGGACAACACACGGCTCGGCAGAATGTATTGATAGCGCCAAGCTGTTGGCTAGCTTGATTTTTTGTGCATTTGGCGCAAGCAGTAAAGCCGAGGTTTTCGAAAAAAACACCTACCAGCCTTCTTGCCAAAAAGTTATCGCCATTGCCAATCGTGATTTTATGTCGCTGAGCTATCAGGAGATTATTGGCAGCGGGTATGTGATTGAATCTTTAAAGGCGGCGCTTTGGTGTTTTATGAATAGCACTACATTTGAAGAGAGTGTTTTACTGGCGGCCAACTTAGGCAATGATGCCGACACCACAGCCGCTATCTGCGGGCAAGTAGCGGGTGCCTACTACGGCTTATCTGGTATTCCTAAACATTGGCGAAAAAAACTTGTAATGGCAGAAGGCATCGAGACCTTAGCACTCAATTGTATGAAATGCATTGCACCCAATGTTAAAAATTAAATACTGGGGTGTTATTAAAATAATTGTAATAGCCAGCTATTGCAATTATTTTAACTAGCTTGCATCTTGCTCTTTAAAATCGGTCAGTTATTTTATGCATGCTCTTTAATAGCGCTATTAAATCAGGGTTAATAGCGATAATGTGATTAATTATGCAATAAAAAAAAGGGTGGCTAAAGCCACCCTTTTTTTTATTATTTTTGCCTATTGCGATAACTTTTTTACAGTAAAAAAGTTATCGCAAAGGCTAATCCAGCTACTTTATGGTTTGGCTTCTAATGTCAAAGTTACACCAGAGGTTGCTGAATAACCACGTAAATCAATGTGCCAAGTACCTGCTCGTGGAGAGTTGATAGTACACGTTTCATTGTTGCCAGTTTTATAGGGGCGGCAATCGTAAGATGTGGTAGAAGCTTGTGCACCTAAACGCACATATAAATCTAAATCACCTGAGCCACCTGATGTGCTAACGGTAAGGGTTTTATAACCTGCGGGTAAAACTTGGGTATAACGACCCCATGCATTAGCTGCAACGCTCACATTGGTTAACTGGCCAGAAATAGTTTCTAACGGACCCGATGGGTTAGTTGTGCCTGAACCAGCTGTTGGGCAGCTACCTACACCTACGGCACACCATGCGGTTTCTACTGCGGTTTTTTCAGCGGCACCATACAACTCTTCGGCCGCGCGCGCCGTACCTGCCCTTGCTGCTGCAAAGCTGGTTGACTCAGTAAAATAAGTTGTTAATGCACGATAGAATATTTTTTCAGCTTTTGCTAAACCAACGCCTGGTACCGTTACGCTAGTTTTATTACGCGGATGCTTACCCCCGTCGACAAGCAATACATAGGCTAAGTTAGCAATACCTGAGTTTCCGTGTACGCCACCTTGGTCATTTGAGCTAGTAGGGTTACTCACAAAAGGAATGCGATCGGGATAATAATCGGTCGAATAACCATCTTGAGTAGGGTTGTTCATGTAGCGCAAACCATCGCCAGCAATGCCTGGTGTATAAGAGTCTGCACCTATTTTCCAGACCGGTTGTGTTGACTTACGCTTATACGCATCAGCAGAGGCGCCTAAAATATCTGACATAGCCTCATTTAAAGCACCTGAGGCATTTTGATAAATTAAGTTTGCCGTATACTCAGTAATACCGTGTGTTAATTCGTGTCCGATAATATCAAACGATAATGTAAAATCAGTAAACTCAGTGCCGTCACCTTCACCATAAAACATTTGATCATTAAACCAAACGGCGTTGTTCCAATTATCGCCAACATTCACGTTTGAGTTCATCACTAAATCGCGGCCATTAATACCGTTGCGATTATGCTTATTTTTAAAGTAATCATAAACAATAGAGGCCCCGTCATGCGCGCGTTGCGCTGCCGCATTTGTACCACAACTTTTACCTGTCGAGCACACTAAAGAGCGGCGCGAACTATCATCATAAGGGAGGTTATTATGAGTGTACGTATTATATTGTTTAATAGGATGTACTTTAGCGTGACGAGCAATTTCTTCTAATGAGTCATGGTCAAAAAAAACGCTATCATATTCAAAACCATTATCACCTTGATATTGAATATCAATTTTCCAAGACAATTTAGTTTCTTGACTAAAAGGTAAATAGACATAAGCTAACTCGGGGCTTGAGGCAACTTCACCCATCGCCTCGGCTAAGTCTACAACACTCACATCACTTTGATTACTGCTAAAGCCTTGCAGCATAGTGCCACCAGAGCTAGATGGCTCAATAACAGCAAGCGTACCGCTTAATGCATATAATTGAGCCTGACCACCGACTGAGTTTGCATAAGAGCTTGACGATAAAGAATTGATACTACTGGATGCTGATGCCGCTGGTATATTCGCATGTGCAATAAGGCTTGTGCCGTAAACTTTAACCCCATTAATTGTTTGGTTTAAGTGCGTATGCTGTTTACCAAACTCATCAATCCACTGCCTTTTAATTGAAAAGTTTTCGTTACCATTTGCAGCATAACTTGCTTCATTAGTAATAATTTTTTTTACTGCGGTAACTGTTTTTCCGGTATTCACCGAACCAAGCTCTCCAGCTATAAATGTTACCTGACCTTCATCATCCATTTTTTTATCAGTAATATTTATACCCTGAGCAAAACTTGCATAACTTTGCCCTGCAAGAATCAACGATATTGCTGCCGCTATTGTATTTACTTTAAGCATAAAATTTCCTGTGACGTCTCTCATGAATGCGTTATTGAGTAGCCCCTCAACAAAGGGGGGGCACAACTGTACATGCCGAAATAAAAATAAACAAATTTTTACAATTCATACTGGCAGTACAAAAACTGCAACAGATAATGAGCAATAATGCATCGAATTGAGTTAATTAATGATAAACTTGAGCAATAAAATTTATCATTTTTGAAAACAATAAACCGTTAAAAAAACATAAAATTATGGGAAGCATAAGAAGAACTTTCATAATAAAAACAACAATACGTTACAATTAAACAAAAAAATAAAATATTCCACCACTTATTATTCCTTTTTATTGCAATACGACTGCTGTTTATTGGCTGCCCACACAAAGAAAGTCATAAATTTTAAGGGATGTCATATTCGGTCAAATTTAGTGGCTTTTTGTTTTTCTGTGTAAAATACGCCTGTAGGCAAACGCTTGTGGCTAAAATTATCTATAAGAATATGTTGTCACTATCTTCTTATAGCCTAAGCCGGCCCTCCGTTTATGAGTGCATCAGTACTCAAAAAAATAGTGTATTGCTACCATAAAAATATACGCATAAAGAGTAGGGATGATTAACTTTGATGAGTATTGCGAGCGGTGGGGCGCCACCCACACCCTTCATTCAAGGCGCGCGTGTGGCATTCTGTCTTCTAAGGCCTTGAATAGAGGGTATGAGCGATGATTTTTTTGGCTGTATGAGTATTATTTTAATGGGCCTGCCAAAAAAATAACCCCAAGTGATAGCTTGGGGTTATTTATGCTTTTATTTCATTAAAGTGCTATTAGCGATTATTTTGGCGTTGCGTTACAGTGATCGATAAGGTTTAGTGTCATTTTATCTTAGCTATACCTACCTAAGTAGGTTCGTTATGAGGATGCTAGGCTAATAACTAGAGCTCTTTAAAGCGAGCAAACGAGTCTCTGCTCTAGTACATTCTCTTACGGGTTGCCAATACGAATAGGCCCAATATCTGATCGAGTAAAAACATCTGTACCTGTAGAGGCTCTAAATGCTGGTGCAATGGCATAAAAATGCCCTGCAGGCAGTGTACGTGAAGGGCTGACTCTGGATATATCTAGACGAATTGTAGTTTTGCCGCCGTAGCGTTTATTTATATTTCGGGCTACCGAAAGGTCATTAGCACTTGCAACCATCCTTACAAATCCTCTGGCGTTCTTTTCTACTAAGTTAACGGTTATGCCGTCAAACTTATCGGCTATCACATAACTATCGCTACCGCCGTGATACCCAACAGTAACGCCAATGGTATTACCCGTATGCACAGGTGCAGTATATTGAGCGGGGTTATCTAGCCATATAGAAGGCAGTGCTTTCCATGTTTTAACATATTCAATTTGCATGGTGGCATCTTGTGGAAAACCTTCCGAAATCACGTTGTTGGGGTTGGGGTCTGCGCGCTGACAAGGACTATTATAAGAAACCAAATGACGACGTAAGCCCATCGAAAATATCAAGTGCATTGGTCGATGCCACCACTTATTTGGTTTTGAGCCTATTAGCTTGCCATCGACATACCAAAAAATTCTATCAGGTCTATTTTCAACAGCATAAGTATGAAAGCCCCGCGATGGATCAAAAGGCGCTTCATAGTGCAGTGCTTGTGCGGCTCGATCTTGTTTTGGGCGCTTCCAAATAATTTTACCGTTCTCCTCTACGCGCGCGTGTAGGTTATGATCCATATCGTTAATGTCATCAAAATCTGTTGGGCTTCTCCAGTCAGCTTGCTGTAATTCCACAATGTCAATTTCGCTATAATCAACATATTGAGCCCTTGGATTATTGCGATCTGGATAAGGGTGATTGTCACTATATAACCAAAAAGCTGGGCTTAATCCCGGAAAAACACCAACCCCTTTGATACGCGCTTCGTAAAACCCATATACACCTTCAGCGGCAGATCTTACTGCGCCAGAGCGATAAAAAAATGTGCGTTGCACAGCCCTTGGCGAGCCACCAGGAACGCCATCCCAACAACTGTCTTGAAAGATACGGGTATGCGTATCTTGAGTGGTCATTATATTAAGCTTACCGCCTTCAATAAAAGTGTTTGATTGTGAAAACGTCCAAGCACCAACATTTAAATTTTTTGGCGCATTCTCCCAAATGCTATTGTCTAGCTGTCGGCCTTCAAAATCATCGGATTGTTGGCCAATCACTTGCCAGTGAACATGATCAGCTTTAGCGCCAGTAGGGATAAGGACTTCTGCAGCAGCAGACAAGCTTAAGGTGCAAAATATTATGCCAAAGAATAGTTCTTTCATTTCAAGCCTCCAATTACTAATTGATTGAGTAATCTTTCTCTTTACTTCATAGCTTCGATTCTTTGTCGGCGGTTTTAATTTAAGTATGCATTCCTATGTTGAGTACTTTGCTGTACCAGGCTTTTGATTTTAATGTCTAGCAAAACCTGTGCCTTTACCAAGCGCTTAATACTCGCCACACTAGACTTTAGCTATGAATCACTCAAGCCTAGCTTGGGTTAAAATATAATCAAGTGGATCACTATTTAGTCTCCTGAGTGGTTGTCGCTCTACTGTTTGCAGGGCGACAAATTTTTGATATCGCCGTAAAGGGTTGCTCGCGTAGATTGCGCACTAGGTAGACAGGGGCTAGCATTGCTGGCAGATCCGGAGGCGACCAGAAATAAAGAGTAGGGGTGATGAACCTTTGATGAGTATTGCGAGCGATGGGGCGCCACCCACACCCTCCATTCAAGGCACGCAGCAAGTACTTCCCTGTACTCGAAGTCGGCATCCTGCCTTCTAAGGCCTTGAATACAGGCTATGAGTGGCTTTTGATACTTTTTATTGAGGCTGCATGAGTATTATTTGAATGGCATCTGTTTTGGCAGATCCGGAGGCGACCAGAAATCAAGAGTAGGGGTGATTAGCTTTTGATGAGTATTGCGAGCGATGGGGCGCCACCCATACCCTCCATTCAAGGCACGCAGCAAGTACTTCCCTGTAGTTCTAGTCGGCATCCTGCCTTCTAAGGCCTTGAATAGAGGATATGAGCGGCTTTTGATGCTTTTTATTTAATTGCTGTATTGAAGATAACTATTTTTACGTGGTGACATGCTAGTCGATAAAGTTTAGTACTCTTTATTTTATGTGCGCCTATTCCAGTAGATCATTCAAATCGTTGTTCTCGCTGATTGTATTCGTTCGACTCGCGCTCTCTATTCTTTCTAATTGACTTATTTAAAATAGAAAGCTTAGCCTTTGCAATCTCTTTCACCTCAAGCAAGTCATGATTTAATAGCTCTGCGAACGCCTTTGATCGAAAGTCGGCATCGTATCGGGGTCGTGTTTGCTTGCTCATAGTGCACCTTTTTAAGTGGTGAGGTGATTTTAACGCTTTTTAAGGGGTGACCAGATTTAGTTTGCCACAACAGGTGGCGCCCCTAGATTGGCACGTTTTCACTTAACTTTCGGTGCATTCGGTGCATCACAGATAGTTGCTATTTTTCATGCTAGCTTTGTAAACACCCATAAAAAAACCCCAGCCTAGGCTGGGGTTTTAAGGTTAAGCGGCGTTAGGTTTATTGAGCCCTAGCGCGCAATTAATGATTTAAGTGGTAGCACAGTTATTTATAAGGTGCCTTGTCCCACGCGTCCCAGTTATCCCAGTTTTGCAAAATATCCATGACGAGTTCACCAGACGGTGTTAGGTCGCCTGTGCTCCAGTTGCCATCAAAGTCGCTACCCAAGTTTAAAATTGATGAACCGTGCTTATCGCTTGAAGGGTTGATGCGCTCTTTGGTTTGATTATCGACTAATGCCCAATTAGCGTGGCTAATTTTATTCGCGTGTAAATAATCCATCCAAGCTAAGCTTTCGGCATTATCGGGGTTGCCTGTACCTGCTGCTTCTACTGTGCCCCACTCAGTCACAAAGATCGCCGCTTTTTCTTGCTTGGCTACATCTATATAAGTTTTAAATTGATTTAAGCGGTGGGTGGCTGCGTAAAAATGCAAGGTATAGGCAATGTTAATACCGGCGATTTGATTGCGGGCAGCCTCGTCAACGCGTTGCGACCAAGTGCGGGTACCAACAATAATTAAATTGTCGGGGTCTATGGCGCGAATATCTTTAATGACATTCTCGGCATAAGGCTTAATGCTTGTATCCCAGCTTTCCTCTAAGGGCTCGTTAAATATTTCGTAGATTACATTGGTGTAGCTACCGTATTTAGTGGCCATCTCTTTAAAAAAGGCTTCGGGGTTGAGCGCGGGGTTAGTGCTGTCGCGATTAATTTTGTGCGCGTGCCAATCAATAATCACATACATATCGTTTTCGATGGCCGCATTGACTACTTCAAATAATTTAAGGCGATGACTCCAAAAGTCATCCATGTAACTGCCAAAATCGTCGGTACCAAAGGCGACACGCACTAACTTAGCATTCCAGTTTTCTTTGATGGATTTAATGGCGCCGGCATTGTAATAACCTGACCCGCCCCAGCCAAAGTTGCTCCAAAATAAGCTAATGCCAGCAATGCTCTTAGCTTCGCCGCCGTACAATACTTGGCCGTCTTGTACTGTAATGGCCGGTAATGTAGTGGGGGCTGTTGGTGCGCTAAATGTGTAGTTAGTGGGTGTGATGTTTTGGCCGGTGTCATCGGCGCTTAAAGTAAAGCTGTCGAGGTTCATAACGCCGCCACCAAATACCGCGCGAAAACACACCGTTTGCTCGCCCTCTACCGCTTGATTAAGGCGAAAGGTTACAGTGTCAAAGTTTTCGTAAGCGCCGGTGCTGATGGTGCGGAATTCACCGAGGTTAGTGCCTTGCTCGGGGTTGGCTGCATTAGGGTCTTCTAGAATATCAGCGCTGCCTAAATAAACGGCGACTTGGCCGATGGAGTCGTGCAAGCGACCATAACGCAAATCAAGGCTTTTAACGCCGGTTAAATTAATGTTATCAAAACATGCATAGTTGCCCGCTTCAAAACCGCCCAAATAAAACTCGGGGCTGCCGTAGCGTTTAACGCCTTTTGATTTAGCGGGGTTAAAGCTGATGTCGTCTACGGTATCGCCTAAGCTAGCGCCGTTGCCGCTGGGCGCACTAGAGTTGGCGGCGCTGCTTGAGGTGGGTGCGCCGTTGGACTCGCTAATTTCAATGTAATTAAGGTTAGAGGCTGCACCTTCAAAGGTGATGCGCAGTATTTGCTCGCCGCTATTAATCGCCACATTGTAAAGTACCGATGTACCGTATGCGTTGTTCCAACCCTGAGCAACGGTTTGTACGTTGCCTAAATTTGCCCCATTAATGCTAACACTTTGGGTTGCGCTAGAGCCGGTATCTGAGGCGTTGCGCAGAGCAATATCATAATTCCCTGCGGGAATGTTTAGGGTATATTGTACGTACTCGCCGACTTCGGTATAAGAGATAGCACACACACCGTTTTGGTCGGTGACATTTTCGAGGTCTATGAGCTCATCGCCGCCAGCAGCACACACACCGCTTGCCATGCCTTCACGTGTACCGGGTGTGCTTTCGTTAAAGTCGTCGCGGTTATAGTCTTGCGCCTGAATGCGTAGCGTTTGAAAAGGCCCTTCACTACTTTCACTACTGCTTTGTGCGCTAGAGGATTGCGTTGGTGTTGATGAGACTGGTGTACTCGATACGGCAAGGCTACTAGACGATGCCGGTGTGCTTGATGCTGCGCTACTAGAGACCACCACTGACGAAGACGACATACGTGATGAGCTACCGACGTTAGAGTCGGGTGTGTTTTTACCGACGCAAGCACTTAATACTAATGTCGAAGAGGCTAAGGCAAAGGTTTTAAGGCCTTGGTTTGTGGTGCTAGACCAGGCGGAGCTTAATAATAATCGGCGCGGTGCGCTGAGCGTGTGCGGCTTTAATCGCAACATAACAATCCCCAAAAATAAGTGTGACAAAAGTAGAGTGTCCAATAAACCCTTGTCGCCTGCCGTTTTTTATGTTGCCAGTATTATTGACTGTGGCATGGTTTTATTGGCGTACGTGGCGTTCATTAGCTTTATGGTTTTGAGTTACATGGTTTGAGTTACATGGTTTGAGTTACATGGTTTTGAGCTAAATGGGTTGAGACAAATGGCTTTAGGCTAACACAGAGCGGCTTGGGCTAAATGTGATTTGGCGCACATGAATTACTGACTGGGTCGCTCAAGCCACCTGTGGCTGTGTGCTCCTCGACTTTATGCTTCTAAAAGTACGCACCTGCAAAGTCTAATCTCGCATATCCCTATGCAGGTGTGCCCCTGGGCATAAACGCTTTGAGCAACGCATCGGGGAGGAGCCGCTTATGCGGCCGTTAACGGGTTGGGCTCACCGTTAATGTGGGTAAGTGCTGCCTCTAGGGCCTGCTCTCGCGTGGCATAATTATGCTCGGTGGCGATAAGGTCTAAAATGTGGAACTTCTCGAGTTGTTGCCGAGTACGTATATTGGGGCATAACAATAATACTTCGCACTGTACGTCTTGCGCATCTTTGATGGCATTCTCTAAGGCTAAGCCCACAGTCACATCAATCATGGGGACATCCGATAAGTCGAGAATCATGACTTGGTAGTCAGAAATACTCGTGTGCTGGCGCGAAATAGCCTTCGAGACACTAAAGATCATAGGGCCCGAGAGGTAAAAAAACAAAACTTGGCCGCAGGCTTTATCTAAAATAGCCCGCTCATTACGAGTGAGTGGTACGCCGTTGTCATCGGAGTCGCTAATGGCTTTTACTTTGCGGGCCTGCTCGCGGCTGAGTTTTTCGATAATAATAATATTAGAGATAAATACCCCTAAACCTACCGCTGCAATTAAGTCGACAAAGACAGTGAGCAACATAACGCCATACATAATGGCCATACCCTGAAGGCTGACTTTGTGCGCGCGCTGTATAAAGCTCCAGTCTAAAATATTAAAGCCTACATAAACGGCAATACCCGCCAGTACAGCCATAGGAATAGGCTCGGTTAAACTCCCCGCGACCAGTACCACCAAGGCCAAAACAATCGCGCGCACAATGCCCGATACTGGCGAGCGGGCACCCACTTGGATATTGGTAACGGTGCCCATAGTGGCGCCTGCGCCAGGCAATGCGCCAAATAACCCCGAGATCATATTGGCAATGCCCTGGCCGCGAAGCTCTTTATCGGAGTCGTGCTCTTTGCGGGTGAGCGAGTCGCCAATCACGGCGGTGAGCAGAGTATCAATACAGCCGAGCGTGCCAAGAACCAATGCATCAATCACCATGGAGGTGAATATCTCGGCATTAAAATGCGGTACAACTAAAGAGGGCAACCCCGCGGGGATCTCGCCAATGCGGCGAATACTGTCGCTATCAAACAGTAAAATAGACAGTAAAGTGACTGCCACTAAAGCGACTAATTGAGCCGGAACATATTTGCGATATTGTTTAGGGAAGAAAAATAAGACACCTAAAGTGAGTACACCTAAAAACAGCTCGCTCCAATGAATATTCGAAAGGGTGGCGGGCAGCGCCGACAAGGTGCCCAACACGCCGCCTGCTGGGGCCGAGTGGCCTAAAAGCGGCGACAATTGTAAAATGATTAAAATCACCCCAATGCCCGACATAAAGCCAGAAATCACGCTGTACGGCATGAGTGTGACGTACTTACCGAGCTTAAGTGTACCGAGCAAAATTTGAAAAGCACCAGCCATCATAACCACGGTAAATGCCATGGCCATACCCGTATCGGGGTATTTTGCCATCATACTGGTGAGCACCGCCGTCATTATTACCGTCATGGGGCCGGTGGGTTCCGATATTAGCGTGCTTGAGCCACCAAAAATGGCCGCAAAAAAGCCCACCATAATGGCGCCCCACAGCCCCGCCTCGGCCCCAGCGCCAGAGGCAACACCAAACGCTAAAGCCAAAGGCAAAGAGATAATAGCCGTGGTTACACCACCAAACACATCACCTTTAAGGTCGATTTTATCAAAACGTTTTTTAGTCACAAGTGAAACCTCTGTGGCTGATCGCCAATCACGTGCCGTTAACTCAAGCCAAAGTGCTGAGCTAACTAAAAACACCGAGCCAATTAAAAAAGTACTGAGCTTAAAGGCTTTGATGTCGCTTAAGGCGCAGGCCTCTAGCGATTAAAGCGCTGCTATAGTATAAATTGCTACAGTATAAAATAGTGCAGGGGCAGGTGATGGCCCCTGAATTTGGCCCGATTATAAACAACCTTATTGCTAAAACAATCAGCACGTATATACCTCGGCTGATCTTGGGTATTTGAGTGGCGTTAGCGGGGGTCACCTTGTGGTGGGTTTACCGCAATAAACGTAGTTTGTTTGACCTCTTCCATGACGACATAGGTGCGGCTTTCTTTGACACTGGGTAGGCGCAGCAGGGTTTCGCCTAACAACTCTCGATAGGCGGCCATGTTGGCAACCCGTGTTTTGAGCAAAAAGTCAAAGCTACCGGATATAAGGTGACATTCTTGTATTTCTTCGCGTTTTTGTACCGCTTTACTGAAGTCGTCAAAGTCCTCGGGTGAGGTTTTGCTGAGTGTGATTTCTACAAACACCAATAAAGCAGCACCCACTTTGTGTGGGTCTACTTGTGCGGTATAGCCCAAAATCACTTTTTCGGCCTCGAGTTTGCGCACGCGCTCTAGGCACGGGGTGGCACTTAAACCGATCCGCTTGGCCAGCTCAATGTTGGTGAGACGGCCATTGGTTTGCAGCTCAAGCAAAATCTTACGGTCGATCCGGTCAAGCTCTTTGATGCTTTTATTGAAAGAGTACATAGCAGTTTTAAAAACTCTTTTTAAAAATTAAAACCGAATTATGCACTGTTAATGCGCTATAAAACAAAAATTAATTCTGTATGGCACAGATTATACTTTGTGCCTGTTTTTTAGACGCCTAAAACCTGACATAAGAGTAAATCATCATGATTATTGGTATACCCAAAGAGATAAAAAACCATGAGTATCGCGTTGGCATGACACCGGCAAGCGTACGTGAGCTAGTTGGCCACGCACACATTGTTTTGGTTGAAGCAAATGCGGGTATGGGCATTGGTTTTACCGATGACGATTATATGGCTGCCGGCGCGACCGTATTGGGTACTGCAGCCGAGGTGTTTGCACAAGCCGATATGATTGTTAAGGTTAAAGAGCCGCAAGCCGTTGAGCGCGCTATGTTGCGTGAGGGGCAAATCCTCTTTACTTACTTGCACTTAGCGCCAGACCTTGCGCAAACACAAGACTTGATCAAATCGAAGGCGGTGTGTATTGCCTACGAAACCGTGACTGATGCCCGCGGTGGTTTACCACTATTGGCGCCTATGTCTGAAGTGGCTGGTCGTATGGCGATTCAAGCGGGTGCGCGCGCACTCGAAAAGTCGTGCGGTGGCCGTGGCATGTTGCTGGGTGGCGTACCAGGTGTTGCCCCTGCTAAAGTCGTCATTATTGGTGGCGGTATGGTAGGCACCAATGCGGCACAAATGGCCGTAGGCTTAGGTGCTGACGTAACCGTACTGGACCGTAGCGTGGATGTATTGCGCCGCGTTAATGCACAGTTTAATGGCGCAGTAAAAGCGGTTTACTCTACCGTTGATGCCTTAGAGCAAGAAGTACTAGCCGCTGATTTAGTGGTAGGTGGCGTTTTAGTTGCCGGCGCAGCTGCACCTAAGCTTGTGACTAAAGAGCACATTAAAAACATGAAGCCCGGCTCTGCTATTGTAGATGTGGCGATTGACCAAGGCGGCTGTGTAGCCACCTCAAAACCCACAACCCATGATGAGCCGACTTATATTGTTGATGAAGTTGTGCATTACTGTGTAGCCAATATGCCAGGCGCGGTACCACGCACCTCAACGTTTGCGCTTAATAATGTGACGCTACCGTTTATTGTGCGCTTGGCCAACAAAGGCTACAAGCAAGCATTACTTGATGATGCGCATTTATTAAATGGCTTAAATGTTATGAACGGCCAAGTGACTAACGACAGTGTTGCTGAGGCGTTGGGCTTTAGCGCGGTTAACCCGTTAGATTTACTTAACGCTTAACGTGCAATAACGCGCAGAGGGTTTAGGCCCGCTAAGTGAATAGACTTGCGAATCAATACGCCCAAATACTTATAGTGTTTGGGCGTATTTCGTTGGGCTACCCTTTTTTGCATCAGTGGTGCCTGGCCTATCAACCGCAGCCTATCGGCTGATGCGATAAACCGCCGCTGATAAATAGTCGTATAATGAGGTGTCTTAAACAGTACCGCAGTAGTGACTGTTTATTGAGGTTCTATTTATCTAGGTTCTATTTATTTAGATTTTCACAGTGATTCACACGCATATCGGCTAAGTATGAATATTCGACCCTGTACGCCAAATGACGCGGCTGTTATTTGTGACATTTATAATTATTATATTAAAAATACGGTGATCACCTTTGAGGAGGAGTTGCTAACGAGTGACATTATTTTGCAGCGCATAGAAAGCTACGGTGCAAAATACCCCTGGCTGGTACTCGAAAATGCGAGTGGCGATGTTGTTGGGTATGCTTACGGCGCACCGTGGACCGAGCGCTCGGCCTATCAGCATACGGTAGAGGTCACCGTTTATTTGCATTACTTAGAAGGCGGTAAAGGTTATGGTTCGGCTTTGTACCGGCAGGTGCTAGTACTGTTAGCCGAGCGTGAGTTTCATGCGGTAGTGGCGCGTATTGCGCTGCCCAATGAGGCCAGTGTTAAATTTCATGAGGCGTTAGGCTTTAAAAAAGTAGCGCATTTTACCGAGGTGGGGCGTAAATTTGACCGCTGGATTGATGTAGGCTGTTGGCAAGCGATGCTGAAGCCTGCATACCAATAGCGCGTGTTTTGTGATTTGACCTAGGTTATATTAACAATATAACGTGATTATTAATGACTCCTGTCGTCACAGTGCTTCAAAAATAGCACTGCGTGTTTAGCTGGGCTGCATGGTGACTCATAAAATACCTTTGTGGTGTTATCATGATGGCGCCTTAGCGCTGTATATTAGGCGCCATCAGAGTATTTATTATACTGACTATAATATTTTATTCATCTTGTTAGTGTCTTTTTGTCTTTGATTTTTTACCGCATATCAAGTGTACTTTGTTACTTATGTGCCGCATGTTGCGATTATTAAAAACCTATTCTCTGTAGAGTGAACTTAGGCTCGAGTGATGAGACTAATACGGCGCCGTGTTTTTATTTATGCGATAATTTTATTAAATAGATGCTATGTTTAAAGGCGATATTTTAGCCACATGTTATGTGGTTTAAGTGTTAAATATTGATAGTATTGCCGTTTCTCATTGACTTTTAATACAGGCTTTAGTGTTTATCTCAATGGCAAGCTTATAATATGGTTAATAGTCATAAATACCCATATAAAAATAATAATTTTACGCGATTACAGACTCCTCTAAGGTAATGATATGCCAAACGAAAACCACGATGAAAACTCATACGATAATTTATCGCTCGATCATTTTATGGACGGCCTTAAAAAAAGAAACCCCGATGAGCCAGAGTTTCATCAAGCGGTTTATGAGGTTGCGGAATCAGTTATTCCCTTTATTCTAAAAAATCCTAAATATCAAAAAGCGGGCATTATCCAGCGCATGACAGAGCCCGACCGAACCATTATTTTTAGGGTGGTGTGGGAAGATGATAATGGTCATACTCGAATCAACAGAGGCTATAGAGTACAGTTTAATAACTCGATTGGCCCCTATAAAGGCGGCTTGCGCTTTCACCCTTCGGTTAATTTGAGTATTTTAAAATTTTTGGGGTTTGAGCAAACCTTTAAAAACAGTTTAACCACATTACCTATGGGCGCAGGTAAAGGCGGGTCAGACTTTAATCCTAAAGGTAAATCTGAGCGAGAAATTATGCGCTTTTGCCAAGCCTTTATGACGGAGCTGTCTCATTATATTGGGCCTAATACCGATGTGCCTGCCGGTGATATTGGCGTAGGCGCCAGAGAAATTAGCTATATGTTTGGCCAATACAAGCGCTTAAAGCATGAGTTTACCGGCGTGTTAACCGGTAAAGCGTTAGCATTTGGTGGTAGCTTAGTACGCACAGAGGCCACAGGTTATGGCAATGCTTACTTTATGGAAGAGATGCTGCGTCATCACTCAAGTAGTATTAAAGATAAAGTGTGTGTGGTTTCGGGCTCGGGTAATGTGGCGCTTTACTGCTGCCAAAAAATTATACAGCTTGGCGGTAAAGTAGTCACTCTATCGGACTCGTCAGGGTTTATTTACGATAAAAACGGTATTGATGAAGACAAGCTCGCGTATTTAATTAAGCTCAAAACGGTACAACATGGGCGGCTTTTGGAGTATGCAGAAGCTTATGATTGTGAGTACCATGAAGGCGAGCGCCCTTGGGGTATTCCTTGTGATTTGGCCTTTCCTTGTGCCACACAAAACGAGCTAGAAGAGGCTGATGCTAAAGTCCTTGTCGCTAATGGCTGTAAGGCGGTTTCTGAAGGGGCCAATATGCCATGCTCGGCGCAAGCGGTTAGGGTGTTTCAGCAGGCGCAGTTGATTTTTGGCCCAGGCAAAGCGGCCAACGCCGGCGGCGTTGCGGTTTCGGGGTTAGAAATGACACAAAACAGTATGCGGCTTGCATGGTCTGCCGAGGAGCTTGAGCAGCGCTTGCAAAATATTATGGCCGATATTCATAAACAGTGTGCCGCCCATGGCGAAGAAGACGGCTATATGAACTATGTAAAGGGCGCTAATATTGCGGGCTTTATTAAAGTGGCTGACGCCATGCTTGCGTATGGTGTGATATAGCCGCTGTATTAATGACCCGTTTTAAGTGTGTTCTTAATGAGCGGTTTTGTAAGTCTTTAAAAGCCGCTATGCCTTCGAGCGCGGTGGTACTCTAGGGCTTTTAATAATGCGCGGCTGGCACATAATAAAGTGACAAGCAAAAAAATAACCTCGGGCCAAAAGCCAGAGGTTATTGTTGTTGTATAGGCTGCCTTAGGTATTACTTATTAAAGCTGCCCTTTTTAAACCTTAAGATAGCTAACTTTTACGCTTTAAGGGCGCGCTGCCATCACCAGATGTGCTTATGGCGGCTTTGCGCTCGGGTGCGGCTTTGTTTTTGATTTTTTTGGCAGCGGCTACTTTTTTGCCGGCTTTAGTTCTTGTGCTTTTTGGCTTTTTGGCGCCTACGGCTTTACCGCTCGATTTGAGCTTTTTGGGGCCGGTATAGTTTGACTCAATGCCTTGTAATTTGCGTGTGGTTAAGCGAATTTTTAAATAGCGCTCAATGCTAGACATTAAATTAAAGTCTAGTTTATTAATTAGCGTAACCGCTTTGCCTGTTTTGTCTTGACGGCCGGTACGGCCAATACGATGCACATGGTCATCACCTGAATGCGCCACGGTAAAGTTAACCACTAACTCAACATCTTTAATGTCTAGCCCGCGTGCGGCTACATCGGTAGCGACAATCACTTGCAGTTTGTCATCGCGAAACTGGTTAAGTATTTGCTTGCGCTGGCTTTGGGGTAATTCACCATGAATAAAGCCCGACTTTAATTTTTTGTAATTAAGCACATGGCTTAAGCGCTCGCACTGCTCACGCGTTTTACAAAAGATCATGACGCGGTTTGCGGCTTCTTCTTTAATTAATTGTGCAACAACATTAGCTTTGTGTTTGTCGTCATCTACAAAAATACGCTCTTGTGTAATATTGCTATGGCCGTGCGCAATAGCGTCGACTTCTAGGCGCAAAGGGTCTTTAAGGTGTTTGCTGACCTCATTGATACCTAAATGGCGCAACGTTGCCGAAAATAAGAGTGTTTGGCGCTCTGGTGGGCACTGGCTGGCAATGGTGTGCATGTCTTCGGTAAAACCCATGTCTAGCATGCGGTCGGCTTCATCTAAGACTAAAAACTCGAGGTCGTTAAAGTCCATATTGCCTTTTTCGATATGCTCAACAAGGCGGCCCGGCGTGGCAATAATCACTTCGGGGTTGCGGCGTATTTTGGCCACTTGGTGTTTATAGGCTTCGCCGCCAATAATTAACCCGCAGGTTAAGTGGGTGTAGGCGGCCATATCTTCAAAGGCCTTTTGAGTTTGCAAGGCAAGCTCGCGCGTAGGCAATAAAATAAGGCCACGGGTGCTGCTGCGTGGCTTATCTTGTTGTAATAACAGCTCGAGCATGGGCAATAAAAATGCGGCTGTTTTACCACCACCGGTTTTGGCCGATACCATTAAATCTTTGCCTTGTAAGGCGTGGGGTATGGCTTTGGCTTGTACTTCGGTTGGCTCACTAAAGCCCATTTTGTCTAGGGCGCGGTGGAGGCGGGGGTTGAGCTGTAAATCTTGAATGCTGGACACGGTGTTTACCTGTATTGGGGCTGCATAGGCGCTGCATAATTGCAAAGGGCGCATAGCCACGGAAATATTGCCCGCATTATAGCGCTGTTAGCCTTGGTGCGTGCAGCCTAGCGATCGGAATAATCATTAAGTGGGCTTAGGTACCTCTTTAAAAGGCTACTTGAGTAGGTTTAGGCTTGATCAATCACGCTGTGGCTGGCCCATCACAGATACTGCGTTAGTATGGAAAGTGCAGGCTGAGAGCATTGAGGGCAATACCAAAAAGGTGTTAGCCCATACAGCTCTGGGGGCTGTGTGGCCTGGGTTTGGCTGGCTACACTGGGTATGATTATAGTGTGGCGACAGGCCTTGTGGCTTGCCAAGCGCTAAGCAGCCACTTATAAGCAGTCACTGAGCAGACATGATAAAATTGCGGCTATTGTAATATGAGCTAAGACTATGAAAACACGTGAGATTTTAACGGCCAACGAAAAAGCCGTTAGCGCGGCCCTTAAAGACATGAAAATTAAAACCCTAGAGCGCCATGCACAAAAGATTTTAGCGCAATTAGGGCAAGATAATTACGATGCCGTAATGGCTGCGGTTATTAAAATTGTACCGCGCCTCACCCGCGAAACCCGCGACCGTTTTGGGGTTGTTAAAAACGTGATTGCCGAGCAGCTGCCTATAGTCAGCAGCGATGGCGCAAAAAGTGAAGAGGCCAAGCAAGAGGTGCTAGTGCGCCTGACCGTTGTCGTGATGGTCATTATTGCCAAAAAATTCACTAAAATCATGAAAGAAACCGCATAGCGTTAGCGTGATTGGCTTGAACAACTCAGTCAATGATTCATTAGCGCCCAATTTCGGCACCTCTGAATAGGTATTAAAAAAGCAGCTAGGGCATGGGCTTTAGCTGCTTTTTTTGGTTTTTATTTGATGGTATTAAATGGTTGAATCATGATTGGAGTCTGTGACCCTGTAAGTTTTTGTGATAAAAAGACAAGGTTAATAACTAGGATGACTTAAAAAGAGTGCCTGTCCCAGTTATTTTATACCCACACAAAAAACTGCGCCTCACACAACGTGTAGTGATGTTGTAAAAAGCGGTATCGTCTATCGAAACCAGTTGCTTGCGAGGTTGCGTCATGTCTGCTTATCCAGTGATTTATGGCTTAACGTTAGATAAGGCTGGCTGATGAGTCAAATAGCGGTTTGTTTTAGGTTTTGGGTTCTTTATAATTAGAATGTTTTTTGGGGTGTGCCTGTCCTTGCGTTTGTGCTATGGACGTTGTTGAAGCTTCTCTAAATACACAAACTAACAAAAACACATAACAATGGCGTGCAATCTGACTCCGCAAACTGTCACGTTCTTTGTTCCAAAAAACCCGCCAGCTTGCTACGCAGTTGACGCCGGCATTATGTTTTTATAGTAATCATTGAGAGCTTTATATGTTTAAACTAGCTACATTCTTTCTATTAATGTTCGCTATTGTTGGTTGTGCGAGTACACAAAGCTCGAATGAGGGTTCAAGTAATAATAAAAATTACCTTGAAGACCGAGACTTCATTGATGCTTATTTAAGTTTCGCTGAAGCAGATTTACAATACTTGAGCACTTTCAGTGACGAATCAAAAAAAGTACTAGCAACCACTAGCCAGACTCTTAAGCAGCACGCAGACAGAGGAAATCCAATTGCTCAACTTAGCTTTGGAACTTCTCAGTACCTCATAGATTACAAAGGTAACGCATCAATTTTTAAAAGCATGCTTATAAAATCGGCAAGTTCAGGTTACTTGCCTGCAAAACGAAAGCTCGCATATTTTTATCGAACTGGACAGCACTTTGGTAAACAACCGACTAGGGCCTTAGAAATCCTTGAAACCAATGCTAGTTACGGGCATGAACGTGATATTAAGGTACTATTAGTTCTATATAAGAAGCTTCCAAATGTAGGAGTTAACTCTGAAAAGTACTGGAAATTAGAAAGAAACTTAGAGATTTCAAGAGATATTGAATATCAGAGTGGTCTGGCTAAAAATGGTGACCTCTACGGACAGCGTTTATATGGGCATATGCTATATCATGGCAAGGGCACTGCAAGAGATTATTTTAATGCTGCAATTTGGCTTAGTATCGCAGCAAATAATAAGGCTAACTCACAAGCCGCATATGACTCTTCAAGAGCAATATATGCATTGAGTAAGTTAACTGAAGGTGAGCGTATTAAAGTTAATAAATACGTCACACATTTTATTCAATCTAACTTAGACAGGCGTGGCTAAAAGAAAGAGACACTAAGCTTTATCGACTATCGTGTCGTCATGCTAAAATAATCGCTAATAGCGTATTAATTTAATAAAAAGCATAAATAACCCCAAGTTAATAACTTGGGGTTATTTAGTTAGGCAGGCAGGAGTGATTTTGTAATGCTGGAAGGTTTTGTTTAGGGCGGATATTAGGCAGCGCGCTTGGGTCTTTGTCTGTGCTTGGCAAACCAGGCCTGATACTCACGCTCAAAATGCTGCGTTTGCAATAGCCAAGCATCAATGTCGATATTTAAGCGCTCGCAGGTTGCGCCTCGCTTATCATCACGAATAGCACGGTGACGTGAAGGGATTCACTAATGCCGCGATGGCAGGAGCCATAGAGCGGCCCTTGATGCTGGTATATTCTGAAGCTTCGGGTGTATCAGCCATGCAGGCGCGTACAGGATTAAGGTCAACATAGGCCATCGCGCTTAATAAGGCTTGTTCGGTCAGTAGAGCTTGCGATTTGAATCGGCTTTCCCACAAAAATATCGGGAATATTTTTGAACAGCTTTAGCTGGCCCGTAGGGCAAAAGGCAGGAGCCTTTTGTAAAAATGCCCTGTGCAGTTATCCTCTTTATTGGCTTGTCTAGCAATCGGCTCGTTGAGGCACTTCATAAACGACGTGCATGGATGCACTAATACTGGAATATCAGGAGAACTATTCCAGTGCAGCTTAAGTTTTGCAGCCGCTTTTGATAGCACTCAATGCAATCACTCACGGCTTCTCGCTCAGCCTTTGAAAGCTCCTCACCAGCCATATGGCGCTGTACAATCGGCGAGCCTTTAAACAAGCAGCACCAGCGCTCTAACACTTCTTTGGTAGACCATTGGGTCGCTTCTTTGGGGTTGATTTTGATGACGAGGTGCAGGTGGTTACTCATGACGGCGTAGGCGCAGATATCGATAGCGAATATGGAGCTTAATAGCCGTATGCGTTGCTCGATCAACGTACATGGACGTACTAATGCTAGGAGCGCAGGAGCAAGCGAATAGTGCAACTGCGTCGATGTTCGTAGCTTTTACCGTTGAATTTATCATACCCACACAAAAAACTACGCCTCACACAACGTGTAGTGATGTTGTAAAAAGCGGTATCGTCTATCGAAACTCACTGCTTGCGAGGTTGCGTCATGTCTGCTTATCCAGTGCTTTATGACTTAACGTTAGATAAGGCTGGCTGATGAGTCAAATAGCTGTTTGTTTTGGGTTCTTTATAATTAGATTTTTTTTTGGGTGTGCCTGTCCTTGCGTTTTTGCTTTCCGAGCAAAACTTTCCTAAAAACTCAAAAAGATCAACTTATCATAAAAGATGCCCGCGGCAGCCAGGGTGAAAACGTCTTTGTCGGCGCTAAATGTAGCGAAGAACAATGGCAACATGCCATCGACATGGCGTCAAAAGAGGGAGAATGGCTGATACAGGAACACTGTGACTCACTTCCCTTTACTGGCCAGTGCGACAGCTATGGCCTCAGCAACTTTGATTACATCTGGGGTTTATTTGGTTTCGGTGATACCTACGGTGGCGCCAATATTCGTATGAAGCAGCGCATTGCCAGCGATGGTGTAATAAACCTAGCAACCGGCGCAATGGAAGCCATCGTTCTCGAAGTCTGCTAGCCAGGCAATCCGCCGACTTATTTTGCAAAACAAGTGATTATTGGCCTGTATAGATTGTAAACACCAGCTCCAGACATCACTTGTTTTGCCAGCCGATTGACATCGGCAGAGCATGCCCTTAGAGTCCAGATTTATTCACAGAGCTCATTCAATTCGTATATTAAGGAACGCTAAATGCCCATTGTTGTTATTTTACTGCTTTGCCTGTCCGCCCTGGCATCTGCCAGTGAGAGTAACGAATACATAATTAACAATACCGAAACGCTGGCACTAAC